>DATJUN010000048.1:0-3912 GCA_035502275.1 Steroidobacteraceae bacterium
AACACCTAGCCCTTGCCAGCGACGACATCCTGGCGACCGCCGCGCGCATGCGCGCGTTGGGGCTGGCAGTGCTGCCCATTCCCGCCAACTACTACGCCGATCTCGCCGCGCGCTTCGAGCTCGACGAGTCCCTGCTGGCTCGACTGCAGCAGTTCAACGTCCTGTACGATCGTGATGCGGACGGTGAATTCTTCCATTTCTTCTCACGCGCCTTTGGCAAGCGCTTCTTCTTCGAGATCGTGCAGCGCAAGGGCTACTCGGCCTACGCAGCCGGCAATGTCGCGATTCGTCTGGCCGCGCAATCGCGCTACCGCGACGATCCACCCAGCCTGCCACCACTCAGCCGCTGAGCTGAGCGGCGCTCGGCGCCGCGCCTAGCCCAACTTGAGCAGTTAGCCGCCGATTTTGCCCGATTTTGACGGGCGGGCTGTAATCAGATCGGGTACTTACGCGCGCCGAGAGCGTGATTTGCGCGTGTAGTGCCGACCTTGCTGCTTGGCTTTTGAGCCGAAGTGGGTTGTGATCGCAGGCCATGTACCTGCGCCATACGACGCGCAAGAAAGACGGTAAGGTGCATCGCTACTGGCGGCTGGTGCGCAGCGTGCGCGTCGGTCGCCGGGTCATCCAGCAGACCGTCGCGCACCTGGGGGAGCTCGATGAGCACGGACGCATCCAGGCCCGAGCCTTCGCGCGCGAGCTGATTGGCGAGCCCGAACAAGCCGCGCTGTTTGAGGATGGCACCGATCGCCAGAATGCCACGGTGCGACTGAAGGCGATCCGCATCGAGCGATCTCGCCAGTTCGGCGATGTGTATCTGGCCCTGGCGCTCTGGCGCGGCCTGGGACTCGAGCAGTTCTGTCAGCAGCAGCTGCCCAGCGGCAAAGAGCGCGTAGCTTGGGAGAAGATTGCCGCGGTGCTGGTGGCGGCACGACTGTGTGAGCCCTCCAGCGAGCTGCACATCGCGGAGGATTGGTATCGTCGCACGGCGCTGGGGGATCTGCTGCAGCTGGAAGATACAGCAGTCAACAAGGACCGTCTCTACCGCGCGCTCGATGAGCTGCTGGCGCACAAGGAGGCCTTGGAGGCGCATCTGTCGCGTCGGTATGGGGAGCTATTTGCGGCCGAGAACGACGTGCTGCTCTACGACGTCACTTCCACGTTCTTCGAAGGCCAGGCACTGGGCAATGCGCTGGCTGCGCGCGGCTACTCACGCGATCACCGCCCCGACTGCAAGCAGGTATGCATCGCGCTGGTGGTGAGCTTCGATGGCTTCCCGCTCGGCTATGAGGTGTTTGCCGGCAATCGCACCGATGTCACGACGCTGCAAGAGATCGTGCAGACCATGGAGAGCCGGCACGGCGTGGTCGGGCGCGTGTGGATCACCGATCGGGGCATGGCCAGCATCAAGAACCTCGCGTGGCTGCGGGACACGCACCGCCGCTACGTGATCGGCGCACCCAAGAGCGAGCTGAAGAAGCACGCTGGGGCGCTCGGTGAGCAGACAGGCTGGCATCGCATCCGCGAGGATGTGAGCGTCAAGCTCGTGCGAGGCGCCGAGGACCACATTGTCCTGTGCCGCTCGGCCGAGCGGCGCACCAAAGAGCGCGCGATGCATGAGAAGTTCTCGACCCGCATCCAGCTCGGGCTCGATTCCCTGCAGCGACGTATCCAGCACGCCGGCTCGCCTCTGAGCAAGACGCAGATCAACCGCCAGATCGGCCGGCTACTGCAGCGTAACCAGCGCGCGGCCGCGCGCTATCTGATCGAGCTGATCGACGATGAGAGTGCCGCGGGCTTCCATCTGTCCGTCCAGCATAGCGCCGAGTTTGATCAGTGGGTCGAGCTATCCGAAGGCGCCTATGCGCTGCGCACCAACATCGAGGACTGGAGCGATGAGAAGCTCTGGCGCGCCTATATCCAGCTCACGCAAGCCGAGGCGGCCTTCCGAGTGCAGAAGGATCAGCTGCGCATCCGACCGATCTGGCATCAGCGCGCCGATCGCGTTCAGGCCCACATCCTGGTGTGCTTCCTGGCCTTCGTGCTCTGGAAGACCCTGGAGCTCTGGCAGCAGCGCGCAGGGCTGGGCAACTCCCCGCGTACCGTGCTCGAGGAACTCGCCCGCGTTCAATCCCACGATGTCATCCTGCCCACCCTCGCACACGGGGAGATCCGCCTGCGCTGCGTGACGCAGCCCGATGCCGCCCAAGCTGTGCTGCTCGAGCGGCTGGGCATCAGCCTACCCAAACGATTGCGCCTGGCCGAACTCCAGCTGCCCTCTCAGCTCCTATCCGCCTGATCTGCCCGGCGTCAGTACCCGATTTGTAGTGCCGACTTTTCGGCTAACCTATTGATCGGATTGATTAGCCCCTACGATTCTGCGCAAGTTGGGCTAGCGGTGTGAGCGCTTGGCTGACCGGGCAGTCACCCAAGCCAGGGAGTCGGCAGTCATGAGTCCGCAGTGGAGCAACCCCGTGCCGCCGGGTTGGCCACGCATCTCGATCTCGCTCGCCTATCAATCTCCGGCAGAAGCCATTGATTGGCTGTGCCGCGCCTTCGGTTTCGAGGTCCGAGTCAAGGTCATCGGAGACGACGGCGGCGTGGTGCACTCGGAGCTGACTTTCGGTGATGGCGTGATCATGGTCGCTGGGGAACGCTCCGGACCGGACGTGCTGGCGCGCAGCCCCAGGTCCCTCGGGGGCGCCTGCACGCAGGGGCTCTTCATCTATGTCGATGATATACAGGCGCACTATGAACGCGCCTGCGCCGTGGGCGCAAAGGTCACGCGCGAGCTTGCCGTGAGCGATTATGGCGCCGAGTACTGGGCCGACCGCGGCTACGCCGTCAGCGATCCGGAAGGGCACCACTGGCACTTTGCGCAGCGTCTGCGCAACCCGGTCACGTGAAGTCGCAGCACCCTGCGCACGGGACAACCGTCCCGTGCAGCTGGACCGCTTGCCGGCGGCGGCCCGATACCGCAGCCGCCGTTGAGTGCGGATGCGATCATCGGCGCCCCGGCCGTGCCGGGTCCGCTTCGAGCGCGGCGCGCAGGTCGGTAAGCGTTGCCAGCAGGATCATGGGCTCGAGCGGTGAAGGGTCGAGTCCCAGTCGCAGGTAGAATGCTTTGGTTGCTTCCGACAGCGCGTGTACGAGCAGCGCTCGGATACCGATGGTCTCGGCCGCATTCGCCACGCGACGGCCGGCATCCTCGAGGAGCGCCCGGCCGAGCCCCTGCCGCTGGTGCGACCGTGCGACCGCAAGCCGTGCAAGAACCACGACGGCCACCGGGTCCGGCATATTGCGGCGGACGCGTGCCGTTGCCGCGACCGGCGCCACGGCGTGTGACGCGAGCGTGTAATAGCCGACGACCTCATCTGCATCGCAGGCAACGTAGGTGCGCGAGGCGCCGCGCGTCTGGCTCACCGCGGCGCGGCGCTTGAGCCAGTCATCGAGCGTGGCAACGCCTGAATCGAACCGCTCGAGCAGGTGGCCGGCTGCCAGCGGTTCGGGCGCGGCCAGCACTCAGTCCTTGGCCCAAGGCTGCGCTGTCTGCATGGTTCTGTGCAGCCGCTCATTGGCCTGTGCGGGAGCGTCCAGGCGGGCCAGGAACGCGGCGTAGGCCTGCGGGCTCACGGCGGTCACGGCGCGGTCCAATATCGTCTCCTCGGCGGCGCGCCGGGCTGCCTCGAGGATGAAATCCGTGCGGGTCTTCCCGGCCGACTGCGCGGCGCGATCGATCAGCGTGCGCTCCGCCGGCGAAATCCGCACATTCAGAGTCTCACGGCGAGGTTTGGCGGCAGCCGATCGCATGAGTCTTCCCCTCGAAGGAGCCTCGTCACAGCCTAGCATGGCGTAACGTCACCGTCATTACACGACTTGCGGGATCACCCCGATACCGTTTCGGTGCGCGATCCG
>DATJUN010000049.1:0-16384 GCA_035502275.1 Steroidobacteraceae bacterium
GTGCCCCCGAGCGCCGCGTGCGCGGGAGCACTGATGAACAGTCCAGGGAAGAGCAGGGCCGTCAGCAGCGCCGTGGCGTTCAGCGATCGTATGAGACGTCTTTTCATGGAAGGGTGGCTCCCTGCACGCCGAAGGCTCCGTTGCACTGCGGAGTTGATGCCGATCTTATCCATCCGCGCTTTGGGCACTTGAGACCGCCGTCACAGCGATGAGTTCAGTGCGCGCGTTCGAGTCCTCGTTCACAAAGTCCTGTCGTCAATCGAAGACAGAGACTGCCATGGACAGGCGCTGCCGCCCACCTTCTTGACGAAAATTAACCCGACAGCAGCGGGCCCCGCTGCGTTGAATCAGGGCCCGCTGCGCTGGTCAGGGGGTGATGGTTGTGCGTGGTGATCAGAAGTTGAACGCGGCGGTCAACCACAGCGCATTGGAGCGATTGGTGTCCTGTATATGCAGCTCATCATACTCGAGCCGTACGTCCAGGCGCTGGATGAACACCAGCCCAAGGCCTCCGCCATAGACGAAGTGATTTTCGTTGTGGCTGTAGTAGCGATAGACACCCGCGGGGGTGACGTAATCGTCGTGATAGTCGTAAAAGTACTCCCCACCCTTGATGAACAGCTCGAAGGGACCGACCACCGAGCCATGGAAGGAGCCCAGGGGCAGCGTCCCCACGAGCCACGGTGCCCAGCCCTTGATGGTGCTGGTGTACTCGGTCGGGCCGGCGAAACTGCGATCGGTGCCCAGGTCCATGTACTGGCCTTCCAGCGCAACGAATGGCGCGAAGCGGTACTTCAGGAATACCTGCCAGGCGGTGTCATTGCTGGCTGAATAACTGTCGAGGGCGGAGCCGAGCGATTCGGCATTGTCGATGCGAAGATAGTATTCGCCGACGCCGCCGCCGGCCGTGAGGCCGGTGAGGGCATCTGCCTTCGCTGGCGCGGAGTCAATCCCGCAGCCGGCCGCCACCAACGCCAGGGCCGCGACACTTCTCAGCGCAAACGCGATACGACGATTCATGAGTTGTCCTCGTGGCGCAACAAACAGGTTGGCCATGGTGGGCGAGCAGCCGGTTGCTCGGTACAGGCGAGCCTCCCCTTCCCCCCGTCGGACGGCACTGATTTGCGGGCACAGCCGGCGGCGACGCCGGGGTGATCAGCGCGCAGGTCGCCGGCCGTGCTTGCTGGCAGCGATGTCAGGCGCACGCGACAGGGAACGACATGAGGTCTTGCGGCTCGCGTCAGAGCCTGCCATGTAGAATGCGGTGCCGGCCTACGCCTGCATGGATTTCCCACTGCCTCGCGATGAATGCACAGCTGTCCGCAACGCTTGCGACGCAGCCGGCTGCGCCTGCCGAGGCGCCGGCGCGCCTGCGCGAAATTCCGTATAACTACACGTCGTTTTCCGATCGCGAGATCGTGCTGCGACTGCTGGGCGAGCGCACCTGGGCCCTGCTCGATGAGCTACGCCACGAGCGGCGCACCGGCCGCTCGGCGCGCATGCTCTACGAGGTGCTCGGGGACATATGGGTCGTGCGGCGCAATCCCTTCCTGCAGGATGATCTGCTGGACAATCCGCGCCGCCGGCGGCTGCTCGTGACCGCGCTGTATCACCGCCTCAGCGAGATCGACCGCCGGCGCGACCCGACGGATGCGGAGCGCTACGCGAAGGTCGGGGAGTTGCTGCGCGCCACGCGCGAGGCGGTGCAGAGCTTCGAGGAGCAGTTCGCCGCGTGGGTGCAGCTTCGGCGCCGCGCCCGGCGCGCGCTGGCGCAGTACACGCGGGCCGACAATATCCGCTTCGACGCCTATTCGCGCGTGGCACACGTCACCGATGCGACCGACTGGCGCGTGGAATATCCCTTTGTGGTGGTCAAGCCCGATGCGGAGAGCGAGCTGCCGGGACTGGTGCGCGCCTGCATTGAGCTCGGACTGACCATCATTCCGCGCGGTGGCGGTACCGGCTACACCGGAGGGGCGGTGCCGCTGACCGCACTGTCGGCCGTCATCAATACCGAAAAGCTCGAGGCGCTCGGGGACGTTGAGCGTCTGCGGCTGCCGGATGTCGCCAGCGAGGTCGCCACCATCTACACCGAGGCGGGCGTGGTGACGCGACGCGTTGCCGCCGCGGCCGAGGCTGCGGGCCTCGTGTTCGCCGTGGACCCGACGTCGGCCGATGCTTCCTGCATCGGCGGCAACATCGCCATGAATGCCGGCGGCAAGAAGGCTGTGCTGTGGGGCACGGCCGTCGACAACCTCGCCTGGTGGCGCATGGTGGACTGCGAGGGCAACTGGCTCGAGGTCACGCGCCTGGGTCACACGCTCGGGCGCATCCACGAGGCACCCGAAGTGCGCTTCGAGGTCGTGGTGAAGGACGGCCGGGAAGCGCCGGAGCGCGCCCGCGTGCTGTCCAGCTCGATCCTGACGATGCCCGGCGCCAGCTTCCGCAAGCAGGGGCTCGGCAAAGATGTCACCGACAAGTTTCTCGGTGGCCTGCCCGGTGTGCAGAAGGAGGGCTGCGATGGGCTGATCAGCGCGGCGCGCTGGATCCTGCACCGCATGCCCGCGCACACGCGCACGGTGTGCCTGGAATTCTTCGGGCAGGCGCGCGATGCAATTCCCTCCATCGTGGAGATCAAGCGCTATCTCGCCGGGCGGGCCGCGCAGGGCGTGCAGCTGGCAGGGCTTGAGCATCTGGACGAGCGCTACCTGCGCGCGGTCGGCTACACCACCAAGTCGCGTCGCGGCGCGCTGCCGAAGATGGCCCTGTTCGGGGACATCGTCGGGGACGACGAGGCGGCGGTGGCCGCGGCGACGTCCGAAGTGGTGCGCCTGGCCAATGCGCGCGGCGGTGAGGGCTTCGTGGCGGTCAGCGCCGACGCGCGCCGCAAGTTCTGGCTCGACCGGGCGCGCACCGCGGCGATCGCGCGCCATACCAATGCGTTCAAGATCAACGAAGACGTCGTCATCCCGCTCGAGCGCATGGGCGAATACACCGATGCGATCGAACGCATCAACATCGAATTCTCCCTCGCCAACAAGCTCAAGCTGGTCGGGGAGCTCGAGCAGCTGCTGGGGGCACCCCTGCCGCTGGCGCGCGCCGAGGATGCCGAGCTCGGCAAGCTCTCGCCCGAGGAGTTGCTCGGCGAGCGGGTGCCCCAGGCGCAGGCGCTGTTTGCCGAGGTGAAGGGACGTTGGGCCTGGCTCACGCGCCATCTCGATACGCCACTGGCCGAGGCGCTGCGCGGCGAGGCGGGCACACAGCTCGCCCCGGCCGATCAGCTCGAGGAGCTGCTGCCCGTCCTGCGCGCGCGTCTCATGCGTGCTCCAGGTGTCTCGATATCGGATCTGCTGCAGGACCGTACGCTGCGGGTCTCGTGGAAGCGCGAGCTGCGCGCCCCGCTGCAGCAGATCTTCAGCGGCCGCATCTTTGCCCCGATTCTCGCGGCCTGCGAGGAGGCGCATGCGCGCGTGCTGCGCGGGCGGGTGTTCGTCGCGCTGCATATGCACGCGGGCGACGGCAATGTACACACCAATATCCCCGTCAACTCGGATGATTACGAGATGCTGCAGGCGGCCACCGCCGCCGTGGCGCGCATCATGGCGCTGGCGCGCAGCCTCGATGGCGTCATCTCCGGCGAGCACGGCATCGGCATCACCAAGCTCGAATTTCTGAGCGAAGCGGAGACGCGCGGCTTTCGCGCCTACAAGCAGCGCATCGACCCGCAGGGGCGCTTCAATCGCGGCAAGCTCCTGCCCGGTGGCGATCTGTCCAGTGCCTACACGCCGAGCTTCAATCTGCTCGGGCACGAATCACTCATCATGCAGCAGTCGGATATCGGCTCGATCTCCGATGCCATCAAGGACTGTCTGCGCTGTGGCAAATGCAAACCCGTGTGCGCAACGCACGTGCCGCGCGCCAATCTGCTCTACAGCCCGCGCGACAAGATTCTGGCGACCTCGCTGCTGATCGAGGCGTTTCTATATGAGGAGCAGACTCGCCGCGGCGTGAGCATCCGCCACTGGGACGAGTTCTCGGACGTGGCCGATCACTGCACCGTCTGCCACAAGTGCGAGAGCCCCTGTCCGGTGGACATCGATTTCGGCAACGTCTCGATGGCGATGCGCGATCTGCTGCGCCGGATGGGCAAGCGGCGCTTCAATGCGGGCACGGCCGCGAGCCTGTTCTTTCTCAATGCCACCAACCCCGAGACCATCCGTGTGGCGCGCAAGCTCATGATCGACTGGGGCTACCGCGTGCAGCGCACGGCCAACCGCCTGCTTGCGGGGCTCGCGCACAAGCAGACGCGTCATCCGCCGGCGACCACCGGCAAGCCGCCGATGCGCGAGCAGGTGATCCACTTCGTCAACAAGAAGATGCCCGGGGGGCTGCCGAAGAAGACCGCGCGGGCGTTGCTGGACATCGAGAATGCAGAGTACGTGCCCGTGATCCGTAACCCCGCCACCACCAGCAGCGATACCGAGGCGGTGTTCTATTTCCCCGGCTGTGGCTCGGAGCGGCTGTTCTCGCAGGTGGGACTCGCGACCCAGGCGATGCTGTGGCACGTGGGCGTGCAGACGGTCCTGCCACCGGGATACCTGTGCTGTGGTTATCCGCAGCGCGCGGCCGGTCAGTCGCAGCGCGGGCAGAAGATCATCACCGACAACCGCGTGCTGTTTCACCGTGTGGCCAACACGCTCAACTATCTGGACATCCGCACGGTGCTGGTGAGCTGCGGCACGTGCTTTGATCAGCTGCAGGGGTATGAGTTCGACCAGATCTTCCCGGGCTCGCGCATTCTGGACATCCACGAATATCTGATGGAGAAGAACATCCGGCTCGAGGGTGTCACCGGCGTACGCTACATGTATCACGACCCCTGCCACACGCCGATGAAGACCTACGATGCGCTGAAGGTGGTCAATACGCTGATGAATGACGCGCAGAATGGCCGCGTTGAGCGTAACGACCGCTGCTGCGGGGAGTCGGGGACGCTGGCGCTGACGCGCCCGGACATCTCCACGCAGGTTCGCTTTCGCAAGGAGCAGCAGGTGCGCGCCGGCGCCGCCACGCTGCGCGCCCAGGGTGCCACGCAGATCAAGATGCTCACGTCCTGCCCCTCGTGTCTGCAGGGACTCAAGCGCTACAACGAAGACGCCGATCTGGATGCCGACTACATCGTCGTGGAGATCGCCCGCCACGTGCTCGGTGAGAACTGGATGGCCGATTACGTCAAACGCGCGAACCAGGGGGGCATCGAACGGGTGCTGGTCTAGCGCGATCGTATGGACCGTGCGTGAGCGCCGGCGCCAGCGATCATGGGGAGGCCATGAACAGCCAGCTCGGGTAGCGCGCCGATGCCCTCGCGCAGTCGGTTCGGTCGGCGCCCTGACGACGTCTGGGTGCGCATTTCGGGCTAAATATCCCATAATGCACCCGAATTGTATCTTCCCTATTCCAATCCGATGGTAAATCATGGCGCGTCGTCCGCGGCCCCTGCCTCTGGGGGCTGCGGACGGTGCATAACGGCGATGCCACTGGCCTGACGAGGTGCCCATGTCCTTCGCGCAGCTGCTGATTGCCCAGGATGCGCTCGTGACCTGTCCCGGCTGTCACCAGGCGTTCTCACTGGAGCGCGGGTTTGCGCGCCAGGCGCTCGAGAGCATCGAGACCGACAGTGACGCGGCGCTCGCCCGGCTGCGCGCCGAGGCACGCAGTCTCGCCGAGCGGCAGGTGCAGCAGCTCGCGCGCGAGCGCGATCAGGCCGCGCGCCAGCAGGTCGAGGAGCTCAAGGCGCTGATGCAACAGCAGTCCGAACAGCATGCGCAGGCGCTGGCGCAGGTGCGCACCGTCACGGAGGCCGCGCTTCGACCCCAGCTGCAGGCGCTGGAGCAGCAGCTGGCCGACAGCCGCGGCGAGTACGAGCGACGCCTCGGGGATGCCCAGGGGCAGCTGCAGGCGCTGCGCGCCGAACAGATGCAGCTGCGCCAGGAGCGCACGCGGCTGCAGGATGAAAAGGCGGCGCTGGCGCTCACGGTGCAGCGTCAGGTCGATCTCAGGTGCGCCGAGCGCGAGAACGAGGTTCGCAGCCAGGAGCAGGAACGATCGCAGCTGCGCGAGGCGGATCTGCAGAAGAAACTCGATGACGCGCGCGAGCAGCTCGAGGATGCACAGCGTCGCCTGACGCAGGGCTCGCAGCAGCTGCAGGGCGAGGTGCTGGAGCTGGCGATTGAAGAGGCGCTGCGCCGGGAATTTCCGCTCGACCGGATCGAGGAGGTCAAGAAGGGCGTGCGCGGCGCGGACGTCGTACAGCACATCACGACGCGCGCAGGGCACGCTCCCATCAAGGTGCTCTGGGAAAGCAAGCGTGCGAAGGACTTCAGCGCCGCCTGGATCGGCAAGCTCAAGGAAGACATGCGCGCCTGTGGTGCCGAGGTCGGCGTGCTCGTCACGCTCGGCGCTGCCGTGCCGCGCGAGTGGCCGGCGGGGCAGATCTTCTCGCTGCACGAGGGGGTGTACGTGGTGATCTGGCCGGTGGCCCTGCAGCTCGCGCAGCTGCTGCGCGAGTCGCTCCTGGCCGTGCATCGCCAGCGCATCGTGTCCGCCAGCCGCGATGAGAAGATGGCGGCGGTCTACGACTATGTGACCTCGCCCCAATTCGCACACAAGCTGCGCGCCGTCCACGATGCCTTTCAGCGCATGCGCGAGGAGCTGGAAGCCGAGAAGAGCCAGACGCTGCAGCGCTGGGCACGACGCGAGAAGCAGCTGCAGGGCGGGCTTGCGGCGCTGCTCGGCGTCGGTGGGGAGATCCAGGGATTGGCGCAGCGCGCGCTGCCGGAACTGGAGCTGCACGCGAGCCTCGACGAGCGCGTCGCCTGTCCGGAACTATAAATTTTACAGACCGCGCGAGGCGGTGACCCCGTTTACCCCTCGCATGGATGCGACGTAGTGCCTCACACGCGGCGCGGCGCTGCTGGCACAATGCGCATGGGTGTGCAGTGCGACGGCTCAGCGTGCGCACGGGGAAGAGGCATCACCCAAGGGAGCAGCATTGACCAAACACCGGCTCGCCAGACGCGCGCCTGTTGGCGCCCTCGGCTCACTGGTGTCCCTGTCATACGCGCTCTGCGCGCACGCCCAGGCGGGCTCGGACGTGCAGTCGCTGGTGGGACTGTCGCTCTCACAGCTCTCCAATGTACAGGTCACCTCGGTATCGAAGGTCGCCGAGCCGCTGAGCGCTGCGGACGCATCGATCTACGTCATCACGCACGATGACATCGTGCGCTCCGGGGTCACCAGCCTCGTCGAGGCGCTGCGTCTGGCGCCGAACCTGCACGTCACGCAGCTGAGCTCCAGCGACTACGTGGTCAGCGGCCGGGGCTTTGGCGGTAACCCTTCCGAGCAGAGCTTCTCCAACAAGATGCTGATGCTGATCGACGGCCGCAGCGTCTACTCGCCGCTGTACTCCGGTATGTACCTGGACGTGCAGGATGTAGTGCTGGCGGATGTTGATCGCATCGAGGTGATCACCGGGCCGGGCTCGACACTGTGGGGCGCCAACGCCATGAACGGCGTCATCAATGTGATCACGCGCTCGGCCTCGGGCACGCAGGGAACGATCGTGCAGGTCGATGGGGGCAATCTCGAACAGGCCGTGAGCTCCCGCTACGGGACCGGTCTGACTGATGCGACCGCGCTGCGCATCTACGGCAAGCTCTTGCAGCAGTCCGCCATGATCCAGCCCGGCGGCACCGATCCGCATGATGGCTGGAACAAGCAGCAGGGCGGCTTTCGCCTGGACTCGTCGCGCGGTCTGAACGCGCTGACCCTGCAGGGTGATGCCTATCGGGGCACCGAGCACGCGGCCGGCGAGTCCGGTGGCCTGATCTCAGGCAGTGATCTGCTGGGGCGCTGGCAGCGCAGCACGCCGCAATCGCAGTGGCAGGTGCAAACCTATTTCGACCAGACCGAGCGCTGGTCGCAGGGAGGCATTCCGGCGTTCGTGCTGCGCACTTATGACATCGAACTGCAGCAGTCGCAGTCGTTCCTCGGCTGGGACCGCTTCGTCTGGGGGGCCGGCGAGCGCGTGAACAGCTACGGCTTCACCGATTCGCCGACGCTGCAGTGGGTGCCGGTCAATCGCGACCTCACCCTCGGGGATGTGTTCGCTCAAAATACGATCATGCTGCCGGGCCGGGTGAGCCTGACCGCCGGCCTGAAGTTCGAGGATGATCCCTATGCTGGCTGGCAATTCCTGCCGGATCTGCGGGCGACCTGGAGCGCCGCGACCAACACCGTGCTGTGGGCCGCGATCTCCAATGCCGTGCGCTCGCCGACGCCATTCGACGAGGATGTGCTGGAGAAGAATCCGGCGGTCAATCCGCTGATCATTCTGGCCGGGAACGCCAACTTTCAACCCGAGCGGCTCTGGGCCTCGCAGCTCGGGGTACGCAGCCAGCCCAGTCCTGTTTTCTCCGCATCGCTGTCACTGTTCTACAACGACTACAGCGATCTGCGGACGATCGAGTTTGGTCCCCCGGCTCCCCCGGCCCTGATCTCCCTGACCTGGGGCAATCAGATCCAGGCCGAGACCTACGGTGTCGAGGTGTGGGCCGACTGGCAGGTGCAGCCGTGGTGGCGGCTGTCACCGGGCCTGACGAGCCTGCACGAGCACTTCGCCTTCGAGCCGGGGGTGAGCGCAATCAGTCCGGCGATTGGTCTCTCGCAGGAAACCGACGATCCGAGCGTGCAGGCGAGCCTGATCTCTTCGATGGATCTCGGCCACGGCCTGTCCTGGAATGCGAGCTGGCGCTACGTCGGTGCGCTGCCCAACCCGGCCCTGCCAGCCTACGATGAGCTCGATACCGACATTGCCTGGCGACCCGAGGGACGATTCCAGATCGCGCTGCAGGGCTCGAACCTGCTGCATGCGCGCCACCTGGAGTTTCCGCTGCCCTACGGTGAATACATCGACCGCAGCGTGATGCTCGAGCTCATCTACCGGCGCTGAAGAGCGCGCGAGCCCGCGGCGCCTGCGCGCGGCTGCCTTCAGATCCGCCGTCAGTCTTTCGGCACGCCGCGATTGGCGAGCTTCAGATCCGAGACATTCCAGCCCCCGCCGGTCTGCGACACCAGATCAACGCTGGTCACCAGCTGGTCGCTCTGGATCGAGAGCAGGTTGATCTCGCTCTCCAGGCGGGTGGTCTGCGCGGTGATCACGCTGGTGAAGGACACGATGCCCGACTTGTACTGATTGAGCGTCAGGTTCTCGGACAGACGCGCGGCCCCCACGGCCGTGACCTGCAGGCTCTGGGATTGCTCGAGCACCCGCAGCGTGACCAGGTCATTCTCGACCGCCTCGAACGCCGAGAGCACGGTCTGACGATAGGAGGCGACCGACTGATCATAGTTGGCGCGCGCCACACGATCCTCGCCGACGCGTGCACCGCCATTGAAGATGGTCTCGGCCACCTGCGGGCCGAAGGACCAGGCGGTGTTGCCGGCACTGAGCAGTCCTGCGATCTTGCTGCTGCTGAAACCAGCCGCGCCGGTCAGAGTCAGGCTCGGGAACCAGGCCGACTCGGCGACGCCGATGAGTGCATTCTCGCTGGCGACGGTGCGCTCGGCGGCCGCAATGTCCGGGCGGCGCTCGAGCAGCTCCGAAGGCAAACCGACCGGGACCACCGGGATCGTGGTGTTGAAATCCCCCTGGGGCAGCGACAGCTGTTCGGGCGCCTTGCCGATCAGCGTCGCGATTGCATGCTCGTAGGTGGCGCGGGTGAGCTGCACGTTGATGGCGGAGACCTGGGTATTCTCCAGCAGCGTCTGCGCCTGATAGACGTCGGCCAGCGTGGTGATTCCGGCGCGCACCTGGTTCTGCGTGATCTGCAGCGACTGCTCCAGATCTGCCAGATACGTCTGATACATGCGCATTTCCTGCTCGGCCGCGCGCATGCGGAAATAATCCTCGGCGAGGGAGACCTGTGCGGACAGCAGTGCCGCGGCGACGTCGGCCGCGCTCGCCTGCGCCCGTTCCGTGTCCGATTCGACCTCGCGGCGGATCTTGCCCCAGATGTCCAGCGTCCAGCTGGCCTGCGCCTGCACGCTGGCGGTGGCGTACTTGATATAGGTCGGTGTGGTGAAGCCCGAGCCACGGCCGCCGAGCTGGGCGCTTTGTGTGTTCACCTGCCCACCGGCCGCGCCGGCGTGTGTGTCGGTGCCGGTGATGGCGATGTCAGGCAGCAGCGTGCCGCGATCAATCAGGATGTTGGCCTGCGCGGCCCGATAAGCGGCCTCGGATTGCTTGAGGGTCTGGTTGTTCACGATGACCTGGCGCTCGAGACCGTCGAGCACCGGATCGTCGTAGATCGACCACCAAGGCTGATCGGCCGGTATCTGGCGCGGGTTGGCCGGCTTCCAGCCCTGATTTTCCTTGTACAGCGGCGTGGTCGTGGCCGTGGGGCGATGGTAGTTGGGTCCCACGGCGCAGCCCGCAGCGAGCGCCGCGGGCGCCAGTATCAGGATGCGCACCAGGGCGCGGAGGTTGCAGGCGTTGTGGTTCATGCGGGTTGTGAGTGGTATGGGTTGCGTCAGGCGGGCCGCTGCAGCGCGCCGCCGATCTGCCGGCGCTGGCGACCGCGGAACAGCCCGCTGAGCCAGATGCGGAAGCGATCCATGTACAGATAAACGATCGGCGTGGTGTAGAGGGTCAGCACCTGGCTCAGGGCCAGGCCGCCCACGATCGCAATCCCCAGCGGTTGGCGCAGCTCGGCGCCGTTGCCGGTGGTCACCGCCAGCGGCAGCGCGCCGAACAGGGCCGCGAAGGTGGTCATCATGATCGGGCGAAAGCGCAGCAGGCAGGCTTCGTAGATCGCGGAGCGCGCGTCGATGCCACGCTCGCGCTCGGTGGTGATCGCCACGTCGATCATGATGATGGCGTTCTTCTTCACGATGCCGATCAGCAGGAACACGCCGATGAGCGCCACCAGCGTAAAGGGCGTATTGAACACCATCAGCGCGAGCACCGCTCCGATGCCGGCCGAGGGCAGCGTGGAGAGAATCGTGATCGGGTGGATGAAACTCTCGTAGAGAATCCCGAGCACGATGTAGACCGCCCCGAGCGCAGCCAGGATCAGCAGCAGCTCGTTGGAGAGGAAATCCTGGTAGACCTGGGCCGTGCCGGCGAAGCTGCCGTGGATGCCGACCGGCACGTGCAGCTGCTGCATGGTGCGCTCGATCGCCACGGTTGCCTGGCCGAGCGTCACCCCCAGTGGCAGGTTGAAAGAGATCGTGGTCGCGACGAAGTTGCCCTGGTGCTGCACCTGCATCGGCGTGGTTCCAGCCCCGTAGTTCGCGAATGCGGACAGCGGGACCATGGTCTCGGCGAGCGTGCTGAGCGAAGCGCCGGTCGAAGCCGCGCCGCGGCCGCTGTTGGTCAGTGCGTTGAGCTGCGCGTTCTGGGCCGCGAGGCTGGCGGCGCTGATGCTGGAAGTGGTGCTGCTGGTGGTGCCGCCTGCACTGCCCGCGCTGCCACCGGCCGCCTGCGTGGCCGCACGGGCCGATTGCTGCGCGGACGCCTGGGTTGCGGCCTGCTCCGCCGCCTGCGCCGCCGCAGTCACGCCGGTGGCGCTCGAGGAGGCGGAGGCCACGCTCGTAGTTGCCGGTACAGTCGCTGCTGCCGGTGTCCGCGACAGCGTCGCACCGCCAGTGGTGCCAGCAGGGGCTGCGCCGGATCCCGCGCCGCTTGCAGGCTGGGGAGCGATCGAAAAGTCACCGACTGCAGCCGCGGTCGCCTGGGTACCCGAGAGCGCACCGCCCGCGGTGCTGACCCAGATGTCCCGCAGCGTGGCCGGGTTCTGCCAGAACTCCGGCGCAACCTCCATCACGACGTGGTACTGGTTCTTATCCTCGTAGATGGTTGAAACCTGTCGCTGTCCGAAGGCGTCGTAGAGGGTGTTGTCGAGCGCTGTGAGGCCGACTCCAAGCCGCGCGGCGGTCGGACGATCCACGTTCAAGCGGATATCCAGGCCGCTGTCCTGCTGATCGGAGCTCACATCGGCGAGCTGGGGAACCTGCTTGAGCGCCTCGGTGATCTTCGGTGCCCAGGTATTGAGCTGGTTGAGGTCATCACCGAGCAGGGTGTACTGGTATTCTGCATTGCCCTGCCGGCCGCCGGCGCGGATGTCCTGTTGCACCTGCAGGAAAAGGCGCGCACCGGTGAGCCTGCTGAGCTCGCGGCGCAGCCGCGCGATGACCTGATCCGAGCTCAGGCCGTGTCGCTGCGACAGCGGCTTGAGGTCGATAAACAATTGGGCGGTGTTGGCGCCACCGAAGCCGCCCCCGCCATTGGTGAAGCCGCCGTAGCTTTCCACGGCCTGATCCATGCCCACGATCGACAGCGCCTGTCGCAGCCGACCCTCCATGGCTTTGAAGGAAACATCCTCATCGGCGCGCAGCATTCCCTGGATGACGCCGGTATCCTCCTGCGGGAAGAAGCCCTTGGGGATGACGGCAAACAGGTAGAAGTTCAGCGCCACCGTGGCGCCGAGGATCGAGATCACCAGCCGCGGATGCGCCAGCGCTGCGCGCAGCGTGTGCGCATAGAAGTCCTGCATCGCGTTGAAACGGCGCTCCATGTAGGCCAGGAAACGGTCCACGAACGAGCCGACGCGAGCATGCATGTCACCCAGCACGTGCGCGCACATGCACGGGGTCGTCGTCAGCGACAGCACCAGCGACAGCATGATCGCCACCGAAAGCGACACGGCGAACTCGCGGAACAGCCGCCCAACGAGGCCCGTCATCAGCAGGATTGGCAGAAACACCGCGATCAGCGACACGCTCATCGACAGTACCGTGAAGCCGACCTCGCGGGCGCCCTCCAACGCCGCCTTGAACGGCGGCATGCCTTCTTCCCTGTGCCGCGAGATGTTCTCGAGCATCACGATGGCATCGTCGACGACGAAGCCCGTGGCGATGGTGAGCGCCATCAGCGACAGGTTGTCCAGCGTAAAGCCGAGCAGGTACATGACGCCGAAGGTGCCGATCAAGGCCACCGGCACTACCACTGCCGGGATCAACGCGGCGCGCGGATTGCGCAGCGCGATGAACACCACCAAGATCACCAGCAGCGTGGAGACCAGCAGGGTGAACTCCACATCGCGCAACGAGGCGCGGATGGTGGCGGTGCGATCGCCGCGCGTAGTAATCTTGATGCTCTGCGGGATCGACGCCTGAATCTCGGGTATCACCGCTTCCACGCGCTTGATCGTCTGGATGATGTTGGCGCCGGTCTGCTGGTGCACCTGCACCCGGACCGCGGGCACGCCATTGTCCAGGCCGAGGTTGCGCACGTTCTCCACGCCATCATAGACGTCGGCCACGTCCTCGAGCCGCACCGGCCGGTTGTTGCGGTAAGCGACGATCAGCGGTTTGTAGGCGGCAGCGTCCGTCGCCGTGTCATTGACGTAAACCTGGTAATGGTGCTCGGGATCCTCGAGGAAGCCCTTGGGAGAGTTGGCATTGGCAGCCGTGAGGGCGGCGCGGATGTCCTCCAGGCCGATGCCGTACTTGAACAGCGCGCGCGGGTTGAGCTCCACGCGCACCGCCGGCAACGAGGCGCCGCCGACGTCGACTTCGCCGACGCCTTCGATCTGCAGCAGCTTCTGCTCGATGATGGTGGAGGCCGAATCGTAGATCTGTCCCGGTGTGAGCGTCGGGGAGGTCAGCGCCAGACTGACTATCGGCGCATTCGCCGGGTTGAATTCGCGGTATTCCGGGTTCGTGCGCAGCGTTGCCGGCAGGTCGACGCGTGCGCCCTGGATCGCCGCCTCCACGTCGCGCGCCGCGCCGTTGACGTCGCGGCTCATGTCGAACTGCAGGATGATGCGCGAGGAGCTCACCGAGCTCGAGGAGGTCATCTCCGTGACCCCGGCGATAGCGCCGAGGTGGCGCTCCAGGGGCGTCGTAACGCTGGTGGCCACGGTCTCGGGGCTTGCGCCCGGCAGCGTGGCCTGGACCATCACCGTCGGGATATCCACGTTCGGCAGCGGTGCCACCGGCAGCAGGAAGAATGCAATGCCGCCCGCCAGCGCCATCGCAAGCGTCAGCAGCGTGGTGGCGACCGGACGGTGGATGAAGGGCGCGGAAATGTTCATGCGTGGCGCTGCCCGTGTCAGGACTTCAGTTCTGGGGCGCTGCCGGGTGCGGGCGGCTGCCGAGCGCACCTCCGGCCGGCTGTCCCGCGCCGCCCGCCCAATCCCCGGCGTCGCCTTCGGCGGCCGGGGAGCGCCGGTCGCCGCGCGCGAGGTGCGACAGCCGATCGAAGAACAGATAGATCACCGGCGTCGTGAACAAAGTGAGGGCCTGGCTGACCAGCAGGCCGCCGACGATCGACACGCCCAGGGGTGTGCGCAGCTCCGAGCCCGTGCCGGTGCCGAGCATCAGGGGCAGGGCGGCGAACAGCGCCGCGACCGTCGTCATGAGGATCGGCCGGAAGCGCAGCAGCGCGGCCTGGTGAATCGCCTCGAACGGCGCCTTGCCGCCATCGCGCTCGGCGGTGAGCGCGAAGTCGATCATCATGATGGCGTTCTTCATCACGATGCCGATCAGCAGGATGATGCCGATGATCGAGATGATATTGAGCTCGAGCCCCGCGATCATCAGCCCGAGCAGGGCGCCGATGCCGGCCGACGGCAGCGTCGACAGGATCGTCAACGGGTGGATGAAGCTCTCGTAGAGGACCCCGAGCACGATGTAGACCGAGGCGATGGCCGCGAGCACCAGCAGCACTTCGCTGGACAGAGCCGACTGGAACGCCAGCGCCGAGCCCTGGAAGGTGGTGGTGATGCTGACCGGCAGCCCGATGGCATGCTCGGCATCGCGCACCGCCTGCACCGCCGACTGCAGCGAGGCGCCCGGGGCGACGTCGAAGGAGAACATCGCAGCCGGGAACTGTCCGAGGTGATCGTGCTCGAGCGCCGACTGACTGACCGAGACGTGTGCAATCGAGTCCATGCGCACCTGGCCACCGCCGGCGGCTGGCACATAGATTGTGTTGAGTGAAGCGACCGTGTCTTCCATGCTCGGGATTGCCTGCAGGATGACGCGATACTGGTTCGACTGTGAGTAGATCGTGGAGATGATGCGCTGGCCGAAGGCGTCATAGAGCGCGTTGTCGATCGTGGCGGCGGTCACGCCGAAGCGTGCGGCGGTGTCGCGATCGACCTGGATCTGCGCGGTCAGCCCCTTGTCGAGGTAGTTGGTGGAAACGTTCTGCAGCTGCGGCGCGCGTTCCAGCGCGGCCAGCAGCCGCGGCGCCCAGGGCGCGAGAATCGAATCGCTCGCCGCGCCGAGCACGAATTGGTACTGCGCGCGCGACACGGTCGAATCGATCGTCAGATCCTGCACCGGCTGAAAGTAAACGCTGATGCCGGCGATGCCCTGGGTTTCCTGGCGCAGCCGCGCCATGATGGTCTCGATGCTGTCGCTGCGCTCGTCCTTGGGCTTCAGATTGATCATCATGCGCCCGTCGTTGAGCGTCGTATTGGTGCCGTCGACACCGATGAACGAGGACAGGCTATCCACGGCCGGGTCGCGCCGGATCACATCGGCGAGCGTCTGCTGTCGCTGCACCATGGCATCGAAGGATACGCTTGGGGAGGCCTCGGTCATGGCCTGCAACAGGCTCGTGTCCTGCACCGGGAAGAAACCCTTCGGGATGGCGACGTAGAGAAATACGGTCAACGCGACCGTGCCGACCGCGCACCAGAGCACGAACAGCTGGTGGGCGAGCACCCACGTGAGCGCACTGTCGTACCAGCCGATCAGCCGCTCGAAGCCGCGCTCGGCGGCCAGATCCACGCGGTTGCGCCCGCGCGCCTCGCGCTCCTCGCGGCTCTTGAACATTCTCGAGCACAGCATCGGCACCAGCGTCAGCGACACCAGCGCCGACAGCAGAATGGAGATGCTCAGCGTGATGGCGAACTCGCGGAACAGCCGCCCGACCACCTCGCGCATGAACAGCAGCGGAATCAGCACTGCGAGCAGCGACACGGTCAGCGACATGATGGTGAAGCCGATCTCGCCGGCGCCCTTGAGCGCGGCCTGGAACGGTCTTTCGCCCTTCTCCACGTAGCGGGAGATGTTCTCGATCATGACGATGGCGTCATCGACCACGAACCCGGAGGCGATCGTCAGAGCCATCAGCGACAGGTTGTCGAGGCTGAAGCCGAACAGGTACATGACCGCGAAGGTCCCCACCAGTGACAGTGGGACCGAGATCCCCGGGATCACGGTGGCCGGCAGATTGCGCAGGAACAGGAAGATCACCAGCACCACCAGTGCGACCGCCAGCGCCAGCTCGAACTCCACGTCACTGACCGAG
>DATJUN010000050.1:0-13505 GCA_035502275.1 Steroidobacteraceae bacterium
AGCACCAGCAGCTGCGGTCGCATTGCCAGAGCACGGATCAATGCGACGCGTTGCCGTTCTCCGAGCGACAGTGCCGCCAGCCGTTTGCCCGGGACAATGCTCCAGCGCAGCAGCGAGTCGGCGACATAGCCGGCATCCCAGTGCGGATAGAAACTGCCGATGAACGCGAGCATATCGCCGACGCGCATCCAGCCGAGCGTATCGGGGCTCTGCGGCACATAGCCCAGGCGCTGGCGCGCGGTGTCGGTCAATGCCAGGGCAGGCTCGCCCAGTACCCAGGCACGGCCGGCGTCGGGGGCGAGCAATCCGAGCAGGATGCGGATCAGCGTGGTCTTGCCTGCGCCGCTGCGACCGATGAGCCCGAGGATGGAGCCGCGCTCGATGGCAAGCGAGACCCCGCGCAGCACCGGCTCCCCATCGAATGTCTTGCTGAGGCCGGCGCCGCAAAGCGGCGATTCAGCCGACAGTACTGGCTCGGGGCGCAACATCGGGCGCGCTCTCCAAGTGATATTTGAGCCGCTCGAGCACCAGACGTGGCGCCAGGCCGAGCTCGCGCGCCTCACGCGCCACGCCGGCAAGGGTGGGATCCAGTTGCCTCATCAGTCGCTCTTCCGTCGGCGCGCGGCGGCGCGAGCTTGCCACGACCATGCCCCTGCCGCGCTGCCTCTCCAGCAACCCTTCCGATTCGAGCAGACCATAAGCGCGCGACACGGTCATGGGATTGATGGCATGGCGGGCGGCCACCTCCCTCACCGAGGGCAGAGGCTCCCCCGCGCCGACCTGGTGGCTGACGATGAGACGGCGCAGCTGCTGCATGATCTGGCGGTAGATCGGCTCGGGAGCGCTGGGACGGATCGAGAGGTCATCGGCATCCATGTGTATCATTACACTAATACACGAAACGAGGGCGCGCAAGCCGCCCTCAGCCGGGGGCGCCGGACGGGGTGATCGCTAGTCGTGCGCCCAAAGCTCCTCGAAGCTCACCATGACGTGCTCGCGGTACGCCGGCCGCTGCTGCAGTCGCGCATACCAGGCCTCGATATGCGGCAGCCCGGGGCGTTCGATATCGAGCTCAAAATAGCGGAAGAAATTCACCGCGATCGGGATATCCGCCAGTGTCGGTTCCAGCTGCGCGAGCACCGGCTCGCGCGCCAGCAGCCCATCGAGCCGCTGAAAGACTTCGCCACAGCGCCGGACGTTGCGCTCGATGAGCGCCGCATCGCGCCGCGCCGGCGGCGTCCGGACATAAGCCCAGAAAACGCCGTCAATGAACGCCGGTTGCAGCGTCGTCTGCGACCAATCCATCCAGCGGTCGACCTGCGAGCGGGCGGCAGGATAGTCGCTCCAGAATCGGCCGGGTGCGTACTGTGCCGCCAGATAACGCAAAATGGCATGCGATTCCCACACCGCGACGCCGCCGTCCTGGATCACCGGTACGCGCCCATGCGGATTCAGCGCGAGAAATGCCGGCTCCTCGAGGCGCCCGAAGCTGCCACCGGCCGGGATGTGCTCGTGTGGCAGGCCCAGCTCGCCAATCAGCCACATGACCTTCTGCACGTTCATCGAGCTGCGTCGACCCCAGACCTTGAGCATGACCTTCTCCGTATTTTCAGATCCACGGCCAGCGTGGAATCGAGCATCGGCAACTCACCGAGCGTGTCCAGTCGCTCGCGGCGGCTGCGCTCGCCGGAAAACGAAATTCATATAAAGCAGCCGATGTTGAGAATCGCCGACCCCCGCGTTCATGCCCGAGCCTAAGCCCGGCGCAGCGGCGCTCACAAGGGAGTCGATGCGCGCGGACCACTGCGTCGGCGCTGCGCGAGCGCAAAGGCGTCGGCTGTCCGAAATCGGATGGCCGTAGCCCGCAAACCCGGGCCCTCTATCCGTAAGCGCCTGAGTCATATGGTGTTTGTGCGTCCCCGTTGGAGTCGTACACGGCTTTTCGCTGGAGGGTCGATGAACCATGTGATGGGTCGGCCGATCTGGCGGCCGCGGTGGCAGAAAAAAGATTGGCCAAGATCGTACGACGGGGTCATCCCTCGAGCAGTCGGGTGTGACTGGATCTTTGCGTCGCGGAAGCCCGACTGGACGGCGGCATGGCGCCGGCCGCAGCGCCTTTCTGTGTGAACGCGCCGAATATGGCGCGAGCCCTGAGGTTCTGCCTTTGCGACGCTTGCCCTCTGCTGCGAGGGGGCACGCGCGATGGCGATCTTCGTCTTTCGGATGAAGACCTTCAGCCGCAGCGCCGGGGCGCGCGGCAGTCGCGCCACAAGCGCAGCCGCATATCGGGCGGGAGAGCGCATCCGCGATCTGCGCACCGGGGCGACCTACGATCACCGGCAGCGCCGGGACGTGCTGCACAGGGAGATCGTGCTGCCACGGGCGCTGGAGCGGTCCGGTGCATCGGTGAGCTGGGCGCGCGACCGCGCTTCGCTGTGGAACGCCGCGGAACATGCAGAGAAGCAGCGCAATTCGCGCGTGGCGCGCGAGTTCATGCTCGCGCTGCCCCATGAACTGAAGGATCGCGAGCGGCTGCAACTGGCACGCGGGTTCGCCCGAGAGCTCGTCGAGCGCTATCACAACGCCGTCGATCTGGTGATCCATGCCCCGCGCGGCGATCCACGCAACTTCCACGCGCATCTGCTGGCAACGACGCGCGAGGTCACCAGTGAGGGCCTGAGCCGCAAGACCTCCCTGGAATGGTCAGGCACCGAGCGGCATCGGCAGGGTCTGCTGCGCTGGGGCGAGGAGCGCGCCTGGCTGCGCGAGCGCTGGGCGGCGCTGACCAACGAGGCGCTGAAGGCCGCACATCTCGAGGCGCGTGTCTCCCACGAGATTGCCACGCGGAATCCGACGCAGGAGCCGCGTCTGCCGTCGATGGCCTATCACATTGAGCGACGCGGCGGTCACAGCGTCATGGCCGAACGGATTCGCGCACGGCACCACGCGAGCCTGCAGCAGGCCGCGTCGATCTACCCAACGCGCACCGGCGAGCTCAACGAGCGGGCGGTGCCCGTCAGGCCGGAGCGTCTGCCCTGGCTGCAGCGTGTGCGCGAGCAGGCGCAATCGACATGGATGTCATTGCAACGGCGCCTGTCCGCGCAGCGGCAAGCCAGCCATCTGCCCGAGCGCGTCGTCTCCGTCAGGAATGGGCCAGTGCCCGTGCCGGCACGCGAGGTGGAAATGCACATTCCCGCGCCAGCGAGCACGCAGGCGCGGGAGACCGCGCTCGTGGCCAGCCCCACGGCGCAACCGCCGATGGCGCAGAGAACATGGGAACGGCAGTCAGCGCACTTCAGCGTGGATGCGCAGGCCCTGGAGTCAATCAGGCGCTGGAAGGAATACCGCGCGCGGGTGGCAGCAAATCCGGACGTTGAGCGTCAGCAGAGTCAGGCCGCTGCCAAAAGCCGCGAGGTCGAGCGCGGTCTGGATCTCGATCTGGGACTTTGATCATTCTGTGAGCAAGGAGAGGACATGAGCCGTATCGATCTGTTCGTCGCGCCCGAGGAATATGCGCAAATCAGGGCATTGGGTGCCTGCTGGGATCAGCGCTCGAAGTGCTGGTACATCGACTCTGCAATGCCCAGGGAGCGCTTCGCGGCGTGGCGGCCCGACGCAGCAGCGCAAGCGCAAGGTCTCGCTGATCCCGACTTCCTCATCGAGTCGTCCGATGCCTTTGTGGCGCGTGCGCGCGCCGGCTGCTGTCGCTGCCGTCGCGACATGGAGGTCGTGTGCCTGTATTGCCGACGCGGTACCGTATCGGGGGAGCCGCTGGAGGCTTTCCGCGTGCAATGCATCTGGGCCGTCGATGATCAGCTTCGACGCCAGCTGCAGCGATGGCCCGGCTATCGCATGGATGCCAGCGCGGGCATCTTCCTCAATCACTGTGCGCGCTGTGGCGCCGCGCAGCAGGACGCTGATCTGCATGACGAACCCGGAACGCCTTTCCATGATCTGTGCGGTGAGGTCCCGCCTGGCATCGAGCTCCAAGCGCTGCAGGGCCGGGTCCGCTTGAGCGGCGATTACTGCATGGATCTTTGAGCTGAAGGATGGATCTGCAGGTCAGGGTGGGTTCGATACGAACGACCAGCGGGCCAGCACTGAGGCGTGCACCTGCAGCTGCGTGTTCTGAAAGCTCGTGTCGGGCGCTTCGCGTCTCTCGGCAGTGACGACCGCTTCCTGCAGGCCGGGTTGGAATGAGGGCTGCTGCGTCGAGAGCTCCAGCAGTGTTCCCAGAGTGCCGCCTGCCGCACGGGCCAACGTGTCCGCGTCCGCCCGTGCGTGCTGTACGGCCAAAGTCAGTGCCTGTTGATGCGCGCCCGGCAGCTGCGAGGAATCGAAATGCACCTCACCGATGCCGGAGGCACCTGCCGAGAGTGCCGCGTCGATCCACGGACCCAGACGCGGCAGGTTGGATACGCTCAGCTGCAGCTGCATGCTGGCGCGATAACCCTTGCGATGCGGCGGAGCAGACGGTGAATATTGCCACTGCGGCTGCACGGAGTAGGACTGCGTTCTGATATCAGTGGCGGCGGCACCGGCCGCGCGCAGCGCCGCAACCACTGCCCGTGTGCGCCGTGCATTGTCGGCCGCCGCCGCGGCGCTGGTGGGCGCATCACTGTCGATCCCGATCGACACCAGCGCGCGGTCAGGGCTGATGGCGACCTGACCTTCACCCGTGACTGCGATGCTGGCAGGACCCGGCGGCGTGCGCGGCTCCGCGGCGCTGGTTGCGGCCGTCACGCACATCAGCGCCAGCAGCGACGCGCCGAGTCGCCCTGCGATCGGCTGGAAACGGGGTCGCAGCATGTGGGCCACTCCACCGATGGTGTTGTCACCGAGTATACCGACACGCATCGTGCTGCGACCCGGTTCGCATTCCGAGCAACCCAACTGCGGTACCGGCGCGCCGGGCCTTTACAGTACCGGTCGGGCCAGTCGCAGCAGCGACGCAGCAAAGGCAAGCCATGACAACGCGGTGGCGGCAATACGGTGCCTGGTTGCTCATGCCGCTGCGCACGTCCGGGATATTCACCCTTGTCTTCGTCGCGGTGGGCCTCACGGTACTGCTCAAGTCCGGGTGGCTGGCACTGCCCGGTGTGTTCATCCTCGCGACCTGGTACTTCAAATACTCCTTTGCGTTCCTCGATGCGCTGGTGGCCGGTCAGCGCGAGGCGCCCGTGCTCTCGGTCGAGATGATCATGGCGTCGCTGGATGAGTTTCGCTTCCTGCTGCCGCTGATCCTGTGCATCGTGGCGTTCTTCGCTTTTGGTGCCGCCGGATATTTCGTCGGCACGATCCTGGCGATCGTGCTGGCGGGGGTCATGCTGACGGTGGTGCCGGCCGTCATTGCGGTCCAGGGATGGACCGGCCGCCTCTCACACAGTCTCGATCCCATGGTCTCGGTGCATATGGCCCGAGCCCTGGGCCGCGACTACATCTGGGTGCTGGCGTGCATTGCCGGACTCGTGCTTCTCTGTGCGCTCGCGGCGCTGCTGCCGGTATCGCCGTTGCTGATCAGAGTCGGCGTCTCGCTGTACGCCTGGCTCGGGACGATTGCGGTCATCGGCGGCGCCCTGCACGTGAATCGGGAAACGCTCTCCGAGCTCATCCCGCTGATCATTCCCGAGATCGCACCGCCATCGATCGATGCGGCGGCACGCGAGCGCGAGCGCTGGATCGATCTCATGTATGGAGCATTGCGCGCCAATAACCGCGACAATGTCTGGAACGTGGTCATGGAGCGAGTGCAGACGGTGGCTCATCCGCTTCCCGAGCTGCAATGGCTCTACGAGCGCGTCGCAGCCTGGCGCCCGTTTCCTTTTCCGAACCGCGTGGCGCAGGAGATCATCACGCGGCTGCTCGCGGAGGATCGCGAGGGCGAGGCGCTGCGGCTGGCGCGTGCACGGCTGGCGCTGGACCCCTCGTTTCGGACACTCGATGCGCACGAGGCGCACCGCCTGGCGCAGCTCGCGGAGCGCTGGCGCGATCAGGGCACCGCCGACGCGCTGAAGAAAGCGTTTCCGGAGGCCGCCTAAGATCGCAGGGTCACGTTGCGCCCTCGGCGTGGCCCGCGACGCCGTCAGTCAACGTGTGCCGGGGCAATGCTGGCTGCTGCCACCCGAGCGCTTGCGCCGTCGAGCAGCTCGCTGGCGGATCGGCCCAGATGAACTTGGTAGACCCCCGGCGTAACGATCCAGCGGCGCTGAGCCTCATCGAAAGAGCCCAGCAGCCGCGCATCGGCGCTGATCGTCACGCGGCGCGACTCGCCCGGCTGCAGCTGCACACGCTGAAAGCCGATCAGCCGCAGCACCGGCCGACCTGCCGCCGCCGTCAGATACACCTGCGGCACGTCGGCGCCTGCACGCGCACCGCTGTTGTGCACCTCAAAGCTTACCGTGAGCGTGCGGCCGCCCCGGACGCTCAGCCCGTCGTACGCAAAGCTCGTGTAAGAAAGGCCATGGCCGAAGGCGAACAGCGGTCGGGTTCCCTGTGCCGCGTACCAGCGGTACCCGACCTGCGCGCCCTCGCTGTAGTCGATGCTCACCGGCGCGCCGGGCTCGCTGCCCAGGTTGGGCAGGTGCGGGCGCACCAGCTGGCTCTCGGCGCGTGGAAAGCTGATCGGCAGCCGTCCGGACGGATTCACCGCGCCGAACAGCACGTCGGCGATGGCCTGGCCACCTTCCTGGCCCGGATACCAGGCCGCGAGCACGGCGGGCACCTGTGCAAGCCAGGGCATCGTCACCGGGTTACCGGTCTCCAGCACGACCACCGTGTGCGGGTTGGCGGCGGCGACCGCGCTGACCAGCCCATCCTGGCCGAAGGGCAGCGTCAGGTCCGGGACGTCGAAGCCCTCCATCTCATGCTGGGTCACGAACACGATGGCGATGTCTGCATGCGCAGCGAGCGCCGCCGACTCGGCCGGATACTCGCCGGAGTCGAACTCGACACGCGCGCCGGGTGCGGCGGCCCGAATGGCCACGAGCGGCGCCGAGGGATCCAACAGCTCGATGCGCTGCGCGGCCATCTGCCCCGTGCCGCCGATCGGGATGCGCACCGGCATGCCATTGGACGGAATGACCTGCGCGGAGCCACCGCCCGAGAGCACGCCAACGTTGGCATAGCCACCGATGACGGCAATGCGGTGCACGTTCGCGCTCAGTGGCAGCAGTGACCCGGCGTTTTTCAGCAGCACGATGCCCTGCTGCGCGATCTGCCGGGCAAGCGCTGCATGCTGCGCATAGTCGATCGCTGTCCTCGCCGGTGGATGCTCGAGGATGCCGACAGCGAACATCGAGCGCAGGATGCGATGGACGGCATCATCGACACGCGCTAGGGCGATGCGTCTGTCCTGGACGGCCATCTTCAGCGGCGCATCGAACCAGACCTGCCGATCGAGCTGCTCGCCGGACTCCTGATCCAGACCGTGCAACAGGCTGTCCGTCCCATGCACCGCGCCCCAGTCGGACATGACCCAGCCGCGGTAGTCCCAGTCACGCTTGAGCACCTGGTTCAGCAGCCAATCATTGTCGCAGGCATAGGCGCCATTGACCTCGTTATAGGCACACATCACCGCGCCCGGGTGTCCCTGCGCGAGCGCGAGGTTGAACGCGAGCAGGTCCGACTCGCGCATCGCGGCCGGATCGATGCGCGCATCGAGCGTGGTGCGATTGGTCTCGTTGGCGTTGAGCGCGTAGTGCTTGACGGTCGAGATCACATGCCGGCTCTGCGTACCGCGCACCGCCTGGCCTGCCATGAGTCCGGCGAGCAGGGGGTCCTCGCCGAGATACTCGAAATTGCGGCCATTGCGCGGATCGCGCGTCAGGTCCATGCCGCCGCCGAGCAGCACGTTGAAGCCCTTCGCGTGCGCCTCGTCCCCGATCATCGCCCCGGCCGCGAACGCAAGTTCAGGATTGAAGCTTGCCGCCAGGGCCAGCCCGGCTGGCAGCGCGGTGGAGACATCGCCGGGACGCGCGCCCATGGGATTGGCAACCCCCAGGCTGGCATCGGTTTCGAACAGCGCAGGAATGCCAAGCCGCGGCACGCCCGGGACATATCCTGCCGAGGGAATGGATGCGCGCGGAGGCGGCAGGCCCATGGCGGCGAACTGAGGTAATGAGACGGCCATGTAGCCGTGCAGCAGCCCGATCTTCTCATCGAGGGTCATGGCCGCCACGGCAAGCCGGGCACGTTCGTCGGGGGCACGCGAGCCATCCAGCCACGGCTGTGTGCCGCGGGGGCTCTGCGCCTGCGCGCAGGTCACCACGAGGGCCAGCGCCACGCCCGGCAGCAGCCGGCCGGGCCGGCCGGCGCTCGGTTCAGCGCGCATGGGCTGCGGTCAGATCGAGCCGTTCGCGCCATGGGTCGGGCATCGGCATGGGGCCGCTCTGTGTGAAGTCCATCAACAGGTCCGATTGGGCCGAATACGCGGGCCAATGCGGTAGCGCATGGCCGGACTCGGAATCACCCGCGCCGCCCGGATCGCCACTTTTGGCAAACTGCGTCCAGTAGCTGCTGGCCGCATCTGCGGTGGCCAGATCGGCCGCTGTCACGCCGCTCCCGAGGACCGCGCCGATGGTATCGAACACATAGGGAATCTCGCTGGCGTGCTGCGCACCGGGACTGGCCATCGCTGCGAAAGGACCGTGCGCCAGCGCCGCAGCGGCAGCCGGTGCCACGTAGGAGAAGCGATACTCGTAGGCGCGCAGCCCATGGGCCGCGAATTGAGCCGCTACAAAGCGCGCGGGCTCGACCATCATGCGATCGCTGGCAATGCGCGCTGCGATGAGGTGCACGCTGTCGGAGTGCCCGGGATCGTAGGCCGCCATCGCGCGGTGCCGATCCTTGCCAAAGGGTGCGAAGGCCGCCTGCAGGGTCTTGGCGCTGGAGATGCCCATATCCGCGCTGTTGGCACCGATCATCAGCGGCACGTGGGAGAACTGACCGCGGCGATAGGCCTGCTCGGGGGACTGCACGACGATGCTGCCATCCACCACGGGCCCGGCGTACGTCGGCGGCCCGGCAGCATTCATGCTCATCATACCCAGGCCGGCAACGACCTTGTCCGTGGGTAGCGCGCGCAGCGCCGCCAGGGCCGCCGCGTCACTGCCATGGATGCCGTTGGCACGCGCGAAATTCATGCCGATGGTCTGCGCGGATGCCAGGCCCGGCAAGTCGCGACTGAGCTGACGGTTGCCCATGAGATTGTCGCGGCCACCGCCGGATTCGACGATGGCCTTCTGGAACAGGCCGGCCGCCAGCGGCGAGGTCAGCAGCATGTGCACCGAGCCGCCCCCGGCCGATTCGCCGAAGACAGTCACGTTGTGCGGATCACCGCCGAAGGCGCCGATGTTTGTCTGCACCCATTTCAGTGCGGCGATCTGGTCGAGGTAGCCATAGTTGCCGAGCGGCCCGTGCGGCTGTTCGGCCCGCAGCGCCGGAAAAGCGAAGAATCCGAGACGGCCGAGCCGGTAGTTGAAGCTCACCAGCACCACACCCTTGGCAGCCAGATGAGTCCCGTCGTAGGCCGCCGGTGAGGTGCCACCGTTGACGAATCCGCCGCCATAGATCCACACCATGACCGGCAGGCCATGGGCTCCACGCGGCCGCCAGATGTTCAGGTAGAGACAGTCCTCACTCGGTGTGGTGCGAAGGGGTGCAGCGTCATAGGGAAAGGGTTGCTGCGCGCAGTCGTGCACGAAAGCCCTGGCCTGACGCACGCCGCCCCAGGGCTGCGCCGGCTGCGGTGCCATCCAGCGCAATTTTCCCAGCGGCGGTGCTGCGTAGGGAACGCCCTTGAAGGATTCAACGCCATCGGCGAGCACGCCCTGCAGCCGGCCAGTGCCGATGGTCACGATGGGCGCTGCGTCGCCCGGCGCACCTGGCGTGGCCTGAGCCACGTGCGGGGTGCCCGTTACTGCCGCGGTGCTGGTGCCAGCAGTCGTGCCACTGACACTCTCATCGCGCGAGCAGGCGCTCAATGCCAGCAGGATCGACAGCGCACCGAGCAGACAATGCCGTCTATGCATCGTATCTCCTTCGCCGGCGCCGCAAATGCATCCCGGTGAGCAGGCGAGTATAGCGCCAGGGGAACCACGGCATCGCATCGGGACTGCGGCTCCGATGCTGCGTTTCGTGGCCGGCTGTCAGGCTGGATCCACCGGCGTCGTCCCGCCGCTGAAGCGCGCGCGCGCCTGCGCGAGTCGGTGGCGTTGCTCGGCGCGCCAGCGCCGCCAGTCACGCAGCGTGAAGGCTGCGTAGACCACCCGGAACAGCAGCAGACGCTGGCGTACCGCCGGCGTATCGAACAGGTCGCCGGCGAGCATTGAGATCACTGCGCGCTCGAGATTCCAGCGGTTCTGCGGATTGCGGAACAGCCATTGCATCACCGGATTGTTGAAGCGGTAGATGAAGAACGAAAAGCGGCGCATGCCGGCGCGCTGCCGACGCTCCAGACGCCGCAGCAACGAGCGCTCGCGCGCGGGCGCGCGCAGCGAGGCGTCCACGACGGCGGCGGCCTGTTCGGCACCGCTCATTGCAAGGTAGACACCGGAAGAGAACACCGGGTCGAGAAACGCGAAGGCGTCACCCACGAGCAGCCAGCCCGGTCCGCCCATGCGCCGCGAATCGTAGGAATAGTTGCCGGTGACGCGCACCTCGTTACCGATGAGCTCGGCATGCTCGAGCCGGCGCCAGAGTGCCGTGTTCTGCTGCAGCGTCTGCAGCAGGAACTCGACGGTGCGGCCGCGGCGCTGTTTGAGATAATCGGGTCGGCACACCGCTCCCACGCTCATGAGGCCGTTGGGCAGCGGAATCATCCACATCCAGCCGTGTTCGAAGTTGTAGATGCTGATGTTGCCGGCCTCGGCACCCTCGCGCCGCTGTGCGCCGCGAAAGTGCCCGAATATCGCCGCGCTCTGGTGCTTCGCATTTTTGCGTCGCAGATGTTTGCGAGTGGACAGAAAGGCATCCCGGCCGCTGGCATCGATGAGATAGCGTGCCTGCAGCTCGTACTGCGAGCCATCGTCGGTGCGCACCTGCAGCCGCGAGTCGCGCGCTGCGTTCTGCCGGACCTCGATGACCTCGTGTCCCTCGCGCGCGAGCGCGCCGCTGTCGCGTGCGTGCTCGAACAGCATGCGATCGAAGTCCTGCCGCCACACCTGGAAGGCATGCGCGGGACTCGACCCGAGCGCACGTGAGAAATCGAACGTATTGTAGCCGCGCTCGTTGTCCGCCTCGAAGTCGGCCCCCGGCTTGTACATTCCCAATGCGCGCACTTTCTCGGCGACACCCAGGCGCTCGAAGACCGGCAGGTTCATCGGTAGCAGCGACTCCCCGATGTGAAAGCGCGGATGATGAGCCTTCTCGAGCAGCACGACGCGGTAGCCCTGGCGTACCAGCAGCGCCGCCGCGGTGCTGCCGGCGGGTCCGCCGCCGATGACCGCGATATCACATACCTCTGCCTCGGACATCTCGTATACCTTAGCGACCTCATGTCGCAAGTTCAGCCTGATTCCCGGGATGGCCTGCTGGCCGCCACCGTGCATCTATACCGCATCTCCTTTCGGCGCTGCTTTCCAGTTGCGCTCATCGGGGCGCTGGCCAGTGCCCTGGTCGGCGCGTACGCAGCGCTGCGACTGCACGCGCTTATCGTAAACGGCCGTGCATTGCTGTCCTCGGCGCTCACCGGGCTGGGTGATCTGTCGGGAGCGGACTCGGGAGCGTCCTCACTGGTGGCATTGGCGAGCCAACTGCAGTCAATGGTGCAGGGACTGCTCAGCTCGCCGCCGATCTGGGCGTCGTACCTCGGCGCATCGCTGATCACACTCGCCTGCCACGGCGTCCTCATTGCACAGCAGAGCGCTATGGCGTCCGGCGAGCCAGCGGACGGGCAGATCGGGCGCGCGCTGCGTCGTATGCCAAGCCTGTTGCTGGTGGCGGTGCTGATCCTCATCGCCAATGGCGTCGCTGCGCTGATCGCCAACTGGCTGCAGGCCCGCAGTCACTATGCAGCGCTGCTGCTCCTGATGCTGGTGGCGGCGTGGCTCTGGGGGCGGCTGCAGCTCTGGCTTGCCGCCATGTTCAGTGATGATTTGGATGCGCCCGGTGCGCTACAGAGCAGCTGGGAGAGGGTGCGGGGTCATTGGTGGTTCGCCTCGGCGGCGACGACCGTGCCCTACCTGGTCGTCTTTGGCCTCTCGGCGCTCGCAGCCCTGGTCGCATCCGCCTTCGGAGCGCCGGACAGCGCCGCGCAGGTCTGGATCGGCCAGATCTGCCTCGTCTGCGCCTCGATAATCGCGCTGCCGATCCTGCCCGCCCTGTGGGTCAGGCTGTATGGCGCCCTGCGCCAGCATTCTGCGCCGCTGCGCGCCTAGCCGGGATTTCTCATATGCGTGACTGATTTTACAGGCTGAGCGGTAAGGGAAGCGGCGGGTCGGCACAGAGGGTGCCGTGATGGATTTGGGCGCTTTTCAGCGGCACCGATCCGTCGCTCTGCGTGAGAGCGGTTCGGCGATTGGGAAGCGAGGCTTCTGGTTCGTGGGTGCGGCTTACCGCGCCGCGGCGCTGAGGGCGTGGAAGGCAGCGATGAACTCGCGCTGATTCGGACAGGCCTGGCTCATCGCCAACTTCACGCGCCGCACGCTCAGGCTGACCACTGCACCGATCTTCAGCAGCCGCAGTCGGATCGTATTGGCACAGGCCCGTGCCAGGCAGGTGCCGGCAAGGCCTATGCGGCGCAGCGCATGCATGAGCACATAGGCGGCTGAAGAGAGCCACAGGCGCAGCTGATTGGCACGGAAGGTCTCGGTGGAGAGCCGGTCGGCAAAGAGGTTGAGCTGCGCCTCCTTGATGCGGTTCTCCATCTCCCCGCGGGCGCAGTAGAGATGCTCGTACAGTTCACGCATCGGCCAGTCGTGGATCGACAGCGAGGTGACGATGAAGCGTGGGTTGGCCTTGTCGCCGGTCTGCTCGGCCTTGGCCACCACACGCCGTGCGCGGCTCCAGCTGCGCCGGGTGCGGTAGCTCAGCTCCTTGAAGCGTCTGGCGGGCCGAGCGCTCTGCGCTGACTCGAGCGCCGCCTCGTGCAGCTCGGCGCCGATCGAGCGCACCAGGCGTGAGTTCCTGGCCAGCCCGAACACGTAATCCACCGCGTTTTGCTCGCACCAGCCCATCAGAGGCTCGCGGCAGAAGCCCGAATCGGCCCGCAGGATGATCCGCACCGCTGGCCAGCGCGCACGGATCTGCGCCACGATGCGTTCGACTTCCTCACGTGCGCCGGCGGCCCCATCGATGTCCGCGGTGCGCAGCTTCGAGGCCAGCAGGTGCTCGCCGCAGAAGATGTACAGCGGCAGGTAGCAGTAGCCATCGTAGTAGCCGTGGAAGAAGCGTCCCTCTTGGTGCCCGTGCAGCGGATCATCGGTGGCATCCAGGTCCAGCACGATCTGATCTGGTGGCTGGGGATGGGCTTCAAGGAATAGCTCCACGAACAGCCCCTCGATCGCCTC
>DATJUN010000051.1:0-3192 GCA_035502275.1 Steroidobacteraceae bacterium
GACCAGCAACAGGATTTCCGGCAGTGGGTAGACCACTTTGACAAGCTGTCTGGGGTCGTTCAGCGCGGCGAACTGGTGGAGCAGGGAATTGGTCTCGGGCTGGCGATCCACGGCGGCCTCCGAATCGGGACAGACCACCAGAAATCATGTTTTGTTCTGCCTGAGAATCCCCCCTCGCAGCTCGGCCATAAGCGATTCATGTCAATGGGCTTTTTACGCGATTGCCCTGTCGGGGGCCTGACCCCTCCTTGCTCATCTAGTGGGGATGTGTCAGAAAGATCCGTGATATGAATATGGAGTCGCACAGATATTTCCGCTCCTACGCCGCGTGGGTGAAAGCTCACGACACGCTCGCTGATGAGGATCGGCAGGCAATTCGAGAGTGCGTGCGGCGATTAACCTCTTTGCCGCTCTTCTCCATCATGCTGTTACCGCGGCCCGATGGCGCAATATCAGTGGCCCACGCGTCGATCGACTCGGTACGGCGCCAGCTTTACCCGCACTGGGAATTGTGGCAGCCGCAACAAAGGCAGCCGACCTATACGGACACCGACGCGCGCTTTCGGATCATACCCCAAAGTACCGGGCCAGTGACCGATTACGCGAGCCTCTTCAACAGTGCCCTGTCAGTGGCCCGTGGCGAGTTCGTTCTGCCGCTGCCTCCTGACGCGATGTTGGCAGAGCAAGCACTTTATGAACTGGCCGTGGCGATCGGGGACGACCCCGAGGCTGAATTGCTGTACACAGACGAAGATCGCCTGGACTCCGGCGGCACTCGATGCATGCCGCACTTCAAGACAGGCTGGGACCCAGATTTAATGTTAGGCCGCGATGCCGCCGGGCTGCTTGTCGCTTATCGCAAGAGGTTGTTGGAAGGGCTAGGTGGAATGCGGCTGCCTTCGGCCCTTGCACCCTACGAGCTGTCATTGCGTGCGGGCTCCGCAGCACCGCCGGTACACATCCGTCATGTTCCCGCTGTCCTTTGCCACCGCCGCGGCAGTTCTGAGGCATCGCAGGCATGGGATGCCGAAGGCGCGCGGGAGATCGTGCGGCAGCATCTCGCCGAAGCGGGCGTAGTCGCTCGCGTCGTTGCTGCGCCGCTCAAGCCTGCCTGGAACCGGATCGTGCGCGAGCTGCCCGACCCGCTGCCATTAGTGTCTGTCATCGTGCCCACCCGCGATCGGGCTGATTTGCTTGGGCAATGCGCAGAGGGGGTGCTGTCGCGTACCGATTATCCGGCGGTCGAATTCCTGATCGTGGACAATGGCAGCACGGAGCCGGCAACATTTGAGTTGTTCCAACGCCTGTCGAAAGACCCGCGCGTCCGGGTCCTGTCGTCACCCGGCCCGTTCAATTACTCTGCCTTGAACAACAAGGCCGCACGGGAGGCGCGGGGGGAGATCCTTCTACTGCTCAACAATGATACGGACGTGATTGGACCTGATTGGCTGTGTGAAATGGTATCCCACGCCGTGCGTGCCGACGTTGGGGCCGTGGGGGCCAAGCTGCTCTACCCGGATGGGCGGGTGCAGCACGGGGGGATGGTTCTCGGGCCCGGGCTGTGGCCCGCGCACCAACTCCGGTTGGCGGATCGACTGGACGCGGGGCCGGGTGGCGAACTGGCACTTGTGCGAAGCGTCTCGGCGGTGACCGGCGCGTGCCTGGCTTTGCGCCGATCAGTGTTTTTCGAGGTTGATGGCTTCAATGAAGAACTGAAAATCGCCTTCGGCGACGTTGATCTGTGTCTGCGCCTGGGCGATCACGGATACCGGATTGTCTGGACACCATTTGCCGAGCTGTTCCACCTTGAAAGTGCATCGCGCGGACAGGACAGCGAATCGCCGGACACGCTCACATTGGCCGAAGAAGAGGCGCGGTATTTTGGATACTACTGGAAGTCGCTGGTGGAGGCAGATCCCTTTCACAACGCTAATCTGGTTTACGGTTGGAATTCTTTGGAGCTCGCGGAACCACCTCGGCGTGAGCGCCGGTGGGCGGCATGAGTCGGTTGATTGAGCCTGTCAGACCGCAGTTCGTGCCGGCGCAGGTCGGTGAAACGACACGCACGCTGGGTGCGTGCGCCGGTGTTTTGCTGATCGAGGTTTCCGCCGAATCAAAAAATGATATTAAGCAACGAGTTGCTGCTTTTGTCGCTGAGGCGGAACGGGCTCGTTCCGAGACACGCGCGTGGGAGGCGCGAGCCAGGGAAAGCGAGCACGCCCGCGAACAAATTGCACAGCGCATGGACGCTGCTCGGCGCGAGGTTTATGAGGCAAATCGGCGTGCCGTAGAGGCAGAGGCTCGCGCTGTGAAGGCCGAAGCGCACGCCGAGGAGATGGAGGCGGCTAGGAATGCCTTGCTGTCTTCGACCACCTGGCGCGCGACGCGTCCGGTGCGCATTATGGCCAACTGCGTCCCAACAAGGCTGCGCCGGATGTTAGCACAGTGTCTCAAGTTTGCGTCGGTACGGTCGCCTCTCGCTCAGCGCAATCACGACGGTAACGCAGCTCCCGATCCCGCAGAAGGGCATCAGCCTTGGTCTGGCGCAGGTCGAGTTGGCGCCGAAGCAAGTGCACCAAGCTTCGACTGGCAGTTATCTCCTGCGTCAGCTCGGCCTCGCGACTGTGAGCCCTTTCAAGCGCGCCAGCCAGTCTATCTCGATCGAGCGTGACCGCAGCGGCGCCCTCAGAGGTTTGCCCCAGCATTCCCTGGACGCGCCGGATCTCCTCATTCTTCTGATTTTCTATTCTGCGCGCTGCGACGGATTGCGCTGGCGGACACCGAGTTCGAGCCGGCCACCTGCGGCACGATCCGGCTGAAGCTGTTGAAGATCGGCGCGCTGGTGACGAAAAGCGTGCGACGGATCAGAATTGCGATGGCATCTGCCTGTCCGGCTCAGGCGGTGTTTGCCAGGGCTTACCAGGCGCTGGGCTGTGCCGCCGGGTCGGCGGCCTGACCGGCCGGCACGAACCAGACAGCGCACAGCTCACATAAGTCCGCGCCAACGCCGCCTGGAGCGGCGGCGGGAGAGATGCGCGTGGAAGACGACGCATCGTACCCGCTATCGCAACAAACCCCGACCGCCCACCATTGTCGATTCGTGCCGGCAATGTCCGTCCGGCGGTCAGTGGATACTGTGAGACATGCGGGCTAGCCATCCCCACGTTCTGGAGGGTCCCGGCCGCACGTGAA
>DATJUN010000052.1:0-15000 GCA_035502275.1 Steroidobacteraceae bacterium
ATCGGTAAAGGTCTGCGCCGAGAGCACATTGACCTCTCCGTCGATGCTCACCGGCGCGTAGCGGTTGACGGCACCGCTCAGCTGCACGCGGGCGCGAGTGCCCGGATCCGAAGACAGGCCCACGATCGAGCCATGCAACCCCTCGATCGCCGCCGAGAAGTTGGGCTGCACCGAGAGATCGGTGAAATTGGCCGTACTGCCCTGAAGCTCCACGCGCGCGATGCGGATCGGCATCGCCGGCGCATTCGATGTGGCCACGCCACCGGCCGTCGTCGTGGTGGCCACCACCCTGCCGGATGCTGCCGCGGGTATGGCGTTCGCGGCGGGCGTGGCGCTCGCGGGGCTCGCAGGCTTCAGCATCGTGGTCAGATTGAGACTGCCATCGCGCCCGATGACGACGCGGCCATTCAGGCCACGCACACGCACGGTACCGATCTGCAGTGCAGCCGGCTGGCTCTGATAGCGCACGTTCGTCAGCTGCACCGCCCGGCCAGTGACGAAATCCGCGTGCGTGAGCCGATCACGCGTGGCGAAGTCCTGCAGATCCACCTCGCCGGTGATCCGCAGGTTCGATTGCGCCCGGACGCTGGCCGATGCAGGGCCCATGACGACCATGCCGTGCACCCCGAGGGTGCCACGATAGAGCGTGATCGCCATCTGCCGGTCGATATAAGGCTGCAGCGAGGTGAGATCGAAACGCTGCAGATCCAGGTTCACACTGCTACTGAGAGGCGCGAGCATCAGCGAGCCGTGGCCTTCGAGATGCCCCCTGCGACCGATGCCGCTGACGAGATCGAAGCGCACGGGCTCGTTCCCCGTCGTGGAATACCCTTGCGCGCTCAGCTGCAACGGCGCCACCTCGAGCGCCACCGCTGGCATGACGCTGCGATCGGTGAGCGAGAGGTGCGCCGCATCCACGGTGAGTTTCGCCAGGGCCAGTGACCATGCCGGCGATGCACCGCCGGGGCCGCTGGACGATGGCTTCGCCGCTGGCAGCAGCCGCGCGAGGCTCAGCGAACCGTCCGGCTCGATTCCGACCGACAGCTTCGGCCCCTGCAGGGCGAGCGATCCGATGCGTATCTGGCGCTCGGGCAGTTGGATGGACACATCGTCGAGTGACAGCTGCGGGATCGACAGCCAGGGCGGCGCACCGGCCTCGGCGCGATCGGCGATCGCGAGCCCGGTGAGGTGCAGCTGCGTCAGCTCGGCGCTGAGGGTGTCCTGGCCCGCACCGCTGAAGCGATAACTACCGGCCAGCTCGCCCTCACCGGCGCGCAGCGCCACCGGCAGGGCATCGCCCAGGTAGCTCGCGACGGTCGAGGCCTGCAGTGCCTTCAGGCTGAACTGGCCGCTCGAGGCGAGCGGTTGCACCGAGAGCGCGCCGGACACATCCAGCGACTCGCCGCTGCTGGCGTGCGCGCTGAACTGGAACTGCCCCTCCGCGGCGCCCTGGGTACGAAAGTCGCTCAGGGCAAAATTGATCGGCTCGAGGCTGGTCGCGAAAGGCGTGGCGCGTGACTGATCCTCGTAATGCAGCCGACCACCGCTGATGCGCAGCTCCTCGATGCGCAACACCGGCGTGCTCGACCTCGAGCTCGCCTCAGCGCTCGCCGGCGGCGCCGCGGGCGAGCGCAGCGCCAACAGATTCAGCCGACCGTTGCGGTCGATGCTGGCGTCGAGCGTCGGGTCGAGCAGCTCGATCAGACGCAGCGCATAGCCGCGCTGCCAGAGCGATGACGGGCTGATCGCAAGATTCAGTTCGCGAAAGCCCACCAGCGCAGCGTTACCGGCGCCGCGCAGCTCGAATCCGCGCAGCTGCGCCCGCAGGGTGAATGGATTGAAGCCCACCGCCGCGAGCTGCAGCGTCACGCCGGGCAGCCGCATGACATAGTTGTTGAGCGCTCGGCGCGCGAGCGCGGGCACGAGCAGGAAGCCCGCCAGCGCGTATAGCGCAAGGATGGCGGCGGCGCTGATGCCGAACCAGTAGAGCCTGCGTCGCGTAGGTGCGCGACTCATGATAGAGATTTCAGAGTCCGAAGCGTCCATGCGCCAGAAAACTGCCCGCCTCGCGGGCTGCCGTTGGCGACCACAGCAGTCCCATGTGCGTCACAGGCAGCTCGAGGGTGGCGGTCGCCCCAGGCAGGCGTGTCTCCGAAACGGCCACCGTACCGTCGTTGGGCTCGCCGAAACGGATCAGCAGCTGCCCAAGTCCCACGGGACAAGTCCCGGCGATGATACCGACCTCGCGCGATGAATCCCAGCGATGTGCCGGGGGGCTGAGCAGTTCCTCGGCGACTGCGCGTCCCATGATCCTGCGTCCCCATGCCCAGCGGGCCAGATACAGGGCGCTGCGCGAGCCGAGCACGGGCGCGCCCAGGAGCAGCACGCGTCCAGGCCGACGCATGGCGTGACGCTCCAGGTATTCCAGCACGATCGATCCGCCGAGGCTGTGGCCGATCAGGTGCACCTGCGGCGCCTCGAGGGAGGCGATCAGCGCGTGCAGCTGCGCGGCGACCTGGACGGCCGACTGGTGCACCGAGTGGTAGCGAAATTGTGTCAGTCGGTAGCCGCGATCGCGCCACAGACGGCGCCCGAGCAGGTAGCCCTCGGCGCCCATCATCCACAAGCCATGCACGTAGACGACGGCTGCGGCCTGGGAGGACATCCCCGCGCGCGCCGACCCCTGTGCCGCGTGCTTAGCCGGCACCTCGGGTATCCGCTGACCCGGTGGGAGCCTGCGGTGGGGTGCGCACGCGAATGTGCAGCTCGCGCAGCTGCGCCTCGGCCGCCTCGGTAGGCGCATCCGTGAGCGGATCGGCGGCCGTCTGCGTCTTGGGAAAGGCGATGACGTCGCGGATGCTCTCGGCTCCGCACATCAGCATCGCCAGCCGGTCCAGTCCGAAGGCAATGCCACCGTGGGGCGGCGCGCCGTACTTGAGCGCATCGAGCAGATGCCCGAACTTGGCGCGCGCCTGCGCGGCATCGATGCCCAGCAGCTCGAACACCGCCGCCTGCATTTCCTCACGGTGGATTCGCACCGAGCCGCCGCCGACCTCCGAGCCGTTGAGCGCCAGATCATAGGCGTTGGCCAGCGCCCCGCCCGGATCGGCGCGCAGTGCCTGCGCGTCCTCGTTCTTCGGCGAAGTGAAGGGATGGTGCATGGCCATCCAGCGACGCTCGGTCTCGTCCCATTCGAACATCGGAAAATCGATGATCCAGACCGGGCGCCAGCCGGCCTCGATGAGGCCCAGGTCGGCGCCAATGCGCAGACGCAGCGCACCGATGGAATCGTTGACGACCTTCGAGGACCCGGCGCCAAAGAACACCAGGTCGCCATCGGCCGCCCCGGAGCGCTCGAGGATGCCTGCCAGTGCCCCATCGCTCAGGAACTTGATGATGGGCGACTGCAGGCCTTCGCGGCCCCGCGCGCGCTCGTTCACCTTGATGTACGCCAGGCCCTTGGCACCGTAGCGCGCCACGAAGGCCGTATAGTCATCGATCTGCTTGCGCGACAGGGCGCTGCCGCCCTGCGGAACGCGCAGCGCCACCACGCGGCCGTGCGGATCGGCGGCAGGGGCAGCAAAGACCTTGAAATCGCAGTCGCGCACCAGCTCCGCCACATCCACGAGCTCGAGGGCAATACGCAGGTCTGGCTTGTCCGAGGCGTAGCGACGCATGGCCTCGGCATAGCTCATGCGCGGGAATGGATCGGGCAGCGACACGCCGAGGACTTGGTCGAACAGGGTGCGCACCAGCCCTTCCATGAGCTGCAGGATCTGCTCCTGCGAGAGAAAGGAGGTCTCGATATCCAGCTGCGTGAACTCGGGCTGCCGGTCCGCGCGCAGGTCCTCATCCCGAAAGCAGCGCACGATCTGATAGTAGCGATCCAGGCCCGCGACCATGAGCAGCTGCTTGTAGATCTGCGGCGACTGGGGCAGCGCGAAGAACTTGCCGGGATGGGTGCGACTGGGCACGAGGTAGTCGCGCGCCCCTTCGGGCGTGGTCTTGCCCAGCACCGGGGTCTCCACGTCGATGAAGCCCTGGGCATCCAGATAGGTCCGCATCGCGCGCGTGATGCGATGGCGCAGCCGCAGACGCTGGCTCATGACCTCGCGGCGCAGGTCGAGGTAGCGATACTTCAGGCGTACCTCTTCGCCCACCGTCTCATCCAGCTGGAAAGGCAGGGGTTCGGCGCGATTGAGCAGCGTGAGCTCCGCGGCCACGAGCTCCACGGCGCCGGAGGCGAGATTGGGATTGACGGTGCCCTCGGGACGCGGGCGCACGCTGCCGCGCACCTGGATGACGAATTCGTTACGCAGCCGCTCGGCGACAGCGAATACCTGCGCGAGCTCGGGCTGAAAGACGATCTGCAGCAGACCCTCGCGATCGCGCAGATCCACGAAGATCACCCCGCCGTGATCGCGTCGGCGATGCACCCAACCCGCGACCTGCACGGTGGTGCCGATCAGCGTGGTATCGACTTCTCCGCAGTAATGGCTGCGCATGCGGCTGGAGGGGCGAGGCGGCCGTGGGGGCCCGGGGCCGCGAATGTTAGGGTGCGCGCACCGCCGGCACAACTGCAGTGGCCGGTCCGCCACCCGGATTGCCACCCGCCGCCGCCGGCGCGGTGTCGGCTGCGCTCGCACCGGCAGCGGCACTGGCCGCCATGGAGGCCGCAACGGCAGCACCTGCGGCCACCGCCGCCACGGTCGCGGCCGCGGAGGCATCCGCCGGCTGGGCGAGCGACGCCGGCGTGATGATCGCTGCCGCCGGCAGCGGCGAGGCCGCGCGATCGCTCGACACGCCGGGCATGACCACGCCGAGCGTGACGATCATCTTCATCGCCTCATCGACGCTGATCGGCAGCGTGATGGCACGCGATTGCGGCACCATGACGATGAAGCCGGCCGTCGGATTAGGCGTGGTCGGGATGAATACACAGACCTGAGGCTCGCCGGTGTACTGGGCGACCAGCGGCACCTCCGCCGCGGTCTGAAAGCCGATGCTCCAGACGCCCTTGCCCGGATATTCGATCAGCAGCACTTTCTTGAACGAGTTCCCGGAGCTCGACAGGATGGTGGTGGAGAAGTTCTTCACCCCACCGTAAATCCCGCGCACGAAGGGGATGCGGTTGAGCAGATCGTCCCAGAACTCCACCAGCGTGCGGCCGATCATGTTGGAGACCAGCACACCGGTCAGCAGCAGCAGCACCACGGCCAGCAGCGCGCCAAAGCCCGGGATGTGCATGCCGAACAGTGCCGGCGGTCGCAGCGAGGGCGGCAGCAGCAGCAGCGTCTTGTCCATCAGCTGCAGCATGAAGCGCACGACCAGCACCGTGGCGAGGATCGGAATCCATACCAGCAGCCCCGCCATCAGGTAGCGGCGGATGATGCGTTTGAGGACCTGCGCCTTCACCTGCGTTTGCGCGTCGGACGTGCACGGGCGCCGGAGGCGCGGGCACGTGGAGTGGCTCCCGCCCGCTTGGCCAGCCGTGGGTTCGGGCGGGGCGTGCGGGCCGTGCCCGTGCCGCTGGCCACGCCCGCACGGCTGGTGGGGCGAGCGGCGGGACTCGCCGCGGCGGGCTTGGCTGAGCCGCGGCTTGCGCTTGGGGAGTCCGCGGGCTTTGTCGGCGCGCTCTCTCCCGTGCTGGCGGCGGGTGGCTTGGCCTCGGCCTTGGCGGCGCTGTCCGCTTCGCTCTTGGGCTTGTCATCCGTCCCCGCGCTGCTGTCGCTCGACTGCCCCTCCGCGCCGGCGAGGTTGCGCTTGCGCTCCTGGTCGGACTTGAAATCGGTCTCGTACCAGCCCGAGCCCTTGAGACGGAACACCGGCGCCGACACCAGCTTTTTCAGGGCGTTCTTGCCGCACGAGGGGCACTTTTTCAGCGGCGCATCGCTGATCTTCTGCAGCGCCTCGAAGAAGTGCGCGCACTGACTACATTGATATTCGTAAAACGGCATGGGTGTATCGGGTGATGGCGATGAGGCTTCCGCAGCATGGGGGCGCCGTGCGCCGCTTCCAAGCCTGGATCGGTCGGTGAATCAATCGGCGGCAATTATAGTCGGCCGGACGCTCTGCAATAGCTGCTGATAGAGGCGGTGAAACTGCGCAGCGGCCTGCGGCAGGTTGCTGCGCCAGTCGTCCGCGGCAGCATGGTCGGCCCCGTCCGTGATGTATTTGGCACATCCGAAGACGGCGCCTTCCGCGTGACAGACCTTCGCCAGCGCATAGGCCTCCATTTCCATGACCTCGCAGTGCAGGGCCGCCGCTCCGGTCTGAAACGAGTCGCCGCTGCCGCACAGGCCCTGCGGGAGCTCCGGAAACATGGCCGGGAACTCGAGCTGCGCGGGCAGATGCTCGAAGGGCGTATGGCCGATCGGAAATCCCAGTGCGCTGGCATCCATGTCCCGCTGTACGAAGCGGTGGCAGCCGACCAGGGCACCGGTGGCAAAGTGCTGGCTGCCGGCCGTCCCGAAGTTGACTACGCGCGGCAGTGGGGCGCCGACGGCCCGATACTGGCTGAGCTCGCGCATCAACGCCATGGCGGCATTGACCTTGCCGACGCCGCAGTAGAGCACCGGTACGCCGGCGCGCTCGAAGACGCCCTGGGCTTCGATCTCCAGGGCCATGACCACGAGGATGGACGGCAGGGAGGCCACTGCCATGCGCTCCATGCGTGTCGCCGACTCGGCCATCGGTTCACTCGTAGGTGATCGCCGTGCGCAGCGCCATGCCACGCCAGGCGAAGTCACCGGCAAGTCGCAGGTCCAGCAGCACGCCGAAGCCGGCCACCTGATAGCCGGCCGTCGTGCACAGCTCGGCGGAGGCCTGCATGGTCCCGCCCGTGGCGAGCACGTCGTCGATGACGAGCACCCGGCCGCGGCCGCGCTGCATCTCCAGCACGCCGGTGCCATATTCGAGCGCATAACCGGCCGACACGACCGGCGGCGGTAGCTTGCCCTGCTTGCGGATCGGTACGAAGCCCTTGCCACGTCGCGCGGCCAGGCCCGCCGCCAGCACGAAGCCGCGCGATTCCACGCCTGCCAGCGCATCGGTCTCGCGCCATTCGCCCTCGCTGAACAGTGCCTCGAGCGCATCGAGCGTGGCGCCGAAGTGGCTGCGCAGCAGCGGGGTGATGTCGCGAAAGAGGATCCCCGGCTTGGGAAAATCCGGCACGTCCGCGATATGGCGCTTGAGCTCGACTGACATGGCTCCCTCCGGCCACAAGCTTACCTTGGCCCGGAGATGCCTGCAGAACTGGCTCGTCGGCGGCACGGCGCCGCGCGCGCTCAGGACACCGCGCGCATCTGCCGCTTCTTCTCGAACACCAGCTCGTTGCCGCGCACCGCGACGCGCACCACGTCGCCGGGCACGAACTCATTGCGCAGCAGGCGCTGCGCCAGTGGATTCTCGATCTGCTGCTGGATCGCCCGGCGCAGCGGCCGCGCGCCGTACACCGGATCAAAGCCCGCCTCACCGATGAGGTCACGGGCCTTGTCGTCGAGCTCGAGCTCGATGTTGCGCTCGAGCAGCCGGCGGCGCAGGTACTGCAGCTGGATCTCGACGATGGCACGAATCTGCTCGGTACCGAGCGGATGGAACACCACGATGTCATCGACGCGATTGATGAACTCGGGACGGAAGTTCTGCTGCACGACCTCCATGACCGCGTTCTTCATGCGCTGATAATTGCCCTCCCCGGCCATCTCCTGAATCGCCTGAGAGCCGAGATTCGAGGTCATGATGATGACGGTGTTGCGAAAGTCGACCGTGCGGCCCTGCCCGTCGGTGAGCCGTCCATCATCCAGCACCTGCAGCAGCACGTTGAACACGTCCTGGTGAGCCTTCTCGATCTCATCGAGCAGCACCACCGCATAGGGACGGCGGCGGATCGCCTCGGTGAGGTAGCCGCCCTCCTCGTAGCCCACGTAGCCTGGCGGCGCGCCGATCAGGCGCGCCACCGAGTGGCGCTCCATGAACTCGGACATGTCGATGCGCACCAGCGCCTCCTCGGTGTCGAAGAGGAACTCGGCGAGCGCCTTGCACAGCTCGGTCTTGCCTACACCCGTGGGGCCCAGAAACATGAATGAGCCATTCGGACGGCGCGGATCGGCGAGGCCCGCGCGCGAGCGACGGATGGCATTGGAAACGATGCGCACGGCCTCATCCTGTCCGACCACGCGCTTCTCCAGCGCCTCCTCCATGCGCAGCAGCTTCTCCTTCTCACCCTCGAGCATCTTGGAGACCGGAATCCCGGTCCACTTGGACACCACCTCTGCGATCTCCTCGTCGGTGACGCTGTTACGCACGAGCTGGGGGGTCTGCTGCTCGGCCTTGGTGGCCGCTGCGAGGCGCTTCTCGAGCTCGGGAATGCGTCCGTACTGCAGCTCGGCCATCCTGGCCAGATCTCCGGCGCGCCGCGCCTGCTCGAAATCCAGTCGCGCGCGCTCGAGCTCCTCCTTGACCTGCGCCGCGCCCTGCAGCGAGGCCTTCTCGGCCTTCCAGATCTCCTCGAGATCCGCGTATTCCTTGGTCAGGCCCGCGAGCGTCTGCTGCAGGGTGGACAGCCGGCGCCGGGAGGCCTCGTCCTCCTCCTTCTTCAGCGCCTCCTGCTCGATCTTCAGCTGAATGATGCGCCGCTCGAGCCGGTCGAGCGCCTCGGGCTTGGAATCGATCTCCATGCGGATGCGCGCCGCGGCCTCATCGACCAGGTCGATGGCCTTGTCGGGCAGCTGCCGATTGGTGATGTAGCGATGCGAGAGCGTTGCGGCCGCCACGATCGCGGGATCCGTGATCTCCACGTGGTGGTGGACCTCGTAGCGCTCCTTCAGCCCGCGCAGGATCGCGATGGTGTCCTCGACCGAGGGCTCATCGACGAGCACCGTCTGGAAGCGTCGCTCGAGCGCGGCGTCCTTCTCGATGTACTTGCGATACTCATCGAGCGTCGTGGCACCCACGCAGTGCAGCTCGCCGCGCGCAAGCGCGGGCTTGAGCATATTGCCGGCGTCCATTGACCCTTCCGCGCGGCCCGCGCCAACGACGGTGTGCAGCTCGTCGATGAAGAGGATGACCTGCCCTTCCTGCTTGGCGAGCTCGGAGAGCACACCTTTCAGCCGCTCCTCGAATTCGCCACGAAACTTCGCGCCGGCGATCAGCGCGCCCATGTCGAGCGCAAGGATGTGCTTGTTCTTCAGCCCCTCGGGCACCTCGCCATTGACGATGCGCAGCGCGAGGCCCTCGACGATCGCGGTCTTGCCGACGCCGGGCTCGCCGATCAGCACCGGGTTGTTCTTGGTGCGCCGCTGCAGCACCTGGATCGTGCGCCGGATCTCATCATCGCGGCCGATGACCGGATCGAGCTTGCCGCTGCGGGCTCGGGCGGTCAGATCGATGGTGTACTTGTCGAGCGCCTGACGCTTCTCCTCGGCTGCGGGGTCCTCGACGCGCTCGCCGCCGCGCACCTCCGCGATTGCCTTTTCGACCGCGGCTCGCGCCACGCGCGCTTCCTTGAGCGCACGGCCGACGGCGCCGCGATCTTCGAACGCCGCGAGCACGAACAGCTCGCTCGAGATGTACTGATCGCCGCGCTGCTGCGCCAGCTTGTCGGTCACGTTGAGCAGGCGTGCAAGGTCGTTGCCGACCTGTACGTCACCGGCCACGCCCTCCACCTTTGGCAGCGCATCGACGATGCCCGTCAGTTGCGTGCGCAGGCGGTTCAGGTCGGCGCCGGCTTTCAGCAGCAGCGGCCGTACACTGCCGCCCTGCGCATCGATCATGGCCAGCAGCAGATGTGCCGGTTCGATGAACTGATTGTCGCGCCCCACGGCAAGCGACTGCGCATCGGCAAGCGCGGCCTGAAAGGCGCTGGTGAGTTTGTCCATTCGCATGGCTGGCGTTCCCAGGGCACGATGCCCAAGTATCTGATTATCTTTTCATCGTCGGGGGCCACCATACGCATAAGCCGCGGGCGGCAGCCCCGACTTCTGCGAGATGGGGCAAGGGCTGTGCGAATTCAAGCGTTTGGATCGATCCACAGCAGCGCCGCCAGCCGCCCGGTGAGGCGCTCGCGCCGGTAGGAATAGAAGCGCTCGGGCTGCGAGAAGGTGCACGGGGCCTCCCCGTACACCCGCCTCAGGCCCAGCGCCGCCAGCCGCCGCCGTGCCAAAGCGGGCAGATCGCACTGCCATCGCCCGCGCGCATTGGGCACAAAGGCGTCGGTCGCGCCCGGATCAGCGGCGCAGAGAGCCGAGCGCACCTCCTCGCCGACCTCAAAGTGAACCGGACCGATGGCCGGCCCCAGCCAGGCATACACCTGCTCCGGCGCTGTTTGCAGCGCGGCCACAGCGGCCTCGATGACCCCTCCGGCCAGTCCGCGCCAGCCGGCATGGGCCACGGCGATCGCCGCGCCATCGGCGCGGGCGAGCAGCACCGGCAGGCAGTCGGCGACCAGGACCGCAAGGACCCGGCCGGGACGGCGCGTGACTGCGGCATCGGCCTTCGGTGCGGCGCCTGCCCCGGCTGCGGCTGCGGCGGTGACCCCCTCCGTGACTGCGTCCGCGTCCGCATCGGCGACGGCCACGCCGTGCACCTGCTCGAGCCACAGCGGCTCCGTGGGTAGCGCGAGCGCCGCGCACACGCGGCGACGGTTCTCGAGGACATCGGCAGCCCGATCCCCGACGTGCGCGGCGAGATTGAGGCTGTCGTACGGTCCGCCGCTGACGCCGCCGGCCCGCAGCGTCACAGCCGCACGAACCCGTCCGACCAGCGGCCAGTCGGGCACGAGGAACTGTGGCACTGTCGAGCTCATCAGGACCCACGCGACCGCGACCGCGACCGCGGCGGCACGGCCCCAGGAGCTGGCACGGACCCGTGCTGCGCTTCGCGCAGCGCTGCGAGCAGGGTGAGCAGATCCGCCGGCGCAGGCGCCTCGAAACGCTGCTCCCTGCCGGTCATGGGATGCGCCAGTGAGAGGCGCTCGGCGTGCAGCGCCTGGCGCCGGAAGGACTGCAGCGTGTCGTTGAGCACCGCGCCAGGCAGCTGCCGGCGGCGCCCGCCGTACACCGGATCACCGACGATCGGCAGGCCGATATGCGCCAGGTGCACGCGGATCTGGTGCGTGCGACCGGTCTCCAGTCGCACACGCAGCAGCGTATGCGCGGCGAAGCGCTCCTCGATGCGATAGTGGGTCACCGCGGCACGACCGGCACGGCTCACGGCCATGCGCGTGCGTGCCGCCGGATCGCGCCCGATGGGCTGCTCGATGCGTCCACCGGCCACGGGACGGCCCCAGACCAGCGCGAGGTACTCACGAGTGATCTCGCGCGCAGCCAGCGCCGCCACAAGCCGCGTATGCGCCTCGGGTGTGCGCGCCACGATGAGCAGTCCGCTCGTATCCTTGTCCAGCCGATGCACGAGCCCCGCGCGCGGCACGCGCGCGAGGCGCTCGTCGTAGCCCAGCAGCGCATTCTGCAGCGTATGGCTGCGGTTGCCGGCGCCCGGGTGCACGACCAGGCCGGCCGGCTTGTCCAGTACCAGCAGCGCCTCATCCTCATAAAGAATGTGCAGCGGCAGTGACTCAGGCTCGACGGTGCGGGCCTCGGGGAATTCGGCGCGCACCTCGATGCGCTCGCCGCCCCGTACCCGGTCGCGCGGAAGGGCCGCGCCGCGGGCGCCCGCCAGCTGCACGGCGCCCTCGCGGATCCAGCGTTGCAGCCGCGCCCGCGAATATTGCGGCAGCGCCGCGGCAAGTGCCTGGTCCAGGCGCTGGCCTGCGGCGCTGAGCGGCAGCTCGAGGACGTGCAGTTGGAACTCCTGCCCCATGGGATGGTCAGCCTCGAACGTCGGCTATACTCGCCGGCCTTGTACGCTCTTCGTCACACATCTGCCGGATTTTCCATGCCTGTCATGCCCCGTCGATCCGCTCTGGCCGTCGCAATCGCTCTCGTGACGCTGCTCGCTGGCTGCGCATCCCACAAGCTGCGTAATGCCAGCGCCAAGGTGCTCTACACGACGGCCCATAAGCAGATGGTCGACAACGACATGAGCAATGCCGCCAAGAACTACGAGCAGCTCACTTCGCGCTTTCCATTCACCACCGAGGCGCGCCAGGCGCGTCTGGACCTCATCTACGTCTACTACCGCAAGGGCGACAAGGACTCGGCCGTGGACGCGGCCGATGAATTCTTGCGCGAGGAACCGACGAACTCCAGGGACGACTACGCCCAGTATATGAAGGGGCTCATCTATTTCGAGCGCACCCCGGTCTCCATCGAACGGTTCCTGGGCGTGGACATGGCGCGCAAACCCCCCGTGGACGCGCTCAAGTCGATCGCAGCTTTCAACATCGTCGTCACCCAGTATCCGCACAGCCAGTATTCGCACGATGCCCTGCGCCGCATGATCTACGAGCGCAACCGGCTGGCGCAGTACGACATCTACGTGGCGCGCTGGTACGTCCGGCGCGGCGCCTACCTGGCTGCGGCACAGCGCGCCAATGAGGTGCTGCAGGAGTACGAAGGCGCACCCGCAGAGCAGGACGCGCTGCGAATCATGCTGCAATGCTATCGGAAACTCGGCCTCACGCAGCTCGCCGCCAACGTGCAGAAGATGTACGCCTTCAATTTCCCGCCCGGCTCGGCGATCTACACCACTCCGCGCCGCCGCTGGTGGCAGTTCTGAGCTCCTCCGGCCGCTGGCGCCGATAGCTCTCTAGCGCCGATAGCCGTTGGTGATCGGATAGCGCCAGTCCCGCCCGAAGGCACGGCGGCTCACGCGCACACCCGGAGGGGCCTGGCGCCGCTTGTACTCGGCGCGGGTCACCATATCCAGCACACGCGCGACGACCTTGCGCTCGAAGCCACGCTCGCAGATCTCCTCCACCGACAGGTCCTCTTCGATGAAAGCCTCGAGGATGGGATCGAGTATCTCGTAGGGCGGCAGCGAATCGGAATCCTTCTGATCGGGCCGCAGCTCCGCAGAGGGCGCGCGCTCGATGACCCGCTGCGGAATCACCGCGGAAAGGCGGTTGCGATAGTTGGCAAGCCGGTAGACCAGGAGCTTGCCGCAGTCCTTGATGGGGGCGAAGCCCCCGGCCATGTCCCCATAGAGCGTGGCATAGCCGACCGCCATCTCGCTCTTGTTTCCGGTGGTCAGCAGCATACGGCCGGTCTTGTTGGAGATCGCCATCAGCAGCAGCCCGCGACAGCGCGCCTGGATGTTCTCCTCGGTGATATCGGGGCTGCGTCCCGCAAACTCCTCGCGCAGCGCCTCGAGCGTTGCGTCAAACATGCCCTCGATCGAAATCTCGCTGAGCTTCACGCCCAGTGAGCGTGCCTGCTCGCGCGCGTCCTCGCGGCTCATCTGCGAGGTGTAGCGCGAGGGCATCATGACGACGTGCACGCGCTGGGATCCGAGCGCGTCGGCGGCGATTGCGAGCGTCAGGGCCGAGTCCACCCCACCCGAGAGCCCCATGACGACCCCGGGAAAGCGATGCTTGCCGACGTAGTCGCGCACTCCCAGCACCAGTGCGCGGTAGACACTCTCCTCGTCGGAGAGCTCGGGGGCGACGGCAGCGGCCAGCGGCGCAACCGCTCCGTCGGGGGCCGCGCGCCGCAGCTCTACCATGGCCAGCGTCTCCTCGAACGCTGGCGCGCGCATCGCCAGCTGTCCCTGGGCATCCATCGCGAAGGAGTTGCCATCGAACACCAGCTCGTCCTGTCCGCCGAGCAGGTTGACGTAGACGACCGGCAGCTGCACCTGGGCGATGCGACGCGCGACCACGCGCTCGCGCTCGCGCTGTTTGTGGATCTCGTAGGGGGAGGCGTTGATCACCAGCAGCGCTTCGGCGCCGGCCTGACGCGCCGCGCGGCTCGGGGCACGCTCCCAGGTGTCCTCGCAGACCAGAAGCCCCAGGCGCATGCCCTTGAAGGTCACGACGGTCGGATGGCTGCCGGCCGCGAAGTAACGCTTCTCGTCGAACACGCGGTAGTTCGGCAGACACGCCTTGCGATGATTGGCGAGCACCTCGCCGCGGTAGAGCAGCTGTGCGGCGTTGTAGATATGCGCGCCGCGGTATTCGGGGTAGCCGACCAGAATGCCGATCTCCGGCACCGCGCGACGCAGCTCGTCCATGCCCTGCTCGATCTGCAGGCGCAGGCCGCGGTGAAACAGCAGATCCTCGGGCGGATAGCCCGACAGCGCGAGCTCCGGAAACATCACCAGGTCAGCGCCGAGCTCCCCGGCGCGGCGCGCCTCGCCGATGAGCCTGGCGACGTTGCCGTGCACGTCGCCGACCAGAAGGTTGATCTGCGCCAGCGCGATCCGAAGCGTGCCTTCCTTGTCTTCCTCAGCCATGGATGCGCATCATGCCCGGCCAGCCTCAGCGGCGCCGTGAGCGGCTGCGCGTGCCGCGCTTGGCCTTCGCGCCAGATTTCAGACTGGCACCGGCGCGCGCGCGGCCTTTGCGGGTGGCCTTCTTGGACTTCGCGGACTTCGCGGCCCCACCCGAGCGTACTGCGCGGCGCGGCGCGGCGCGCTTGGCCTTTCGACCGGCACCGGCACGGGGACGGGCACCGGCACCGGCGGCCTCAGCACCCGATGCGCCCGCGGACACGCGCGCGCTGCGCCGTGAGAGCAGTTGCGCCATGGCGCTGCCGAGCTCCGCGGGGCTCTTGACGGTGCGCACACCGGCAGCCTCGAGCGCGCGGTACTTGTCGGCGGCCGTACCCTTGCCGCCGGCGATCACGGCCCCGGCGTGACCCATGCGCTTGCCGGGTGGGGCGGTGACACCGGCGATGTAGGCGACCACGGGCTTGGCGACGAAGCGACGGATGTGCTCGGCCGCAGCCTCCTCATCCGAGCCTCCGATCTCCCCGACCATGATGATGCCCTCGGTCTGCGGGTCGCGCTCGAAGAGCTCGATGACATCGATGAAGTTCATACCGCGCACCGGATCGCCGCCGATGCCCACGCAGGTGCTCTGTCCCAACCCATTATGCGTGGTCT
>DATJUN010000053.1:0-129264 GCA_035502275.1 Steroidobacteraceae bacterium
GCGCGCGAGAGCGGCGATCGCCTCGGAGCAGCAGAAACCCTACGCGGCGAGGCCAGCCTTCCCATCGGCCAGGGCCACGAGCGCAGCGACGTCGATGCCAGGCCTCATCAGCGCGCGGTCGGCGCCCCGGCGCGCAATTCATGAACGATGGCCACTGAGGCAGTCAGGCCAACGCCTATCAGGATACTGACGACGATCGTGCTGAGCTCTGAGCGGGTCGTGGTTATCCAGCCGATCATCAGCTCGGCGTAGGTACGCAACGCGATCAGGGCAAAAATGGCCAGAGAACTCGATATGACGAGGTCACCGATATATTCAGCGATGGGTACGTCGCTTTCGGCGCCGGTCAGGAGGCCGCGGATGGCGCGGGCCCGTATCGCGCCCAGTGCCTGTCGCCAGCACCACCAGCCACCGCGCAGTTCGTATTGCTCCAGCAGATCGCCGACGAACGAGTCATGGCCGTATTCGGGAGCACAGCGATTCAATAGCCAGATGAGCAGTCCCTGAGGTTGCCCGCTGCTCATGCGAGCGAGCCCTTCAGGCCGGCGATTCCACCCGACAGCCGCTTGAGGGTCGCGCAAGCCGCGCGAGCTTCCTTTAAGCCTGACGCAGTAGGCTTGAAATAGGTGCGCGCGCGGCCGCCACGTTGCGGAGTCGGATCGCCCAGGGAGGAGGTAACCAGGCCCTTGCGTTCCAGGCGCTCCAAGGCGACATAGACGCTGGCAAGCGAGACCTCTCTACCACTCGCCTCCTCGATGAATTTCGCGATCTGGACACCGTAGGCGTCCCCCTCGGGACGCACTACGGAGAGCAAAACCATCAGTTCGAGCTGACCGAGATACTCGCGTGGCCTGCGCATATACTTTACAATAGCAATGATAACGGGGGTTGGTCAACAGTTCACGACCTGGTGTCATGTCGCCAACCCAGTCGAACACTGCGAGCGTCCCTGGCGGTCACTGAAGCCTATACGACCGCCATGGGATCGCTCTTTTGCGTGAAGATCGACACGATGAGCGCAACGACGAATCCCAAAATCACTCCCGTGACCAGCGAGGTCACGGCGATTCCCGCGGGCGTGGTAATGGTGGCTGCGATTTGTCCGGCCATCTGCGCCTGCGCACCGGTAATTCCCCGCTGCGCCAGAGCGCTACGTTGAGCCTGCACGAGGGCTGTCAGATATCCGGTGTTGATGTATTTCAGATAGATGAACGTGAGGATGCTCCGGATCAGTGCGCCCACGCTTGCGAGCAGCGTGCCTGACCCGAGTCCCTGCGGATACGTCATCATGCGACTGTGCGTGCGCCTGAATTCCCCATGCGCCAGTGCCATGAGCACGATGAGCAGTGCGATATTCGCTACCGACACCACCCAATTCTGCTTCAGGCCGGTGAGCACCTGCGCGAGAAATATGAGGAACGAAACCACGCCCAGAATGAGACCGTATTTGGTTGCGATTGCGGCGATGCCGTGCGCCCGTTGTTGTTGCATACGTTGCGCCCCCCTGTTGGCGTTTGAGTATGTTTGTGACGCGTTCACAGTATAGTGTAATATTTGCTGGCAGCTGTGACGTCACCAAAACTATCAGATTCATCGCAACGCTGCTGCTCGCGCTGCACGGGCGGGGTCGTGCTGCAGCAGTTCGCAGATCGGGTGCTTCTCGATGACAGTCTTCTCTGGCGATCACATTGCTGCAGGACGAATTGGCGATGCGCCGGCTGACGCGAACCGGGTGACATCGCCGTCCGTCCACGCCCGGGCGCATCTGTCCGCCAGAACCAGGGGTTCGTCGCATCGCGCATCGCCCATGCCCGTCATCCAGTACCTTGCAGCGTCGATGGGCGCCACCAAGAGCGCCCCCCGCCGTAGCGGCGTCCGGACAGGTATTTAGCGCAGCCATGGCAGTCAAGCGAGATCGATTCGAATGGCGCCGCCGCATCGCCATGGCCGCCGGGCCGGCGCTTGCACTCTGCGCCTGCGCGGTCGGGCCCAACTACCATGCGCCGGTCCCACCGACCCAAGAGGGCTATACGCACGAGGCGCTGCCGGCGCAGACGGTATCCACCGGTGTCGCGGGCCCGGGCGGGGAAGCGCAAAGCTTCCGGCTCGGGCGCGACCTCCCCGGTGAATGGTGGACGCTGTTCGGCTCGGACAAGCTCAACGCCCTGATCGAGCAGGCAATGGCGAGCTATCCGGACATCGCCGCGCAGCAGGCTGCGCTGCGCGAGGACCGGGAGAACGTGCGGGCAGAAGAAGGCAATCTGCTGCCGCAGCTGCAGGGCACGGCGAACGCCGAGCGCCGCCAGGAAAGCGGCGCCGAGGTCTTCCCGGGCTTTCCCAATTTCATCTCGCAGATCTTTCTGGCGAGCGTGAATGTCTCCTATACGTTCGACATCTTCGGCAAGGAGCGGCGCTCGGTCGAGGCTCTGCAGGCGCAGGCTGCGCAGCAGAGCTTCGTGCTCGAGGCGAGCTATTGGACGCTCGCATCCAATGTCGCCACCCAGGCGATCCAGGTCGCCTCGATACGCGACCAGATCGCTGCCACGAACCAGATCATCTCCATCCTGGACAGCGAGCTCTCGATCGTCCGACGCCGCTACCAGCTCGGCAGTCAAACCCGCGCCGACATCCTTTTGCAGCAGTCGAACCTGGCCTCAGAGCGTGCGAGCCTGCCGCCCCTGCAGCAGCAGCTGGCGCAGGCCGAGCATCAGCTCGCGCTGCTGACCGGACGTTCCGCAAAAGACGCCGCCCCGCTCGCGCTCGAACTCGCGGACCTCAAGCTGCCCCAGGAACTGCCTGTGAGCCTGCCTTCCAGCCTCGTCGCGCAGCGGCCGGACATCCGTGAGCAGGCGGCCATCGTGCACCAGATGAGCGCCAGGATCGGCGTCGCCACCGCGAACCTGTTGCCTCAGCTCACCCTGAGCGGCGCTATCGGCGGCGGCAGCAGCCACCTGGAGACGCTGCTCGATGCCAGCTCCGGCACCTGGAGCATCGGCGGCGGCATCACCGCGCCGCTGTTTCAGGGCGGTACACTGCGTGCTCAGCGGCGCGCGGCGATCGATGCCTATGATGAGGCGCTCGCGCAGTATCGGCTGGTGGTGCTGCAGGCCTTCCAGAACGTTGCCGACACGCTCACCGCACTTCAGAACGATGCGCAGACCCTCGGCGCACAGCGTGATGCGCTGGGATCAGCCCAGGCGAGCCTGGAGCTGAGCCAGAGGCAATATGCGGTGGGCGCGGTGAATTCGACCACATTGCTGCAGGCCCAGCAGACCTATCAACAGGCCCGCCTCAACTATGTGCGTGCACTTGCGAGCCGCTACACCGACACCGTTGCGCTGTTTTACGCGCTCGGTGGCGGCTGGTGGCATCGCAGCGATCCAGGCACGCTGCTGGGGCTGCGGTAAGGATATTTCCCATGGATGACAAAGCCTCGCTGCTCGAGCAGTTGCGGATCGACCGGCCGGCGCAATCGGCCCCTACCGGCAGCCGCCGGGGAGCTGTGAGCGGTTGGCTCATCGGCATCGTCGTGGCCGTGCTCATCGCAGGCGGCGGCCTTGCGTACTGGAAGGTTTCACAGGCGCGAGCCGTCCCCGTGCAGGCCGCTCTCGCGCAAGCACCAGCAGCGAGCGGCACGGGCGCCCCGGTAGCCGGCTCACTGCTCGATGCCTCCGGCTATGTGGTGGCACTGCGAGACGCCACTGTCTCGGCCAAGAGCATCTACAAGGTGAACGCGATGCTCGTGCAGCAGGGCCAGAAAGTGAAGGCGGGCCAGGTGATCGCGCGCCTGGACGACAGCAATGTGCGCGCGGGGCTGGAGGATTCCATCGCGCAGGTGAAGCAGGCTCAGGCTGCGCTGGCGCAAGCGAAGCTCGCCGCCGCGGATGCGCGTCCGAGTTTCCTGCGAGAACAGAAGGAGCTCGCCGAGGGGCTCATCAGCCAGGATGCTTTCGATGCCACCAAGGCCAGCTACGACGCCGCGCAGTCCCAGGTGGCGGTCGCCCAGCAAAACGCAGCGGTTGATCAGGCCGCCGTCGCGATCAACCAACAGCTGGAGAACGATACGGTGATCCGTGCGCCCTTCGACGGGGTCGTCACGGCCACCAATGCACAGCCCGGACAGATCGTCTCCCCGCAGTTCTCGGGCGGCGGAGGCCTCGCCGAGATCGTCGACATGAATTCGCTCGAAGTGGACGTGGATGTGAGCGAGAACTTCATCAGCCGCGTGCATCCGGGGCAGCCGGCAACGATCACGCTGGATGCCTACCCTGACTGGCACATTCCGGCCCATGTGATCGCGATCATCCCTACCGCCGACAAATCCAAGGCGACGGTGTCGGTGCGTGTGGGCTTCAAACCGGGCGACCCGCGCGTGCTGCCTCAGATGGGAGCGCGGGTATCGTTCCTCGCCGATGCACCCGCTGCTGACGCCGCGAACGCCGGGGCAGCGGGCGCATCGCCGGCCTCAGCCGCACCGGCCGGGGACAACACGGCCGTCACCGTTCCCTCCGCGGCCGTCCAGACCGGCAGCGACCCGGGCACCGGCACCGTATTCCTGATCAACGGCAATACAGTGGCGAGCCGCACCGTTCGGCTCGGCGCGCGCAGCGGCGATAACCAGTGGATCCTCTCGGGACTTACGGCGGGCGCAAGCGTGGCGATCGGGGATCTCAGCAAGCTGCACGATGGGGTGAGAGTGCGCATCACGCAGTAGACCGGGAATCAGGCGGTTACCCGCGCGAACCCCACGGTGGATCATCGTACGAAGTGGCAACAGGAGGGCGGCTTTCATGGCATCACTAGTCTCGCTGCACAACGTGACCAAGCGCTACGTGCGCGGCAAGCAGACGCTCGAGGTGCTGCACCAGCTCGATCTGGAAGTGCCTGCCGGACAGTTCCTCGCGCTGATGGGTCCTTCCGGTTCGGGCAAGACCACCCTTCTCAACCTGATCGGCGGGCTGGACCGGCCGACGACCGGCGAGGTCATCGTCGCGGGCGAGCGCATCGACCAGCTCTCGAGCGGGGAGCTTGCGAAGTGGCGTGCGCGGCACGTGGGCTTCGTCTTCCAGTTCTACAACCTGATGCCGATGCTTTCGGCCGAGCGCAACATCGAGCTGCCGTTGCTGCTCACCTCGCTCTCGAGTGCACAGCGCAAGCGCAACGTCGCCGCGGCGCTCGAGCTCGTAGGCCTCACTTCCCACGCCAGGCACAAGCCCGCCGAGCTCTCCGGTGGCCAGCAGCAGCGCGTGGCGATTGCCCGCGCGCTGATCGCCGACCCGACGCTGCTGGTGTGCGATGAGCCAACCGGCGACCTGGATCGCGCCTCGGCGAGCGACATCCTGCAGCTCATCCAGATGCTCAATCGCCAGCAGGGCAAGACGGTCGTCATGGTGACGCATGACCAGAAGGCGGCGGACTACGCCTCGCGCATCCTGCACGTGGACAAAGGGCAGCTCGTCGAAGCCGCCGAGCAGGGCGTGGCAAGCCTCGCATGAGCCCGGCGACATGAAGTTCTTCGGCCTGGTCTGGACCGGTCTGTGGCGCAAGAAGGCCCGCACGATCTTCACCGTGCTGTCGATCGTCATCGCCTTCCTGCTCTTCGGGATGCTGCAGGGGATCGATACGTCGTTCAAGCAGCTCGTTGACCAGGGCCGGCTGAACGTGCTGATCACGACCAATCCGGCGGGCTTGCAGCTGCCGCTTGCCGACCTGTCCCGGATTCAGTCGGTTCACGGCGTGACGCAGGTGACCTATCGGTCGCTCTTCGTCGGCGATTATCAGTCGCCGCGAAATATCGTGGTCGTGCTGCCGGTCGATGCGGACAGCTTCTTCGCCGAGAATTCCATGTTCAGTGTATCGCCCGCCGAGCGCGCCGCCTTCCTTCATACCCGCACCGGCGTGCTCGTCGCGCAGAGTCTCGCCCAGCGGCTCGCCTGGAAGGTCGGCGACCAGATCCCGATCCACGGACTTCTGAACGCGCAGAAGAAGGACGGCACCGCGGACTGGACCTTCCAGATCGTCGGGACCTACGACATCCCCGGCAACCCGGTACGCGACCAGCCGCTGCTGCTGATGAACTATCCCTACTTCGATACCGCGCGCGCGAGCGACAGGGGCACGGTGCAGTTGTTTCAGGAGACCATCGCCGATGCCTCCCAGGCGGCGGCCATGAGCAACGCGATCGACAATCTCTTCGCCAACTCCCCGGCTCCCACCCACACCGACACCGAGCGGGCGACCGCGCAGGGGCAGCTGGCCCAGATCGGTGATCTTGATTTCTTCGTCGAGGCGATCGTCGGCGCCGCCTTTGCGACGCTGCTGCTGCTCACCGGCAGCACGCTGATGCAAGCCTACCGCGAGCGCATTCACGAGTTCGCGGTGATGAAAACCCTCGGATTCACCGACGCGGGCGTCTCGGGGCTGGTGCTGAGCGAGGCCATGCTGCTCAATGTGGGGGCAGCGGTGGTGGGTCTGTTGCTTGCCCGTGCGCTGCTGAGAGTGCTGGGCTCGGTGACGGCCAGGGTTGGAGCGCCTGGTCTGCACCTGCCATGGATCGTCTTTGGGGTGGGTGTCGGCATCGCCGTGCTGCTCGCGCTGGCCAGCGCGCTGCCGCCGGCGTGGCGGGCCCGGCGGCTCTCGATCATCGACGCGCTTGCGGTGCGCTGAGGATGCGGCGATGAGTGCATTGCGGCAAATCTTCGCGGTCGTCGGCATGAACCTGCGCAATCTGCCGCAGCGGACCGGCGCCTCCCTCGTGATCGTCATCGGCATCGCCGGCGTCGTCGGGGTGCTCGTGAGTGTCCTGGCGATGGCGGTGGGATTCGCGAGCACGATTGCAGGGGCAGGAAGCCCGGATCGCGCTCTTATTCTCTCGGGCGGTGCGCTCCAGGAGGCCATGAGCAATATTCCAGGCGACGCGGTACCGAACATCCTCGAGGCGCCGGGCATCGCCAGAGACGCTCAAGGCCGCCCCATCGCGGCGGCCGAGTCACTGGCACAGGTCCAGGTCCAGCCGAAAGGCGGTGGCAAGCCGAGCAACGTCGCGCTGCGCGGCGTGGCGAGCGTGGAATCGGAGCTGCGTCCGGAGATCCATCTGGTCGCGGGGCGGATGTTCCGTCCTGGCCTGCACGAGCTCATTGTCGGTCGGAGCCTGGAGGAGCGCTACGGCCTTAACATCGGCAGTCACCTGCAGTTCCAGAATGGGGACTGGGCCGTCGTCGGCGTCTTCGCAAGCTCTCGACCGAGTCTGCTGGACTCGGAGATCTTTACCGACTCGCAGACGCTGCTCGCCGCGTATCAGCGCACCGGGTTTCAGAGCATCACGGTTCGGCTTGCCGGTCCGGGCGCTCTCGAGCAGTTGAAACATGCGCTTGCCGCCGACCCGACTCTGCACGTCAACGCTTATCAGGAGTCCACGTATGCGGCCGCGCAGTCGCGCGTCCTGAACACGCTTCTGAGCTGGATCGGATACTTCGTCGGCGGCATGATGGCCGCCGGCGCCCTGTTCGGCGCGCTCAACAGCCTCTATGCGTCCGTCAGCGCCCGATCGCTCGAGATCGCGACGCTGCGCGCGATCGGCTTCAGCCCCAGCTCGGTGGTAGTCTCGGTGCTCGCTGAGGCGCTGGCGCTGTCGGTGGCCGGCGGGCTCCTGGGAGCGCTGTGCGCCTGGACTCTCTTCGATGGACACGTATCGAGCATGCTGGGGGGCGGCGTGCAGCAGAACCCCGTCGCCTTCACGATGCAGGTGACCCCCAGTCTCGTCGTGCTCGGCATCATCTGGGCGTGCGTGATCGGATTCGCTGGTGGCCTGTTTCCGGCCATCCGCGCGGCTCGGCTGCCGATCGCGCGGGCCCTCAACGCCGTGGTGTAGAGCAGCTGCCTTGAGCTCCCGCGCCCCCACTCAGGTCTTCGGGCACACGACGGCGGGGCGCGGGCAGGTCGCTGCGCGCCGCGATGCGGCTGACGGGCGCGCAGCACGCGGGGGCTCCCGGGTCCTGACCGTCTTCGAGTATCGTCGCTACCCGGTATTCTCCTGGGACTGGACGTGGCGCCGTTGTGTCCTGTTTGCGCTGTGCGCAACGGTGTTCAGCATCTGGGCAGGGCTTATCAACGGTCTGGCGCTCGGGAATGAGCACGCCGGCCTGGCAATAGGACTGCGCTCGGCCGAGATTTTCATCGTGGCCATCTGCGCCGGTCCGCTCGCCGCCTGCTGGGTGCGCCGCCGACACTGGCGGATGAGGCGGGAGATGATCGGCGTCATCGCAGCGGTGATGCTGGGCGCAGCTGCGACCACTGCGTCGCAATGGGTCGCAGAACGCTACGCCAATCCGTTCCCTCAAGGCCCGGAAACCCCCGCAGTGGCCGCGAATCCCCTGATGCGCTCACGCGCCGCCATCGAGCACTCACCGCTCGTTCTGCTCGGCGGATACATCATATTTCTGCTGCTGAGCGCAGGCCTTGCACTGCCGTCGTACTTCGGCGAGCAGCGTCGCCTCATCGAGGAGGCGCGCGAGCGCAAAGTCCACGAGCTGCAGCTGCAGAAGCGACAGGCGGACCTGGAGCTGCTGATCCTGCAGGCGCAGATCGAGCCGCACTTTCTCTTCAATACACTCGCCTCACTGCGCTCGCTGCTGCGTCAGGATGTGGGGCGCGCAGAGGCCATGATCGATGCGCTGGTGCAGCACCTGCGGGCGACCATACCGGTGTTTCGCCAGAGCACGCAGCGCTCGACGTTATCCGAGCAGCTGGGCATCTGCAGCAGCTACCTCGAGCTCATGCGCGTGCGGCTGGCTGACCGCCTCACCTACCGCATCGACGTCCCGGAATCTGTCTGCTGCGCCGCCTTTCCACCGCTGATACTGCTGACGCTGGTCGAAAATGCGGTCAAGCATGGCATCGAGCCCAAGCCAGGGCCGGGTCACATCCGGATCGACGCCATTCGCGAGCAGCGCGCGGACGGTGCGCACCTCAGGGTGACTGTCACGGACAATGGTGCCGGCCTGTCGGCGGGCCTGGGGCATGGTGTCGGACTGTCGAATATCCGCGTGCAGCTCGCGCTCAAGTATGGCGATCGCGCGGCCCTCTCCCTGAGCAGCGGCCCGGAAGCGGGCGCGGTGGCCTCGATCGATATTCCCGACTTCGAATCCAACGAAGCCGATGCTCCGCGTTGAGAAGTGCGCTGCCTCGTGAAGTCGACCGCGCTCATTGCGGAAGACGAGGCGCCGCAGCGCCAGGCATTGCGCCAGTTGCTCGCCTCGCTGTGGCCAGAGCTCGAAGTGGTCGCCGAGTGCGGCGATGGACTGGCCGCACTCACGGCGCTCGAGGTGTACCGCCCACGCATCGCCTTTCTCGACATCCGTATGCCGGGCGTGAACGGCCTGGACGTCGCCCAGCGCGCCTGCCAGACGGCACACGTCGTCTTCACAACCGCCTACGATGAGCATGCCGTGCGCGCCTTCGAGACCGGAGCGATCGACTACCTGCTCAAGCCCATCACCGCCGAGCGGCTCGGTAAGAGCATTCTGCGGCTGCGCGAACGATTGACCGGCGGGGTGCCGGATATCGCCGCGGCAATCGAGAGCCTGCGGCAAAGTGCGGTCGTGGGGCAGCGCAGTGCTCATATCCCCTGGATCACCGCGACCGTCGGCGCCGTCATCAAGCTGTTTCCCGTCGAGGAGATCCTGTACTTCAAGTCCGACGAGAAGTGCACGCGGGTCGTCACCCGTCGCGAGGAGGCGGTGATCCGCACCTCGCTCAAGGAGCTGCTCGGTGCGCTCGATCCCAATGCCTTCTGGCAGATCCATCGCAGCGTCATCGTGCAGGTGCGGGCGATCCGGGAAGTTCGCCGGACCGGGCTCGGCTCCATGCAGGTGAGCGTCGAGGGGTGCCCCGAGACGTTGCCCGTCAGCCAGGCGTTTCAGCACCGCTTTCGGGGTATGTGATCGAAGGCATGCCGGCTAGGACGGGGCTGCGAGCGAGCGCAGGCTTGCGACTGCGGCGACCAGCTCGGAGGCCTCCAGCGGCTTGGCCATGTGCATCTGATAGCCGGCCAGTAAAGCTCGCTGACGGTCTTCGGGCCGCGCATAAGCCGTAATCGCGATGGCGGGAATGCGCCGTATCGGCAAGTCCAGCGCGCGCAGGCGTTGCATGAGCTCGTAGCCATCGATGGCCGGCAGCCCGATGTCGCTCAGCACGATGTCGTAGGGCTCGCGCTGAAGGGCACTGAGGGCCTGTTCCGCGTCGTGCGCGCAGCGCGCGCTTGCGCCGTGTGCGCGCAGGATTCGGGCGATGACATCGCAGCCGTCGACGTCATCATCGACGAGCAGCACCCGCGTGCCATCCAGGGTCGGCAGCTTCAGCTTCGCGAGCGGATCGAAGGCGAGCCTGGGGGCGGGGATCTCCTCGGATACCACGTTGTAGAGCGGCAGGCTGACGATGAACGTCGAGCCCTGGCCCGCACCTGGACTCTTGACCCGCACCGATCCCCCGTGCAGCTCCACCAGGCTCCTGACGATGGACAGTCCGATTCCCAGGCCGCCGTATTTGCGCGAGATTCCCGGATCGGCCTGGCGGAAGCGATCGAAGACGTAGGGCAGAAAGGATGAATCGATTCCGACGCCGTTGTCCTCGATCGTAATCTCGACGTGCGAATTCACGCGCTCGAGCGAGACCTTGAGGCGACCCTCCTTCGGAGTGAACTTGATGGCGTTGGACAGCAGATTCCACAGTACCTGCTGCAACCGGGTTGGATCGCCACGCACGGTGCCGATCTTGGAGTCAAGCATTGTATGGATGCGGATGCCCTTGCTGTCGGCGGAGGGTCGCACCGCTTCCAGGGCGCTCTGGATCACGTCCTGCAGGTGCATGGGCCGCACTTCCAGCAGCATGCGGCCGGAGACGATGCGGCTCATGTCGAGCAGATCGGCGACGATCTGCGCCTGTGCCCTGGCGTTGCGCTCGATGGTCTCGATGCCGCGTGCGAAGTCCGCCGGGGCGACGTTCGGCATGCGCAGGATGTTCACCCAGCCCTGAATGGCGTTGAGCGGCGTGCGCAGCTCATGCGAGAGTGTGGCGAGAAACTCATCCTTCAGCTGACTGAGACGTTCCGCGGAATTTCGCGCCTCGCGTTCGGAGACCAGCAGCCGCTCGCGCTCGGCGGCGATCTGTTCCAGGTCTTCCTCGCGCTGGCGCAACCTGGTCACGTCGTGGGCAATTTTCGCTGCTCCGACGATCTCGCCGGCGGCATTGCGTACCGGTGAGATGGTCAGGGAGATGCGCAGCCTTCTTCCGGACTTGTGCACCCGGATGGTCTCGTAGCGCTCGATTCTCTGCCCCGCGCGCAGCTGATCGAGGATGCGATGCTCCTCGGGGTGCAGCTCCTCGGGAATGATCTTCAGGACCGACTCGCCGATCATCTCTTCGGCGGTAAACCCGAACAGGCGCTCGGCACCCTGGTTCCAGTAGGTGATGATGCCCTCGAGGGTTTTGCTGGCTATCCCGTCCTCCGAAGACTCGACGATCGCCGCCAGCAGTGCACGCAGCCGTAGTGGGTCGCCCGAGGCCTGCGCGAGCAGGTCTGCTGGCAGAGGAGCGGGGGCGGCAGGATCGTGGGCGGTGAGTGGATCGGATGGGTCGGGCATCAGCCGAGTGTTTCCGGGCCTGGCACGGGCCTGCAACCATAAACCAGTCCGCCCCCCCGTCCTATCGGAGAGGACGGGAGGATTCTTCCTACAGCCTGTGGTGCATGACGTGAGACGCGCATGAGCGCCCGGACATAAGCGGCGTGTGGTGCGGGTTTCCCGCAGTGACCGATCCGTTGTAGCCTGTGCGCCGCAGCGCCGCGCCGCCAGGGCGCTCACCGTGCGCTGGGGGGAAGAACAATGAAAATGCCGTGGCTCGTGGCAGCGCTCGCACTGGGCGGCGCACCGACTCTGGCACTGAGCAGCACATCCGCTGATACCTGCGATCGCCCCTGTCTTGCAGCGATCCTCGAGCGCTACCTGTCGGCCGTCATCGCGCATGACCCGGTGGCCGCGCCACTGGCAGTGGGCTATCGCCATACCGAGAACGCGCTCAATGTTGCCGTGGGGCAGGGGGTCTGGCGCAGCGTGACGGGCCTCGGGCCGGTACAGCGTCGCTATATCGATCCGGTGAGCAGCCAGGCGGCCTACTACGGCATCCTCGAAGAAGGCGCACAGGCTGTCATCGTCACCGCGCGGCTGCGCATCGAGCAGCGTCGCATCACGCAAGCCGAGTGGTATATCGCCCGCGAGGGCGATCCCGGCCTGCCCAACGCCAGGCCGCCCAATGCCTGGAATCCGCAGGGACTGGCCGCCACGCCTCCGCCTCAGCGGATCGTGCCGCGGGCCCAGCGGCTGCCGCGCGAGGCCATGATTGCCATCGTGAACAGCTACTACGATGGCATTACCTCACACGACGGCAGCGTCGTGCTCGCGCATCCGGGCTGCAACCGCTATGAGAACGGCACCCGCGTGACCGGACATCGCGGCGGCGTTGGCGATGACTGCCGCTCGGGCCTCGCGCACTTCAATCTGGCAAATGTGGCGGCACGACGCGTGTCGTTCGTGGATGACGAGGCCGGCATGGTGCTCGGCATGGCGGTTTTCATCCGCCGTGCTGGCTCGCCCGTGCCGCGCAATGTCTTCAGCGAGTGGTTCTCGATCGACGATGGGAGAATCAGCAACATCTGGACCGCGATGTACTACCCGGGTCCGGAGCGGCCCGTGCCGAACTGGCCGCCCTTCGACGGCAACTTTCCCCTGCCGGCGAGCCTCCCCACTGGAGCTCAGAGCACGCCCGCTGCGGCGCCCGTGACGCGCTAAGGCGGTGTGGGCGACCAGTTCGCGACACAAGGCCTCCCGCCGCAGATCGCCGGGGCCCGCAACATCAGTCCCTACAACGCGTGTCTTCGACGTGACATTGTCGTGACAGGCCCCTACAATTTCTTCCGGCCGGTAACTGCGGCGGGCCGAGCTCAAGGAATCAGAATGACGCCCGCCTCGGACAAGCCGGGTGAGTCTTCTCTTACCGCATAACATACAGGGACGTAAGCCACCTCCATGGTTCGCCGATCCGGGTAGACGCACGCCGCTGTCGATAGGCCGCGGCACCATCAGAGCCTGTTGCAGTCCGAACACCACCTGAGTCGGGTGGCGCGCGACTGCTGCGTGCCTGCATGCGCCGAGCAGGTGCCGCAGGGCCGATCGACCCTGGCAACCTGAACCGTGACCGGCTGCCGGGTGGGCAGCACCAGAGCTATGAGTTCCAGCATCACCTGGCCTGCTGAGGCTCCACGGCAGGCAGCGCCCCCGCGCTCACTGAATTCTCGCCTCGGACATCTCGCCGTGCGTTACTACCGCGTCGGCGTTGCCGCGACTGTGCTGCTGGCCTGGGTGAACTGCTTCTGGCGCTTGTCCACCAGCAAAGTTTCCGATCTGGATGAGGCGCGCTATGGCGTGGCTGCCAGCGAGATGCTGCGTAGTCACTCTGCGCTCGTCGCCACGTATGCCGGACGGCCCGAGTACTGGAATCTCAAACCGCCGCTGGGTTACTGGATGCAGGAGCTCGCCTTCAGGCTGCTCGGCTCGACGGTGTTTGCAATGCGAGTGCCCTCGGCGCTGTGTGCGCTGGCTCTCATTGCCCTGACCGTGACTGTTACGCGGCGCTGGTACGGGCGCCGCGAGGCGCTGCTGGCGGGGCTGATCCTCGCGAGCTGCTTCGGATTCATGAGCTATCACGGCGCGCGCAGCGGTGATCTGGACTCTGCGCTGAGCCTGTTGCTGCTGCTGGCCATGGTCCAGGCCCCGCGCCTGGCCCAATCCCCCCGCGCCCGATTGCTCTGCGCCGCAATGCTGTCATTGGGCTTTCTGCTCAAAAGCTTTGCGATCCTGCCCTTCGTACTCAGCGCCGGGCTGTATCTGCTCTGGAGCGGAGACTGGCGCCGCATCCGCGCGCGCGACTGGATTCCCGCGTTGCTGCTGTTCTGCGGTGTCGTGCTTGGCTGGATCGTGGCGCGCGTGCACCACGACGGTTCGATGTATTTCGTGCAACGCATGTTCCGCGAAGATCTCGTCTGGCGCTCCACCCGTGTGCTTGACGATGAGACGGTCAAGCCGTTGGGTTATCTGGCGGTACTGGCCGAACGCTTCGCGCCCTGGCCGCTGCTGCTTGCCGCCGCGCCGCTGTGTGTGCGCCCTCATCGGGCGGTGCGTGATGCACATACGCAGCTGCTGCTGTCATGGGCGCTGGTACCGCTCGTGGCTTTTTCGCTGGCACGCACCCAGCATCACTGGTACCTCGATCCGACCTACGCGGCCTGGTCGATGCTGAGCGCGATCGCCGCGATACGCCTCATCGGCTCGAGCGCACCCTCGCTGCGGTTGCCGCTCCTGGGGCTGCTCGTGCTCGCGCTGCTGCTCTGCGAGGTGCGCGTTCTGTGGCGCATCGGCTGGACTGACCGCCGCCCCCCGAACCAGACCTTCCTGATGTCACTGCACGCGCGTCTGCCGGCGGACGAGCTCATCTACGCTCCCTTTCCAGTATCGCATTCCGAACGCTTTATCCTGGAGGTGGTCGATGGCTATCACGTCAGTGAAGTACCGGCGCCCCCGCAGTCACCGCGCGGTTCGACAGCACCGCAGCACGTGAGCCTGCTGCTGCGCCGGCGCCAGCTGCACCACCTGCCCTTTGACCTGCTGCAATGGCAGGTGCTCGCGATCAACCGCGATTATGTACTGCTGCGACCGCGTGCCGGCGCCGCTGCGCTGGCCGCGCCGGGCCCAGCGCCAGAGGCGAGGGCAGGGACAGCGGCAAGGCCTGGCCCGGGGGCAGGGCCTGGCTAGAGAACAGGGGTGAGCCCCCGCGCCTCAGTTTGCGCGAAACTGCCGGTGGCACTGGGCGCAATCCGTGTCCAATGCCGCGATGGCCGGCCTGACGGCGTCCGGATCCTGTGCCTCAGCCGCGTGCTGCAGCGCTGTCGCAGCCGTCTGCATACGGCGCACTGCGGCGGCGAAAGAGGCCGGATCGCTCCACACGTAAGGCAGGGCCGCTGTCTGCAGATGTGTGGAAGAGCGCGTGTCGCGCGTGAAGGCGTCGCCTACCATCCCACTGAGCACCGTGAGCTGTGCTGCACGCTTGCGTACCACGGCAGTGTCATAGGCGAGCTGCCCCCGCTGCATGCGAAACAGCGGCTCGGTGACGCCATCAATCACAGTCATCAGTGCCTGACGGTAGTCAACGGCCTGCTGATCCGCGTCCGGTGCGTTGCGCGCTATCACGATGCCGAGCGCAACCGCTGACAGCGCGAGCATGACCACGATTACCCGCTTCATCGGTTGCATGATGCCAGATGCGCCTGACAGCCGCCGCGTGGCCGTCCACCGCTATAATCACCTGGACTGGCCGTGCGCTGCACGGCGATGGCGTCATTCGTAAGGAGCGAATATGAGGGGGATCGTCGCGGCCTTGCGCACCAGGGCCTGGATGCTACTGCTCTGCGCGGGGCTGTCGCTGAGCGCTGCAGCGAGCGCACAGACGCAGGGTACGAGTGACTCGTCGGCTGCGCGGCGGGAGGCGGCACGCGCGGCGGCCAATGTGAAGTTCATCCGCAGGGTCACCGGCACGCTCTATCGGGTGCAATACGGCGCGGGCGAGGGCTATCAGCAGATGGTATACGTCACGCCCGCCGGCATCATCCTCACCGATACCAACAGTACCGCCGACGCAGAGTGGCTCAAGGGCCAGCTGGCCCAGCGCTTTCCCGGTCAGCCGGTGCGCTACATCATCATGAGTCACTATCATTTCGACCACGCCCTGGGCACGCAGGTATTTCCCCAGGCGAAGGTGGTCAGCAGTGATGAGACGGTCAGGAAGCTCAGGAGTCTGAACCTGCGCTATGCGCCCCCGCCTGGTAACAGCATCGATATCAACGGGGACAACCGTTTCTCACGCAGTGAAGCGCGCAATTTTCTCGTGCCGCAGTTCGACCAGTTCGACACCAACAAGGACGGCTACGTCGACGCCGCAGAGCTCAATGCCGGAATTCACGTTCCAGACGTCACCTTCACCGGCCGCATGACGCTGCAGCTCGGCGGCCATCGTGTGGAGCTGATCGAGCGGCCGGGCCGTTCAGGTGGCGTCGGCGGGATGGTGGACAGCTACTTTCCTGACGAGAAAGTTCTCTTCCTCAATGACTATCTGCCGCCGCATCGGGTTTATCCCGGATGGGCGAATTTCGACCATGCGCCACTGGACGAATGGATCGCTGCCATCGATCAGCTGCAGTCGCTCGACTTCCTCATGTACGTATCCTCACATTGGGACGACGGCACCAAGCAGGACCTCGTGGACCTGGGCAGCTTCTACCGTGCTCTGCAGGCAGCTGTGCGCCAGGGTATCGCCGCGGGCAAGAGTGAGCAGGAGCTGGAACGTACGGTGAAACTGGACGCGTACGCCGACTGGGCCGACTACGGCAGCAACCTGGCAGCCAATGTCGCTTCGGCATACAACCTGGAGACCCTGTATCGCGACTGCGCGAGCATGGGCATCGCCGTGCCTGCGTCCAAACCCGGTCCGGGCGTCACCCATGCTGCGGTCTGTTACTCCGGGCTGCATTGAGACAGCGCATCACGTACCATCCTGGATGCGCCAACATGTGGATGAAAACACGCGAAGGGGGGGCGATGCGCAGGATGCTCGGCTGGGCGCTGTGCCTGGGAACTCTGGCCTGGGCGGGGCTGGCGGGTGCCCAGAACGCTGACGATTACCGCGGCGGCTGGGAGGCCGGCGCCAATGACCCGCATATCTACGAGTTCTCGATTCGCGGCCAGGCCGTGCGCGGCATTTACTGCACCCGCTGCAGCGATGCCACCACCCTGGCGTTCGTGGATGGCACTTTGGGTGCGCAGGGGCTGAGCTTTACCGTCACGCACGTGCGCGACGATGGCAGCACGGCCTATCTCGAACACGCGACCGGCAGGCTCGAGGGCATGGAGCTCGTTGTCGAGGGTAAGCGCGTCGGCGCCGGCGGCGCACACTTCACCTATCGGCTGCACAAGGATCCGCGTGGACCCGATCCGCTGGTCTTCGTGCCCGTGACCCGTCTGCCACGCGGCACGGCCCCGGTGGCACCGATCATCCCGCGCGGTCCGATGCGCGCTGCTGGGGCTCCCTGGGTCGCGCCGGGTCCCTGGGAGCAGTTGACGCCGGCCAGGGTCGCGGGCGTATGGATCGGATTCGGTACCGGTATCAACAAGCAGTATTTCATCATCCGTCGCGTTGGTAACGGACTGCGCGGAATGGTCTGTGGTCGCTGCGACAACCCCTTCACGATGGCGGCGCTGGACGATTTCACAATCGACGGCGATACCATGCACTTCAACATCCTGCACGAGGATTGGGGCGATGGCGACATTCCGTTTTACAAACATGTGACGGTGCACGTGGCGGACAATGAGATGCGCGCCGTGTTTCAGGCGGATCATCCACCGAAGGAATATGCGCTGTTCCCGAAGAATCGGAATCCGGGCACCTCGCTGATCGGGCCGATTCCAGCGCGAGCCACCGCCGGCAACGACCTCTAGGTCAGGCACTCCAGGTCGGCACGAGTGCGCACTGGCGCAGCCGACGCTAGCGACTCGGCTGCGATGACTGCTTCGGCGAGATGATATAGACACCGGTGCCCGGTTCGCGGCGGAACGACAGTCCGACCGACTGCAACCCGGTCAACAGCTGATACAGACTCACCGATCCATCGATACGGATGGGCGTACAGCGCTGCGAGTAGCGGGTGCGCATCGCACCCGGCTCCTGGTCTGCGCTGCGATGGCTGGGCGCTGTACCGGACGTGCGCCGAGGGCGAAACGGAACGACGGTGGCGCTCATGGCAGTCTCTCCTCGGCATCCTTTGCCTTGTACTGGTTTTAGCGGCAAAGGCGCCAGCGCCAAAGCCCCGCACTGCCGCGATGCAAGCCTCCATCCCTCCGACGGATCAATCGAACGCAGCAGCCGGTAGGGTGCGCTTGACCGACAAGCTCCTGCATTGGCGGCGGGATAGCTCGCTCGAGACGTCGCGCGCGGATGAAGAAGTGAATCGTCCATAGGGTGCTGACTGGCAGCAGGGCGCACACCAGAGCGCCAGCAAGGCCGACGCTCGGGATTTACCCTCCGGCTCGCGGCCAATCGCAGCGGCGACACTCAGTCGCGCTGAGCCCGCACCAGCGAGCTCGTCCTGCCGAAACACCAGCGCCTGCCGACATACCAGCGCGCCGGCAATTCGGTAGAACGCTCGTGCCGTCGCGACCCACGTCGTTAGGGATAACGGCCGCGGCCGCGACGACGCGGCGAATGTAGGTGTCCGCCTACAGCTGCGCCGGAGGGGATCCCACCTGAGTGTGGGGCCCGTACATAACTGGTCGTGATTCGACCCCGTCGTTGGTTGGATGTACCTCCAGGTTCCATTGCCTTGTGAATTTCGGTATTGCAAACTTCAGTCCCATGCACCGGCGCTGGACTGTTCGGACGATCACACCTGTGCCTGACGCCGTGAACGGTGTGCGGCTGCCCAGCAGCTCCGATACCACAAAATTCAAACGGGAGATCTGATGATTGCGGAGCGCGCGCCCCGCCTGCTTACCGGCGTGGCGGGACTGGATGAGGTATTGCAGGGCGGCTTGATAGCTCAGCGGCTCTACCTGGTGGATGGCAATCCCGGTTGCGGCAAGACGACGTTTGCGCTGCAGTTTCTGCTCGAGGGCGTGAAGTGCGGTGAGAAGTGCCTGTACGTTACGCTGTCCGAGACACGCGAGGAGCTGGAGGCAGGCGCCGCCTCGCACGGTTGGTCACTCAATGCTCTGGAGATCGTCGAGCTGACGGCCGACCAGCAGCAGGATCTGCTCTCCGATGGTCCGCTGACGATGGTGCAGCCTTCGGATATCGAGCTGCTGGAGACTACGCGTCGGATCCTCGAGGTCATCGACCGTGTGGGGCCCACGCGCATGGTGTTCGACTCGCTCTCGGAGATGCGTTTGCTGGCGCGCAATTCCCTGCTGTATCGGCGCCAGATCCTCGCCCTGAAGCAGTATCTGATCGGCCGTCGCTGCACCGTGCTGATGCTCGATGATCGTACCGCCGAGGGAGCTGATCTGCAGCTGCATAGCATCACCCATGGCGTACTGGCGATGTATCTGGACGCGCCAGCCTATGGGCAGGCGCGTCGCAGGCTGCAGGTGCTCAAATTCCGTGGCAGTGATTTTGCGACCGGCTATCACGACTTCTCGATCCGTACTGGTGGTCTGGCGGTGTACCCACGCCTGGTGGCGGCCGAGCACGGTACCGACTTCGATCGCTCGCTGATCGCCAGCGGCGTGCAGTCGCTCGACCAGCTGCTGGGGGGCGGTGTCGAGCGCGGTACGAGCACACTGCTGGTCGGGCCGCCCGGCTCGGGCAAATCGACGCTGGCGCTGCAATATGCGGTCGCGGCGGCGCGTCGCGGCGGGCATGCCGCCAGTTATATCTTCGATGAGACCAAGGCGGCGCTGCGGGCGCGGGCGGCCGGCATCTCGCTGCGGTTCAAGGAGGGCGGCGGCGCCGGCGAGATTGCCCTGCGGCAGATCGATCCGGTGGAGATAACGCCGGGGGAGTTTACCGCCGACGTGCGTCGCGCCGTGGAGCGCGATCATGCCGAGGTGGTCATCATCGACAGTCTCAACGGCTATCTGAACGCGATGACGCATCAGAACTTCCTGACCGCGCAGCTGCACGAGCTGCTGACCTATCTGAACAACCAGGGTGTGACGACTTTTCTGGTCGTGGCCCAGAGTGGCATGTTTGGTGCCTCGATGAGTTCGCCTATCGACGCGAGCTATCTGGCCGACTCGGTCATTCTGCTGCGCTATTTCGAGCACACCGGGGCCGTCAAGAAAGCCATCTCGGTCATGAAGAAGCGTACCGGTGGTCATGAGGAATCGATCCGCGAGATCCGCTTCGACAGGGATGGGGTGCACCTGAGCGATCCGTTGCTCGCACTGCGTGGAATTCTGACCGGCGTGCCGGTGGAAGTGGGCGGTGCAGGCTCCGATGCACAGCGCAATCGTTGACCAGGCACGGGGACCGGCGGCCCCGACCGTGGATCATGCACCTGTGGATGATCAGCCCGTGGATGACCAGCGCGTCCTGATACTTCCTCCAACCCGCAGAGACGGAGAGGTCACGCGCGAGCTGTTGCAGCGCTCGGGATTGGCCGGCGTGGTGTGCCGCGATGCTGCGCAGCTGGCAGAGGCGATCCAGAAGGGCGCGGGTGCGCTGCTGCTGACCGACGCGGCGCTGAGCTCACCTGGTTTCGAACAGATGCTCGAGCAGCTGGGCACTCAGCCGGCCTGGTCGGATATGCCGGTGGTACTGCTGTGTGCGCCGGAGATGTACCGCGCCGTCAGCGAGCGACTGATGGCCCGGCTGACGAACGTTACGCTGCTGGATCGACCCAGTTCGGCGCGCACGCTCGTGAGTGGCGTGCAGGCGGCCATCCGCGGCCGCGGCCGGCAGTATCAGACGCGCGAGCAGCTGCTGGCATTGCAGGCGGCGGAAGAAGCCTTGCGGGGGCGCGAGCGGCAGCTCGAGACACTCGCCGAGCAGCTGCGCCGGGCGGATCGATTGAAAGATGAATTCCTCGCCATGCTGGCGCACGAACTGCGCAATCCATTGGCCCCCATCCGCAGCGCGAGCGAGCTGCTGGAGCGCACGCTGCCGCCGGATCCGCAGCTGCACGCACCCGTGGCGATCCTGCGGCGCCAGGCGACTCAGCTGTCGCGTCTGGTCGATGATCTGCTGGATGTCTCGCGCATCACGCAGGGTCGCATCGAGCTGCACCGCGAGACCCTCGATGTGCCCTCCATCATCGACCAGGCGATCGAGAGCATCGAACCGCTGATACGACAGCGCGCGCAGCAGGTGCGGATAAGCGGTGTGCGCGCCGGGCACTTTGTCAGCGGCGATCGCGCGCGGCTCGTGCAGTGTCTGGGCAATCTGCTCAATAACGCCGCCAAATACACCGACGCCGGTGGCCACATCGACATCGAGGTGCGCACGGCTGCCGACCAGGTGCACATACGCGTCCGCGACGATGGCGTGGGAATCCCCGCGGAGCTGCTGCCGCAGGTTTTCGAGCTCTTCGTGCAGGGCGACCGCTCGCTGGATCGCTCGCAAGGCGGCCTGGGCATCGGCCTGTCGGTCGTGCGACGGCTCATCGAAATGCACGCGGGCAGCGTTACTGCGCACAGCGATGGCGTCGGACGGGGTGCCAGTTTCGAGCTGAGCCTGCCACTGGTGCCGGAGCCGCTGCGGCCGGACGCGCCCGCGGACCGGCAACGCGGCGCCGCCAAGCGCATTCTGGTGGTCGATGACAACGTCGATGCCGCCGACTCTCTGGCGCTGATTTTGAGCTACGAGGGTCACAGCGCGACGACCGTCTACAACGCCGCCGATGCGCTCAAGCAGGCATTCACCGATTTTGCCCCCCACGTCATCCTGCTGGACATCGGCATGCCGGGCATGGACGGCTACGAGGTCGCCCGACGACTGCGCTCCGGCGGCAGCACCGCGCAGCTGATTGCGCTGACCGGCTACGGCCGCGGAGAGGACGTCAAGCGCGCCAAGGACGAAGGCTTCGATCTGCATATGGTCAAGCCGGTCGACATCCCGGCACTGCTGCAGCGGCTTGCTTCCTGATCCGCTTACCCGTTGCCCTTGATCTGGCGGGCGCCAGGCAGCCGCTAACCTACTGATCCGACAGGGTCCGCGCAGCCGCTATCCTGGGCCGGACGGCCTTTTGCGACGCGCAGTGGCGGGCGTGAGACTGTGCTGTGCGTCGCCGGGGCGGCGTGCCGTCAGCGGCAACGAGCCGCAGTGGCCCTGCTCGCCTGCGCGCGGCGGCCCGCGCCGCATGGCGGGAGTGAAAAGGTATTTGGCAGCAGCCTCGAAGTGGCATAGCTTTAGTGGGAATCGGCCCGGCGGGCCAGACACACGGTCATCCGCCATGAAACGGCAGCCCTTATACAGCCGCGCGACGCGTACTCGCAGTGTTGCTTCCGCGCGTGCACCAGGTTCCGAGCGTATCGGTGCCCCCCCGCAGCAACCCGATACCTATGCCGACCTCTACGAGGAGCAGGGGCCGTCGGGCTGGGTGCAGGCCGGCGGCTGGCTCAAGCGCTTTTATGGCCGGCACGAGCGTGTGCTGTTGCTGGCGGCCAGTGTGCTGATCGCGCTGGCTGTCGTGGGGGCGCACGCCTGGCTGTATCCGCCGCCGCGTGCGCTGACCCAGCATGACATCGACGGCGCCGTGCGCTACACGATTGCACACAGTCCGCGTGGTCCTGCCGATACGACGCTCGCGGCAGCCACCATCGCGCCGGACGTCGTCGAGGTGGAAGGATTCCTCTCCCCGCAGCATGCCGCGCAGCTGGCGGCTCAGGAAGCCAAGGACAGCAAGGGTGGCCACAAGCCATCCCCAGCCGTGCCACAGCAAGGCTCGAGCAAGGCCAAGCCGGCACCGAAGACGATTCCCGCCCCGTTACCGGATCATCCGCTGGCCAACGCGCACCCGGACGAGCCGCAACCCGACGCGATCGGCAGTGGTGTGGTGATGGACCAGAGCGGCAAGGTTCTGACTGCGCTGCACGTGGTGTCGGGCACCGATCGCTGGGTAGTGGTGTTCGCCGACGGCAGCGAGTCCGATGCGGATCTGGTGGGCGCTCAGCCGCAGAACGATCTGGCGGTCCTGCAGCCCAAGCACCTGCCTGACGAGCTGCAGCCCGCGACGCTTGCGTCCACCGCCGGGCTGCGGCCCGGCGATCAGGTCGTAGCCACGGGCTTTCCTTTTGGCATCGGCCCTTCGGTCAGCGCTGGAGTGGTCTCGGGACTGAAGCGCGAATTCATCGATCCTGACAACCCGAAGATCAAGCTGACCAATCTTATTCAGTTCGACGCGGCGGTGAATCCGGGAAATTCCGGTGGCCCGCTGGTCAATCGCGAGGGAGAGGTCGTGGGCATCGTCACCGCGATCGTCAACCCGTCCGGCGCGCACGTGTTCGCGGGCATTGGCTTTGCCGTGCCGATCGAGAATGCAGCGCGCGCCATTGGGGACAATCCGCTTTAGCTTTCCGCTTCAGCAACAGCCAAGGGGGCTCGAGGCATGGCAATCGCCAATAACGGTGCGGGCGCGGCGCCGGCGTCGCAGATGGAACATCTTCTCTATGAAGTGAAGAAGATCGTCGTCGGTCAGGACCACTTCCTGGAGCGTGTGCTCGTCGCACTGCTCGCCGGCGGGCACCTGCTCGTCGAGGGCGTGCCGGGCCTGGCCAAGACGCTCACCGTCAATACGCTCGCGCGTGCGATGCAGGGACGTTTCCGTCGCATCCAGTTCACGCCCGATCTGGTACCGGCTGATCTGATCGGAACACGCATCTTCAATCAGAAGAGCGGGGAATTCAGCACCTCGCTCGGACCGGTATTCGCCAACCTGCTGCTGGCCGATGAGATCAATCGCGCACCGGCGAAGGTGCAGAGTGCGCTGCTCGAGGTGATGCAGGAGCGGCAGGTCACGATCGCCGGGGAGACGCATCCGGTGCCCTCGCCGTTCGTGGTCATCGCCACGCAGAATCCCATCGAGACGGAAGGCACCTACCCGCTGCCCGAGGCGCAGGTCGATCGCTTCATGATGAAGATCCTCGTGGGCTATCCGAGCCATGATGAGGAATTCGCGATCGTCGAGCGCGTCACGGGTGTGCCGCCGGTGATCTCCGCGGTGACCACTGCCGAGGAGTTGCTGTCTGCGCAGCGTGCCGCGCGTGCGCTGTACGTCGACCCGGCCCTGATCAGCTACGCCGTTCGACTGGTCACCGCCAGCCGCACGCCAGAGCGTGTGGGCCTGAAGGAGCTGACCAACAAGATCCTCTACGGTGCGTCCCCGCGCGCGAGCATCTACCTCATCGAATGTGGGCGTGCGCTCGCCTACCTGCGCGGGCGTGATTATGTGCTGCCCGAGGATGTGACCGACGTGACCGCCGATGTGCTGCGCCATCGCATCGTGCTCTCTTACGAGGCACTCGCCGATAACCTGAATACCGACGAGATCATCCGGCGCATCATGCGCTGCGTCTCGGCACCCGATAAGGTACTGGATACGCATGCCCGACTCAGTGCAAACGCCTGAAGCCCTGCTGCGCCGTCTGGAGTGGACGGTGCTGCGACGCCTGGACGGTCTGCTGCAGGGGGATTACCGGAGCCTGTTCCGCGGCTCCGGAATCGATCTGGCGAACCTGCGCGAATACCAGGAAGGCGATGACGTGCGCTACGTGGACTGGAACCTGACTGCGCGCATGGATGCGCTGCATGTGCGCGAGTATCAGGAGGACCGGCAGGTAACGGCCTGGTTCCTGCTGGATCTGTCCCCCTCGGTGGACTTCGGATCCGATAGGGTTTCCAAACGCCTGGTGCTCGCCGAGTTCGTGGCCGTGCTGGCACGGCTGATGACCGGCCGCGGCAATCGCTGTGGCGCGGTGCTGTTCAGCGGTGGTGTGGATCAGATCGTGCCGCCGCGCAGTGGTCGGCGCCAGGTGCTGCATCTGTTGCAGCTGCTGGGGTCGCGTCCGCGGCTGGTGCGCTCGCCAGCGACGGATCTGGGTGCGGTACTGCGGCAAACCGGCAATGTGCTGCGACGTCACTCGCTGCTGTTCGTCGTATCGGACTTCATCAGCAAGCCCGGGTGGGAGGGTGCGCTCGGATTTCTGGCCCGGCGCCATGACGTCATCGCGATCCGCCTGTTCGATCCGTCCGAGACGCGCCTGCCGGACATCGGCATGGTGGCGTTTCAGGATGCCGAGACCGGCGAGCAGTTGCTGGTGGACACGAACGACCGGCGCCTGCGTCGCCGTTTCATGAGCGCAGCGCAGCGCGAGCAGGAGAATCTGCGCGCCAGTTTCGCGCGCGCCGGGGTTGATTGTCTGGAGCTCTCCACGGAAGATGATCTGCTCGACGCCCTGATGCGCTTTACGCAGATGCGCAAGCAGCGCCCGGGCGGCGGCGCGTCGCTGCCCGCGCACCTGTCCGATCAGACAGCGGGGATGGCCTCATGAGCCCGACTACCACTACGCCGGTCCATACGCCGGCGCTGCACGTGCCGGCGATGTCGTTTCTGTCGCCCGAGTACCTGTGGCTGCTGCTGCTGCTGCCGTTGGCGGTCGGGGCGTATGTATTGCTGCTGCGTCGGCGCAAGCGCGCAGCCGTGCGCTACGGCAACTTCGGCATGCTCAAGCAGGCCGTGGGCGGCGGCAGCCGGCTGCGCCGCCACCTGCCGCCGGCGCTGTTTCTGGCGGCCTTCGCCCTGATGCTCATCGGTATTGCACGGCCCACCGCCGTCATGAGCGTGTTCTCGCACAAGTCCACGGTCATTCTGGCCATGGACGTCTCGGGCAGCATGCGTGCGACCGACATCAAGCCCTCGCGCGTGGAGGCGATGCAGGCGGCCGCCAAGGCGTTCATCGCCCAACAGCCTCGCGGCGTCATCATCGGCATCGTTGCCTTCGCAGGCAGCGCATTTCTCGTCCAGCCCCCGACCGTGGATCGAACCAGTCTCGATGCGGCCATCGACCGCTTCGAGCTGCAGCCGCGCACCGCCGTGGGCGCGGGCATTCTCACCTCACTGGCCGCGCTGTTCCCCGATGAGGATTTCGGTATCAATCCGTTCAATCCCGGTGGGGATGCCTTCGATCCCTTCGGCAACATCGTCAACCGCGGCACCGCACTCGGTACCCCGCAAAAGAAGAAGGCGATGCCGGTGGAGCCCGGCTCGGACAAGTCCGCCGTCGTGATCCTGCTGACCGATGGGGCGACCAATGCCGGACCGGACCCGATCGATGCGGCGCGCGAGGCGGCCAACCACGGGGTGCGCGTCTACACCGTGGGCTTCGGCACACCGGAGGGCGAGATCGTCGGATTCGGCGGTTGGCGCATGCGCGCCCAGCTCGATGAGGACGCGCTGAAAAAGATCGCCGATATCACCCGCGCGCAGTACTTCCGTGCCGGCAGCGCCGAAGATCTGCAGGCCGTGTACCGGCTGCTGAGCAAGAGCATCATCGTCGAGACCAAGGAAAACGAGATCACCTCGCTGTTCACGGCGGCCGCCGCCGTGCTGGCCCTGCTGGCGGCCGGCCTGTCGCTGCTCTGGTTCGCCCGCATTCTCTAGAGCGCCTGCTGCACACGCCGTCACCGTAGCCCGTTTAGGACCTATCCGGCGCCTGAGGCACCGGATAGATGACTGTGCCGCACCGTCCACTGCGCTCCAATGCGCCGACCGCCTCTGTCAGGGGACCGGTGTGTATTCGCGCATTCTGCTCGCCTACGACGGCTCGACCGAAGGTCGCAGTGCCTTGCGCGAGGGTGCGCTGGTGGCCCGTCGCCACCATGCCAAGGTCTTTCTGCTGTCGGTAATCACGGAGGGGGCCGGAACCAAGCTCAGCGAGGGCGTGGGCGGTGCCGGGGTCAGCCAGCAGCTGCCGCAGTACGAAGCTGTGCTGCGCGAGGGTCTCGAGCGCCTGCAGGCGCTCGGATTCGACGCGTCCGCCAGGCTCGTGGTGGGTGAGCCGGCCGAGCAGATCGGTGCCTATGCGCGCGAGGTGGGGGCCGACCTGGTCGTGGTGGGGCACCGTCGCCAGAGCGCGCTGGGCCGGTGGTGGTCGGGACCGAGGGGCGCCTACCTCGTTGACCACATCGGCTGCAGTCTGCTGGTGTGCCGCAATCTCCTCAGTGATGAGGCTTTCGAGCGTGCCATGTCCCGGAGCGATGCCGCGGCGGTCATCGCCCAGGCGCCGGGAGTGCGTACGCCGCCACCCACAGCACCAGCCCTCGTTCCCTCCGCCCCGCCAACGGCCCAGTCAGGGACGCAGCCAGGGACCCGGTCAGCGATTCCCGAGCCACAGGGGATGGCGGCCAGCCCGCGCCGGCGCAATCTTCGCCTGGCGCTGTTTCTGCTCTTGCCGCTGGTGCTGCTGGTGGCCGCGATTCTCTACGTGACCGGCGGCAGGGATGTATCCATCGACGATGCCTATGTGAATGCCGAAACCGTGGGCCTCTCGACCGATGTCTCGGGCATCGTGGCGCGCGTTGCCGTGCATGACAACGAGGCGGTACAGGCCGGGCAGGTGCTGTTCGTGCTGGACGATGCGCCGTTTCGCTATGCCCTGCAGCACGCACAGGCGCAGCTCGGCAACGTGCGCGACGATCTGCTGGCGCTGCAGGCGAATTACCGCTCGATGCAGGCACAGATCCGCCAGGCGCAGATCAACGTGCAGTACAACTCGACGCTCAATAAGCGACAGCGCGCACTGCTGAACGTGCACTACGTCTCCAGGACCGCCTTCGATACCACGCAGCGTGGGCTGCAGAGCTCTCAGCAGGGCCTCGCAGCACTGAACAGCCAGCTCCAGGGCATGGCCGCCACTCTCAACGGTGATCCGGAGGGGCCCGTGCGCAACAATCCCCGCTACATGGCGGCCCTCGCGCAGGTGCGCGAAGCCGCCCGCGAGCTGGCGCACACGGTCGTGCGGGCTCCGTTCCAGGGCATCGTGACCGATGTGCCGGCCCTGACGCTCGGCCGCTACCTGCCGGCATCGACGACGGGCTTCTACCTGGTCGATACGGCACACGCCTGGGTCGATGCGCAGCCCAAGGAGACGCAGCTGACGAACGTGCGCGCGGGACAGCCCGTCACGGTGCGTGTAGATACCTATCCGGACCTGCGCTGGCAGGGCATCGTGCAGAGCGTCAGCCCCGCATCCTCGCAGCAGTTCTCGCTGCTGCCGGCGGAAAATACCAGCGGCAATTGGGTGAAGGTCGTGCAACGCATTCCATTGCGTGTGCGCTTCGTGCGCTCCACTGCGCAGCTGCCGCCGCTGCGCGCCGGCATGAGTGTCGAGATCACAGTGCACACCGGGCATGCGCGCGGTTGGCCATGGCAGCACGCGCGGTGACGGGTTCCGCATCGCTGCAGGCGGCTGCTCCCAATCGTACCGCGATCACGCTCTGCGTGATGCTGGCGACGCTCATGCAGTCGTTGGACACCACGATCGCAAACGTTGCGCTGCCCCACATGCAGGGAAGTCTTGCTGCGAGCCAGGATCAGATCAATTGGGTGCTGACTTCCTATATCGTGGCGGCGGCGATCGGCACGCCGTTGACGGGCTTTCTGGCCTCGCGTTTCGGGCTCAAACGGCTGTTCATGGTGTCGGTCGCGGGCTTCACCCTCGCCTCGATGCTCTGCGGCATGGCGCAGACGGTCGGACAGATCGTGCTGTTTCGCATCCTGCAGGGTCTGTTCGGGGCCGCCCTCGTGCCGCTGTCGCAGACGGTGCTGTTGAATATCAATCCGCCCGCACGGCAAGGTTCGGCGATGGCTGCCTGGGGCATGGCCGTGATGGCCGCGCCGGTACTCGGACCGGTGCTGGGCGGCTGGCTGACCGACAGCTACAGCTGGCGCTATGTGTTCTACATCAATGTGCCCATCGGTGTGCTGGCCTTTTTCGGCATGATGAGCTTCCTGGGCGAGACAGAGCGCAAGGCGGGCGCGCGCCTGGACTGGCTCGGCTTTGCCGCCCTCGGCGTGACGATAGGAGCGCTGCAGCTGCTGCTGGATCGCGGCGAGCAGCTCGACTGGTTCGGCTCCCCGGAGATCATCATCGAGGCAGTGATCGCAGGCGCATCGCTGTATGTATTTCTCGTGCATACGTTCACGGCCCGCGCGCCATTCGTGCGACCCGCGCTGTTTCGCGATCGCAACCTCACGGCGGGCGTTGTGTTCGTGGGGGTCGTGGGGATGACATTCTTTGCCTCCCTGGCGCTGCAGCCTCCCTATCTTCAGGATCTGATGAATTATCCGGTGGTGACCGCCGGTCTGGTGATGGGTCCGCGCGGGCTTGGCACCATGGCGGCGATGATGGTGGTCGGCAAGCTCATCGGCCGCATCGATACGCGTGCGCTGCTGGGCTTCGGGCTGGCGCTGTCCGCCTGGTCGTTCTATGCGATGTCGGGCTGGACGCCGGCGGTGTCATCGCTCAGCGTCGTGGTCGTGGGAGTTGTGCAGGGAGTCGGCCTTGGCTTTCTGTTCACGCCGCTGAGCGTGGTGAGCCTCTCGACCCTGGCGCCGCAGGCGCGGCCCGAGGGCGCGGGCTTCTACAACCTGGCGCGCAATGTCGGCTCGAGCATCGGTATCTCGGTCGTCAGCAGCCTTCTGACGCGCCAGACTCAGGTCAATCACGCCGAGATCGCGCGCTACGTCACGGCGGCGAACCGGGTGCTGACGACGGCGCCCATTGCCGGCGTGTGGAATCCGTTCTCGGCCGCGGGGCGCGCGATGCTGGATCACGTTGTAACGCAACAGGCACGGATCATCGCGTATATCGATGACTATCGGCTGCTGATGTTCGCAACGCTGGCGGTCATTCCTGTGCTGCTCGTGTTTCAGGGGCGCATCGCAGCGCCCTCTATTTCAACCGTCGCGCTGGACTAGGGCCGGCCGCGCCAGCGCGGCGCCGATCAGGGCCGTAGCGCCAGAAACACCGTGCTCCAGAGCTGCGCCGCATCCGATTCGGCTTCGCCCCCGCCCTGAGGCCGGAAGGGTGCGAGCCGATAGCCCCCCGCGCCGTACGACCAGGACCAGAGCTCCGAACCACGGAACGCGCGCGCGCGATCGATCGCCGCCCAGAGTGCCTGGCGCGATGCGAGGAGCCGCTGCCGCAGCGAGCCGGGCAGATCATGGCGTTGCAGCTGGCGTGCAATGCCCGCGAGTGCGATTGCCTGCTGCCATGCCCACACCACTGTGCCGTGGTAGGCGTCGCGCGTGAAGCGCTGCTGGGTCAAGGCATCGGCGAATGCGGGGTTGGCAACCAGCAGTCCGATCGGTGTCATCAGCCCAGCGGGGAACGGGCGCATCAGCGTATTCAGAGCCCCGGCGAGTTCCCCGGGGCTGGGATGGCCGAGCAGCAGCTGCAGCGAGACGTCGGACTGCATGACCGGCAACGCATGTCCCCCGGCATCCAGCGCCAGCGCCTCGAAGCGCAGGGGCGCGGACTTCAGCGCCGCCGCCGCAGCGGCATCGTCCAGCCGCAGTCCGTGAGCGTAGCTGCGCAGCTGCGCGAGCGCCGCGGTGGGGGCGAGCTCAATGTGAAATAACGGCGCCGCGGCCTGCCGCCAGACGCGCCATTGCGGCGCGGCGCGTGCCAGCAGTGCAGCGTCGGCGGGGGACAAATACGGTCGCAGCAGTCCACTGGAGAGCAATCGCTGCGTGGCCTGCAGCGCCGCCGGCACCAGCACGACGTTGACGTCGAAGGGGTAGCGGCCGCCGTCCAGGCCATGCTCGCTGTCACGCCAGTCCCCGGCGCGCTGTCCTGGCTTGAGCCCGATCAGGTTGGGCGCGCCAGGGTCTGTCGCGAACGCGCGCGTTCGCTGCACCACATAGCGCAGGTTGCGCAACAGGGCATCGCCGCGTCGCTCTCCGCGTGGATCGCGTGTCGCGAGGAATGCGGCAGCGCGCGCGTGCGGATCGGGCGAGTCAAGCAACCAGCGCGCCACCAGCGGTGCCAGCAGGAAATCCTCATCCAGCATGCTGTAGTCGTAGACCGGGGCGGCGCTGCGACCGCGCCCGGCCGCCTCATTGAGCAGGATGGCGTATTCGCCGATGGCCTCTTCGTGAGCGACCTCTCCCTGCTGCGACAGACGCGCGAGAACCGAGTCGATGCCATGGCTCATCGCCTGCGGCTGCAGTACCGGAGCCAGCAGCATCAGCGAGAACAGCGTGTCGCGGCCGAAGTAGGTGTCAAAGCGCCAGGCGCCCGCGAGGTATTTCTGCCGGTAGCTCAGAAAGGCAAGGATGTTGCGCTCGCGCGCATCCGCTGCCGCCGAGGCGCGCAGCAGCTCGGCTGTGTCCAGCGGGGTGAGCGGGGCATCTCCGCTCAGCGCCTGCAGGCGCAGATGCAGTCGGCGCACACCGCGTGCAGCCTGCAGGCCAGAGGGCGCGACGTGTGCGCCGTCGAGTGCCTCGATGCTCAGCCGGTAACCGGCCGCGCCATCCAGACGCTCGCGCGACCAGTCGAGTCGATCGCCCTGCAGGTGAGGCAGACTGCGCACCTGCGCGGGCACGGCACTGCCCGCCTCGTAGTTGCGCAGCACGCGGACCGAGGAGAGCAGCACCTGGTCGAGCTGCAGGGTGCCGACGTCGGCCTCCAGATCGATTTGCAGACCGCGCAGGGGTCGACCCTGCGCATCGGGCAGGCGCAGGGGCTGGGGCGCCTGCAGCAGACGCCAGTGCACGGCGCGCCCATCGGGGGCGTGCAGCCACACCCCGATGCCGCTGTCACCGGCAGGAAAGGCGATGATCAGGCGCGGCGCCGGCCCGGCACGCAGCACGAGCTGTGCGGCGAGCTCGCCGTCGCGCAGGAAGGCATTGATCTCGCCGCCCTGGTCGATGCGAAAGGCGAGTGCGCGGCCAGGCCGGCGCGCAGCCGCCGCGGCAGCGGCGGGCGCAGGGCCGGCAGCGCTACCGACGCTGCCCGTCAGCCCAGCAGCGTTTGCCGCTACCGGCAGCAGCGCCAGCGCCAGAACGGCGACGGCGGATGCGGCAGACCGCTTCCCGCCGCGGCAGCATCGCGCCGGTGCCGGCGACCCGAGAGCGCCGCAGGGGCACGGCTTCACAGTTCGGCCCGGTCCGACTGAGCATGCCGGCACGCTTTGGACGCAGCGGGGGCCATGCGCTGCATTCTGGCATCGGATGTGCACTCTGTGGATCAGCGTTCACCACGAGAGTGCCATGACAGCGATTCGACGTCCGGTCCTAAAAATTGTCGAGCCATCATCCAGTACGCCGACCGAGCTCGGCGCGCGACGCGTGCAGCACGATGCGCGCGGCAACGCGATCTGGTCCGAGCCGATCAGCCTGGAGGACACCGGGGACCTGGTACTCCAAACCGACGCGCACTCGCAGCCCCCCGGCGAGAGCGAAGGTGATCCATACAACCGCGGGCCACGCACGCGTCAGCCCCGCTGACGCCAGCGTGCCGGGCCGCTCGCGGCGCGCCAGCCCGGGACCTTGCTCCTGCTTCGCGTCGCTGCTGCCCTGGCACTCCCTGTCCGCGCGATATTGGTGCGCCGGAAGCGCGGGAGGTGCGCCGGCAAGCCGCCGCTTTGCAGCCCAGCCGGCGGATATCGAGCGATAATGCGCGCTTGACCTGGGCGTCGAGCGTGGCACGGCGTGTGCTGGGTAAACGCAGTGAACCGCCCGGGCAAATTCATGTCACCGCTGCACGCGGTGGTCGCCGAGGTGACGGCGCGCATCCGGGAGCGCAGTGCCCGTCTGCGCTCCGACTACCTGGCACGCATGCAGGCACCGGGGGGCGCGGCACGGGCGCAGCTCTCCTGTACCAATCTTGCGCATGGGCTGGCGGCTTCCGGCGCGCAGGACAAGGCGACGCTGCGCGCTTTGGCCTGGCCGAACCTGGCGATCATCTCGGCCTATAACGATCTGCTGTCCGCGCATCAGCCACTGGAACGCTTCCCGGCAATCATCAAGCGCGCAGCCCACGAGGCTGGGGCAGTCGCGCAGTTCGCCGGCGGCGTGCCCGCGATGTGTGACGGGATTACGCAGGGGACCGGCGGCATGGAGCTCTCGCTCTTCAGCCGCGACGTGATTGCCATGAGCACCGCCGTGGCGCTGTCCCATGGCCTGTTCGACGGTGCGCTCTGTCTGGGAGTGTGCGACAAGATCGTGCCAGGCCTGCTGATGGGCGCGCTTGCCTTCGGGGCGTTGCCGGTCGTCTTCGTACCGGCCGGCCCCATGCCCTCGGGAGCGGGCAACCATGAGAAGGCACGCATGCGGCAGCTGTTTGCGGAGGGCAGGATTGACCGCGAGGTGCTGCTGGAATCGGAAGCGCAGAGCTATCACTCGGCCGGTACCTGCACGTTCTATGGCACCGCCAACAGCAACCAGATGCTCATGGAGGTCCTTGGACTGCATGCGCCGGGTGCCGCGTTCGTGCCGCCCAATACGCCGCTGCGGGACGCGTTGACGCGTGCAGCGACGCAGCGTGTAGCCGGCAACACCGCGCTCGGTCCACACTACCGTCCACTGGCCCGTGTCATCGATGAGCGTGCGCTGGTCAATGCGATCGTGGGGCTGCTCGCGACCGGTGGCTCGACCAATCACACCATCCACCTGGTGGCGATTGCGCGCGCCGCGGGATTACTCACCACCTGGGATGATTTCAGCGCACTGTCGGCCGTGGTGCCGCTGCTGGCGCGCATCTATCCCAACGGCAGCGCGGACGTGAACCACTTTCACGCCGCCGGAGGCATGGCGTTCCTGATTCGCGAGCTGCTGACGGCGGGGCTGCTGCATGCGGACGTGCATACGGTGATGGGGGAGGGTCTGGCGCCGTATACGCTCGAGCCGGTACTGGACTCTGGAGCGCTGCGCTGGCGCGAGGCGCCGGAATGCAGCGGCGATCTGACGGTGCTGCGGCCGGCGACCGACCCGTTCAGCACCGATGGCGGACTGAAGCTGCTGCAGGGGAATATCGGCCGGGCGGTCATCAAGACCTCGGCCGTGGCCACGCAACAGCGCGTGATCTGTGCCCCGGCGCGTGTGTTCGACAGTCAGGAGGCCGTGACGCGAGCCTTCGAGAGCGGCCAGCTGGATGGCGATGCCATCGTCGTGGTGCGCTTTCAGGGGCCGCGCGCCAACGGCATGCCCGAGCTGCATGGCTTGACCCCGATGCTCGCGGTGCTGCAGAAACGCGGACAGCGCGTTGCGCTCGTGACCGACGGGCGCATGTCCGGTGCCTCGGGCAGCGTGCCGGCGGCGATCCATGTGACGCCGGAATGTGCGGCCGGCGGTGCCCTGGGACGGGTACGCGACGGTGATGAACTGCTGCTCGACAGCTACGCGGGCGTGCTCGAGGCGCATGTGCCCGGGGAGCTGTGGCAGCGTCGCGAGCCACCGCGACCCGACCTGTCGGCGTCGCGACAGGGGCTTGGACGCGAGCTCTTTGATACCTTTCGCCATGCCGTGAGCGATGCCGAATCGGGAGCCCTGGCGTGCACGAGCCTCGCGTGAGCCGCATCAGCCTTCTGTCCATCCTGCGCCGGGCGCCGGTGATCCCGGTCCTCACCCTCACGCGTCTGGAGCACGCATTACCCGTCTGTCGGGCGCTGGTACAGGGCGGACTGCCGGTGCTGGAGGTCACGCTGCGCAGCGACTGCGCACTGGCAGCCATCGAGCTTCTGCGCCGTCAGCTGCCCGAGGCCACCGTGGGCGCCGGCACATTGCTCCGGGCCGAGGACTTCACGGCGGCCGCGGCGGCGGGCGCGCAGTTTGGGGTCACGCCCGGGCTCAGCGCGTCGCTGGTGGAAGCCGCGGCCCGCGCGCCGTTTCCGCTGCTGCCGGGCGTCATGACACCCAGCGAGCTGATGGCGGCACGCGCGGCCGGCTTTGGCGCCTGCAAGCTGTTTCCGGCCCAGCCGGCCGGTGGCGTGGCGATGCTGCGCGCGCTGGCCGGTCCCTTTCCGGAGCATCTGTTTTGTCCGACCGGCGGTGTCACGCCCGAGAACGCTCCCCAGTATCTGTCGCTGCCGAACGTGCCCTGCGTCGGCGGCTCGTGGCTCGCGCCGGCAGCGGCGGTCGAGGCGCAGGATTTCGCCGGCATCGAGCGGCTGGCGCGCGAGGCTGCGGCACTGCGCCCCGCGCCCACGCGCTAGCGCCATGGCCGCGCGACGCATTCAGGCTCTGCTGGTCGCGAACCGCGGCGAGATCGCGATCCGCGTGATGCGCGCGGCCTCCGAGCTCGGCATGCGCACCGTCGCGATCTATTCGCAGGAAGATCGCTTCTCGCTGCACCGGACCAAGTCCGACGAGGCCTACCTGGTGGGAGAGGGCCGCGGCGCACTGGCTGCCTACCTGGACATTGCCGACATCCTGCGCATCGCGCGCCAGGCGCGCGTGGATGCCATCCACCCCGGCTACGGGTTTCTGTCGGAGAACCCCGAATTTGCCGAGCAATGCACGGCCGCGGGGCTGATCTTCATCGGCCCGTCCGCAGACACCATGCGCGTGCTCGGCAATAAGGTCGCGGCGCGAAATCTTGCCCAGTCGGCCGGCGTCCCCGTCATGCCGGCAACCCCGCCGCTGCCGAGTGACCCCGCCGAATGCCGCCGGCTGGCCCAGGCGATCGGCTACCCGCTGATGCTCAAGGCCAGCTGGGGAGGGGGTGGCCGTGGCATGCGGGTCATCGAGGGCGATGCGCAGCTCGATGAGCTCGTGCCGCTGGCGCGCGCGGAGGCCACTGCCGCCTTCGGCAACGGCGAGGTCTACCTCGAAAAGCTCGTGCGCCGTGCGCGCCATCTCGAAGTGCAGATTCTCGGCGACCGCTACGGCAATCTGGTGCATCTGTTCGAGCGCGACTGCACGGTGCAGCGGCGCAACCAGAAGGTGGTCGAGCGCGCGCCGGCGGTGTTCCTCGACGACGCTGAGCGCCGCGCACTGTGCGAGGCGGGGCTGGCGATCGGACGCGCCGCGCACTACTGCAACGCCGGCACCGTCGAGTTCCTGCAGGACGCCGACAGCGGCCACTGCTATTTCATCGAGGTCAATCCACGCATCCAGGTGGAGCACACGGTCACCGAGTGCGCCACCGGCATCGACCTCGTCAAGGCGCAGATCCACATCGCCGCGGGCGCGCGCATCGGCGAGCCTGACAGCGGCGTGCCGCTGCAACGGGACATTCATCTGCAGGCGCATGCACTGCAGTGCCGGGTTACCAGCGAAGATCCGGACAACGGATTCATTCCCGACTATGGACGGCTGACGGCGTATCGCAGCCCCGCTGGCTTTGGCGTGCGCCTGGACGCCGGTACCGCCTACTCGGGCGCGGTCATCACCCGCAGCTACGACTCGTTGCTGGTCAAGGTGACGACCTGGGCGGCCACGCCGCAGGAAGCCATCGCGCGCATGCATCGAGCGCTATGGGAGTTCCGCATCCGCGGCGTGGTGACGAACCTGCGCTTTCTGGACCAGATCATCACGCATGCACGTTTCGCACGCGGCGAATACACCACGCGCTTCATCGATGAGACCCGCGAGCTGTTCAGCGCGCCCGAGCGGCGCGATCGCGCCACGCGTGTGCTGAGCTTCCTCGCCGACATCATCGTGAACGGTAATCCCGAAGTGCGAGGCGGCCGCAGGACGCAGCCGGGAGGGGCGGCCGAGTCCGCGGTGGCGCCCGTGAGCGTGCGTACCCCGCGCCTGCCGGACACGCCACCGCCGCCGGGTACGCGTCAGCGCCTGCAGCAGCTCGGGGCGCAGGCCTTTGCGCGCTGGATGCTGCAGGAGCCGCGGGTACTGTTGACCGATACCACGATGCGCGACGCGCATCAGTCGCTGCTCGCCACACGCATGCGCACGATCGACATGCTCGCCATCGCCCCGGCCTATGCGGCGCTGCTGCCGCAGCTGTTCTCGGTCGAGTGCTGGGGCGGGGCGACCTTTGACGTCGCGATGCGCTTTCTGAAGGAGGACCCCTGGGAGCGTCTGGCGCGGCTGCGCGAGGCCATGCCCAACCTGCTGCTGCAGATGCTGCTGCGCTCGGCCAATGCGGTGGGCTACACCAACTACCCCGATAACGTGGTGCGATTCTTCGTGCAGCAGTCCGCGCAGGCTGGCATCGACCTGTTCCGCGTGTTCGACTCGCTCAATTGGGTCGAAAACATGCGTGTTGCCATCGATGCGGTGTGCGAGAGCGGGGCGCTGTGTGAGGGAGCAATCTGCTACAGCGGCAATCTGTGCGATCCCGGCGAGCGCAAATACACCCTGGACTATTACCTCGGTGTGGCGCGGGCGCTGGCCGCGAGCGGTGTCCATATTCTTGGTATCAAGGATATGGCGGGGTTGTGTCAGCCGCGCGCAGCGCACGCGCTGGTGAAGGCAGTCAAGGCAGAGACCGGACTGCCGGTGCATTTCCATACGCACGATACCAGCGGCATCGCCGCGGCGAGCGTGTTCGCCGCCATCGAGGCCGGCGCCGATGCCGTGGACGGCGCCATGGACGCCATGAGCGGTCTCACCTCCCAGCCCAATCTCGGTGCCATTGCCGAGGCGCTGCGCCACGGGCCGAACGATGCGGGCATCGATACGGCGGCGATCCGTCGGATCTCCGACTACTGGCAGCAGGTGCGGCGCCTGTACGCGCCCTTCGAGAGTGACAATCGCGCCGGAGCCTCCGAGGTCTACGTGCATGGCATGCCCGGCGGGCAGTACACGAACCTGCGCGAGCAGGCGCGCTCCCTGGGAATCGAGGACGCCCGCTGGCCGGAAGTCGCGCACGCCTATGCCGAAGTGAACCAGCTGTTCGGCGACATCATCAAGGTAACCCCGACCTCCAAGGTGGTCGGCGACATGGCGCTGTTCATGGTCTCGAGCGGCCTCTGCGCCGCGGACGTGCTCGATCCGGACAAGACGCTGGCCTTTCCTGAATCAGTGCTGCGGTTCTTCCGCGGCGAGCTCGGTCAGCCCCCGGGCGGCTTTCCCGAGGCACTGCAACGCAAGGTGCTCAAAGGCGCGGCACCGCTGAGGCAGCGGCCTGGCCTCGACCTGCCGCCCGCGGATCTGCAACAGGCACGCCGGGAGGCGGCCGAGCGCATCGGGCGCAGCATCAACGACCGGCAGCTTGCCTCGTATTTGATGTACCCGCAGGTGTTCACGGACTATGCGGCCGACCGGCGCCGCTTCAGCGATGTGGCCATCCTGCCCACGGCGGTGTTCTTCCATGGCATGCGTGAGGAGCAGGAGATCAGCGTCGATCTGGAGCCCGGCAAGACCCTGATCGTGCGCTACGTGACGCTGAGCGCACCGCATGAGGACGGCACGCGTACGGTTTTTTTCGAGCTCAACGGCCAGCCGCGCTCGATCCGCGTGACCGATCGCAGCCAGACGCCCCGTCGAGCGCCGCAGCGCAAGGCTGCACTCGGGAATGCGCGCGAGGTGGGGGCGCCCATGCCCGGCGTCGTGGCCGACGTGCGCGCCGCCGTGGGCAAACCGGTGAAACGCGGGGACGTGCTGCTGACGCTCGAGGCGATGAAGATGCAGACCAGCGTGCACGCGGAGATCGACGGCACCATCGCCGAGGTGCTCGCGCAGCGCGGCGCGCAGGTGGATGCGAAGGATCTGCTGGTGGTGCTGCAGTAGAGCAGGGCGCTGGCCGGCCCGCTACTGCATCAGTGCGCCCTGCAGGTCCGTCTCGCCGGTCAATTCCACCGGCACGCGCGGCACGTGCCAGATGTCCCGGCAGTACTCGCCGATGCTGCGGTCGGAAGAGAATCGGCCCGAGCGCGCGGCATTGAGAATGGACATGCGTGTCCAGCGCTCCGAGTCCCGATAGACGGCATCCACGCTGCGCTGGCATTCCGCATAGGCGGCGTAATCCGCCAGCACGAGGTAGGGGTCGTGGTAGAGCAGGTTGTCCAGCAGCGGACGGAACAGCTGCGTGTCGCCGCGCGAAAAGAAGCCGTCGCGCACCAGATCGAGCGCCCCGCGCAGCTCCGGCTGGCTGTGGTAGCACTCCATCGGGCGATAGCCGTCGGCCAGCTGTGCCTGAACCTCGGCGGCGGTGAGACCGAAGAGGAAGAAATTCTCGGGACCGACGGCCTCGCGGATCTCGATATTGGCGCCGTCCATGGTGCCGATGGTGAGCGCGCCGTTCATCTGAAACTTCATATTGCCGGTGCCCGAGGCCTCCTTGCCGGCGGTGGAGATCTGCTCAGACAGGTCCGCCGCCGGATAGATGCGCTGGCCGTTGGTGACGTTGAAGTTCGGCAGAAACACCACCTTGAGCAGGTCGCGCACCGAGGCATCGCGGTCGAGCGTCGCGCCCACCGCCGTGATCAGACGGATGATGAGCTTGGCCAGCTCATATCCGGGGGCGGCCTTGCCGCCGAACACGAAGACGCGCGGCTCGATCGAGGCGTGCGGGTCGCTCTTCAGGCGATGGTAGAGTCCGATGACGTGCAGGATGTTCAGGTGCTGGCGCTTGTACTCGTGAATGCGCTTGACCTGCACGTCGAACAGCGCCTGGGGATTGACCACCACGCCGGTGCGCTCGCGGATCAGCGACGCCAGGGCGGTCTTGTTGGAGCGCTTGATGTCGCGCCACTGGGCGCGGAAATCCGCATCCTCCGCCAGCGGCACCAGCCCCTGAAGGCGCTCGAGCTCGAGCAGCCAGCCCTCCCCGAGAGCGTGGGTGATGCAGCGGGCGAGGCGCGGATTGCACAGTGCGATCCAGCGCCGCGGTGTCACCCCGTTGGTCTTGTTGCTGAACTTCTGCGGCCACAGGTCGTGGAAGTCGCGCAGCACATGAGACTGCAGCAGTTCGGTGTGCAGCTGCGCCACGCCGTTGACGGCGTGGCTGCCCACCGTGGCCAGATGCGCCATGCGCACGTAGCGCTCGCCACGTTCGTCGATCAGCGACATGCGCGCAACGCGCTGCTCGTCGCCGAAGAAGGCCATGCGCACCTCGTCGAGGAAGCGCGCATTGATCTCATAGATGATCTCCAGGTGCCGCGGCAGCAGGGCACCGAACAGACGCACCGGCCAGCACTCGAGCGCTTCTGGCAGCAGAGTGTGGTTGGTGTAGCCAAAAGTGGCGCGCGTGATCGCCCAGGCCCGGTCCCACTCCAGGTGCAGATCGTCCACCAGCAGGCGCATGAGCTCGGCAATGGCGATGGACGGATGCGTGTCGTTCAGCTGCACCGCGAACTTTTCATGGAAGCGCTCGGCCGGGATGTTCTGGACGCGGATGATGCGCAGCATGTCCTGCAGTGAGGCGCACACGAAGAAATACTGCTGCTCGAGGCGCAGGGACTTGCCCTGCAGCTGCTCGTCGTTGGGGTAGAGCACCTTGGAGATGTTCTCGGAAGTGACCTTCTGGTGGACCGCCCCCCAGTAGTCACCGCGGTTGAACACCGAGAAATCGAAGGATTCAGGAGCCTCGGAGCGCCACAGGCGCAGCGTGTTGGCGGTCGTGACACGATAGCCGAGTATCGGCGTGTCGTAGGGCACGGCGTTGACGATGCGCGCGGGAATCCAGCGCACCCGCAGGCGGCCACGCTCGTCGCTGTAGCGTTCGGTATGGCCGCCGAACCTGACCTCCACGGCCCACTCCGGACGGGCGATCTCCCAGGGATTGCCGTGCCGCAGCCACTTGTCGGTGTTCTCGATCTGCTGGCCATCGACGATCTGCTGCTGGAAGATGCCGTGCTCGTAGCGGATTCCATAGCCGAGACTGGGGATCTGCAAGGTCGCCAATGAGTCGATGAAGCAGGCAGCGAGGCGCCCGAGGCCGCCGTTGCCGAGCCCCGGCTCGTCTTCCTGGCGCAGCAGCTCCTCCAGGTTGAGCCCGAGCTCGCTGACCGCCTGGCGCACCACATCGTGGATGCCGAGGTTCAGCAGGTTGTTGGCCAGGTGCGGTCCCATGAGAAATTCGGCCGACAGGTAGGCGACGGTGCGTGAACCGCCCGCGGTGTAGCAGGCGGCAGTGCTGATCCAACGCTGCATCATGCGGTCGCGCACGGTGTACGCCAGCGCCAGGTAGTAGTCCTTGCGGGTGGCGAGGGCAGGAAACTTCCCCTGGATGTAGTAGAGGTTGTCGAGGAAGGCGCGTTTGAGCGACTCCTTGCCGAGGCTGACGCGATCCCGATCGGGACGGACCGAAGAGCTGGCCGGCAGCGGCAGGGCGGTGCTCACGTTTGGTCACCTGTGCTCGGGCGCGCGCGCCCTTCAGTTGAACAAGGCCAGTGAATGGGGGGTGTCGGGCGCGAGCTGGATCTGCTGCTGGCTGGCGCCCGCCGCGCGCGCCGGAAAGTAACAGCCGGCAATCGTGTCGTGCACGGCCGTGATGTGCAGCTGCAGCTGATCGATCAGCTCATGCAGGCCCGGCTGATCGAGGCTGCCGAGGCTCGCTCCCGACAGGAAGCGGCAGGCCGTAACCAGCGCATTGCGCGCTTCGCCGTTGCGCGGCAGGCCGTGCAGGCACTGCTCCATCTGCATCAGGCAGAACAGGCAGGAGCGCGGAAACTGCTCATTGCGCAACACGAACTCCAGCACGTCGGTGCGATTGACACGCGAGCGCGGCCCCAGGCGATACATCTCGTAGCCTGACAGGGAGCGCAGCACGCTCATCCACTGGATGGTGTCGAAGGGCCGCAGCTCCGCGGTATCCTCCGGCAGCAGCTGTGCCGAGCGCACATCGATGATGCGGCTGCTCATGTCGGCGCGCTCGAGATTACGCCCCAGCATCATGAACGTATGCGCCTCGTTGCGGCTCATGGTGCCCTCGAGCATGCCGGTCAGCGTTTGCGACATCAGGACGCTCTGCTTGAGAAAATCGAAGCGTGTGCGCCGCGACAGACCGGCGGGCAGTTGCTCGGAGAACTGCATGAAGAACCGGTTGAGCTCCTCCCAGGCTTCGGCGGGCAGCACGTCGCGCAGCGTGCGCGCATTCTCACGCGCCATCTCGAACGAGGAGACGATCGAGCCGGGGTTGTCGCGGTCCGCAATCAGGAATTGCACCACGTGGCGCTCGTCGGTGTGCCGGTAGCGAGCATCGAAGTGACTGCGATTGCCGGTCATATCCACCAGCGGCAGCCAGCCCAGGGCAAGACCAGGCGGCAGGTCGAGCAGCAGGTTGGTATTGACGCTGATCAGGCGCGCGGTGTTCTCGGCGCGTTCCAGGTAACGCGCGAGCCAATAGACGTTCTGGACGGTGCGGGCGAGCATCTTTAATCCAAAGCGTGCAGGCCCTCATGGCCGTGCTCGGTATCGACGATCCAGGTGTCCTTGCTGCCCCCGCCCTGACTGGAGTTCACGATCAGCGTTCCCTTGCGCATGGCCACGCGCGTCAGTCCACCCATGGTCACGTGGGTTTGAGGGCCGCTGAGAATGAAGGGCCGCAGATCGACGTGACGCGGCTCGAGGCGATCACCGGTAAAGGTCGGGACGGTGGAGAGCGTCACGACCGGCTGGGCGATGTAGTTACGGGGTGCTGCCTGCAGCGCCACGGCGAAGCTGGCGCGCTCGGCTTCACTGGCCGAGGGACCCATGAGGATGCCATAGCCTCCCGAGCCGTTGATGGTCTTGACCACCAGTGAATCCAGATGCGCCAGCACGTGCTGCAGCTGTTTGGGCTCGAAACAGCGCCACGATGGGACATTCGGCAGGATGGCGTCCTGATCCAGGTAGTAGCGGATCATGTCCGGCACGTAGGTATAGACCAGCTTGTCATCGGCGACACCGGCGCCCGGGGCATTGGCCAGCGCGACATTGCCCCTGGACCAGGCACGCATCAGTCCACGCACCCCAAGCGTGGAATCCGGGCGGAACACCTCGGGGTCCAGGAAATCGTCGTCGATGCGCCGGTAGATGACGTCGACGCGGGTCCAGCCGTGCACCGTATGCATGTACACGCAGTCATCGTCGTGCACCGCCAGATCGCGCCCTTCGACCAGCTCGCAACCCATCTGGCGCGCCAGATAGGCGTGCTCGAAGTAGGCCGAATTGTAGATACCTGGGGTCAGTACCACGACCTCGGTGCGTCGCTGGCGCTGCGGGCACAGCGACACCAGCATGTCGTGCAGGCGCGAGGGATAGTCATCCACCGGCAGGATGGCCGCGCTGTCGAAGACCTCCGGAAAGACGCGCTTGATGACCTGGCGGTTCTCGATCATGTAGGAGACACCGGAGGGGACCCGCAGATTGTCTTCCAGCACGTAGACGGTGCCGTCCTTATCGCGCACCAGGTCGGTGCCGCAGACATGGGCCCAGCAGCCCAGCGGCGGGCTGATGCCGACGCATTCCTGACGGAAATTCGCCGAGGTCGCGATGATCTCGCGTGGGACGACGCCGTCCTGGAGGATGCGCTGGCGGTGATAGATGTCATCGATGAACAGATTCAGAGCCTGCACGCGCTGGCGCAGGCCGCTTTCGATGCGCATCCACTCCTTGCGCGAGATCGTGCGGGGAATGATGTCCAGGGGCCAGGCGCGATCGATCGATCCGCCCTGCTCGTGGTAGACGGTGAAGGTGATCCCCATCGATTTGATGGCGAGCTCCGCGGCCTGCTGACGCAGGCCTATCTCCTGACCATCGAGCTCGGAGAGGTGGCGCATCAGTGCACGCCCGGCGGCACGTGGGCCGCCGTTCGGTCCTACCAACTCATCATGCAGTCCCCGCGCCGAATAGGCGCTCCAATCCATCTGCATGCGGAGTGCTCGCTGCTGCCCGGCCCGCAGGCCCTCGCGAGCGACCATAGCAATGCGGTGAGGCAGGGTGCAATTGCTTCCTGTGATTTGTCGCGTTTTGGTGCAGGGCGCTCCAAAGCAGTGCGGTCCGCGCGCAGCGTGACTGTCCGTATAATGCAAATCGTGTCCATCCATGTCGCTCTCAACCATCAGACGCACTATCGCTATGACAGGCCGGTGCGCCTGGGCCCCCAGATCGTGCGACTGCGGCCGGCGCCGCACTCCCGCACGCGCGTGCTCTCGTACTCGCTGAAGGTCGTTCCGGCCAGGCACTTCATCAACTGGCAGCAGGACACGCACTCCAACTACCTGGCGCGCCTGAGCTTCCCGGAGCGCACTCAGGTGCTGTCCGTCGAGGTCGATCTGGTGGCCGAATTGGCGGTGCTCAATCCATTCGATTTTTTTCTGGACAGTTACGCGCAGACCTATCCATTTGCCTACGAGCCGGCAGAGGCGCGCGAGCTGGCCCCGTATCTATCGCGCAGCGACGGCGGTGCGCGCCTGGATGCCTATGTGGCGGATCTGCCGCGCGAGCGCCGCGACAGTATTGAATTTCTGGTCGATGTCAACCGGCGCGTCGCGCGCGACGTGCGCTATCTGGTGCGCATGCAGCCGGGCGTGCAGACACCCGACGAGACGCTCGAGCGCGCCTGTGGCTCCTGCCGTGACTCTGGCTGGCTGATGGTGCAGATTCTGCGGCAGTTGGGCCTGGCGGCGCGTTTCGTCTCGGGCTATCTGATCCAATTGAAAGCCGACGTGCCCTCGCTCGAGGGTCCTTCGGGGCCCGTGGACGACTTCACCGACCTGCACGCCTGGTGCGAGGTCTACCTGCCTGGCGCCGGCTGGATCGGGCTGGATCCGACCTCGGGCCTGCTGGCCGGCGAGGGGCACCTGCCGCTGGCGTGTACGCCCGAGCCCGCCAGTGCAGCGCCCATCGCCGGACTCGTCGAGGAGTGCGAGGTCGAGTTCGACCATCGCATGCGCGTCGAGCGGGTCTGGGAGGCACCGCGGGTCACCCGCCCGTACAGCGAGGCCCAATGGGCCGAGATCGATCGGCTCGGACGCGCCGTGGATGCGGACCTGCACGCGCTGGATGTACGCCTGACCATGGGAGGCGAGCCGACATTCGTCTCGTCCGCGCATCCGGATGCGCCGGAGTGGAATTCGGCGGCACTCGGCGATGAAAAGCGGCGGCTTGCCGGCGCCCTGTACCGACGCCTGCGCGAGCAGTATGCCCCGCAGGGATTGGCACACTTCGGTCAAGGCAAGTGGTATCCGGGCGAACCGCTGCCGCGCTGGTCGTTGAACTGCTTCTGGCGGCGCGATGGCGAGCCAATCTGGCGCGAGCCGCAGCTGCTGGCAGTGCATGCCGCGCCCGGCGTCAGCCCGGAGCAGACCCCGGATGCGGATGTGCCGCGGCGATTGCTGGCCGCCGTGGCCCAGGCGCTCGAGGTGTCGCCGGAACATGCATTCCCCGCTTATGAGGATGCCTTCTATTATCTGTGGCGCGAGCGGCGCTTGCCGCCGGACGTCGATCCATTCGATTCGCGCCTGGAAGACCCACTGGAGCGGGCGCGCCTTGCGCACGTGTTCGGGCGCGGCCTTGATACGCCCGTCGGGCACGTACTGCCGCTGGTGCGCGAGCCGGGTGCGGCGCGCTGGCGCTCGGGACCCTGGAGCCTGCGCGAGCAGCGCTGCTATCTGATTCCGGGCGACTCACCGATCGGCTATCGCCTGCCGCTGGATTCTCTGCCCTGGGTGTCGCCCACGGACTATCCCTACATCCACGCTCCCGATCCCACGCAGTCGTTTGCGCCGCTGCCGGCTGCGACGCAGCTTCGCGGGCAGCTCGGCGTGCCAGCTGGCGCATCGAGCGCGCTGCCGCCGCAGCCATCCACGGCACAGATCGCGCGCACGGCGATGTGCGCCGAGATCCGTGATGGTTTCGTGTACGTATTCATGCCGCCGGTCGCGGCGCTGGAGGACTATCTGCAGTTGGTGGCGGCGCTGGAGGCCGCGGCCGCCTCGCTCGCGCAGCCCGTCATGCTCGAGGGCTACGAGCCGCCGCGGGATCCGCGGCTGGTGAGCTTCCGTATCACGCCCGACCCGGGTGTGATCGAAGTGAACGTCCACCCATCGGCGAGCTGGGATGAGCTCGTCGAGCGCACCTCGGGGCTGTACGAGCACGCCAGGCAGTGCCGGCTGTCCACGGAAAAATTCATGCTCGACGGGCGGCATACCGGCACGGGCGGTGGCAATCACTTCGTCATGGGCGGGGCGACAACACTCGATTCCCCGTTCCTGCGGCGCCCGGATCTGCTGCGCAGCCTCCTCGCCTACTGGCACAACCATCCCTCATTGTCGTATCTGTTCTCGGGGTTGTTCATCGGCCCGACCTCGCAGGCGCCGCGGGTGGATGAGGCGCGCAACGACTCGCTGTACGAGCTGGAGGTGGCGTTCCGCCAGGTGCCCGCCGTGGCCGATGCGTCCGCCGCCTGGCTGACGGACCGGCTGTTCCGCAATCTGCTGGTCGATGTGACGGGCAACACCCATCGAGCCGAATTCTGCATCGACAAGCTCTATGCCCCGGAGGGCCCGGCGGGGCGTCTGGGATTGCTGGAGCTGCGCGCCTTCGAGATGCCGCCGCACGAGCGCATGAGCCTGACGCAGCAGCTGCTGCTGCGCTCGCTGGTGGCGCGCTTCTGGCGCACTCCCTACGTGCCGGCGCGCCTGGCGCGCTGGGGCACGCAGCTGCATGATCGCTTCATGCTGCCGTACTACGTCGAGCAGGATTTTGCCGACGTCATCGCCGAGCAGAATGCGGCCGGCTATGCGCTGCGCCACGAGTGGTTTGCGCCTCACTTCGAGTTCCGCTTTCCCAGGTACGGCGATTTCGCTGTGCAGGGAATCCAGGTCGAGCTGCGCCAGGCACTCGAGCCCTGGCCGGTGCTCGGGGAGGAGGGCGGCGCCGGTGGCACGGTACGCTATGTCGATGCGTCGCTGGAGCGCGTGCAGGTGCACGTCACCGGTCTCGCCCCGGATCGTTACTGCATCGGCTGCAATGGCCGACGTGTGCCGCTGCGAGCGACCGAGCGCGCCGGCGAGTACGTGGCCGGCGTACGCTATCGGGCGTGGGCGCCGCCCTCCAGCCTGCATCCGGGGATCGGAGTGCACGCTCCGCTGGTGTTCGATCTGATCGACCTGTGGATGCAGCGCTCGCTCGGCGGTTGCCAATACCATGTCATGCATCCGGGCGGGCGCAACTACTCGACGTTCCCGGTCAATGCCTTCGAGTCCGAGAGCCGCCGGCGCGCCAGATTCTTCCGCATGGGCCATACACCCGGAACCGTCCTGGCGCCGCCGGAGGCGAGCGGGCTGGATTTTCCGTTCACTCTCGATCTGCGACGCGAACCCAGCCCCTGACCATGAGCACCCCGGCCCATAGCGCAAGCAGTCTGGAGGGATATCGGACCGAGCCCGGTCGGTATGACGAGCTGCTCGATGCCGCCGGGACGGTCCGTCCGCACTGGCAGGTGCTGATGGATCGTCTCAGCAAGGCGGACCTGCGCCAGAGCACACAACGCTGTCTGCAGCTCACGCGCCGGCTGATCGCGGAGAACGGCGTGACCTACAACGTATACGCCGATGCGCAGGGCGCCGATCGGCCCTGGACGCTCGATCCGCTGCCCCTGGTATTGACGGCGACGGAATGGCGCGACATCGAGCGCGGTGTCGAGCAGCGTGCGCGGCTGCTCAATGCGCTGCTGTCCGATCTGTACGGCGCCCAGCGGCTGATCGCCGAGGGACTGGTCCCGCCGCAGATTCCCTTTGGTCATCCGAATTTTCTGTGGCCCTGTCACGGTGTGGTGCCACGCGAGGGCCTGTGGCTGCGCCTGTACGCTGCCGATCTGGCGCGCGCGCCCGACGGGCGCTGGTGGCTCATTGCCGATCGTGCTCAAGCCCCTTCCGGCGCCGGCTATGCGCTCGAGAATCGCCAGATCATGGAGCAGGTGCTGCCGCACGCCGTGCGTGAGCTGGGCGTGCGCCGCATCCGCGGCTTCTTCGCCGAGTTGCGCGAGCAACTGCTCGCTGGCGGCGGCAGCGATGAGGGGGGCCTCGCGGTCATCCTGACGCCCGGTCCGCTCAACGAGACCTATTTCGAGCAGGCGTATCTGGCGCATCAACTCGGTTGGCCACTGGTGGAGGGCGCCGATCTGACGGTGCGCCGGGACACGGTGTTTCTGAAGACGCTGGCAGGATTGCGTCGCGTTCATACCATCATCCGGCGCGTGGACGACGACTGGTGTGATCCGCTCGAGCTGCGCAGCGGGTCGGCGCTGGGCGTTCCGGGGCTGATCGGCGCGGTGCGTGCCGGCCGCGTGACGCTGGCCAATGCGCTGGGGGCTGGCGTGCTGGAATCACCGGCCTGGCTCGGCTTCATGCCGGCAATTGCCGAGCGGCTGCTCGGCGAAGCGCTGCACCTGCCCTCGGTTGGGAGCTGGTGGTGTGGGGAGCGTCCGGCGCTCGAGCACGTGTTGCGTCACATCGACCGGCTGCTGATCAAGCCGACCTATCCGAACCAGCGTCTCGAGCCGCCGCGCGGTGGGGCGCTCGAGGGGCGGGCCCGCGCGGAGCTGATCGCACATTTGCGCGCCCAGCCCCATGCCTACGTCGCGCAGGACCCCGTGGTGCTCTCGCAGGCGCCGAGCCTGCGCTCCGACGCCACGGCCAGCATCGAAGCGCGATCGATGTCGCTGCGCGTGTTCGCGCTGGTCGGTGCTCACAGCTGCGTGATACTGCCGGGCGGTCTGGCGCGCGTGGCGGCCTCGGGGGCGCTCGATGTGGTCTCCCATCAGCGCGGTGGAGGTAGCAAGGACATCTGGGTTCTGCCCGACGCTGCCAGCGTGGACGTTCATGATGGGGCAGTGCGCTCCCCTGTTTCGCTGGTGCGGCATGAGGAGCTGCCCTCGCGCCTGGTGGAGAATCTTTACTGGTTCGGCCGCTACAGCTCGCGCTGTGAGGACAAGGCCCGATTGCTGCGTGCCACGCTCGCGGCGCGCATCGACACCGAAGTCTACGAGACGGCGATCGGGATCTGTCGCGAGCTTGGCGCAGCGGCTGCCGATGCCGATCCGAGTGCAGCCTTGCGGCAGGATGTCAGCACGCACGGCATCATCGCGGACGCGCGCCGTCTTGTCTGGTGCGCCTCGCAGATACGCAGCCGCCTCTCGGCGACCTACTGGCGCACGGTCGCAGAATTGCAGCGGCAGTTGCAGGACAGTGGGCGGCGCGGTGATCCGCGCAAGGCCCTGGAGGGCCTGCTGCTGTCGTTGGCGGCCTTCGCAGGACTGGCGCTCGATGATATGCGGCAGGATCAGGGGTGGCGGCTGCTGAGCATCGGTCGGCGGATCGAGCGGCTGCAGTTCTGCACGCAGCTGCTGGCGCTCTACCTGGCGAGTGCACCGGCGACACAGCAGGCGCAGGTGGAGTGGCTGCTGACGGCCTGCGACAGCCTGCGTGTCTACCGTCCGAGATATGCGGTGGCGCCACGGCTCGGTCCCATGCTGGATCTGCTGGTGCGCGACGGCGAGCATCCGCGCTCGCTGAATTTCCAGTGGCAGGCGCTCACGCAGGACCTTGCCATGCTTTGCGCACACGACATGTCGGACATGCAGGCCCTGGGCGAGCCGCTGCCGAGCCTCAGCGACGCCGACCTGGTGGCGCTCGAGGGACCCGAGGCACAGCCGCGCACTGCGCTGTCGCGCGCGCTGCGCTTGCAGTGCGAGGCCGCCGAGCGGCTGTCCGACCGGTTGTCGATGCGTTATTTTTCGCACACGCGCCTGGACAGCCACGCACTCGCGAGCTGAAAGGCGCGCCATCTTGCGTTATCACATTCGACATCGCACGCTCTACCGGTACAGCGCGGACGTCGTGCATTCGCATCAGCTGCTGCACCTGGTGCCGCGGCCGGCTCCCTTCCAGCAGTGCCTGGAGTACGCGCTGCAGATCACGCCGACGCCGCGCGAGCGGCGCGACGAGGTGGATGTGTTCGGCAATCCCATGACCAGCATCGAGCTCGAGCATCCGCATCGAGAGCTCTGCGTCGTCGCCGAGATGGACGTACAGGTGCATACACGTCCCGTGGTGCTGGCCGGAGACTCGTGGGCGTGGGAGCAGGTCCGGGAGGCGCTCAGCTATCACGCCTGCAGCCCCCCGGGACGCGAGCACCTGGAGGCGTGCGTATTCCGGCATGAATCTGCCTATGTGCGCATCAAGCGCGCCTTCATGGACTATGCGTCGGACTGTTTCGTCAGCGGCAGCCCGATCCTGGCGGCCGCCGACGCGTTGTCCAGCAAATTGCATCGCGACTTCCAGTATTCACCCGGCGAGACCACGATCAGCACTCCGCTGCTGGAGGTTCTGGAGCAGCGCCGCGGTGTCTGTCAGGATTTCGCGCACGTCATGATCGCGTGCCTGCGCTCGCTCGGTCTTGCCGCACGCTATGTCAGCGGCTACGTGCACCGATCGGGCGGCGCGGACGACGCCTCACATGCCTGGATTGCCGTCTATGCGCCGCCATTCGGCTGGGTGGAGCTCGATCCCACCAACGATACGCGCGTCGCCACCGACCATGTCGCGGTCGCGTGGGGGCGCGACTTCGGGGATGTCTCGCCGCTGCGCGGCGTGATACTGGGAGGCGGTACCCACGAGCTGTCGGTCAGCGTGGCCGTCGCGCCGCTGGAAGCGGCGCAGTAACCGCGCGGCTGTGCCGCACTCTGCTGCCGGCGCTTGCAGTTGCCGCGGCTGCCGCCGCGGGGCTACTCCGCCGTGATCTCCACCTTCACCGTCATCGACTCAAATGCGTCCGGTGCGCCCTTGAAGCTGCCGGCCAGCGGTACGGCCTGAGAGGGGTCGCGCGTGACGGCCACGCGGATGAGGTTGCGCCCGCCGATCAGCGCGTTGGTCGGATCGTATTCGACCCAGCCGGCACCAGGCAGGTATATCTGCACCCAGGCATGCGTGGCGCCTGAACCCAGGAGCTTTTCTCCCGACTCGATCTTGCCTTCATCGTAGAGGTAGCCGGAGACGAAACGCGCGGCGAGGCCCAGGCTGCGTGCCGCCTCCATCATGAACAGAGCGAAGTCGCGGCAGCTGCCACTGCCCAGATCGAGCGTCTCCAGTGGCGTCTGCACGCCCTCGCTTTCGCGCGCCTGATACCTGAAGGCGCTCTTGATTGCGCGCGTCATGGCGCTGAGCGTCTCGAGCGTGCTCGCCTGTGCACCCTGCTGCAGCAGCGCATGTGCCCAGTCATCGATGCGATGCTGCGGGTCGGGGTAGTGGCGCTCCTTGGTGCGACCGAGATCCTCGGCGTCGCCGGCCGAGTAACTGAAGGGGAATACCGCCGCGTAGGGCTCGATGGTGATCTCCTGCGGTGCGGTTGGATAGTGCTCGGCTCGGAAATCCGAGGTGAACGTCAGGGCCTGTGCCGAGGCCTCGAAGCTCACGATGGCGATCGAATTGCCGAAGACATCGTGCATCCAGCGCACGTGGCTCGCCGCCGGCTCGATTTTCAGAGCCGTATCCAGCAGCCGCAGGTCATGGCTGTCACGCGGCCGCGTCATCAGCCGATGCTCGCCCAGCTGCACGGGGCTGCGGTAGCGATAGGTGGTGGTATGCAGGATATGAAGCAGTCCCATGGGAGCTCCCTCTCGAGGGTCGCGCAGTCTAGAGGCAGCCGAGAGCTGGCGGCAATCCGGTCCCCGGCTACGCGGGGTGTCGGTGTGCCGTCGCCCTGTCAGCGTCGGGCGACCTGCCGATGCGACGATGGCTGGCCTGACGCCTCCGGCTTTCGCACACGCCGCGCGCGCCCTATGATGCCGGGGACATGAAGGCGCTCGTCAAGTCGCAGGCCGCGCCAGGCCTGTGGATCGCGGACGTGCCGGTGCCAGAGCCCGGCATCAACGACGTACTGATCCGCGTGCACAAGACCGGCATCTGCGGCACCGATCTGCACATCTATGAATGGGATGCGTGGGCGCGCTCCACGATCGTCACCCCGCTGGTGATCGGTCATGAATTCGTCGGTGAAATAGCCGCGGTGGGCGCAAACGTCGCCGACTTTCACGTCGGTGAGATCGTCAGCGGCGAGGGGCACGTGGTCTGTGGCCGCTGCAGAAACTGCCTGGCCGGCCGACGACATCTGTGTGCGCATACCGAAGGTGTGGGCGTGAACCGTCCAGGCGCCTTTGCCGAATATATCTGCCTGCCGATGAGCAATGTCTGGCGCCACAGCGCGCACGTCGATGAGGACATCGCGGCGATTTTCGACCCATTCGGCAACGCGGTGCACACAGCGCTGTCGTTTCCAGTGCTGGGAGAGGATGTACTCATTACCGGGGCGGGACCGATCGGCATGATGGCCGCCGCGGTGGTGCGGCACGCCGGTGCGCGCCACGTCGTGGTCACCGACATCAATCCGCGGCGCCTGGAGCTCGCGCGCCGCATGGGCGCCACCCTCGCCATCGATCCGCGCAGCGAGCCGCTCGCGCGCGTTCAGCAGCGGCTCGGCATGAAGGAGGGATTCGACGTCGGCCTGGAAATGTCCGGTCAGCCCGCGGCGCTGCAGGACATGCTCGACAACCTCTGCCACGGCGGCAAAATCGCGATGCTCGGTATCCCGTCGCAGTCGGTGCCCATCGACTGGCGCAAGGTCATCTTCAACATGATCACCATCAAGGGCATCTACGGGCGCGAGATGTACGAGACCTGGTATCTGATGACTGTGATGCTCGAGTCCGGGCTGGACATTGCCCCGGTAATCACGCACCGCCTGCCCTGGTACGACTATGAGCAGGGGTTTGCCGCGATGCGCGCAGGAGAGGCCGCCAAGGTCCTGCTGGACTGGCGGGTGTAGGGCGCGCGCCGCGGGCGCTACGGCAGCGGAGGTGGGCGATGGACGGGAAGCTCGCGAGGCAACTGCAGGCTGATCTCGAGCAATTGCGCACGGCCGGACTCTACAAGCAGGAGCGGCAGCTCGAGTCGCCGCAGCGCACGCACATCCGCGTCGCCACCGGCGAGGTCATCAACTTCTGCGCCAACAACTATCTGGGTCTCGCGAGCGATCCGCAGATCGTCCAGGCTGCACACGAGGCGCTCGAGCGCTGGGGTTACGGCATGGCTTCGGTGCGTTTCATCTGCGGCACGCAGTCCATTCACGTCGAGCTCGAGGAGGCGATCACCGGCTTTCTGGGCACCGAGGCAACCATTCTCTATAACTCCTGCTTCGATGCCAACGGTGGCCTGTTCGAAACACTGCTCGATGGGGAGGACTGCGTGATCTCCGACGAGCTCAATCACGCTTCCATCATCGATGGGATCCGCCTGTGCAAGGCGCAGCGCCTGCGTTACCGCAATGGCGACATGGCCGAGCTGGAACAGCGACTGCGCGAGGCGGTCCCGCGCAGTCGTCGCATCCTCATCGCCACCGATGGCGTGTTCTCGATGGACGGGTACATCGCAAGGCTGCGCGACATCTGCGATCTGGCGCAGCGCCATGGCGCGCTCGTCATGGTCGATGATTCGCACGCGGTCGGCGTGCTCGGTGCGCGCGGGCGCGGCACGCCCGAACATCACGACGTCATCGATCGCGTCGATATACTCACCGGTACGCTCGGCAAGGCCCTGGGGGGCGCCTGCGGCGGATACACCTCGGGACGACGCGAGATCATCGACTGGTTGCGCCAGCGCTCGCGGCCGTACCTGTTTTCCAACTCCCTGCCGCCGCCGATCGCCGCGGTGACGCTCAAGGTGCTGGAGCTGCTGGCCGGCACCGGGGAGCATCGGCGCCGGCTGCGGGAAAACACCGCCTGGTTTCGCGCGCAGATGAGCGCTCAGGGTTTCAGCATCCTGCCCGGCGAGCACCCGATCGTACCGGTGATGATGGGCGAAGCACACGCCGCACTGCGGCTGGCCGAACGGCTGCTCGAGAAAGGCATCTATGTGGTGGCGTTTTCCTATCCGGTCGTGCCGCGCGAGCGTGCGCGCATCCGCGTGCAGATCTCCGCGGCGCACTCACGCGATGATCTGGATCGGGCGGTGCGCATGTTCGCCGAGGCACGCGCGGAGCTCGCGAACTAGGCTGGGCTTTCAGCTCGGCGGCCCGCGCTGCGCCTCGAGCGTCTCCCAGCGCGCGAAGCGCTCGGCCAGCAGTGTCTGGATGTGCCCGAGCCGCTCACCGTCGGCGCGGGCGCGCTGCGCGTCATTCCAATAGTCCCCGGCGCTCATGCGCTGTGTGATTTCGGCCTGCTCGCGCTCGAGCGCCTCGATCTGCTGCGGCAGCGCTTCCAGTTCGCGTTGCTCGCGCCAGCTGAGTCTTCGGCTCGGCGCGGGCCGGCGTTCGGTGGCGTCGATGCCGCGCCCGGGCGCAGCGGCGGCGCCTGTCGCAGCGTCCGTGCCCAGCGGCTGCGCGGCGCGCAGCCGCTGCCAATCGCTGTAGCCGCCGGCATACTCGCGCCACTGGCCGGACCCTTCCGCCACCAGTACCTGCGTGACGACATTGTCGAGAAAGCGGCGGTCGTGACTGACCAGCAGCAGCGTGCCGGCATAGTCCTGCAGGCGCTGCTCGAGCAGCTCGAGAGACTCGATATCCAGATCATTGGTCGGTTCATCGAGCACCAGGAGGTTCGCGGGCTGGGCGAACAGGCGCGCGAGCAGCAGCCGGTTGCGCTCGCCGCCCGAAAGCATGCGCACCGGGGACTGCGCACGCGCGGCAGAAAACAGAAAGTCCCCGAGATAGCCGATGACGTGACGGCGCTCTGCGCCGAGCTGGATCCAGTCCGAGCCGGGGCTGATCATCTCGGCGAGCGTCGCATCGGGCAGCAGCTGCTCGCGCAGCTGATCGAAATAGGCAATGCGCAGGTTGGTCCCGAGCCGCACGCTGCCCCGATCCGGCGTGAGCTGACCGAGCAGCAGACGCAGCAGCGTCGATTTGCCGGCGCCGTTGGGACCGAGCAGTCCAAGCCGATCGCCGCGCATGATGCGCATCGACAGCGCCTCGATGATGCGACGCTCGCCGAAGCCCTTGCTGACCTCGGTGAGCTCAGCTACCAGCTCACCGGAGGGCGAGCCCGCATCCAGGCTCATGCGTACCGCGCCCATGCGATCGCGCCGAGCGGCGCGCTGCCCGCGCAGGCGCTCGAGGCGTCGCACGCGACCCTCATTGCGAGTGCGGCGCGCCTCGACACCGCGTCGAATCCAGGCTTCCTCCTGCGCCCAGAAGCGCTCGAAGACGCGCCGCGCCGTGTCCTCGGCGGCGAGCTCTTCTTCGCGCCGCCGCTCGTATGCCGCGAAGTTGCCCGGATAGGAGCGCAGCACCCCGCGGTCCAGCTCCACGATGCGGTTGGTGGTCGCATCGAGGAAGGCGCGGTCGTGGGTGACCACGATGAGCGCCGGCGGCCGCGTAAGCAGCTGCTCGAGCTGCTGGATGGCCCGGATGTCAAGATGATTGGTGGGCTCATCGAGCAGCAGCAGGTCGACCTCGAGACAGAGCGCCAGGGCCAGCGCCGCACGCTTGCGCTCACCGCCCGAGGCTGCCGCGGGCGCGAGAGCGTCTGGCAGGCCAAGCAGGTGCATGAGGGCGTTCAGCCGCGGCAGCAGCTGCCAGTCGGTCGCCACGCCCTGGGCGGCTGCCCGCGCCAGCAGGCTTTCGCGCAGCGTGGCCGCGTCGGGCAGGACCGGCTCCTGCTCCACCAGCGTCAGCCGCAGGCCGTCGGCACGCTGCACGCTGCCCTCATCGAGCGAGGTACGCCCCGCGATCACGCCCAGCAGCGTGGACTTGCCCGTGCCATTGCGGCCGATCAACCCGAGCCGCTCGCCCCGGCGCACGGCAAGCTCTGCCCCATCGAGCAGTGGCCGCTCACCGAAGGCGAGCACGGCATCCTGGATCGAGATCAGCAGCATGGGCTGATTGTGCGCAAGGCCGCGCCGTATTGACACTGCTGCAAGGCCTCATTAAGTTGCCGCAGCATCGCTGGCGCGCCACGGTCGACGGGTCCACCATGCCCTCGCAGCAGTACTCGCCCGTGCGCCGTCTGGCCACGCGCATCCGCCTGAACGCCACGCGCATGGTCGCGATTCAGGGATTCGGCTATCTCGGTCAGGCACTCTCCTCGGCGGAGATCTTCGCGACCCTGTTCGGCGGCGGCGTGCTGCGTCCCGGGCACGATCGCTTCGTGCTCTCCCCGGGCCACTATGTCATCGCGCTGTACGCGGTGGCCGCCGAGGTCGGGCTGCTCGACCCCGCCGAGCTTGCGAGTTACGGCCGCGATGGCACGCAGCTCGAGGCAATCGGCTCGGAGCGAACGCCGCTCGTGGACCTCGTGTGCGGCTCGCTCGGTCAGGGATTGTCGGCGGCCGTGGGCTTTGCACTCGCGTCGCAGCTGGCAGGCGAGCAGCGCGACACCTTCGCCTTCCTCAGCGATGGGGAGATGGAGGAAGGTCAGGTGTGGGAAGCTGCCATGTTTGCCTCACATCAGCGTCGGCGCATGGGAAGGCTCATCGCCATCATCGATGCCAACAACTCGCAGGTCGACGGAGCGGTGAGCTCCGTCACGACGCTCGAGCCGCTGGCCGACAAATGGCGCGCCTTTGGCTGGCAGGTGCTGGAAGTCGACGGACACGATGTCGCGGCACTCGATCAGGCACTGAAGCGCCGAAGCCCAGATGCGCCGCTGGCGCTGATCGCGCGCACCAGCTGCCTCGGCCGCCTGCGCTGCCTGCCCACGACGCTCGATGCGCATTTCCTCAAGCTCGATGAGCCGCTGCGCGCGGCGCTCGAGCGCGAGCTGACGCAGGAGCTTGCGAGCGCCGATGCGTGAGCCGCCCTATGCTACGGTTCTCAAGCCCTACGGGGAGGCGCTCACGGCACTGGCACGCACGCGGCCTGAGATCGTCTGCCTGGGTGCCGATCTGACGCGGCAGACGGAAACCGACCTGTTCCGGGACGCCATTCCCGAGCGGTTCTTCAATGCCGGCATGGCCGAAGCCAACATGATTGGCATCGCCGCGGGACTGGCGCGCGCCGGACACGTGGTGTTCGTCAACACCTTCGGGGTGTTCTGCACGCGCCGCTGCTTCGATCAGATCGCGATGGCCGTGGCCTATCCGCGCCTGAATGTGCGTCTGGTCGGCTTCATGCCGGGACTGTCCAGTCCCGGCGGCCCGAGCCACCAGGCGATCGAGGACGTCGCGCTGATGCGAGCACTGCCCAACATGATGGTGCTCGAGCCCGCCGACGCGACCGAGATCCGGCAGGCCGTCGTGGCCCTGGCCGGGCATGTCGGGCCCGTCTATATGCGTCTGAAGCGCGGTGAGAGCCCGCTCATCTTCGAGGAGTCGCACCGCCTGCAGCTCGATCGCGCCCAGATTCTTGCCGGCCGGGGCCACAGCGACGTCTGCCTGATCGCCGCGGGCATGATGCTGCCGGCGGCGCTGGCGGCGGCTCGCACGCTCGAGCGCGAGGGGCTCGCCGTCGCCGTGATCAATGCGCCGGTCATCAAGCCGCTCGACGGCGCGACCATCCTCGCCGCCGCGCGCGAGTCGCGCGTGATCATCAGCGCCGAGAACCACTCGATCATCGGCGGGCTCGGCTCGGCCGTGGCCGAGGTGCTGGCCGGCGCGGGTCTGGGTGTGCCGCTGCACCGCGTCGGTATTGCCGATGTGTTCGCCGAGTCCGGCAGCCGCGAGTATCTGTTCAGCCGTTATGGCCTGGACACCCAGGCGATCGTGCGCACGGCCTGGGAGGCGCTCGCGCGCCCAGGACCGGTACCATGCGCGCCCAGCGTGCCCGCTTCACCGGGCACCTACGCTCCCGTCTAACGCCGCAGTCGACGGTCACGGCACCGTCATGGAGAAGTCCCATGTCACTGACATCGTTCGTGTCCGCGCCGCGATTCGAGGAATATCGTGAGCGCTTCAAGGAGCATTACCGCATGCAGCGCCGCGCCGATGGCGTGCTGCTGGTGGAGGCGCACACGCAGGGCGGCCCGATCCAGCTGAGCGTGGAAAACCACCGCTCCCTGGGCCAGATGCTCAAGACCGTCGGGGCCGACCCGGAAAACGAAATCCTCATCCTGACCGGCTCCGGCGAGGAATTCATGATGGATGCGGACCCGCAGGGCTTCGCGCTCGAGGAGCAGGACGGGGATTACTGGGCCTATGAATATGCCTACAAGGACGGGCGCATCAACGTCAGCGCACTGGTCAACGATCTGGAGATCCCGACCATCGGGCTGCTCAACGGGCCGGGGTTTCACAGCGAGATCTGTCTGATGTGCGACATCTCGCTTTGCGCCGAGGACGCGGTGATCTTCGACCTGCACTACGATATCGGTTCGGTGCCCGGCGATGGCATCCACTGCTGCTTTCAGGAGCTGCTGGGCGTCAAGCGGGCGGCCTACGCGCTGCTGACCGGAGAGGCGATCGATGCGCGCAAGGCGCTCGAATACGGCATGGTCAACGAGGTGCTGCCGCGCGAGCGGCTGATCGAGCGCGCCTACCAGATCGCCGATCACATCATGACGCAGCCACGCACCACGCGGCGGCTGACCACACAGATCGTGCGTCGTCCCTGGCGAGCGCGCATCGCCAACGACCTGGACGGCGGCTTTGGCATCCAGATGTTTGCGCACGTGGCCAAGAAGCGCGCGGTGCACGGACGCAACCACATCCGCAACACCGTCGACTATGTGCGCAAGGGCAGGAAAAACAACTTTGATTAGGCAGGAGAACCGTATGCAGATCGGCTGGATTGGCATGGGACGCATGGGCTACGCGATGGCGCAGCGGCTGCTCGCGGCGGGCCATCCGCTGCACATCTGGAACCGCACGCGCTCCAAGGCCGAGCCGCTTGCGGCGCGTGGTGCGCGACTGGCTGAGCGCAGTGCGCAGCTGGCCGCATCCCAGGTGCTGTTCACGATGCTCGCGACCGGCGATGACCTGCTGGAGGTGCTGTTCGGGACCAACGGTGTGCTGGGACAGGGCGATGGCGCACCCAGGCCGGGCATCGTCGTGGACTGCTCGACGATCGGCGTGGAGGAGTCGGCTCAGGTGCGCACGCGCCTGAGCGCTCTGGGCATCCGCTACCTGGCGGCGCCGGTCAGTGGCAATCCGCGCTGCGTCCCGGCGGGCAAGCTCTCGAGCGTCGTCTCGGGGCCGAAGGACGCGTTCGATTCGGTCGAGCCACTGATCCGCACCTACGCGGTGCGCGGTGTCTCGTACGTCGGGGAAGGGGAGCTGGCGCGCATCTGCAAGATCGCGCACAACGTCTTCCTGGCGGCAGTCATCGAGAACCTCATCGAGGTGACGCTGCTGGCGCAAAAGGCCGGAGTGGCGCGACACGCGTTTCTGCAGTTCATGAACGACAGCGCGCTCGGATCCATCTTCACGCGCTACAAATCCCCCGCGCTGGTGAATCTGGATTTCACACCTACCTTCACCATGGCGCTGCTGCGCAAGGACGTGGATCTCGGCCTCGCAAGCGCCCGCGAGCTCGACGTCGCCATGCCCGTGACCGCGGCGATCCGCGAAGTGCTGCAGGGCCACGTCGGGATGGCCAGTCTGCGCCAGGATGCGGAAAGCTATCTGGGGCAGGACTTTGCCACGCTCATCGAGACCCTCGCCGCCCAGGGGGGCATGCGCCTGACGAGCGAGAACGTTCCCGTCGCGAGTGGCCTGGAAATTCAGGCATGAGCCCGCATCGCTATATATCCGCCTATACGGCGAGGCGTCCGCTTGGTACGTCACTTGCTGCCAGCGCTCGTTCTCAGGGATTGATTGTGGGAAGATCCGCGCGGCGACGGTGCCGCTGCCGTTCGCAGTAACGAGGGGGAGGGGAGCGGAAATGCCACGATCATTTGCAAGGCTTGCGGTGTACGCCGCACTGTCGGCGGGGCTGCTGCTGGCGGGCCGGCTGGTACTCGGCCAGGCCGCAGCGCCGGCCGTCGGAAGCGGTCAGGCCAATTCGGCGCTGCTGCCGCAGGGGGAATATCTGGCGCACGCGGCCGACTGCGTTGCCTGCCACTCCGCGCCCGGAGGGGCGGCCTATGCCGGCGGACGCGGCATGGGTTTGCCGATGGGCACGGTCTGGACGACCAATATCACCCCGGATACCGATACCGGCATTGGTCGTTACACCCTGCAGGATTTCGATCGGGCACTGCGGCGCGGTGTCGCGCGCGACGGGCATCATCTTTATCCGTCGATGCCCTATCCCTCCTACGCCAAACTCTCCGATGGGGATGTGGCGGCGCTGTACGCGTATTTCATGCTCGGCGTAAAGCCGGTGCACCAGGCCAATCACCCGCCACAGATCTCCTGGCCGGTGAGCATGCGCTGGCTCATGGTTCTGTGGAATGCCTTCTTTCTGGACACCCACCCCTATCAGAACGCGACCGGTCACGATGCGCAGTGGAACCGCGGTGCCTACCTGGTACAGGGAGCCGGTCATTGCGGCGCCTGTCATACGCCACGCGGCTGGCTGTTTGAAGAGAAGGCGCTGTCCGAGCGCGGCGGCGCTTACCTGGCCGGCGCACCGCTGGACAACTGGTCGGCCGCAGACCTGACCGGCGACGGTGCCTACGGTCTGGGCCGCTGGAGCGAGGCGGAGCTGGTGCAGTTTCTCAAGACCGGCCACAACGCCAGCGGCACGGCCTTCGGCTCCATGATCGACGTCATCAACTACAGCACGCAGTATCTGAGCGATGCCGACAACGCTGCCATCGCGCATTATCTGAAGTCCCTGCCGCCGGCGCACCGGGACGCGCCGCAGACCTGGCAGCCCAATCCGGCCAGCGCCACGGCGCTCAATCAGCTGCAATTTGGAGCGCGCGGCTCGCAGATCTACTATCAGTACTGCGGCGACTGCCATCGCCGCGATGGTTCCGGACAGGTGCCCTTCATCCCGCCGCTGGCCGGCAATCCGGCCGTGCTCGACAGCGATCCGGTCTCGCTCATCAACATCACGCTGAACGGCTCCTCGCCGCTGGTCGTGTCGGGAAACCCGGACTTCTACCGCATGGCGTCCTTCCGCGGCTTGCTGGATGACCAGCAGCTCGCCGACGTGGTGACCTACATGCGTGGTGCGTGGGGCAACTCCGCCGGGGCCGTCAACGAGGACCAGGTGCGCTCACTGCGCAGGATGACGGATGCCGTGCAGGTCGAAGAACTGAACCTGCTGCGCATGCGCTGACCCAGCATCACGGAGGTACATCATGCGATCGAGATTCGCCAGCGCCGGCATTGCGCTGGCGCTGACTGCAGCGTCGGCTCTGACACTGGCACAGGCGCCCGCCACCGAATCCAGCTCACGTACTCCCGAGCAGGTCGTGCGACACCATTTTGCGGCCGCCGCCGCGCGCGATCTGGATGCCGTCGTCAGCGACTATGCCGATGACGCGGTACTCATCACGGCCAACGGCGTGGTACGCGGGAAGGACGCGGTGCGCGCCGCGTTCGCGCAGTTGATGCGCCCACCTCGGCCCGGAGCGCGCATCGCCGCGGCGCGGGCTGAGCGTGCCGGTCCGCAGATCGTGGTCAGTCATTTCACGCGCGACGTGGCCTGGCTCATGTGGACGCAGAACGCGGGCAAGCCGAACGAGGTGCGCGGAGTGGAGACCTACCTGGTTCGCGCCGGCCGAATCGAGCTGGAAACCGTGGGAACGGTGGCGGTGCACCCGGCCAGCGCGGCGCTGTCCAAGCCCTGAGAGGCTCACACTGCCGAGGGCAGGTTGAGCGAGCGCGCCACCGCCGCATGCACCACCCGTCCGTGCACGACGTTCAGGCCACCGGCCAGTCCCGGCATCTCGCGCACGGCACTCTCCCAGCCGAGATTGGCCAGCGACAGGACGAAGGGCAGGGTGGCGTGATTGAGCGCGAAGGTCGATGTGCGCGGAACGGCACCGGGCATGTTGGTGACGCAGTAGTGGATCACGCCGTGCACCGTGTAGGTGGGGGCCGCGTGGGTCGTCGGTCGGCTGGTCTCAAAGCAGCCGCCCTGATCGATGGCAATATCCACCACGACCGAACCGGGGCGCATGCGCGCGATCATCGCCTCGCTGACCAGGCGCGGTGCCGCGGCGCCGGGCACCAGTACCGCGCCGATGAGCACGTCCGCTTCGGCCACCGCCTGCTCGATCGCCTCGGCGGTGGAGTAGAGGGTGCGCACGCTGCCGTGAAACTGCGCATCGATGCGCCGCAGCTGCGCCAGTGAGCGATCGATCGCGCTCACATCGGCGCGCAGTCCATGCGCCATTTCGATCGCGTTGGTGCCGGCAACTCCGGCGCCGAGCACCACGACGTTGGCGGCTCGCACCCCGGCCACGCCGCCGAGCAGCACGCCGCTGCCCCCCATCGGCTGCTGCAGGCAGCTCGCGCCCACCTGCACCGACATGCGGCCGGCGACCTCGCTCATGGGTGTCAGCAGTGGCAGCGATCCGTCGGGTGCGGTGACGGTCTCGTAACCGATCGCCACGCAGCCTGAACGGCACAGCGCCTCGGCCTGGGGCTGGTCGGCTGCCAGGTGCAGATAGGTGAACAGAACCTGGTCGGAGCGCAGCCGTGAGCACTCCTCGAGCTGCGGCTCCTTGACCTTGACGATCAGCTGCGCCTCCCGGAACACCTCGGCGGCATCGGGGCAGATGCGCGCACCGGCCTGATGATAATCCTCGTCGCTGCAACCGATACCGGCGCCGGCGCCACTTTGCAGCAGGATGGTGTGACCCGCGGCGCGCAGCTCGCGTACCGCCGCGGGGATGAGGCCAACGCGGTACTCGTGGATCTTGATCTCCTTGGGCACACCGATGCGCATGGCGGGTCTCCAGGTCGTGAAAGGGTGCGATGGGCAGACGCCGATTTTCCGCGGCAAGTGGGGCAGGGGTTGCGAATTCATCGCCGTTTAGGCACATGGTTAGCAGACTTCGTGCGTAAATCCGCGATACATCGTAGACTCTGCGAATATCGGAGAAGCGCCCCATGCAGATGGATCGCACCGACCGTCGCATCCTGCGGGAACTGCAGCAACAGGCGCGACAGAGCAACGCCGCCCTGGCCGAACGGGTGGGCCTGTCGGAGTCCGCCTGCCTGCGCCGCGTGCGCCTGCTGGAGCAGGCCGGCATCATCGAGCGCTACGCGGCGGTGCTGAATGCGGCGCGTGTGGGCATGCCGGTGAGCTTCCTGGTACGCATCACCCTGCGCGGACAGACGGACCGGGACCTGGATGGCTTCGAGCGCGCCGTGGCGGCCGTGCCGGAGGTCACCGAATGCGACCTGACTACGGGCGAGTCCGATTACATGCTGCGTGTCGTGGCGCGCGACGCTGCGGATTTCGAGCGCCTGCACAGCAAGGTGCTCACCAAGCTGCCGGGCGTGGCGCGAGTGGACTCGAGCTTCGTGCTGCGCTCGATCGTCAAGAACGCCGGGCTGCCCATTGCCTCCTGATCCGTCACGCCGGCCAGCCGCCAGCGCGCCCGTGGCGATAAAATGCGCGGCGGATCATTGATTAATACAGTTTAATTTACAGCTTAGCCGTACTTAACCCGTGCTGTTGTAGGGTGCCGGCAGACCCCAGGGACTCCCATGAATCGCGCGCAGAGCAACACTCCTCGCGGCGCCGGCGGCGCTCGCGGTTTTATCCGAATCGGCTTCAGGGCCCCGTCGGCTCCCGGCAGCGCGATGCGCGGCTTCGCGGGTTCGGCTGCGTTCACGGTGTGCCTAGGTCTGGGACTGGGTCTGGGACTCGTCGCCTGCAGCGTCGGGCCGGCCTATCGTCGACCTGCGGCCCCGCTTCCTGCCGCCTGGCAGGCTGGCACCGCGGTGCAGCAATCGCAGTCGGACTGGCCCACGGCGGACTGGTGGCGAGGCTTCGGCTCCAACACGCTGGATGACTATGTGCACCAGGCGCTCGCAGGCAGTGATGATATCGCCGCTGCGGTGGCCCGCGTCCACGAAGCCGAGGATCAGGCTCAGGTCGCGGGGGCGCCCCTGTACCCGGCACTCTCGGGGCAGGTCGGCGCAGAGAAAACCCGTGAGTTCTCGCCGCCCGACAAGACCGTCACCTTTGGCGCCTTCGAGCCACTGCTGAGCGCCAGCTACGAGCTGGATTTCTGGGGCAAGAACCGCTCCGCGCACCAGGCCGCGCTGCTGACGGCCCGCGCCAGCGCCTACGATCGCGAGACGGTGGTGCTGACGGTGCTCGGCGAGGTTGCGAGCGATTACTTCCAGGCGCTGGAGATGCGCGACCGGCTGGCCGTGGCCACCAACAGCCTGGCGAATGCGCAGGCGATCCTCAGCGGTCTGCAAACCGAGCAGCAGGTCGGTACCGGCACCGCGCTGGACGTCGCGCAGCAGGCGGCCGTGGTCGCCGTGGAAAATGCGACCATCCCGCCGCTGCGCCAGCAGCTGCAGCAGAGCATGGATGCGCTGGCCATCCTGCTGGGCCGTGCCCCCGAGACGCTGCAGTTTCAGGATGCGGGCCTCTCGAGCATCACCGCGCCGCCGGTGCTGCAGGGGCTGCCCTCGCAGCTGCTCGCGCGTCGCCCCGACATCGCCCAGGCCGAGGCGCAGCTGCATGCCGCCAATGCCGACATCGGCGTTGCGCGCGCCGCCTTTTTCCCGGATATCACGCTGACGGCCACCGGCGGCTATGCCAGCTCTTACCTGAGCCGGCTCATCAACCCCTCGACCAGCATTTACAGTCTCTCCGGCTCCATCGTGCAGGCGATCTTTCAGGGCGGTGCGCTGCGCGGGCAGTACCACTATTCCCAGGCGCACTACGCGGAGCTGCTGGCGGACTACCACAAGAGCGTGCTCTCAGCGCTCAGCGATGTGGAAAATGCCTTGGTCGCCGTGCAGCAGACGGCGGACCAGCAAGTGCGCCAGCAGGACGCGGCCGACAAGGCGCAGCGGGCCTATGACTTCGCGCAGCAGCAGATGCGTGCCGGCGTGACCAATATCTTGACTGTTTTGAATACGGAGACGACCTTGTTCACGGCGCAAGACCAGCTGGTGCAGGTCAAATTCCAGCATCTGCAGGCACTCGTCAATCTCTATACGGCCCTGGGCGGCGGCTGGCAGCAGGGGCAGACTTCCCTATGAGTGATACGACGGAGAAAGAAGTGATGGCACCGCCGCGGCGGCACAGCCCGCGCCTGTGGCTCGGGGCGGCCGCCGCGCTGGTCGTGATTGGCGCGCTGACCTGGTACCTGCGCCAGCCCGCGGGCGCGCAGGAGCGCGACAGGAAGACGGCGCAGGACGGGCCCGTCCCCGTGAGCACCGCGCTTGCCACGCGTGGCGACGTCCCGGTGTACCTCGAGGGACTGGGCACCGTACAGGCCTTCTATACGGCCACGATGACGGCGCGGGTGGACGGCCAGCTCGAGAGCGTCAACTTCACCGAGGGGCAGCTGGTCAAAAAGGGGCAGGTCCTGGCGCAGATCGATCCCCGTCCCTATCGCGCCGCGCTCGATCAGGCGACGGCCATCGAGCAGAAGGATGCCGCGCAGCTGCAGAGCGCCAAGGGCGATCTGGGTCGCTACGAGCAGCTCGAGCCGCAGCATCTCTCGAGCAAGCAGCAGGTCGACGACCAGCGCGCGCTGGTGGCCCAGCTCACCGCCCAGGTGCAGGTGGATCGCGCCGCAATCGATAACGCGCGCACGCAGCTCGACTACACGACCATCAAAGCTCCATTCAATGGTCGTACCGGCATCCGCCTGATGGATCCGGGTAACAACGTGCACAGCACTGATACCTCGGGCATCGTCGTGGTCACGCAGGTGCAGCCGATCTCGGTGGTGTTCACGCTGCCCGAAGGCGCGATCGAGCAGGTTCAGCAGGCGCTGGCCACCGGCCCTGTGAGCGTGACGGCGCTGTCGCAGGACGGCCAGACGGTGCTCGATGAGGGCAAGCTGACTGTGGTGGACAATCAGATCGATGCCACGACCGGCACGATGCGGCTGAAGGCGATCTTCCCGAACCCGCACAATACCCTCTGGCCGGGGCAGTTCGTCAATGCGCGCGTGCTCACCGCGCGCGAGCATGGCGTCATCACCCTGCCCAGTTCGGCCGTGCAGACGGGTCCGGACGGTCCCTTTACCTACGTGGTCAATTCCGATTCCACGGTCGAGGTGCGAGCGCTGAAGCTCGGCGAGCAGAGCGGAGATGTGACGGTGGTGCGCGAAGGGCTCAACGTGGGCGAGCGGGTGGTCACGAGCAACCAGTTTCGCCTCGAGCCCGGCGCCAGGGTCAGCATTTCATGAGCATCTCGGAACCGTTCGTCCGGCGGCCCATCGCGACCTCGCTGCTGATGGGCGGGCTGCTGCTCGTGGGGCTGGTGGCGTTCCCGCTGCTGCCGGTCGCGCCGCTGCCGCAGGTCGACTTTCCGACCGTGCAGGTGAACGCCAATCTGCCCGGCGCGAGCCCCGAGACCATGGCCTCGTCGGTCGCGCAGCCACTGGAATACCAGTTCTCGGAGATCCCCGGGCTCGCGCAGATGACCTCGACGAGCGTGCTGGGCAGCACCTCGATCGCCCTGCAGTTCGATCTGGACCGCAATATCGACGCAGCGGCGCAGGATGTGGAGGCGGCCATCACAGCTGCCGGTGGCCAGCTGCCGAAAAATCTGCCCTCCCCGCCGAGCTATCGCAAGGTCAACCCGTCCGACTCGCCGATCGTCATCCTGGCCGTGCACTCGGACGTGCTGCCGATGACGACTGTCGATCAGTACGCCGAGAACGTGCTGGCACAGCAGATCTCGCAGGTTCCGGGCGTCGCGCAGGTGGACGTCGCCGGCCAGCAGAAGCCGGCCGTGCGCATCCAGGTGGACCCCGCCAAGCTCGCCGCGCTGGGTTTGCAGCTCACGGACATTGCCAACGTCATCAACACCGCGACGGTCGATGCACCCAAGGGCTCGATCAATGGCGTGACGCACAACTACACCATCTACGATAACGATCAGCTGCTCGACGCCGCCCCCTGGAACAATATCGTCGTCGCCTATCGCAACGGTGCTCCCGTGCGCATCCGCGACATTGGCGTGGCAGTGGATGGGGCGGAGGACACGCAGACGGCAGGCTGGCAGTGGGTTCAGGGCTGGCCGCAGAGCAAGCCCGGGATTCTGCTGATCATCCGCAAGCAGCCCGGCTCGAACGTCATCGAGACCGTGCAGCGCGTCAAGGATCTGCTGCCCAAGGCGATGCTGTCGGTGCCCAAGTCCATCCAGGTAAATGAGATCGGCGATCGCACCATCACCATCAAGGCCTCGCTGAAGGATGTGGAGTTCACGCTGGCCCTGACCGTGTGCCTGGTGATCATGGTCATCTTCCTGTTCCTGCGCAGTGCCTGGGCCACCATCATTCCCGGGGTCACCGTGCCGTTGGCGCTGCTGGGCACCTGCGCGATGATGTATGTGCTGGACTTCAGCCTGGACAATCTGTCGCTGATGGCGCTGACGGTCGCGGTGGGCTTCGTCGTGGACGACGCCATCGTCATGCTGGAGAACATTTATCGGCATATCGAGGAGGGGATGTCACCGCTGCAGGCGACACTGCAGGGTGCGCGCGAGATCGGCTTTACGATCCTGTCCATGAGCATCTCGCTGGTGGCCGTATTTATCCCGCTGCTGCTGATGGGGGGCATCGTCGGGCGCCTGTTCCGCGAATTCGCCATCACCGTCACCATGACCATCGCCGTGTCGGCGATCGTGTCGCTGACGCTCACCCCGACCATGGCAGCCCAGTTCCTGCGCTCGGAACACAACGTGCGCCATGGCCGCTTTCACCGGGCGGTCGAGCGCTTCCTGGGAGGCATGCACAACGCCTATGAGCGCGGCCTGGACTTCGTGCTGCGCCACCAGCGGCCGACGCTGATGGTGTTCTTCGTGACCATGGCCTTGACGGTCGTGTTGTACATCATGATCCCAAAGGGCTTCTTTCCCCAGGAGGACACCAGCCAGATCGCCGGGCAGTCGGACATGCCGCAGGACATCTCCTTCTCGGAGGCCGTGCGACGCCAGCACCTGCTGACCAACATCATCCAGAAGGACCCGGACGTGGCCGGCTATGTAACCTTCGTCGGCGGCGGACGTCCGGTGAACAACAGCATGGTATTTGCCGCGCTCAAGCCGCGCGATGACCGCAAGGCCGATGCCGATCAGATCATCGACCGCCTGCGCGAGAAGATCGACAAGGTCCCCGGCGCGACGCTGTTCCTGCAGTCACGCCAGGACATCAACGTCGGCGGCCGTCTGTCGCGTACGCAGTACCAGTACACCCTGCAGGACATCGATCTCGACGAGCTCAATACCTGGGCGCCGAAACTGCTGGCGAAGCTGCAATCGCTGCCGCAGCTGCGTGACGTCGCGAGTGACCAGCAGAACAACAGCACCATGCTGTCGATGGACATCGACCGCGACGCCGCGGCGCGCTTCGGCATCCAGCCGGCACAGATCGATGCCACGCTGGCCGACGCTTTCGGTCAGGCCGAGGTGGCGCAGTATTTCACGCAGCTCAACAGCTACCACGTCGTGCTGGAGGTGACGCCATCGCTGCAGGCGGACCCCGCCACGCTGCAGAAGATCTACATCAGGGCGCCAACGACCGGTGCGATGGTGCCGCTGTCCACCTTCGTGCGTTACGACACCCATCACGTCACCTTCCTGTCGATCAATCATCAGGGCCAGTTCCCGGCCGTGACACTGTCGTTCAATCTGGCGCCCGGTGCGGCGCTGGGCGACGCCGTCAACGCCATCACCCGCGCCGCGGCGAGCATCGGCATGCCCGGCACGGTCACCGGGAGCTTCCAGGGCACGGCGCAGGCGTTCCAGAGCTCGCTGAAGAGCGAACCCTACCTGATCCTCGCCGCGCTGGTGGTGGTGTACATCATTCTGGGCATGCTCTACGAGAGTTATATCCACCCGCTGACGATTCTCTCGACGCTGCCCTCGGCAGGCGTGGGCGCACTGGTGGTGCTGATGATGTTTCATTTCGACCTGTCGGTCATCGGCATCGTCGGCATCCTGTTGCTGATCGGACTGGTCAAGAAAAACGGCATCATGATGGTGGACTTCGCCATCACGGCAGAGCGCGTCGATGGCATGGCGCCGGAGGCCGCGATCCGCCGCGCCTGCCTGCTGCGCTTTCGTCCCATCATGATGACGACGATGGCGGCGCTGCTGGGTGCGGTGCCGCTGGCGCTCGGCCACGGCACGGGCTCGGAGCTGCGCCAGCCGCTGGGCGTCACGATGGTCGGCGGCCTGATCTTCAGTCAGGCCATGACGCTGTTCACCACGCCGGTGGTGTATCTGTATCTGGATCGTTTGCAGAATCGACGGCGGCATGCCCATGGCAAGCGCGTGCGCACGCCCGAGCAGGCCGTGGCCGCCGCGCTGGGGGCGGCCGGTACGCCCGAGGCGCCGCATCCGAGCCCGCCGCACGATTCGCGACATCGCGCAGCCGGGCTGGGTGATGCCGAGCCCGAGGGCGCCGCATGAAGGTGCTGCTCGTTGAGGACAACGAGCGCGTCACGCAGTTCGTGCTCAAGGGCCTGACCGAGTCCGGACACACCGCCGATCATGCTTCCAATGGTCGCGACGGCATGTTCCTCGCGGCCAGCGAACCCTACGATGCCATCGTGCTCGATCGCATGCTGCCCGGGGATATCGATGGGCTGGCGATCATCGAGGCACTGCGCAAGGCCGGCAAGCGCACCCCGATCCTCATTCTCAGCGCGCTCTCGGACGTCGATGAGCGTATTCGCGGACTGCGTGCCGGCGGGGACGATTACCTGACCAAGCCGTTCGCGTTCGGGGAGCTGCTGGCCCGGCTCGACGCCCTGACCCGCCGATCCCAGGTCGAGAGTGTGCAGACGCGCCTGGAGGTGGCGGATCTGCGCATGGATCTGCTCACCCGCAAGGTCACGCGCGGGGACCGTGATATCGCGCTGCAGCCACGCGAGTTCAAGCTGCTCGAATATCTGATGCGTCATGCCGACCAGGTCGTCACGCGCACGATGCTGCTCGAAAACGTCTGGGACTATCACTTCGATCCGCAGACCAATCTGATCGATGTGCACATCAGCAAGCTGCGTCAGAAGATCGATGCCGACTTCGACCGTCCGCTGCTGCGCACGGTACGCAACGCGGGATACACGCTGAGCTCGCATGAATGAGCAGGGCGCTGCACGCGTGAGCCTGCCGGAGGCAGGGCCGCGGCACCTGAGGGCACTGCGCTCCTCGGCGCTGAAGCTGTCGGTGGGTTACATCGGCCTGGGACTGCTGGCCCTGGTGCTGTTCGCCGCGCCGCTGTGGTATGCCTGGCGTGTGACCATCGAGGACAGCCGCATGGCGATCCTGCAGGCCGATGCGCAGCGACTCGCGCAGGTTTTCCGGCGTGAGGGCCCGCGGGCACTGGCGGGGCTGCTGTCCGAGCGCGTGGGGCTGCAGATCGCCAATGAGCGGCTGCTGCTGTTCGCCGATCCGCAGCTCAAGCCCCTGGCCGGCAACATCGATCGCTGGCCCGCCCAGGTACCGCTGACCCCGGGATTCAACACGCTGCGTCTGCAGCTGGACGGGCATGAGACCGAGGTCGCGCTGGTGCATCTGCTGCTGCCCGGTGGCTATCACCTGCTGGTCGGTCGCGACACGGGCTTCTACGTGCCGCTGGAGCGGCGCTTCTGGTATGCGCTGCTCGGTGCCGCCGTGATTCTCTCCACCTTTGGCGCCCTGGGCGGCATCCTCATACGTCGCGCGCTCATGGCACGGATCCATCTCGTACGCCAGACGGTCTCGGCGATCATGCTGGGGGACCTGACGCACCGGCTGCCCGCCGAGCCGGAGGGTGACGAGCTCAACACGCTGTCCCAGACCATCAATCGCATGCTCAATCAGATCGAACAGCTGGTGCATGGCGTGCGCAACGTGTCCAATGCCGTGGCGCACGATCTGCGCACCCCGCTCGCGGAGCTGCGCGTGCGGCTCGAGGAGCTCTCGCTCACGCGTCCGGCGCCCGAGCACACCTTCGCGGAGATCGACGCGGCGGTCAGTGACGTCGATCGGGTCATCAGCATCTTCAACGCGCTGCTGCGCCTCGCGGAGATCGACAGTGGCATGCGCCGCTCGGGATTCGTGCCGGTGGATCTGGCTGAGATCGCCGCGGCTGCCGTGGATTTCTATCAACCCGCCGGGGAGATCAAGGGCGCGAGGCTGCAGCTGGTGCGCGCCGACACCGCTCCGGTGCGCGGCGATCCGGTCCTGCTCGCCCAGGCGATCAGCAACCTGATCGACAACGCACTCAAGTACACCCCCGCGGGTGGCAACATCCTCGTGTCGGTCAGCCGGCGAGCCGATCAGTGCATCGAGCTTGCCGTGGCGGACAGCGGCCCGGGCATCGCCGAGGGCGATCGCAGCAAGGTCACCGAGCGCTTCTACCGCGGAGATGCCAGCCGCGGGACCCCCGGAGTGGGGTTGGGACTGAGCCTGGTGGAAGCGGTGGCACGCCTGCACGGCACGATGCTCGAGCTTGAGGATAATCACCCCGGCTTGCGGGCTTCCATGGTGCTCGGGCAGGATACGCGCCCGATCGAACGGCCGGCGACCGCCGTGCCCAAACCAGGGGAGCTGCAGCATGAGCCTGTCTATCTATGATGTGACCGTCCCACCTTATGTCCGCGCGCTCGGTGCGCTCGGCGCCGTGCTCGAGAAGGCGCGTGTGCACGCCGAAAACGAAAAGATCGATCCGGGCACGCTGCTCGGCATGAGGCTGTATGCCGACATGCTGCCCCTGAGCAAGCAGATTCAGATCGCCGCGGACAATGCCAAGGGTGGCGCAGCCCGTCTGGCGCAGGTCGAGGCGCCGAAATTCGATGACAACGAGACCACGTTTGCCCAGTTTCGCGAGCGCATCGAGAAGACGGTGGCGTTCCTGAAGGGCCTTTCGGCGCGGCAGTTCGAGGGCGCCGCCGAGCGTCCCGTGACGCTGAAATTCCCGCAGCGTACATTCGAGTTCAAGAGCGGCCTGGAATATCTGACGACTTTCGCCACTCCCAACGTGTATTTTCATTGCACCACCGCCTACGACATCCTGCGCCACGCCGGGGTGAAGATCGGCAAGGCCGACTTCCTCGGCAACGGCTGAGGGGCCGCTGCATCAGGCGCGGGGCCGATGTGACAGCAGCCCGTCAGATCCGTCCCGCGCCGACGCCGGTGACGCTGTGATCTGCGCCGCGGCCGGGCTCGCTGCCGTGTGCCTGGCGCCGGGACATGACCGGCGCTGTCGTGTGGCACGTGAGTGCGTGCCAGCCGCTGCCGGGCCGGGAGCGGCCATGGCTTTATAACCCCGGGCATTGCCGGTAATCTGCGCTCGCGCCGGCATATCGCTGCCGGTGGCGGATTTTCCGGGGTTGCGACCATTTCATGAAACGTGCCTTGATCACGGGCATCACCGGCCAGGATGGTGCCTATCTCGCGGAGCTGCTGCTCGAGAAGGGCTATGAGGTGCACGGCATCAAGCGTCGTGCTTCCTCCTTCAATACCGATCGCATCGACCATCTCTATCAGGACCCGCACGGCTCGCACGTGCGCCTGCATCTGCATTACGGTGATCTGACCGACGCGACCAACCTCATCCGCATCATGCAGCTGGTGCAGCCCGATGAGATCTACAACCTCGCCGCGCAGAGCCACGTAGCCGTGTCCTTCGAGACTCCCGAGTACACCGCCAACGCCGATGCACTGGGTACGCTGCGGCTGCTGGAAGCGATCCGCATCCTCGGGCTCACGGCACGCACGCGCTTCTATCAGGCCTCCACCTCGGAGATGTTCGGGCGGGTGCAGGAGACTCCGCAGCGCGAGACGACGCCGTTCTACCCACGCTCTCCCTACGGTGCCGCCAAGGTTTACGCCTACTGGATCACGGTGAACTATCGTGAGGCCTACGGCATGTTTGCCTGTAACGGGATTCTCTTCAATCATGAGTCAGCGGTACGCGGCGAAACCTTCGTCACGCGCAAGATCACCCGTGGGCTCGCGCGGCTGCACGAGGGGCTGGAGGATTGTCTGTACCTCGGCAATCTCGATTCGCGCCGCGACTGGGGACATGCACGCGATTTCGTGCGCGCACAGTGGTTGATGCTGCAGCAGCAGAGCGCCGAGGATTTCGTCATCGCCACCGGCGAGCAGCACTCGGTGCGCGAGTTCTGCGAGCGCGCGGCAGGGCTGCTGGGCATGCGGCTGGAATGGCGTGGCAACGGCGTGGCCGAGGAGGGCGTCCTGGCGGATACGGGCCGCACCATCATCCGCGTCGATCCGCGCTACTTCCGCCCCACCGAAGTCGACACCCTGCTCGGGGACGCCGCGAAGGCGCGGCGTCTGCTCGGCTGGCAGCCTCAGATCGGCTTTGCGCAGCTGGTGGAGGAAATGGTCAGTGAGGACCTGGCCATTGCCCGGCGCGATGCACTGGTGGCCCGGGAAGGCTTCAAGACCTACCAGCATCGCGAATAGCGCGTGAGTGCCGAACAGCAAACCGGGCAGCTGGGCGAGAGCCCCATCTTTGTGGCCGGCCACCGGGGGCTGGTCGGCTCGGCCATCGTGCGGCGCCTGCGTGCCGCGGGCGCAAATCGGCTGTTGCTGCCTGCGCGCGAGCGGCTGGATCTGCGCCGCCAGGACCAGGTCGAGAGCTTCTTCGCCACGCAGCGGCCGCAGCTGGTGTTCCTGGCGGCGGCGCGGGTCGGGGGCATCGAGGCCAATCGCAGCCACCCGGCACAGTTTCTGGCCGACAATCTGCAGATCCAGACCAATGTCATCGATGCCGCATGGCGTCACGGGGTCAGAAAGCTGCTGTTTCTCGGCTCCAGCTGCATCTACCCGCGCGATGCCCCCCAGCCGATGCGCGAGGAGTACCTGCTGACCGGTGCCCTCGAGCCGACCAACGAGTGGTATGCGATCGCTAAAATCGCCGGCCTGAAGATGTGTCAGGCATACCGCCGCCAGTACGGCTTCGACGCCGTCAGCGCGATGCCAACCAACCTCTATGGACCGGGTGACAACTTCAGCCTGACGGATGCGCACGTACTGCCGGCCCTGATGCGCAAGTGCGACGAGGCGCGCGAGCGCGCGGCCGACTCGGTGCAGGTCTGGGGGACCGGACGTCCGCGGCGTGAGTTTCTTCACGTGGATGACCTGGCCGATGCCTGCCTGTTCCTGATGCAGCACTACAGCGAGGCCGCTCCGATCAATGTCGGCTGGGGGCAGGACGTGAGCATCACGGATCTGGCGCAGCAGGTCGCGCACACGGTGGGCTTCAGCGGCCGCCTTGAGTTCGACCCCTCCCGCCCGGATGGCACGCCCCGCAAGCTGCTGGATGTCTCGCGGCTGACCGCCCTGGGGTGGCGGCCCCGGCTGGCGCTGCGAGAGGGTCTGGCGGCGACCTACGCCTGGTATCGCGAGCACCGTCACGAACTGCGCACTTGACCCGCGCCCCGGCGCAAGGTCGCCGAAAATCTGTTAAGGGCGCGTTAAGCTCCCCGCCTCTACGCTCCCTTTCGCTGTAAAATCCAGCGTCAGCCGTCGAGGCTGACAGTTCATTCACTCCTTGAAGGACCTAAACCGATGAAGTTCAATGTTGCAGTACTGGCGGTTCTGGCGGCCACCCTGGCCGGCGCGCCGCTCATCGCGTCAGCGGCCGACAGCGGCAGCAGCGACACGACGACGACGACGACCAAGGCCAAGCACATGAAGCACCACAGCAAGAAGAGCAGCAAGAAGAGCTCCAGCAGCTCCGACAGCAGCGCTCCGCCCAAGTAAGGCTTGTTGTGCGCGGCAGCCTGCCACCGGCGTGGCCGGCTGCCGCGATCTTCCAGTACTGTGGCGCGGCGCGGGTGCCGCGCCGAGACTAATCCACCCGGTGCGACTGCGGCAGGGGGTCGCTGGCGGGGAATGTCTGGGCGAGCTCCTCGTCCAGTTCATTTTCCTTTGTCTGCCATTCCTCGGGCTCGCTTTCGCTGCCCGAGAGCGTCGATGAGCTGTCCGCGAGCGTTTGCCGGCGTGCCCGGCGCTGAGCAGCGACGGCCAGCGTCAGCCCGGCGATTGCACCGGTCAGGCCAACCAGCACTCCGGCTGCAAATCCCCAGCCGCCCCGCGAGCGCACCGAGGGCTCGCCGTTAAAGTCCATTTCCGTTCGGTTCCTCATGTGCCCATCCTAGCCGGCCACTGGCCGGCGGCGCAGTGCGCACTCACGCGCGCGCAAGTGGGAGCTCTCCGACGCTCAGGCGCCGTCTTCGAGCTTTGCCGACAGCGTGATCTCGGCACGCAGCAGGCGCGACACCGGGCAGTTGGCCTTCGCGTCGGCTGCGATCTGCTGGAATTTCGTATTGTCGATGCCCGGGATCCAGGCCTCCGTCTGCAGGTGTACGCTGGTGATGGTCCAGTTGCCATCCACCTGCTCGAGCGAGACGCTCGCCTGCGTGGCCAGACGTTTGGGTGTGAAGCCGGAGCGACCCAGCGTGGCCGACAGGGCCATCGTGAAACAACCCGCATGCGCCGCGGCGATGAGCTCCTCTGGGTTGGTACCGGGGGCGGCTTCAAAGCGTGAGGCAAACCCATAGGGAGTTTCCTTCAGCACGCCGCTGTGAGTCGCCAGTGCCCCATGTCCCGACTTCAGATCGCCAGACCAGATCGCCGATGCAGTACGCTTCATGGGGCGGCTCCTTGATGAATGGCTGGACGGAGGGCTGATGACTCTACAGTCGCAGGCCGAGCGGGTGCAATGGAGGCGGCGGTGAGCTCGCCGGACGGGCCGGAGCCACGCTGGCTGACCTGGTCACGCGAGCTGCAGGCGCTGGCACAGACGGGCCTGACGTTCTCGAAAGACCCCTATGACCTCGAGCGCTATCGGCGCCTGCGTACCCTGGCGCTGCAGATGATGGCCGCCGGCGCCGGCACTGCGCTTGAGCCGCTGGAAGCGCTGTTCGCGCAGGATCTCGGCTATCCCACGCCGAAGGTCGACGTGCGCGGCGCGCTCATTCGCGATGATCAGATCCTGCTGGTGCGTGAGGTGAGCGATGGGCGCTGGACGTTGCCGGGCGGCTGGGCGGACGTGAACCAGTCCGCCGGTCAGTGCGTCGAACGCGAGATCCTCGAAGAGTCAGGCTATCAGGCGCGCGCCATCAAGCTCGCGGCCGTGTGGGATTCGCATCACCAGGGCTATGCCTATCCGCATCCCTATACGATCTACAAGATGTTCTTCCTCTGTGAGCTCGTGGGCGGCAGCGCCAGGCCGAGCCTGGAAACCAGCGACGTGCGCTTCTTTCCCGCCGCCGCGTTGCCTGCGCTCTCGCTCGGACGCGTCAATGCGGCACAAGTCGCGCGCATGTTCGATCATCAGCGCGAGCCGCTGCTGCCGGCCGACTTCCACTGACGCCCAGATCGGGGCGCAGCCGTTGGGCGGCCTGATCGCTGCCGGCCAAAAAGGGTGCAGCGGTACCCCCGTACGTGCAAAAACAGTGCAGCACGCGTCGCGACCCGCTCGAAGGGGTGCAGAGCAGACGTGGCGTGCGGGGCGCACACGGACCGTCCGGCGCCTGCGTTGCGCGCGCGCCAGGCGCGCCAGGCCGCGCCGGTGTGGCCAATTCCGGCGTGCAATGAACACGTTAACCGCACCTCCGGTGACAGCGCCGATCGGGCTGCCCAGCCCGCGCCTGCTTTTGCGCAACACTCACGAACGATTTGCAGCACTAACTTTCTCTTGGCACGCAGCCTGCATTCCCATGCGCAGGGAAATAAGACGTTGCGACAGGGCAACGCCCTTGGGGCCGCGCCGCGGTCCCCATTTGACCAATACGGCTGTACGGGAGTCTGCAATCCATGCGCAAGAAGAACGGAATAATCATTACGACGACATCATTGGTGATGCTGTCGGGCGGGGCGGCGTGGGCCGACCAGGCCGCCGCGCCGGCCAAGCCGGCCATTCCCAGCGTGTCCGATATTCTGATGAGCTCCGGGATCACGGCCACCGGCTACGTCGACGCCACATTTTCCGGCTTCGGGTATTCAGGTTCGCATCTGGTCGGTGGAGTGCCGACGCCTGCGGCGGGCGGCTCGGACACCTTCAATTTCCAGCAGGCCGGGCTCACGCTCGCCTATCAGCCCTCGAGCGGGTTTGGCGCCCTGATCAATCCTGTGGTGACGCCATATGGCTCGGTGTACGCGAATCAATATGCGCCGGATGCCAATTACTATCTCAACCTCGGCACGCCAGGAGCGCCGAGTGTGCAGCTGTTCCAGGGTTTCGTGCAGTATGCGACCGGGCCGTGGACGATCATCGCCGGTAAGTTCGCGACGCTCGCCGGTGCCGAAGTCTTCGCACCCCCCGGCAACACCAATGTCACGCGATCGCTGCTGTTCTCGTTCGAGCCGCTGACCCACACCGGCGTGCGCGCCACCTACGTTGCCAACAGCAAGGTGACCTTCAACATCGGTGTGAACAATGGCTGGTTCAACGTCGGAGACGAAAACGCGACGAGTCCTGGCAAGACGTTGGAAGTCAACGCCACGCTTACCCCGACCAAGTCACTGAGCTGGGGGCTGACCGACTACTACGGCCGTGACTACAACCTGTATGGGTCGCTGACGGGTCTGGAGATGTTTGATACGGTGCTGACCTGGACGGCGACTTCGCAGCTGACCCTGATCGGTAGCTTCGACTACGGCTACGTCGAGAGCTCGGGCGCGGCAGGAACGCCGTCGGCCGACTGGTGGGGTATCGCGGGCTATCTGAACTATCAGTTCAATCCGAAGTGGCGCGTGTCGCTGCGCGGCGAGTACTTCGATGACAAGGACGGCTACCTGACCGAGCCGTCGACGCTGATGGGTGCAGGCTCTCCGCTGTATGCGCCGGGTGAGGAGGATCTCTCCGAGGTCACACTGACCTTCGGCTGGGATCCGACCAGCCACCTCGAGTTCCGCATCGAGGGCCGCTACGACAATCCGGACAGCGTGAAGCCGGCACCGGGCGGTCCGAGCGTGGACGTCTACTCGAAGACCGAGCAGGGCTGGCTGGAGGCGCTCTACAAGTTCTGATAAGCCGAGGCGGCACGCGGGCCCGGCCAAGATCGGTCGGGCCCGCTGGCCGGTGGTTTGACATGCCGCGGCCTTCGGGCCCATTGTCAGCTGATGGCAATGACGCACACGCCACTGACGGCGGCGCAGTGGCACGAGCGTGCGCGCGCGCTGCTCGCTGAAGGCCGCGCGCTCATCGATGGCCAGCCTGCCGCGGCCCGCTCGGGAAGAACCTTTTCCGATACGTCCCCGATCGACGGTCGCATCCTCGGCGCCGTCGCTGCTGGCGATGCTGCCGATATCGACGCCGCCGTCGCGGCGGCGCGCCGTGCCTTCGAGCGGCGTGTCTGGGCCGATCAGCGACCCGCCGAGCGCAAGCGCGTGCTGCTGCGCTTCGCCGAACGCGTGGAAGCTGCGACCGAGGAGCTGGCGCTGCTCGAGACGCTCGACGTCGGCAAGCCGATCCGTGACAGCCTCGCCATCGATGTGCCGGCGACGGTGCACTGCCTCGCCTGGTACGCCGAGGCCATCGACAAGATCTACGACGAGATCGCACCGACCGGGCCGGCCGCACTGGCGCTGATCACCCGCGAGCCGGTCGGAGTGGTGGGCGCCATCGTCCCGTGGAATTTTCCCATGATCATGGCGGCCTGGAAGATCGGCCCGGTGCTGGCAGCCGGCAACTCGCTGGTGCTGAAGCCCTCGGAAAAGTCCCCGCTGACGGCGATCCGCCTGGCACAGCTCGCCCTCGAGGCGGGTTTGCCTCCTGGGGTGTTCAATGTCGTTCCCGGCGAGGGCGCCACCGCCGGCCATGCACTCGCCGCGCACCGCGACGTCGATGCCGTCGCCTTCACCGGCTCGAGCGCCTCGGGCCGCGCGGTCATGCAGGCCGCAGCGCAGTCCAATCTCAAGCGTGTGTGGCTCGAGTGCGGTGGCAAGTCGCCCAACATCGTGCTCGCAGACTGTCCGGACCTGGCTCGTGCCGCACGCAGCGCGGCCGACGCGATCTTCTTCAACCAGGGCGAGATGTGTTCGGCGGGCTCGCGGCTGCTGGTGCAGGACTCGATACGCGAGCCGCTGCTCGAACAGATCACCGCCATCGCGCGCACGCTCACGCCGGCAGATCCGCTGGACCCGGCGACGCGGCTCGGGGCAATCGTCGATGAGACGCAAACGCGCCGTGTGCTGGACTACATTCAGATCGGCAGCCGCGAGGGGGCGCGACTTGCTTATGGCGGCGCGCGCACGCGCACCGACAGCGGGGGCTGCTATGTCGAGCCCACGGTGTTCGATCAGGTGCGCCCGCAGATGCGCATCGCGCGCGAGGAGATCTTCGGGCCGGTGCTGGCGACCTTGAGCTTCACCGATCTCGATGAGGCGGTGCGTATCGCCAACGATGTGGACTACGGACTTGCCGCAGCCGTCTGGACGCGCGATATCTCTGCCGCGCATCGCGCCGCGCGTGCTCTGCGCGCCGGCATGGTTTACGTCAACTGTTATGACGCCGATGACATCACGGTACCCTTCGGCGGTTACAAGCAGTCGGGTTTCGGTCGCGACAAGTCGCTGCATGCCTTTGACAAGTACACCGAGCTGAAGACGACCTGGATCGATCTGACGGCCGGTGCTGCGCGCCGCTGAGCGACGCGGAGCGATCCGGTGAGCTCGCGGCATCGTTTCATCGCCACGGCCCCGCGTGGGCTGACGGATCTGCTGGCACGTGAGCTGTCCGCTCTCGGCGCCGAGCACGTCGCCGAGTCGGCCGGCAGCGTGCGCTTCGAAGGCGCGCTGGCGCTGGGTTATCGCGCCTGTCTGTGGTCGCGCGTGGCGAGCCGGGTCTTGCTCGTTCTGGCGCAGCTGCAGGCCGACAGCGCCGATGAGTTCCATCGCCAGGCCGCACAGATCGAGTGGGAATCGCACCTTTCCCCGCTCAGCACGCTGGCCTGCGATTTCAGCGGTACGCATCCGGGCATCACGCATTCACACTACGGAGCACTGCGCCTGAAGGATGCCGTCGTGGATCGGCTGCGCGAGCGCTGCGGCAGCCGCCCGCAGATCGAGCTGTCGCGTCCCGCCGTGCGCCTGCATGCCCATGCACGCGGCCCGAGCATCATGGTCGCGCTGGATCTGTCGGGCGAGAGCCTGCATCGGCGTGGCTACAGGCAGGAGGCAGGGGAAGCGCCGCTGCGGGAGAACCTCGCGGCCGGTGTGCTGCTGCGGGCTCGCTGGGACGAAGCGGCCGCTGCGGGGCGGGAATTCCTCGATCCTCTGTGCGGCTCGGGAACGCTCGTGATCGAGGCGGCGATGATCGCCGCGCACCGGGCTCCGGCACTTGACCGCGAGTATTTCGGCTTTCTCGGCTGGCGCGGACACGATGCGACGCTGTGGGCGACGCTGCGCGAGGAAGCGCGCTCGCAGGCGCTCGCGTCGCTGCCCAGCCGCATCCGCGGCAGTGACATCGATGCGCGTGTGTTGCAGCGGGCGCAGCACAACGCGTCGCGCGCCGGTGTCGCCGCGCTGGTCAGCTTCGAGCGCAGTGCGCTGGGGGCGGTGCGCCCGCTGGCGGCTGCGCCGGGCATGCTCTGCACCAATCCGCCCTACGGCGAGCGTCTCGGCGATGCCGAGGCCGCGCGAGCGCTGCATGCAGAGCTTGGTCAGGTCCTGCGACAGCACTTTCAGGGTTGGGATGCGGCGATTCTGACCGCCGCACCGCGCGCCGCAGCCGAGCTGCGTCTGCGCAGCTACCGCGTCCACGAACTCTGGAATGGACCGATTGCCTGCCGGTTGCTGCGCATCGATCTCGCCGCGCCGGGGGCGACGGATCTGATGCATCGTCCCGCGACGCCCGAGCCCACCATGAGCGCTGCGCCGACCGGGGCACCGGGGGCCGATGCTCCGGGCGCCGGTGCCCCGGGCGCGACGATGTTCGCCAACCGCCTGCAGAAGAACCTGCGACGGCTCGGGCGCGCAGCGCGTGCCGAGCAGGTGAGCTGCTACCGTCTCTACGACGCGGACATGCCCGAATACGCCTTTGCGATCGATCGCTACGAGCAGCTCGCTGGGGCGGCGGATGCGACACCGAGCGTGCATCTTTACGTGCAGGAGTACGCGGCGCCAGCGGGCATCGATGTGCAAGCCGCGCGCCGGCGCCGACGCGAGGCGTTATCGGTTCTGCCGCAAACACTCGGTGTGCCGCCCGAGCGCATTCACCTGCGTGTGCGCCGTCCGCAGCGCGGGTCCGCACAGTACCAGCCGCGGCGAGTGGATTCAGCGCAAGCCCTGGCCACTGCACCGCTGCCCAACATGATCACCGTCGGCGAGGCGGGGCTTAAGTTCCTGGTCAATCTCGATGACTACCTGGACACGGGGCTGTTTCTCGATCACCGGCTGACGCGTGCGCTGCTGCGCGAGCGCGCCCGCGGCCGCCGCTTCCTGAATCTGTTCTGCTACAGCGCGAGCGCGACGGTCTGCGCGGCCGCCGGCGGCGCGCGCGAGAGCCTGAGCATCGATCTGTCGAATCGTTACCTGCAGTGGTCGGAGGCGAACCTGCAGCTCAATGGCGCAGATCCCGCGCATCACCGCCTGCTGCAGGCGGATTGCCTCGCCTGGCTGCGCGAAGGCGATGGCACGCATCGCGACGCGCGGCAAGGCTTCGATCTCATCTTCCTGGATCCCCCGACGTTCTCCAATTCCAAGCGCATGCAGGGAGTGCTGGACATCCAGCGTGATCACGTGACATTGATCGGCCAGTGCATGCAGCGGCTGACGCCGGGGGGTGTGCTGGTCTTTTCGACCAACGCGCAGCGCTTCAGGCTGGCGGCGGAGGTGGGCGAGCGCTGGCGCGTCGAGGACCTTTCGCGTCGGACCCTGCCGTTCGACTTTCAGGGCAATCCGCGCATTCACCGCTGCTACCAGATCAGCGCCGCCTGAGCCTGCCTCTGCAGAGAGGCGCAGGATGCGCGCCACATGGTCGAGCAGGTGTGAGCTGCCGGTGGCTCGCGCCTGATCGGCTACCAGCCGCAACCAGGCGGTTGCGACCGCGACCCGCTGTGCTGGCAGGCCGTTATTGGGCGTCCCGCTCCGCCTGCTCCCGCTGGGCGGCGGCCGCGTCCTGCGCGGCCTGTACCTGGTCGCGCACGTGCTGCTCGATCTGCTGCGCCTGCTGTGCCTGCTGTGCCTCGGCCGCGGCGCCGGCCGTGCCGCTGATTGCGGTGTCGGCCAGACCGCATCCGCCCAGCAGCAGCGCCACTGCCGCCAGGGCAGCGAACCCCGGGACCACAGAGGTGATGGGTCGACGCATGTTTGCTCCCTCCTTGAGCTGATCCTAGGCCCTGCGGCGAGGCGTTTCTGAGCAATGCGCGGCAGTTTGGCCTCAATAGAGGCCGGGGATCAGGCGCGAGGTCCGGCGCATGTAGTCGGCGTACGCTTCGCCGAGTCCACGCAGCAGGGCCGCTTCCTCCACCCTTATTCGATAGTGGTAGGCGGCCAGCGTTGGGATCAGCAGGGCAGCGAGCGCCGGCGCGCTCCCCAGCGCAAGTGCCAACCCCGCGAAGGCGAGCAGGGCACCGGCATAAGAGGGGTGACGGATGAGGCGATAGGGCCCCCGGTCGATGAGCCGGTGATCGGCCGCGATGGCGACGTCGACCGTAAACAGGGGCCCAAGCGATGCGATCGCCCACCAGCGCAGGGCGACGCCGGCGACGAAGCACAGCAGCGCAACGCTCAGCACAGCGGCCCCGGCACGGAAGCGGCCGACCGGCACGGCCGCGGCGAGGAAGAATGCGAGCACCCAGGCCGCCACGATGACGATCCACAGCACGTGCAAGGAGCCACGATCGGCGCGTGCCGCGCCGGCGATCGAGCGTTTGACCAGTGAGAGCGCCAGCTCGGAGAGGCCGAAGGCGATCACCAGCGAGATCGTGACCGTCTGATCGCTCACAGCAGGTCGCGCAGTCGATACCACAGCATCGCCAGTGCCAGCAGGGGCCGGCGCAGCATGCGTCCACCGGGGAAATCCCGGTGCGGCAGGCGCGCAAAGACGTCGAAGCGCTCAGCGCAGCCGGCGATGGTCTCGGCGATGAGCTCGCCGGCGAGGCCTGCCAGGGCGACACCATGACCTGAGAAGCCCTGCAGGTAGTACACATTCGGCGCCAGTCGGCCGAAGTGCGGGGCGCGGTTGACGGTGATGTCGAGCAGGCAGCCCCAGGCGTAGTCGATGCGCGCCCCTGCGAGCTGTGGAAACACCCGGACCATCCGCTGACGCGTCGCCGGGGCAATGGCGCGCACGTCGAGACCGGAGTAGTTGACGCGGCCACCGAACAGCAGACGCTCATCGCGCGTGCGACGAAAGTAATCGAGTATCCAGTTCATATCGCAGACGGCCGCATCGTTGGCAATCAGACGCCGCGCGCGCTCGGTGCCGAGTGGCTCGGTGGCGATGATGTAGCTGCCAACGCTCACGATCTTGCGGGCCAGTGAGGGCACGGTGTCCCCGAGCCAGGCGTTGCCGGCGAAGATGAGCCAGTCACACGTTACCTCGCCGCCCGCGGTATGCACCCGCAGCTTGCCGCGATCCCTATCGGCCGCATAACCGAGCACGCGGCTGTCCTCATATACGCTGACTCCCGCACCCAGCGCCGCCTGCGCAAGGCCGAGCGTATATCGCAGCGGCTGCAGGTGTCCGGCGGCCGCGTCGTACAGCGCGCCGAGGTAGCGCCGTGATTCGACCAGCGCGCCAAGAGCGCCTGCATCGAGCAGCTGTGTGCTTGCATATCCCTGTCGTTGCAGCCAGCTGTGCCAGTGCTGCAGTGCCTGCCACTGGCCGGGTTTGATGGCGGCCAGCATCTGCCCGTCGGTCCACTCACAGGCGATGGTATGACGGGCGAGGCGCTGTTTGAGCAGCGCAATGGCCTCGAGCGACAGGCGCCAGATGTGCAGCGCCGTGCTCTCGCCAGCGAGTCTGGCCAGCGCCTCCTGCTCGGCGGCAATGCCCGGGAGGACCTGACCACCATTACGCCCCGAGGCGCCCCAGCCGAGCCGCTGGGCTTCCAGCAGACTGACGCGGTACCCGCGCTCGGCGAGGGCCAGAGCTGCCGAACAGCCGCAGATGCCTCCGCCGACCACGCAGATATCGGTGCGCTCGCTGCCCTGGAGCGGCAGGCAGGGGGACAGGGGCGGCGTGACGGCGCTGTAATACGTCACGGGGTACGCAGGGATTGAGACTGGCACGGCCATCGGGTCATTTGACAGAATCTGTGCGCTGCATCAAGCGGTGCCTCATGACGGGGGTCCGGGACGCTGCCAGGCACCTATGGTCTAATGCCCCGAGGGCCGGCGAAAGCGTCCGCGGACGCCCCCAGCTCCCGCGATAGCCATGTGACCCCCGTAAATTCCCCGCCATGAGCGCAAGGCGTCCTGTCATTGGTATTCCGGCGGACCGGCGGCTGCTGGGGACACACCAGCAGGCCTACCATCTCGCCGGGGAGAAGTACCTGACGGCGGTGCTCGACGCGGCCGGCGCCATTCCGCTCATCGTGCCGGCCATCGGTCGGGAGCTGCAGATCGAGGGGCTGCTCGATGCCTTCGATGGCCTGATGTTCATGGGAAGTCCGTCGAATGTGCAACCTCATCACTACCGCGGTGAGCCCAGTGAGGCCGGTACGCTGCATGACCCCCATCGCGACGACACCACGCTGCCGCTGATTCCCAAGGCGGTCGCAGCGGGCGTGCCGGTGCTCGGTATCTGTCGTGGCTTCCAGGAAATGAACGTGGCCTTCGGCGGCACGCTCTGGCAGAAGCTGCATGAAGTGCCGGGGCATTTCGATCACCGCGAGGACAACGAGCAGGTGCTCGAGGCGCAGTACGGACCGGCGCACGAGGTCATTCTCGAGTCCGGTGGGCTGCTGCGGCGGCTGGCCGGCACCGAGCGGGTGCGGGTCAATTCGCTGCATGGGCAGGGCGTGCGCGAGCTGGGACCGGGGCTGCTGGTGGAGGCCCGCGCACCCGATGGGGTGATCGAGGCCTTCCGCGTGCACGAGGCCCCGAGTTTCGCGCTGGCGCTGCAGTGGCATCCGGAATGGCGCGTCGCCGACAACGCGCTGTCGCTGGCGCTGTTCCGGGCTTTCGGCGAGGCCTGCCGCGAGCGCCTGATGCGCCGGCAAGCATAAAAGGATCGATCATGGCGAGTGAGATTCAGCAGTTTTTCCGCGACCACGGCATCGCCGAGGTCGAGGCCATCATTCCGGACATGGCGGGCATCGCGCGCGGCAAGATCATGCCGTCGGAGAAGTTCGGTGAGGACGAGGGCATGCGGCTGCCGGAAAGCGTGTTCCTGCAGACCGTTACCGGCGACTACCCGCCCGATACCAGCGAGGCCATGAGCCCGGCGGAGATCGACATCGTGCTGCGCGCGGATGCCAAGACGGTGCGCGTGGTGCCCTGGACCGCCGAGCCAACCGCGCAGGTGATCCACGACTGCTTCTACTCGGATGGCCGACGCGTGATGATGGCGCCCCGACACGTGTTGCGCCACGTGCTGGAGCTGTATGCGCAGCGCGGCTGGGAACCGGTGGTGGCTCCCGAGCTCGAGTTCTACCTCATCGAGCCGAATGTGGATGCCGATTATCCGCTCAAGCCGCCGGTGGGCCGCTCCGGGCGTGCCGAACCGGGGCGCCAGTCATACAGCATTGCCGCGGTCAACGAGTTCGATCCGCTGTTCGACGACATCTACGCCTTCTGCGAAGCGCAGGACATTGCCATCGATACGCTGATCCACGAGGACGGTCCGGCGCAGATGGAGATCAATCTGCTGCATGGGGATGCCATGGATCTCTCCGACCAGGCGTTTCTGTTCAAGCGCACGGCGCGCGAGGCGGCGCTGCGACACAAGATGTACGCAACTTTCATGGCGAAGCCGCATGCGCGTGAGCCAGGCAGCGCGATGCACATCCACCAGAGCGTCGTTGATACCAGGACGCGCCGGAACATCTTCAGCAACGCCGACGGCTCGCCCTCGGCGCTGTTCTTCTCGCATATTGCCGGGCTGCAGCGCTATGCGCCGGCGGCGATGTCGTTGTTCGCGCCCAATGTGAATTCCTATCGGCGCATGACGCGCTCCCAGATTGCCCCCATCAACGTGCAATGGGGCTATGACAACCGCACGGCGGGGCTGCGCGTGCCTATCGCCAGTCCCGAAGCGCGCCGCGTGGAGAACCGGGTCGGCGGGGCAGACGCCAATCCCTATATCGCCATCGCCGCATCTCTGGCCTGCGGCTACCTGGGCATGATCGAGGGTCTGCAGCCCACCGAGCCGATCAGCGGCAGCGCCCACGAGCTGCCCTTCTCCCTGCCGCGCTCGCTGGATGAGGCGCTCGCGCGCCTGCGCGACTGCGATCCATTGCTGCAGATCCTCGGCGAGCCCTTCGTCGCGGCGTACACCATCGTCAAGCAGGCCGAATACGAGGTGTTCCTGCAGGTCATCAGCTCCTGGGAGCGCGAGCACCTGCTGTTGAATGTATGATCTGTCCCGACCCATGAGGACGAGGACGGACGGCGGCAGACGGATGCGGCGCACGCTCGGCGACGAGGCGCGCGCACGCGTCGCTGCGCACGCCAGGCCCGGCCCGCTCGCCGCCGCGCTGCTGCTGCTGCTGGGAGTCTTGCTGTCGGGCTGCGCTCGTACGCCGCCCCCGGAAGCGTCGGCAACGGCCGCGCAGGGCACGAGCGCGCAGGGCGGCCCGGCCAGGGCCGGCCAGGCGACGGCCCGGGCTGCCCAGCCCGGCGCCACCGACACCGAAAAGGTGCTGAACGTCTACAATTGGTCGGACTACATCGACCCTTCCGTGGTGCCGGCCTTCGAGAAGGAGTACGGCATCAAGGTCAATTACGATGTATTCGACTCCAACGAGGTCCTGGAGACGAAGCTGCTCGCCGGTTCCACCGGCTACGACGTGGTGGTGCCATCCGCCTCGTTCCTGCAGCGTCAGATCCAGGCCGGCGTGTTCCAGAAGCTCGACAAGGCACTGCTGCCGAACCTTGCAAATCTGGACCCCGCGATCACGCACGCCATCGAGGTCAACGATCCCGGTAACCAGTACGGCGTGAATTATCTCTGGGGCACCTCCGGTGTCGGTTACAACGTCGATAAGGTCGCTGCGGCAATGCCCGCCGCGCCCGTGGACAGCTTCGCCATGCTGTTCGACCCGGCGGTCGTGCAGCATTTCAAGGACTGCGGCGTCTCGATACTGGACGCACCCGACGAGGTGGTGGGCGAGGTGCTGGTGTATCTCGGCAGGGATCCCAACAGCGAGGCGCCGCAGGACCTGGTCGCGGCCGAGAAGGCGCTGCTGTCCGTACGTCCCTACATCCGCTATATCAACTCCTCGAAATACATCGAGGATCTGGCGAATGGGGAGATTTGCCTGGCGCTCGGATGGAGCGGGGACGTCGAGCAGGCACGCGTGCGCGCCCAGCAGGCCGGCAATGGCGTGAAGATCCGCTACAACATCGCGCGCGAGGGCGGGGTGAGTTTCTACGACATGCTGGCGATCCCGGCCGATGCGCCACATCCGCGCAACGCGCATCTGTTCATCAATTATCTGCTGCGAGCGGATGTGGCCGCCAAAAACTCCACCGCCGAGCATTACGCGACCGGCAACCGTGCGGCTTATCACCTGCTGCCGGCCGAGGTGTACGAGGATCCCGGCATCTATCCGACACCCGCTGAGCTCGCCCGGCTGCACCCCAACGCCGCCCACAGCCAGACCTATACGCGCGAGCTCAATCGAATCTGGACGCATTTCAAGACCGGCACGTGACCAGTGTGACCAGCGTGACCGGCGGCGCGGACTACGTGCGGCTCGTCGAGGTCAGCAAGCGATTCGGCGATTTCGTCGCGGTCGACCGGGTTTCCCTCGATATCGCCCGGGGCGAGATCTTCTGCCTGCTGGGCGCCTCCGGCAGCGGCAAGACCACGCTGCTGCGTATGCTGGCGGGCTTCGAGACCCCGAGCAGCGGTCGCGTGATGCTCGATGGCCAGGATTTGACGCAGGTGCCACCCTACCGCCGGCCATTGAACATGATGTTCCAGTCCTATGCGCTCTTCCCGCACATGGATGTTGCGCACAACGTCGCCTTCGGCCTGGAGCAGGAGCGGCTGGGGCGCGATGAGATCCGCCGCCGGGTCGGGGAGATCCTGGAAGTCGTGCGCATGGGCGAGTTGCGCGCGCGCCGGCCGCATCAGCTCTCCGGTGGCCAGCGCCAGCGCGTCGCCCTGGCCCGTGCGCTGGTCAAGCGACCCAAGCTGCTGCTGCTCGACGAGCCGCTCGCGGCGCTTGACCGCAAGCTGCGCGAGCACACCCAGTTCGAGCTGATCAACGTGCAGCAGCAGCTCGGCGTGACCTTCGTCGTCGTCACCCACGATCAGGAGGAGGCCATGACGCTGGCGACACGCATCGGCGTCATGAATCACGGCGCGCTGGTGCAGGTGGGCAGTGCGCGCGAGATCTACGAGCGGCCGGCGACGCGCTTCGTGGCCGACTTCATCGGCTCGGTGAATCTGCTGCAGGGGCAGATACAGGAGCGCAGTGCCTCCGGCCTGGTGCTGCGCTGTGCCGAGCTGCCCGCACCGCTGCTGGTCGAACGCTGCGCCGGGGTATCGACGCAGGAGTCGCTTTGGATCGCGCTGCGGCCCGAGCAGATCAGCCTCTCGCGCACGGCGCCCGAACAGCCGCACAACTGGGCGCACGGCGTGGTGCGTGAAGTCGCCTATCGCGGCGACGTATCGGTGCTGCTGGTACGTCTGGGCTCCGGGCGGGAGCTGCGGGTCACGCTGACGAACGCGGCGCGCGGCGATGCGCCGGTGCCGGCGCGCGATGAGGCGGTGTATCTGAGCTGGCGCAGCGATGCAGCCGTGGCGGGTGCGGCATGAGCGCGCAGACCCCGCATGCCCCGCATGCCCCGCAAGTCCCGCAAGTCCCGCAAGTACCGCCTGCGCGCGCCTCGCGCGCGCTGGTGGCCGGCGTGCCGATGCTCTGGCTGTCGGTGTTCTTTCTGATTCCCCTGGTGATCGTGCTGAAGATCTCATTGTCCGAGGCACGGCTGGCCATGCCCCCCTACACCCCCCTGGTCGAGTGGGTGCGCGGACAGGGCGCTTCCCTGCACGCTCACCTGGACAACTATCGGCTGCTGTTCAGCGATCCGCTGTATGCCGACTCGCTGCTGTATTCGCTGCGCGTGGCCGCTGGCTCCACCGTCTGCTGCCTGCTGCTGGGCTACCCGATGGCGCTCGCGATCGCACGCGCTGTGCCCGAGCGGCGGCACCTGTTGCTGATGGCGATCATCCTGCCGTTCTGGACTTCCTTCCTGCTGCGCGTGTACGCCTGGATCGGCCTGCTGCAGGATGACGGCGTCATCAACCACGTGCTGCTGGCGCTGCATCTGACCCATCGGCCTTTGAGGATGGTCAACACGACCTTCGCCGTCTATCTCGGCATCGTCTATTCGTACCTGCCGTTCATGGTGCTGCCGCTCTACGCCAATCTCGAAAAGCATGACGCAGCGCTGCTGGAGGCCGCCGCGGACCTCGGCGCGCGGCCGTGGCAGCGCTTTCGGCGCATCACGCTGCCGCTTTCCGTGCCGGGAATCATCGCCGGGGTACTGCTGGTATTCATTCCGGCGGTCGGCGAGTTCGTGATTCCCTCGCTCCTGGGCCCTGCAAGCCAGCTGATGATCGGGCGCGTCATCTCCACCGAGTTCTTCGAGAATCGCGACTGGCCGGTGGCCAGTGCCCTGGCGCTGCTGCTGCTGGCGCTGCTGCTGGCACCGATCCTGATCCTGCAGCGCTACCGTGGTCGGGAGCTGTCGGCATGAGGCAGGGCGTGCAGCGTCTGCCGCGGGCGAGCGGGCTGCTGGCGGGCGCGCTGGCGCTCGGACTGGCCTTTTTGTATCTGCCGATCGTCTCTCTGGTGGTGTTCTCCTTCAATGCCTCGCGGCTGGTGACGGTGTGGGATGCGGCGCACTCCCCGACGCTGCGCTGGTATGTCGAACTGTTACACAATGCGCAGATCCTGCAGGCCGCGCGCCTGTCGGTGCTGATCGCCTCGATGAATGCCTGTGGCGCCGTGGTGCTCGGGACCTTTGCGGGTTTCGCGCTGACGCGCCTGGGCGGCTTTCGCGGCCGCGCATTGCTCGCGGCACTGACGACCGCGCCCCTGGTGATGCCCGAGATCATCACGGGACTCTCGCTGCTGTTGCTGTTCATCGCTCTGCAACAGCTGCTCGGCTGGCCGGCGCGACGCGACGCGACCACGATCACGCTGGCGCACATCAGCTTCTCGGTCTCTTACGTGGCGATCATCGTGCAGGCGCGTCTTGCCGGCTTCGATCGCTCGCTCGAGGAGGCAGCGCTGGATCTGGGGGCGACGCCGGTACGCGTATTCCGGCGCATCACGCTGCCGCTGATTGCCCCGGCGCTGCTGTCGGGCTGGCTGTTGTCGTTTACGCTCTCATGGGATGATGTGGTGATCTCGCAGTTCGTGGCCGGTCCGGGCTCGAGCACCCTCCCGATGGTAATATTTTCCAAGGTCCGCCTCGGTGTCAGCCCCGACGTGAATGCCCTGGCGACGCTGCTGATCACCCTGGTGGCGGCGGGGGTGATTGGCTCGACGCTGTGGTTGCAGCGGCGCGATCGCCGGCGGATCCGCGAGCTGCAGCAGGCGCAGGCGCAGGGCGCATGACGGAGGGCTCATGACACAGACAGTACTGGGGTTGGACGTCGGCGGCTCTTCCATCAAGGCGGCTCTGGTGGACACCGAGCATGGTCGCACGGTCACGGCGCTGCAGGTGGTACCGACCCCCACGCCTTCCACGCCCCAATCGGTGCTGCAGGCCTGCGCACGCATCGACGCAGAGCTTGCGGCGCGCGGTCCGGTCGGCCTGGCCTTCCCGTCGGTCATTCAACACGGCATCGCGCGCACCGCGGCCAACGTGGATCAGGCCTGGATCGGCTTCTCGGGCGGTGAGCATCTCTCGCAGCTGCTGGGCAGGCCGGTCGTGTTCATCAACGATGCGGACGCGGCCGGCCTTGCAGAGATGAGGGCGGGCGCGGGCCGCGGCGTCGATGGCGTGGTGCTGCTGCTGACCTTCGGCACCGGCATCGGCTCGGCGCTGTTTCTGAACGGAGAGCTGGTGCCCAATACCGAGCTCGGCCACATGGAGTTTCATGGAGTGGACGCCGAGACCATCGCTTCGGCGCGCGAGCGCACTGCCGAGAAGCTGGACTGGCCGGCCTGGTGCTCCCGCGTCAACGATTATCTGGGACGGCTGCACGCGCTGTTCTGGCCCGACCTGTTCATCATCGGTGGCTCCATCAGCGAGGATTTCGACCAGTACGGACATCTGCTGCAGAGCCCGGCACAGATCCGCCGCGCCGCCTTCGGTGCGCAGGCAGGTGTGGTCGGAGCCGCGTTCGCGGCCGTACGTGCGCCGCGTTGAGTGCGGCGGGGGCGACATGGACCTGACGAGCAAGCTGCCACGTGTTGGCACGACGATCTTCACGATCATGTCGCGACGGGCCGCCGAGCTCGGCGCGATCAATCTCGGGCAGGGCTTTCCCGACTATGAGATGGACCCACGGCTTGCCGAGCTGATCTACGAGGCCATGCGCGCCGGCCACAACCAGTACGCGCCCATGCCTGGACTGGCGTCCTTGCGCGAGACGATCGCCACGCGGCTGCAGGCCCGCCATGGCGCCGTCTTCGATGCCGAGCGCGAGATCACCGTGACGCTCGGAGCCACGGAGGCCATTTTTTCTGCCGTGCAGGCGCTGGTCGGAGCCGGCGATGAAGTCATCATCTTCGATCCGGCCTATGATTCGTACGAGCCGGCCATCGAGCTGGCCGGGGCGCGCTGTGTGCACGTGCCACTCGAACCACCGCGCTTTCGCCATGACTGGGAGCGCATCGCCGCGGCCTGCAACGCGCGCACGCGCCTCATCATCATCAATTCGCCGCACAATCCGGGCTGCAGCTGCGTGTCGGCCGAGGATCTGACCGCCCTGGCCGAGCTTGCACGGCGCTTCGACCTTGCGCTGATCTCCGATGAGGTCTACGAATACATCGTCTTCGATGGTCGGCAACACCACAGTGTCCTTGCCCATCCGGAGCTGCGGGCACGCAGCGTCGCGGTCTACTCCTTCGGCAAGACGCTGCACGCGACGGGACTGCGCGTGGGCTATGCCGTGGCTGCGCCGGCCTTGACGGCCGAGCTGCGCAAGGTGCATCAGTTCAATACGTTCACCATCGCCACCGCGCTGCAGTGGGGCATCGCGCGCTATCTGGCCGAGCGGCCGCAGACGGGCGCTGACCTGAGCGCATTTTTCGCGGCGCGGCGCGACCGCTTCATCGCCGCGATCAGCGCGGGCGATGCGGCCAGTTGCGCCTGGTCACTGCCGCCCTCGGAGGGATCCTTCTTCCAGCTGCTCGACTATGGCCAGATCAGCGGTGTGCCCGACGTGCAGTTCGCCGATGAGCTGTTGACGCGGGCCGGTGTGGCACTCATTCCGGTCTCGGTGTTCTATCGGCAGCCGCCGCCGGGCATGACCCTGGTGCGCGCCTGCATCGCCAAGCGCGAGGCGACGCTCGATGCGGCTGCCGCACGCCTGGCGGCTTTTGCCCAGGCCGGCTGGCAGGCCGACGACCGTACCGCCGCTACCTGCGCTGCCGCCAGCGCGCCAGCGCACGCGGAGTCGCGTCCATGAAGGGGGAAACCCGCGTCAATCATCCACCGGTGGTGCAGGTCCCGGCGGACAATCATCCCGTCGTGGCGCCGATCCATCAGACGGTCAAGTTCGAGTTTGACACGGTCGAGGACACGCTCAAGGCGCTGCGAGGGGAGCGCCCGGGATTCTTCTACGCGCGCAGCTCCAACCCCACTACGCGGGCGCTGGAGCTCACGCTCGCGGAGCTGCAGGGACGCGAAGACTGCCTGGTGTGCGCCTCGGGTGTCGGAGTCGTGGCGCAGACGCTGCTGTCGCTGGTGCGCGCCGAGGATCACGTGCTGTGCTTCGTGGAGAGTTACGGACCGACGCGTCAGCTCATCCGGCGCATTCTCGGCAAGTTCGGCGTCGCCCACTCGCTGCTGTCTGTCGGGGACCTGACGGGCATCGAGGCACTGCTGGCCTCGCGGCCGACGCGCCTCGTCGTATTCGAGAGCCCGACCAACCCTATCAATCGCATTGCTGACATCGCTGCGATCACGCGCCTGGCCCGCACCCACGGGGCGCTCACCGTCATGGACAACACGTTCGCCGGTGTGCATCAGCACGGGCGCTATGACGTGGATCTGTACCTGCACAGTCTCACCAAATACGTCGCGGGCCACGGTGACGTCATGGGCGGCGCCGTGATCGGCGAGGCGCGCCTGATACGTACGCTGCGGCCGGACTTCACCGTGCTCGGTGGCATCCTCGATCCGCATGCCGCCTTCCTGATCCAGCGCGGGCTGAAGAGCTACTTCGTGCGCTACCGGGCACAGTCGGCCGCGGCGCTGCGCATCGCGGAGTTCCTGGTCACTCATCCGACCGTGGAGCGCGTGCGCTACCCCGGTCTGACGAGCGATCCGCAGCATGCCCTCGCGAGCTCGCAGATGAGCGACTTCGGAGCCATCGTGACCTTCGATCTGCGCGCCGGCGCCGAGGCCGGTCGCCGCTTCGCCGAGGCGCTGCAGCTGTTCGCGATCACCCCGAGCCTGGGTGCCACCGAGTCGCTGGTCATGCCGCCGCAACTGCTCGGCAGCCGCGATCTGTCCGAAGAGCAGCAGCGACTCTCGGGCATCGGGCCTGGCACGGTGCGGCTGTCGATCGGGCTTGAGAATGTGGACGAGCTCATCGAGGATCTGCAACAGGCGCTCGAGGCGGCCCACACCGCCTGACCAGGGTGTTACGCGGGCAACACTGATGCCACCACGGGGCTGCGCGCCTCAGTTATCTTTCGCGTCGGGGTGCACGACGCCAAAGCTGACCTGAGTGCGCGTGTAAAACAGGCGGATCGCCGCCTGCTCCAGCAACTCGAGCAGCTGCTGCACTTCCTGGTCGCCCAGCAGCAGCTCCACTTCCACGGTGAGACTGCCTGCGAGCTCAAAGAATTTCTGCTCGTGCAGCACATGGTGACGCCCAAAGCCGGCTATGGGCCGCAGCGCCGAGCCACCGCGTGCGCCCAGATCGCAACCCCGGCGCAGCAGCCATTCCCACAGCAGCACGCCCTGATGGCGCTGGCTCTCAGGCACATGGAATCGCAGCAGGTTGCCATTCATGCGGACTCGTCTCCCGAGACGGACGTTGAGGAGTGCGGCACGCCGCGGCCTGCCGGCAGCTGCAGGGCCGCGGCGGATGCGCGCGCCCCTGAGCGCGTGTGCAACCAGTTCACCGTACCGATGCCGGCGAAGGTCATCAGCAGCGAGCCGGCCAGGTGCGTGCCGATCACCGCACCGGCCGCGAGCATGCGTCCCTGCTGCATCAAGGTGGTCACTTCGGCCGAGAACGTGGAGAAGGTGGTCAGCCCGCCGCAGAAACCGGTGATGATGAGCAGGCGCCATTCCGGCGCCAGCGTCGAGAACACCGCGAAGAAGGCCGCGGCTACGCCAATGGTATAGCCGCCGATCAGGTTGGCCGCGAGTGTACCCAGTGGCAGGGTCGGGAAGAGGGCATTGAGGCGGCTGCCCAGCACCCAGCGAAGCAATGCGCCGGCGCTGGCGCCGATGGAGATGGCAAGCACCGATTTCCACATGATTTCATCCCTCCGTAGCGGCCTTCACCCCCGGTCGGGGCACGTGCTGGCGCGCGTTCCGGCAGGGTCGTGCAGGCATCATCAGCCGCAGAGCGACGATTCAGGGAGGTATGCCATCTCCGTGCGGGCAGTCTTGCAGAGATGGCCGGGCGATGCAATTGCACACGTCGGCGCTGCGGCGGATGCACCCGCGCGCGTCGCGGCGCGCCGGACCGCGGCCTAGTTGTTGCCGTACAGGGCCGCGGGCCCGAGCTCCTGTTCGATCTCCAGCAGGCGGTTGTACTTGGCGATGCGCTCGGAGCGGCACAGCGAGCCGGTTTTGATCTGCCCGCCGCCCATGGCGACGGCGAAATCGGCGATGAAGCTGTCCTCGGTTTCGCCTGAGCGGTGCGAGATGATGAAGCCCCAGCCGGCCCGACGGCACAGGCTGATCGCATCGATGGTTTCGCTGACGGTGCCGATCTGGTTGAGTTTGATCAGCGCCGCGGTGCAGGCACGCTCGCTGATGGCACGGCGTATGTAGATGGGGTTTGTGACCAGCAGATCATCGCCCACGATCTGCATGCGCTGACCGAGCGCTTCGGTCTGCGCGCGAAAGCCCTGCCAGTCGTTTTCGGCCAGTCCGTCCTCCAGCGAGATGATCGGGTAGCGTTCGGCCCAGCTGCGATACAGAGCCGTCATCTGCTCCGCGCTCTTCTCTCCCTGACGACTGCGCGTCAGCCGATAGCTGCCGGCCTCGAAGAACGAGGAGGCGGCGGCGTCCAGCGCGATGGAGACCTCCTCGCCGGGCTTGAGTTTGGCGCGCTCGATTGCCGCGACGATCAGCTCGCAGGCCTGCTCGTTGCTCTGCAGCTGGGGCGCGAAACCGCCCTCATCACCCACGGCGGTGCTCAGGCCGCGCTCGTGCAACAGTGCCTTCAGAGCCTGGAAGGTTTCCGCTCCGTAACGCAGCGCCTCCGAGAAGCTCGGGGCCCCGTGTGGCACGATCATGAATTCCTGCAGGTCAAGGCTCGAGTCCGCGTGCTTGCCGCCATTGATGACGTTCATCAGCGGGACCGGCAGGCGGCGCGCACCGGCACCGCCGAGATAGACATACAGCGGCAAACCGGCGGCGCTCGCGGAGGCACAGGCCAGCGCCTGCGAGACACCCAGGATCGCATTGGCGCCCAGATGTGACTTGTTGGGCGTGCCGTCCAGCTCGAGCATCAGCTGATCCAGTCGCCCCTGTTCGGCCGGATCGGCACCGACCAGACGCGGCGCGATGAGATCATTGACATTGGCGACCGCGCGGCGCACCCCTTTGCCGCCATAGCGCGCGCGATCTGCATCGCGCAGCTCCACGGCTTCGTGCTCACCGGTGGAGGCCCCCGAGGGTACGGAGGCCGTGCCGATGACACCATTCGCGAGCTGCACGGCGACCCGCAGCGTCGGGGTGCCGCGCGAGTCGAGAATTTCCAGGGCACGCACCGTGCGAATGGCGCTGTTCATGCGGGCGGACTCCATGAGCCGGGTTGGCGCACGATTATAGCCGTGCAATCACCCCCTTGGCGGGCGCCGGGTCGCCGTCATTACGGTCAGCCGGTGCGGCTGTCAATCAGCCGCAGGGCAGGGCGGCCAGAGGTCTTTCACGATGCCTCATGGGGGCGTCGGCGGTCAGCGGTGCCGTAACCCGCGCGCTACAATGAGCGCATGTCCCGCCGTCGCTTTCTGCAATCCGGCGCCGTGCTGGCGGCCGCCGCGCGCTTTCCCACGGCTCTGGGCGCCACCGCGCGCGCAGCGCCGCGCCCCGGGGCGCTCAAGCGCCTGGGGTCTGCGCAGCCATTCGACTACGCCAGCCTCAAGGGTCTCGCGCGCTCGATGGCGGCTGCGGCCTACCGCGAGCCGACGACCCAGCTGCCTGCGCCGATCGCTCACCTGAGCTGGGATCAATGGGAGTCGATTCAGTTTCGCGAAGATCACTCGCTCTGGGCCAATGAGGGCCTGCGCTTCCAGGCGCGCTTCTTCCATCTCGGCTTTACGGTCAAAAAGCCGGTGCGGCTCTACGAAGTCACCGGTGGCATGGCGCAGCAGCTGGCGTTCGATCCCGCGCTGTTCGACTACACCCGCAGTGGCGTGAACTGGCGGCGTCTGTCCCCAGAGCTCGGATTCGCAGGATTCCGGCTGCTGTTTCATACCGACTGGCAGCGCGATATCGCCGCCTTTCAGGGCGCATCCTACTTCCGCGCGGTCGACGGCGACATGCAGTACGGCATGTCACAGCGTGGGCTGGCCATCGATACCGGCATGCCTCAGCCCGAGGAGTTCCCCGACTTCATCGCCTATTATCTGGAGCGTCCATCGCCGGATTCCAGCGAGCTGACCGTCTATGGCCTGCTCGACTCCCCCAGCACCACCGGTGCCTACCGGTTCATCATCGGCGCGGGCGACACCCTGGTCATGGACATCGATGCGGCGCTTTATCCGCGCCGGCCCATCGAGCGGCTGGGCATCGCCCCGGGCACCAGCATGTTCTACTACGACCAGAGCCAGCACCGGCTGTCCGAGGACTGGCGTCCGGCCATTCACGATTCCGACGGTCTGCAGATCCACAACGGTGCCGGCGAGTGGCTATGGCGGCCGCTGATGAACCCGAGCGTGGTGCGCGTGAACTCGTTCTTCGATAACGCCCCGCGCGGCTTCGGACTCATGCAGCGTGACCGCCGATTTGCCGACTATCAGGATGACGGGGTGTTCTACAACCTGCGCCCGAGTGTCTGGGTCGAGCCCAGGAGCAACTGGGGCCGCGGCTCGGTGATGCTGGTGGAGATTCCGGCGGCCGATGAGACCTTTGACAACATCGTGGCGTTCTGGAATCCCGCCGCCAGGCCGCAGCCCGGGCAGGAGCTGCTGTTCGCCTATCGGCTCTACTGGTGCCGTTACAACCCGGCGCGCTGCACTCTGGCGCAGGTCTATGCCACACGCACGGGCATCGGCGGCGTCGTCGGGCAGAAGCGCAGCTACTTCTCCTGGCGCTTCGTCGTGGATTTCGTCGGCGGGGATTTTTCCATGCTCGCCCCCGGCGCCGAGGTGCAGGCCATGATCAGCGCCTCGCGCGGGCAGATCGAGCTGGTGTCCGCCCGGCCGCTGCTGCAGATCCGAGGCTGGCGTGCCATGTTCGACCTGAAGCCCACCGATTCAAGCAGCGAGCCGATCAATCTGCGTCTGTTCCTGGCGCTCGGCAGCCAGCCGCTGAGCGAGACCTGGCTCTACCAGTACACGCCACCGCCGCCGGCACAGCGCGTCTACTGACGCGCGGCAGCCCAGCGGTCGGTCAGCGGCCGGTCAGCGTCGGAAGATTCGCAGCAGCAGGCTGACGATGAGGCTGATGAGAATCATCGTCGTCAGGGGAAAGTAGAATCGAAAGCCGGGGCGCACGATCAGGATGTCGCCGGGCAGCCGCCCGAGCGGCAGACGCGACAGCCACGGCCAGGTGAGGCCCGCCGCGACCAGCAATCCCCCCAGCACGATGAGCAGGCGCTGCATGCGGACAGCATAGCGCCTTCGCATCGTAGAATGGCCCGATGACCCGGACACTGCGCAGCACGCCCGCGGCCGACGGCTTTCGCATGCCGGCGGAGTTCGCTGCGCACGAGGGCTGCTGGATGCTCTGGCCCGAACGGCCCGACAACTGGCGGCGGCACGCGCAGCCCGCCCAACAGGCCTTTGCTGCGGTGGCGGGCGCCGTCGCGCGCTTCGAGCCGGTCACGGTGGGCGCTTCGGCTGCCGCTTACGCAAGTGCCCGTGCACAGCTGCCCGCCGCGGTGCGCCTGGTGGAGCTCTCCAGCAACGATGCCTGGATGCGCGATGTGGGGCCGAGCTTTCTCGTGGATGCGGGTGGGCGCGTGCGCGGCACGCAATGGCGCTTCAACGCCTGGGGCGGGCTGTATCGGGACTTCGCGCGCGATGCCTGCGTGGCGCAAAAGGTGCTGGAGCTCGCCGGCTGCGAGCGCTATTGCGCGCCGCTGGTCACCGAGGGGGGCGCATTGCACGTGGACGGGCAGGGCACGGTCCTGGTCACCGAAGAGAGCCTGCTGGATGAACGCCGCAATCCCTCGCTGGGGCGAGCGCGCGTCGAGAGGTTGCTCAAGGGCTACCTGGGTGCCACCCAGGTGATCTGGCTCGGTCGCGGCGTCCTCGACGATGAGACACGCGGCCATATCGACAATCTGGCGTGCTTTGCGCGTCCCGGCGAGGTCTGCCTGACCTGGCCAGAGGATGCGCGCGATCCCCAGCGGCGCATCTGCGAGGATGCGCTGCAGCGACTGCTCTCGGCGCGCGATGCGCGCGGCAGGCGCCTGAGGGTGCACCGCATTCCTGCGCCGCCGGCGCTGTATCTGAGCGCGCGCGAGGCGCGCGGCATCCTGCCGCGGCCGGGCATCCGGCCGCTGCGTGCCGGGCAACGCCTGGCCGGCAGCTATATCAATTTCTATCTGGCCAACGGCGCGCTGATCCTGCCGCTGCTCGATGCCGCTACCGATGCGCGTGCGCGTCGCGCCCTGCAGCGTGTGTTTCCCGCGCGGCACATCGTCGGTGTGCCGGCGCGAGAGATCCTGCTGGGCGGGGGCAACATCCACTGCATCACGCAGCAGCAGCCGCGCGCGGCGCAGGCTCGTCTCAGGACAGGGCGGAGAGCTCGTGCTCGGCCATGACCAGCCACTGGCGCTGCATGCGACGATAGTAGCGCGGTGCGATGCGCGCGTTGTCCAGCAGCTCCTTCAGCACGCGCTGCGCCTCGCTGATCTGGCCCGTGGCGCGCAGCAGCTGCGCATAGCGCAGCGGCGCCTCTGCGCCTGCGAAGGAGCGCATCACGGCGGCATATTCCTGCAGCGCGCGCGTGCTGTCGCCATCCGCCTCGAGGGCGCGCGCATAGAGCAGGTGCGCCTCGGGCGAGGGGAACTGCGGGTTCTGGGCTCGCACCGTCTCGAGCGTGGCGCGTGCTGCGCCGGCGGCGCCGGCGGCGAATTGCGCGCGCGCCAGTCCCCACAGCAGGTTCGGATCGCTCTCATACAGTCCCGTGAGCGCCTGGCGATAGACCGCGATCGCCTCCTCGGCGCGGCCGTGGGCGATCAATGCATCGGCGTAATGCTGGCGGCTCGCGACGTCACCGCTGCGCTGCATTTCCGTCTCGTAGCGGCGCAGATCCGCGCCCGGATCCAGCGCCCGGCGCATGCCCCCCCAGGCCCGCGCCGTGCCGGCGCCACCGAACAGACCGGGCAGCAGCTCCACGATCGCATAGGCGAGCCAGCCGAGCGGAGGCAACAGCACGATGACCACGATCCACAGCGCATTGCGCCCGGTACGCAGGCAGTGCGCGATCAGCGCAACTTCGATGATGAGACCGATGATCAGGCCATAACCCATCCTGCAAGCTTACATGCATAAGTCGACACTCTTCACGCTGGCAGCGTGCCTGGTTGTCTCTGCCGGCGCCTTGGGGCAGCAGCCGCCCGTCACGCCCGCGACGATCTCCGCGCCCGCAGACGTACCCGCAGACGCAGCCATCGCCGCAGCCGCTCGGGCGGCGCCGTCGCAGCCGCGGCGACTGCGCATCGGGCTGGTGCTCTCTGGAGGCGGGGCGCGCGGCGCTGCGCACATCGGGGTGCTGGAAATGCTCGATCGGCTGCACGTGCCGATTGATGCGATCGCCGGCACCAGCATGGGTGCCGTCGTAGGCGGCCTGTACGCCAGCGGCATGTCTGGCAGTGAGATCGCGCGGGCCATGGACTCGGTGGACTGGCAGGCCGCCTTTCGCGACCGGCCGCCACTGAGCGCCCTGGACTACCGGCGCAAGCAGGAGGAAGAGCAGTACCTGGTCAATCTGCCGCTGGGATTGCAGGGCAAGAAGCTCGTGATCCCGCGCGGCCTCATCCAGAGCCAGAAATTTACCGAGACGCTGCGCGCGCTCACCCTGCCGGTCGCCCGCATCACCGACTTTGATGAGCTGCCGACGCGCTTTCGCGCGGTCGCCACCAATCTCGAGAACGGCGAACCGAGTGTGCTGGCCGGCGGAGATCTGGCCACCGCCATGCGCGCCAGCATGTCCGTACCCGGCGTGTTTGCGCCGGTGGAGTATCACGGGCAGGTGCTCGTGGACGGCGGACTGGTCGACAATCTGCCCATCGACGTCGCACGCGCAATGAACGTCGATGTCGTGATCGTCGTGGACGCCGGCTATCCGCTGCAGCCGCGCAAGGGACTGGCCTCGCTGCCGGGCATCACCAACCAGGTGCTGGCGATTCTGCTGCGGCGGAATGTCGGTCGCGAACTCTCCTCGCTCGGTCCGCACGACATTCTCATCAGCCCGCAGCTGGGCAATTATTCCTCGTACGACTTCGCCGACATGCTGAAGATCGTCAGCGCCGGACAGAGCGCCGCGGCGGCACTGGAGCAACAGCTGCGCGCGCTGGCGGTCTCCGATGCGCAGTACGCCAGCTATCTGGCGGCACGCCGCGCCGTGCGCGCGCCGCCGCCCCGGGTCGCCTTCGTTCGCGTGGATCCGGATTCCACTGCCTACAGCCGCCAGATCCACGACATGTTCGACCGCTTCAGCGGGCGCACGCTCGATGCGCAGGCGCTGCAGCAGCAGATCGAGCTGCTCTACGGTCGCGGCTATCTGGAGACACTGGACTATCAGCTGCAGCTGGATCCCGCCAACCAGTACGGGCTCGACTTCACCGCGCTGCGCAACTCCTGGGGACCGAACTATCTGCGGCTCGGCATGGACATGCAGGATGACTTCGAAGGCGACACCAGTTTCAATGCTGCCGGCCGGCTGGACGTCACCGAGCTCAATTCCCTGGGCGCCGAGTGGGACACGGTGCTGCAGGTGGGCACGGCACCGCTGCTGTCCACTGAGTTCTATCAGCCGCTGTCCAATGTCAAGCAGTACTTTGTCGACCCGCATGCGGACATCGGGCAGTACCAGATCGCGCAGGTCGAGGGCGGTCGCCATGGGGGCGAGTATCTGGTGCGCAGTGTCCACGCGGGCCTGGACTTCGGGCGCGCACTGGGCAACTGGGGGGAGATCCGCGCGGGTGCCGTAAGCGATAACGGCAGCGAGCGCGTGAGTCTCGGGGACTTCACCGCGCCAGGGGCGAATTTCGACGTCGAGCAGTATTTCCTTCGATTCGGGTTCGATCAGCTGGACAGCCCGAGCTTCGCACGCGCGGGGCAGGCGCTGACCGCGCAGGTCACGCTCGAGAGCCGCGGCGCGGGCGAGGGCGCCGATGTGGCCACCATCGATTGGCGCGGTGTGCATTCCTGGGCCCGCAACACCCTGGTCGCGTGGATATCCGGCGGCAGTACCATGGGTGGCAGCCAGACGGCGATCCGCGATTACTTCCCGCTGGGTGGCTTCCTGAATTTATCGGGTGTGCGCGCCGACACACTGGCCGGGCCACAGTACGGCATCGGCCGGCTCATCTACCTGCACAAGGTCGGCAACGGCGGGGAGGGCATCCTGGACGTGCCGGCCTACATCGGCGCCTCGCTCGAGTCCGGTAATGTCTGGGATCAGCGCAGCCAGATGCATTTCAGCTCGCTGCGCACGGATTTCTCGCTGTTCGTGGCGGCCGATACCTATCTCGGGCCGGCGTACCTGGCGATGGGATACGACCAGAGCGGCAGCACGGCCTTCTACCTGTATCTGGGCCGTACGTTCTGAGTGGCCGATGTGAGCAGCGCCGCTGCGTCAGACGCCATGGCTGGCGGCCAGGTTCTCGATCTTTTCAAACAGCAGTGCCGGCCTGTCGCCCACGCGCGAGTATTCGTGCTTGCGGCTCATCTCCGCCAGTGCCGCATCGCGCTCGGCGGCGGTGGCGAACCAGTGGCTTCGATGCCATTCCGCCCCCATGATCTTGCGGAAAGGGTCACCGGGGCGAAGACTGACGCGCACACCATAGGGTTTGGGACCCTGGATGATGGGGCGCCGCAGGTTGTGGGGCTGACAGATCGCGCTCATGCGAGAATCTTAACGGCAACGGCGCCCTGATTGAAGGCGCAGCAAGGGGCGGCCGCGCGGGCCGCGAGGAGCACCACATGGAGAATTCCGAGACGCATTTCGTCACCGGCCGGCGCATCCGGCCGCCTTTTCCGGCGGGGCTCGAGCGGGCGATCTTCGGCATGGGCTGCTTCTGGGGCGCAGAGAAGCAATTCTGGGAATTACCCGGGGTGTACAGCACCGCCGTCGGTTACGCCGGCGGCCACACGGCCGATCCCACGTACCGGCAGGTCTGCAGTAATACGACGGGACACGCTGAAGTCGTGCTGGTGATCTTCGATCCCACACGAATCTCCTATGAGCAGCTGCTCAAGGTGTTCTGGGAATCACATGATCCCACGCAGGGCATGCGCCAGGGCAACGACATCGGCAGCCAGTACCGCTCGGCGATCTATACCGACAATGAGGCGCAGCAGCAGGCTGCCGAACAGTCGCGCCGGGAATTTCAGAGCGCCTTGAGCAAGGCCGGTTTCGGCCAGATCACGACGCAGATTCGAGCCGCGCCGCCGTTTTTCTATGCCGAGGACTATCACCAGCAGTACCTGGCGAAGAATCCGGACGGGTACTGCCCGGATCATTCGTGTGGGGTCACCTTCAAATCGGCGGAGTTACCGGTGGGGGAGAAGGCGTAGCGGCTGGTGTGACCTTTTTTTCTGAGCGCAGACAAGGGGTTAAAACCCGTCGACTCAAGACCCTGCGGATTTCTGCAGGAAAACGGCGGGTGTTTTCGGCGCTGAGGTCTACCGGAAGTCTACCGGGGTTAGTCCAAAAAAAGGCCGCGGATCGCGGGCTGAGCAGATCGCCGTCGTCGATGTGGCGTGTCAACGCGCCGCGCGACCTGTACTGGGAATGAGGCCCCACATTCTGCGGTGACCTTCACTTCCAAGGTCTCCGACCGATATCGAATCGCATTCGTGGGGCCGGCACAGTTCAGCCGCGTAGCGAGGCGCAGCAAGCACACGAACGTCGGTGGCGTTCAGGGCTTGGCCGCCGGTTGCGTTCCAGGGAAGTACTCAGTGTGGGTCTCGCCAGTTCGGCTGTAATAGAGCACCCGTTGACCCAGCAGGGAGACCACGTATCCGGCGCAACCGGCCCGCGCCACCTTGGCGCAGAAGCCCTTGTAGGTGTAGCCCGGCACCAGTGCCTGGGCTTCACGGATCGCCTCCTTCACCACGGCGGCGTCGAAGGAATCAGCCACCGGCGTTGGTGTTGGGTCCGTCGTCAGCTCCAGCGTCTGGCCATTTGGCATGTAATAGGTGCGCGTCGAACGGCGGAGATCCACGGCATAACCGTCGAAGCCGGCTTCCATCAGGAGTCGAAGGCTCTGGGGGAAGGTCATCGCCCCAGATTCGGATCCCTCCAGGGTGGCGCGGGCCAGATCTCTCCAGTTCGCAGTCATGTCAATCTCCTCTCGTGATTGGGTTGAAAAACGCCCGTCATCAATCGACGGGCAGGGATTTGAGCCCGCGCTTCTCTACGATCTGCCGCAGGGTGCGCAGCAGCGCCGCGCGGTCCTTCGGCGCCAGGTGATCGAAGAATTCGGCATCGTTGGCATCGGCCAGCCCCGCCAGCTTGGGGACCAAAGAGCGGCCGGCGCGCGTGAGGCAGAGCGTCTGCGCCCGCCCGTCCTGCGGATCGGCAGTGCGTACCAGCAGCGACTTGGCGCTCAGCCGATCGGCTAGCTTGCTGACGGCGCCGCGCGTCATGCCCATGCGCTCGGCGAGACGGCTTGGGGCGAGGGCTTGCTCGCCCCACAGGTGGCGCATCAGTACCCACTCCGCGACGGTCACGCCATGTGCCTCCACCTTGCGAGCGAAGGCCTGCGAGACGTGGTTGGAGACATACCGCAGCCAGTAGCCAAGATGGGCGGTAAGGTCTGAAGCGGGTAGGGTCGATGGCATGCCAGCTCCTGGTTGGCTAGTAAACTAACATGTATGAGTTTCCTAGTAAACTATGTGTTCGGCGATATCGATATCGAATCGATGTCGATATCGGAGCGGGATACCTGGCTCTCAAGCACGAGATAACTCGAGATCAAGATGCAAAATTCAGCATGCCCGGCTTCACAGAAATAGATCCTCGATCGTTCGCATACGCATTTATGGCGCATCATCGGCCTGCAGGAGCCGTTGCGGCGCCCCGTTTCCGACGCAAAATCGTGTCTGCGGGAAGCGCGCGGCGGCCATTCGACTCGCGGGTCAATGGGCCGATTCCAGGGATCGCAAATGCCGCCTTCGCTGAGTGAGAGACAATCAGTCGGGAATGCGGAATCGCCCTGGCTACACCCCACAGCACTCACACGGATGGCAGGCGGCCTCGCTGTTATCGCTGGAATCGCGGTGTTGCTGGGCTGGGCGCTGGGCATTACGGCCCTTACCAGCGTTCTGCCCGGGCTGACCAGGATGTCGCCCCTCACGGCGCTGACGTTCGCGCTTGCGGGAGCCGCGCTGTGCCTCGGAACCGCGTCGGCTGACCTGCGCAGGGCGCCTGAATTTCAGGACGCCGCTGCCCACGGATGGTTCGCAGCCGGCGGTACGGTCATTGCATCGATCGGCCTGTACAGGCTGTGTGACTACGGCTTCGGTTGGAATCTGGATATCGACCAGCTCGGCCTGATTGACAGGACGTCGGCTGCCGGTGGCGCTGCTCTTAGCCTGATGGCGCCAGCCACCGCGTGTGGATTTCTGCTGCTCGGATCCGCTCTGCTCTTGGTCCCTGCGCGCCGCTTCTTCGGCGCGTTTCAGGCAGCCTGCCTGCTCGCAGCCATGATCGCCTGGCTCGGTTTCAGCCACTACATCTATGGTGGCGAGCCGCTGCTGCCGTATACGAAGATGGCCTTTCACACTGCAATGCTTTTCCTCCTGCTCAGCGCGGGCATTCTCTGCGCGCGAGCCGATGAGGGCTTGGTGGCGCTATTGCGTAGCGAGGGCGCCGGCGGCGTCATTGCGCGGCGACTGGTGCCAGCCGCCATCGTCGGCCCTGTGGTCCTCGGTTGGCTGAGCCTCGAAGGACAACGCGCTCGACTGTTCGACACCGAGGCGGGCATATCGTTGTTTGCCCTGTCCAACATCATCGTCTTTGGTGCGCTGATATGGGCCAATGCCGAATCCCTGGATCGGGCGGATCTCGAACGCAGAACTGCGCAGTCCAGGCTACGATCGCAGCTTGAGCGGCTCAGTCTGCTCCAGCAAATTACGCACGCCACCGGCGAACGGCAGGACCTGCCGAGCATTTTTCAGGTCGTGGTCCGGACCCTGGAGGAGCAGCTCCCGGTGGATTTCGGCTGCGTGTGCCTGTACGACGCGGTGGATAATCTGCTTACGGTCACCAGTGTAGGACCGCGCAGCAAGGAGCTCGCCATGGAGCTGGCCATGAGCGAGGAAACGCACATCGAGATCGACGAGAACGGCCTGGCGCGCTGCGCAAGGGGAGAACTCGTCTACGAGCCGGATGTGGAGCAGGTGCACTTCCCGTTTCCGCAGCGCTTGGCACGTAATGACCTGCGTTCCTTGGTCATCGCCCCGCTGTTGACCGAAAGCAAGGTGTTTGGTGTGCTGGTGGTCGCACGCCGTGAGCCGCGCAGTTTCAGCAGCACCGACTGCGAGTTCCTGAAGCAATTGACCGAACACACCGCGCTCGCAGCGCATCAGGCGCGACTCTACGGCGCGTTACAGGACGCGTACAACGACTTGCGCCAGACGCAGCAGGTCGTGATGCATCAGGAGCGCCTGCGGGTCCTGGGACAGATGGCGAGCGGTGTCGCCCACGACATCAATAACTCCATCTCACCGGTGGCGCTCTATACCGAATCGCTCCTCGAAAACGAGCCCGGCTTGACCGAGCGGGCGCGCAGGTATCTACAGACCATCCAGCAAGCCGTGAGCAATGTGGCCGAGACCGTGGGGCGTATGCGCGAGTTCTACCGTGAGCGCGAACCCGAGACTGCCATGGCTGCGGTCCATCTGAATGAATTGGTGCAGCAGGTATTGGATCTCACACGCGCGAGATGGAGCGACATGGCACGGCGGCATGGAGTCGAGATCCGACTGCAGACCGAGCTGGCGGCGGCGGCGCCGGCCGTCATGGGATTCGAAAGTGAGATCCGCGATGCTCTCACAAATCTCATATTCAATGCAGTGGACGCCATGCCGCGAGGCGGAACGCTGACGTTGCGGACCAGGCTTACTTCCGGCGGCGGCTCGCCCGACTCCGCGGAGCAGCAGCACGTGGCGCTCGAAGTAGCGGATACGGGTATCGGCATGGAGGAGGCCACGCGCGCCAAATGTCTGGAACCTTTTTTCACGACCAAAGGTGAGCGCGGCACAGGCCTTGGGCTGGCAATGGTGTACGGGATGGTCCAACGCCATCACGCCAGCATCGATATCGAGAGTGAAGTGGGCAAAGGAACCACGATGCGCCTGGGTTTCCCTGTGCCGGCAACACGTGTTACCGAACCGACGCCGGCCCAGAAGGTAATGCGGGTTCTACCGGGCTTGCGCATCCTGCTGGTGGACGACGATCCACTGCTGCTCAAATCGCTCCGGGAAACGCTGGAGGGTGATGGCCACGCGGTGCAGGCCGCGACCGGCGGCCAGGAGGGCATCGACAGCTTTCGTGCCCATAGCAATGCGGGAAAGCCCTTCGCAGTGGTGATTACCGACCTGGGCATGCCGAATGTCGATGGACGACAAGTTGCCGGCGCCATTAAGGCGGCCTCCGCGGCGACGCCGGTGATACTGCTCACGGGGTGGGGCCGACGCCTGGCTGCCGAGGGGAATGCACCGCCGCACGTAGACTGCGTATTGGCCAAACCGCCAAGATTGGCCGAGTTGCGCTCGGCCCTATATCAATGCTGTGCCGCAGGGGGATCGGCAGAGACTTCTGCGACACGCATGGCAGAATCGGCTTGAGGGCACCGTCTGCCTCCCTGAAGCAATGGGATGTCACGAACGAACGAGAAGGGCACAGCCCGGTCATCGGTACTGCCCGGATCATTCGTGCGGGGTGAGCTTTAAGTCAGGGGCGTTGCGGGAGGGGCAGAAGGCGTAGGTTGTGGAATGAGCTGCTTGCTTCGGGTAGACAAAGCGGAGTGAGCGCGGGCGGTTCGTGATTCAATCAGCGAACTAAAGAGGGCCGCGTGCTGCTCGGCGACTCGAGTCATCGAGTAGCGTCCCTGGACTGTCTGCCGGGCCGTTCGTGAAATTCCAGCACGCAACGGCTCGTCCTCGAGCAGCCGGCGCAGCGCATCCCTGAACGGCGCTTCCTGCATGGGAGGGACGATCATTTGAATGCCGATCTCGCGCTCGAGGTCGGCGGCGACGCCCACGCGCGTACAGACCATGGGCAGTCCGACCGCCATAGCCTCCACGACCGACAGACCGAAGCCCTCGAAATCACTGGGGAAGGCGAACACGTCCGACGCCTGCAGGTACTCTTCCACGTTGAGGACACCCCCTGCGAACGAGACTCGCGCGCTGAGCCCTTGCGTCGCGACGAACTCGCGCGCCTGCGTCTCACAGTTGTCGAGACTTCCGCAACCCTCCCCAACCAATATCAGGTGTGCAGCGGGATACTGCGGCGCGAGCTCGCGCCAGACGGCCAGCAGCCGCATGATGCCCTTGGAGAGCGCGATACGGCCCGAGTAGATCACCAGCAAGGCATCGGCCGGAAGTCCAAGTGCGGCACGCAATTCTGTGCGCCGTTCGGCCGAGACCGGCATGAAGCGCCCAGTATCGATCCCGTTGGAGATCTCCACGATCTTTGCCGGGTCGATTCCCTGGCCGACCAGCTTCTCGCGGATCTCAGTGGAGATGGCGATGTAGCGCTGAACACGCACCGCGGCCCTGTGACGCAGCCAGCATACGAGCCGTAACACGAGACTCCCGTCACCATTGAGCTTCGAGCGGCTGGCCTCGCCGACGGCCTCCTGCACCTCGCGCGGCGTTTCCGGACGGACGACCACGGGCTTGCCAGTCAGCAGACCCGCCAGGACGGCAGCGAGTGGCAAAACATTGAAGCCGGAGACCAGCACGGCGTCGTAGCGGCGGGCATCGCAGATCAGTCGCCAGACCAAACGCGTGAGCAGCAGGATTACCCAGGGGATCGAACGCCAGCCCGCGCCCTGAGTCGCGCCATACGTTGCCAGGCGGCGCACGGGGATCTTATCCACGTAGCCGGCCGGGAAAACCTCGACGGCGGTGACGACTTGAACATCCAGCCCGACGGCCGCCAGGCCCTCGGACAGCTCCTTGATGTAGATCTCCTGGCCGCCCAGATAGGGAGCGTAGCAGGGCGTAAGAACGTAGATCCGCACGGCCGCTGGAGTCCCTTCCTGGCGTACTTGTTCAGATCAGGCTTTCGAAAACCTGTAGGCGTCTTCCTACGAATGGTACCGCGGGAGGGCTCCAAAGCCTGCAGGCTTGAACATAACGGGCTGGAATAACTTCCGCAGCTCCCAGCTGCCCGCTGCCCCGCTTTCTTTTGAAAGCAATATGTTATGCGTTCAAAGGGCTGAAGAGTCTGCGAAGAGCAGGGACCTGCCGTCTCGCTGCGGCAGCCGCCTGCCGCCGTGCGCTATCTCGGTCCGGTGCACGTCGGGCATGGCTGCCCTACGGACAGTGTGCGAATTCGGTAAATCGTGCCGCGCGCTGCGACGTAAAGGCTCTTCCAGTCCGGATCACCGAAGGACACATTCGCTGCCGTCTGCGGCAGCAGTATCGTTCCCAGGTGCCTGCCTTGCGGCGAGATCACCCAGATGCCGCCGGGACCGCTCGACCAGATATTTCCCCGCGCATCCACACGCATGCCATCGGTGATTCCCGGCGCCTTGTCCTCGTGCATATCGATCAGCATCGTGCCGTGTGTGACGGTATCGTCAGGCTGCACTTCGTAGCGCTTGATGTATTTGTCCTGGCTGCCGTTGACGTAAAGGTATTTCTCATCCGGCGAGAAGGCCAGGCCGTTGGTGTTCTTCACGTCGTTGATCACCAGGCTGAGCTTGCCGTCCTTGATCATGAAAACGCCCATGAAGTCGATGCCCTTGTTGGCGGCATTGTTGCTGCGCAGCCCGTAGAAGGTATCGGTGAAATAGATGGCACCGTCGTGCTTCACCACCACGTCGTCCGGCCCGTTGAATTTCCTGCCTTCATAGTTATCGGCCAGCTCGGTGAGCTTCCCGTTTTTCTCCAGGCGGACGATATCGCGTGCGCCGAAGCGGCAGATCACGATCCGTCCCTGCGGATCGATCGCCAGTCCGTTGCTGCCGATCTGCACATACGCTCTGCCGAACGCCCCACCGGCGGTCAGCATCATGTAGCCGTTCCACGGACCGGCATAACCGCTGTTGTTCAGCAGCACCGTGGCGTTGCCGTCGGCCGTCATTTTGTAAATGACGTTGTAGGGGATGTCGCTGAAGACGAGATAGCCACGCCTGCCATGCTGGATCCATTGCGTGCCTTCCGTGAAGCCAAAGCCGTCCTTCACCACTTCCAGCTTCGCATCCGGTGAAAGCAGCTCATCGAGCGCGGGATCGAGCCTCACGACAGGATGGTCGCTCGGCGGCGGTGCCTGCGTGGGCTGCAGCCCAGCCTGAGCCAAAACCTGCGCTTGCGTTTGCGCGCTGGCCGGCTCGCTGCCGGATCCGACCAAAAGAATTGCCGCGAAACCCAGTGCGGTGCTACCGAACAGCGTCAGACCACGGTGGTGCTTCATGCGTTGGGCCGCCGGCGATGCCTGCTCAGTCGGTTTTGCCCGCTTCAGCGCTATCGTCCACGGCCGCAGCCGTACCCGGGGAATCCTCAGCCGCGCCGGCGGTCGATGGGTCCGTCCCGCGCATCTGACGGCGCTGTCGCTTTTCCGTCTGGCGAGCCTTGCGCGACTCCTCCTTCTGCTTCTTCATGTGGCGGTAATTTTGTCTGGGCAAGAGAGGTGCACCTGTGGCGTCAAATTGACTTGATCCGGTAGTCCAGCCGCATCGAGCAGGCCGCACTGCCGGTGGGGCGATCCCGGCGCGTGCCATTGCAGATGAGTTGCCCACGAGAGGCCGGGGCTCCGGCTTTTGCCAGCGCAATGACGGGGTCCGTCAGGTCGAAATCCCCATTGCAGTCGGCGCACGGGCAGGCGAAGCGAAAGAATGCGGCAGCGGCGGGATAGAGCGTGTGCACCTGCGGGGAGGGCTGCAGGCTGCGTGTGCCACCGAACGCCAGCTCAAACCGGAGCTGCTCGATCTTCGGAAAAGCATCTCTCATCGCCGCAGACCGTGCACGCTCGTGGAGCATCTGCTCGCGTCGGAGCACGGGACTCTTCGGGTTTCTGGCCGCGGCGACTCTCATTTGGCGGCCGCGGCGCGTTGCAGCTGTTCGGTGCGGATCTGCTCGACGCTCAGCCCGGTGCTCGCCGCGACCACGTCGACCAGGCGGTGATCAGGGTCGCCTGGCAGCTCGAGCTGGTGCAGCCGTTCCCACGTCCTGATGCGAAGCGCGGGACTATTGAGCGGGGAGGACTGCTGGTCGAACTGCTGCTGGCGTCGCTCGGCCGCCTCGGCGTCGAGCTGTGCGGCACGCTTGCGGTAATCGGTGCTGCTCTCACCGGCCATCGGTACCAGGCTCAGCAGGTGGCGCCTGTCGGACTGCATCTCACTTTTCTCCCGAGAGGCCTTCGGATCAGCCGAGACACCGCTCTCTGCACGGTAGCGCAGCGGTCGAGTGAGACAGCGTGGACGGTTTGATGATAGCACACCGCGCTGTGGGCCGGTCCGGCCGCGCGCCGCGGAGCAGTCGTGTGCGGGTGTATACTCGCGCATCCTTCCTGGCAGCCGAGAGTCTCATGGCTCACACGTTCAGGATGAACGCAGCGGCGAGCGCCGCGCCCCCGGTGTCCCCGGCGTTTCCAGCGTCCGCAGGACCGCCTGATCCCAACCGGCGCGCCTTTCTTACAACGAGTCTCGCGGCCGGTGGCGGCCTGATGCTGAATCTGACGTGGCCGGATCTGGCTGCAGCAGTTCCAACCGGCACGCATGCGCAGCCGGCGCATGCGCCCACCCGTATCAGCGCCTATATCCTCATCGCACCCGATGGCATGGTGACCATCATGGCGCGCAGTCCCGACATGGGTCAGGGTGCCAAGACCGCTCTGCCGATGCTCATCGCCGATGAGCTCGATGTGCCCTGGTCGAGTGTGCGCGTCGAGACCGCGCCCGTGGATCCGGCCCTCTACGGCGCGCAATTCTCCTATGGCAGTCTCACTACGCCGCTGCAGTTCGATCCCATGCGCCGCGCGGGCGCAGCGGGCCGGCAGCTGATGCTCCGGGCCGCCGCCAGTCTCTGGCACGTGCCGGCGGGCGAGTGCGAAACCGCGCAGGGTGTCGTGCACCACCGTGCCAGCGCCCGCCAGGCAGGCTACGGCGCACTGGCGGGCAGAGCTGCGCATCTGCCGGCCCCGGATCTGAACAGCGTGGCGCTCAAGGACCCGAAGGACTACAAGATCATCGGCACCTTCGTGCCGCAGGTGGATGGCGCGCGCGTACTCGCGGGCGAGGCGCTGTTCGGTATCGACCAGACCCTGCCGGGCATGCTGTACGCGGTCTATGAGAAGGCGCCGGTGTTCGGCAGCCGCGCCCTCAGCGCCAATCTCGATACGCTCAAGGCGCAGCCGGGCGTGCGCGATGCCTTCATCATCCACGGGGAGCCTGCGGCGGCGATCAGCGCCGGTCTGGTGGATGGCGTGGCGATCGTCGCGGATCGCTGGCATCAGGCCAACAAAGCCCTGGATATGCTCCAGGTGCGGTGGGAGAGCAGTCCCGCCGCACAGCAGAGCACGGCCGGGTTTGACCGGCAGGCCGCGGCGCTGGCGCAGGCGGCGCCGCAGCAGATCCTGCGCCAGGACGGCAATGTCGATCAGAGCTTCAGGCAGGCGGCCAAGATCGTCGAGGCGGCCTATGCCTATCCGTTCCTGGCGCATGCGACGCTCGAGCCGATGAACTGCACCGCCTGGGCCAAACCGGATGGCAGCATCGAGATCTGGGCCCCGAGCCAGGCCCCGACGGCCGCGCGCGAGCTGGTGGCCCGCACGCTGCACCTGAACCCCGACAAGGTGACGGTGCACATGACGCGCGTGGGCGGCGGATTCGGCCGCCGCGGTGACAACGATTTCGCGGTCGAAGCGGCCGCGATCTCCCAGCGCATCGGCCGGCCGGTCAAGCTGCTGTGGAATCGGCGGCAGGACATGCAGCATGACATGTATCGACCGGCGGGCTATCACAATTTTCGGGGTGCGCTCGATTCTCACGGCCGACTGGTGGGGTTCACGGATCATTTCGTGACGTTCGGCCGGCAGGGACAGGTCGCGCTGTGCGCTGATCTGCCGCTCGACATGTTTCCCGCCGGCTTCGTGCCCAACCTGCAGTTCGGTCAGTCACTCATGGAATTGGGCGCTCCGACCGGTCATTGGCGCGATCCGGGTTACAACGGCCTCGCCTATGCGTTCGAGTCGTTCATCGACGAGCTGGCACACGCGGGCGGACGCGATCCGATCGATCTGAGACTCGAGCTGTATGGTCCGGCGCGCGTGCTGCCAGCCGCGCCAACGAGCGGGCCCCTGCACATCCCGCCATTCGATACTGCTCGCGTGCGCGGCGTACTGCAGCTGGTTGCCGAGAAGTCCGGTTGGGGCCGCCAGACGCTGCCGCGGGGCACCGGCATGGGCGTGGCCTTCTGCTACAGCCACTTCGGTTATGTGGCAGAAGTCATCAAGGCGAGCATCGATGAACGCGGCCTGCCACGTATCCACAAGGTCTGGGCGGCCGTGGACGTGGGTCGACAGATCATCAATCTGGCCGGTGCGTACAACCAGGCGCAGGGCGCGGTGCTCGACGGTCTGGGCTCGGCGCTGCATCAGGCCATCACGATCGAGAACGGTGCGGTGCTCAACAGCAACTACAACACCTTCGGACTGCTGCGCATGCAGGAGGCACCGCCGGTAGAGGTGCACTTTCGCATGACGGACAATCCGCCGACCGGGCTTGGGGAACCGACCCTGGCCCCGGCGCTGCCGGCACTGAATAACGCACTGTTTGCCGCCACCGGCAGGCGTCTGCGCTCGCTGCCGATCCTGCCGCAGCTGCGCGTTGACTGAGCCCTAAATCTCCCGCGAAGCGCATTGCGAGCCTCGCCTTGCGGCGAGGACCCGGCCTGCGCGGTGCGCGTCTGCCCACCACGCGTGGGTCATTACTTCTTCGTCCAGGGAAATTGGATGGCCGTCACGATCACCCCGCACAGTCCGACGATGATGAGCAGACCCGCGATGACGGTGGCGGGACGGTTGGAGCTCGCGGACAGCGCACCCGACCAGATCACGCCGGCGACGAATGCCGCGGTGGACACTATCGCGCGCCACATGAGATGTTGCCGGCTGGGTGGCGGACGCTTGTCCGGCTCGGGCACCAGGTTGAAGACCTTCGGGTGCTGGGGGCTCGCCGGCGATTTCAGCGGCGCACCGCATCCGACACAAGATTCGGCCTTATCGCTGATGGTGCGGCCGCATTCACTGCATTTGACGAGGGCCATGACCGCTCTGGGACGCCGGTGCGATCGGCGAGGGCACTGTAGGCCATGACGAGCGACACCGCAAACGCCACGCAATTCGCGCCCCCCGCCGCCGAAACCGCGCCAGTGCATGGCGCTGACGCAGTCGCCGGCATTGCCGCAGTCGCTGGCCCTGCCGAAGCGCGCCGCAACCGCCTCGTCATCCGTCTGCTGCTGGTCGCGGCGTTCGTCGTCATTCTCAACGAGACGATCATGGGCGTGGCCATCCCGCCGCTCATGCGCGTGTTTCATGCTTCCGCGGCTGCCGCCCAGTGGTTGACGGCGGCGTTCCTGCTGACGACCGCAGTGGTGATTCCGGTCACGGGCTTCCTGCTGCAGCGCTTCAACACCCGCCAGGTGTTTCTGTGGGCGATGTCGCTGTTCAGCTTCGGTACGCTGATCGCCGCGCTGGCGCCGGATCTGCCACTGCTGATCGTCGCGCGCGTCACCCAGGCCCTCGGCACCGCCATCATGATGCCGCTGCTGATGACGACGGTCATGATGCTCGTGCCGCCCGAGAGTCGCGGTCGCACCGTGGGCAACATCTCCATCGTGATGTCGATGGCACCGGCGATCGGTCCGACGATCTCAGGGCTCATCCTCAGCTATCTCAATTGGCGATGGATGTTCCTGCTGGTGCTGCCGATCGCGATCGCCGCCCTGCTGCTGGGGGCGCTGCGCATCCCGAACGTCACGACACCGCAGCGGGTGCCGCTCGACGGGTTTTCCGTGCTGCTGTCGGCGTTCGCATTCGGCGGCGTCGTCTACGGACTGAGCGGAATCGGCATCAGCACGCCCACGGGTGCGGTCCCGAGCTGGTTACCGCTGGCGGCCGGTGTCGCGTTCATGGGTCTGTTCGTCCTGCGGCAGCGGGCATTGCAGCGCCAAGAGCGTCCGTTGCTGGATCTGCGTACATTCGGGTCGGGCAATTTCAGTCTGTCGGTGCTGCTGATGGCGGTGATGATGATGGTCCTGTTCGGCGTACTCATCCTGCTGCCGATCTATCTGCAGAACGTGCTGGGACTGAGTACGCTGCGCACGGGGCTGCTGCTGCTGCCCGGTGGGCTGCTGATGGGCGTGCTGTCGCCTCCGGTGGGACGACTCTACGATCGCGTCGGTCCTGCGCCGCTGCTGATCCCCGGCGTGCTGATCGTCAGCGTCGTGCTCTGGGCGATGACGCTGCTTGGAACCGGCACGCCGGTGCGCTACATCCTCGCCGGTCACGTCGTCATGAGCGCCGGCTTTGCGCTGCTGTTCACGCCGCTGTTCACGCTGAGCCTCTCCTCGGTGCGCGCCGCGCTGTATTCGCATGGCAGCGCAGTGCTCGGCTCCGTGCAGCAGGTAGCCGGTGCGGCCGGTGTTGCACTGTTCGTGGCGCTGATGTCCGCGCGCATGGACAGCCAGCGGGCGGGCGGGGCGCTGCCGTTGCAGGCGCTCGCCGGCGGCATTCGCGCTGCATTTTTCTGCGGCGCCGTGCTGTCGCTCATCGCCGTCGCGCTGGTGCTGTTCGTGCGCCGGCCCAAGCCCGCTCCGGCTGGCTAGGAGGATCGGGTGCGCGCCCGCCTGGTGTCGTCCTTACTGTGCTGCATCGCATACTGCCTGGCATTGGCCGCCTGCGCTGGCCGTTCCGGCTCTGCGAGCCCGGCAGGCGGCACGGGAACGGGCGGCTCCGGGTCGGGGACGCCGGTCTTCGGGACGGACGTGCTGACATACCACAACGATGCCATGCGCACCGGTCAGAACCTGACCGAGACGCTGTTGACGCCGCACAACGTGAACGTCAGCTCCTTCGGCAAGCTGCGCATCCTGGCGTCGGATGGTCTGGTGGATGCGGCACCGTTGATCGTGTCGGGCATCTCCCTGGGCGGCGCGATGCGCAACGTGGTGTACCTGGTCAGCGAGCACGACAGCGTCTATGCCTATGATGCCGACAGTGGTGCCCTGCTGCTGCACACCTCGTTGCTCGGCAGCGGCGAGAGCAGCAGCGATCCGCGCGGCTGCTCCCAGGTGTCCCCCGAGATCGGTATCACGGCAACGCCCGTCATCGATCGCAGTGCCGGCCCGAATGGCACACTGTTCGTGGTGGCCATGTCCCGGGACGGCAGCGGCAACTACTATCAGCGGCTGCACGCGCTGGATCTGCTGACGCTCGCTGATCGACTGCCGGCCGCCACGATTCAGGCCAGTGCGCCCGGAAACGGTCCCGACAGCTCAGGCGGTGTGCTGCAGTTCGATCCGAAGCAGTACAAAGAGCGCGCCGCACTGCTGCTGGTGAACGGCCAGCTCTACCTGGCCTTTGCTTCCCATTGCGACATTCAGCCCTACAACGGCTGGATCATGGCGTACAGCGAGTCGACGCTGGCGCAGACTGCCGTACTGCAGCTGACCCCAAACGGCAGCGAGGGGGCGATCTGGGATGCCGGGGGCCTGGCCGCTGACAGTGCCGGGGATCTGTATGCGACCGTGGCCAATGGCACCTTCGACACCACGCTGGACACGCATGGCATGCCGGGACAGCAGGACTTTGGCAACGCGGCGCTGCGCATCGCTCTTACCGGCTCGGCGCTGACCGTCGGCGATTACTTCACACCGTTCAACACAGCCTCCGAGTCGGCCAACGATGTGGATCTCGGCTCCGGGTCAGTCGTGCTGCTCATGGACCAGACCGACAGTGCCGGCACCATCCATCATCTGATGGCGGTCGGCGGCAAGGACGCTACTCTTTACGTGCTCGATCGCGACGATATGGGGCGCTTCAATCCCAGCGCCAACGCGACATATGAGCAGCTTTCCCTCGGTGGCGGCTTGTACTCCGCACCGGTGTACTTCAATGGCAGTGTGTACCTCGGAGACGTTGGCGGAACGCTGAAGGCATACCGCTTTGCGAACGCGCAGCTGCCGGCCACCCCGAACTCACAGACTTCGACGACGTTTGCCTATCCGGGCACTTCACCGGCCCTCTCGGCGCAGGGCAGCGCCAATGCCATCCTCTGGGCACTGGAGAGTGCTGCCGGCAGTGCCGCGGTGCTGCACGCGTACAACCCCGCCAATCTGGGCGAGGAGTACTACAACAGCACCCAGGCGGCCGGTGGCCGCGACAGCTTCGGCGATGGCAATAAATTCATCACGCCCGTGATTGCCAACGGCAAGGTCTTCATCGGCACGCCCGACGGCGTCGCCGTCTTTGGATTGCTTTAGTCTGCCCACATCGTCCACCTGGCCGGGTACAGGCAGGGGAGGCAGCGGTGGGGTGGGGCGCCATGACGCGGACCACCAATGAGGCTACACTGCCGTGTCACAAACACTATTCGCCCCCAGGGCCACCGATTCATCATGCCATCATTTCGCATTACGCTCTTATGGGCGCCGCTCCTGGCCATGCTGGGAACGGTGAGCCTGGCCCAATCCAATGGCGAGTTCGATGCGCAGATCCTTCAGGGGGACACAGCGCTGCAGAGCGGTCGAGCCGACGCGGCCTTGTCGGCCGCAGATGCCGCAGTTCGTCTCTCCCCGGATCGCTGGGACGGCTATGCGCTGGCCGGCCGCGCGCTGCTCGCCCTCAGACGCTACGAGCCGGCTGCCGATGCATTGAGCCGGGCGATCGAGCGTGCTCCCGCGGCGGTGCAGCCAGAGCTGCGAGAGCTGCGCCGGGAGTCTCTGCTCGCCGAAGCAGGGGCACCCAGCCCCGCGCCGACGGCGCCTCCGGTCGCCAGTGTCCCGGAGGTTGCGCCCGTGCCACCCGTGGCGCCCACGCCCCCGGCGGTTGCTGCGGAGGTGCCTCAAGCGCAACCGTCCCCGCCGCCGGCCCCGGCTGTTGCGGCGACGCCTGCCCCCGCGTCACCGGCCGCGGCACCCAGGGCGCCCGTGGCCCCCGTGGTGGCGCGTCGTGGGCGCAAGTCCAGATCGCCGCTGGTGTTCTTCAATCCCGATTCTCCGGAAGCGGCCTGGACCGATTCGGCGGGCCTGATGTGGGCACGCCCCTGGTACTACCCCGCGAGCGAGGAGGGGCCGTTCGACTTCCCAGAGGCCAAGGCCCTGTGTGCTGGGCTGAAGCTGCTCGGCCAGCAGGACTGGCGCTTGCCCACGGTGGAGGAAGTGCAGCGGATCTACGAGGTTTCCTCCAAAGCCTTCCGTTTTTCGCCGCCGAAGTTCGATCCGGACTACGGGCTGAATGAGGCGATGAAGCACGACGCCTGGCGGGTGCGCGATTTCGTGGTGAACGGGGACACCTTCAACGGCAATCGGGTGCTGATCTGGAGCAGCACCCCGGGCGATCGGCCCGGGCGCCACGAGGCGGTCTATTTTGGTCGTGCCTACAGTGTGGACGACGATGAGAAGGTGGGCAGCGCATTGCACGGGACCATGCGTCGCAGTCCCTTTCACGCCTACGCACTGTGTGTCAGGTCGGATGCCCAGGATCAGGCGTCTCGCTGAGCGTATGCGCCGCGGTGCCTGAGCGGCGCTGCTGCCACCACAGCTCGAGCAGATTCAACAGCGGTCCGGCGAGCGGCAGCAACCAGGAAAAGCGGCTGATCGTCGGACGTCGAGTGCGGCCCCTGAACAGCATCGCCGCCCCGGCCGCGCACGCCGTGAGCAGGCCCAGGAGCAGGGGCGAGCGGCGCACCGAGCGTATCGTCGTAAGCGTGCGGTCGAGGGGGAGCAGATGGCGCTCCAGTGCGTGCAGGCTGTCCGCCAGACGATCGCGCTCCAGGGCCGATCTCTGCAGCAGCAGCTGACGCTGGGCCTCTCGTTGCCGGCTGCGGGCGCTCATGGGCGCGGGCGCAGGTGTTCGCGATCACGCATGAATTCGCCCAGGCTTGCCGCGAACAGCATGCGCTGCGAGCGCAGCTGTGCGCGCACGACGAGTGCCGCCAGCAGCGACACCAGAAAGAAAGCCCCCGTGATCAATAGCGATACGAGCAGCCGATGGCTGTCCCAGAAGGCGAAGATCAACGCCAGGGCGCCGATCAGCAGACCCAGCCCCGCTGCCATGAATGCGATGCACCCCCATAGGACCACGCGCGCCAGGGTGTCGACCCCATCCTGCAGGTCCAGCAGCAGCAGCTCGACGCGGCTGAACAGCAGCCCTCCGAGGGCCGCAAGTGCCGTGGTCAGGGCAGAGAGCAGGCCCATAGGCGCGGGGCCGTCCGATGGCGGGGGATCCGGTTGATTCACGGGGACACTCCATTCCCGTGCCCATCTTGCCAAATCGCCCCGCCGCAGTCTAAGGCTGGCGTGGCCGCAGGGGACCGCCAGCCGCCGCGCGGCTCAGGTGCAGCCGCGCAGCAGGAAGATGATCAGCAGTACCGGGATCGGAACGCCCAGCAACCACAACAGCACGTAACCGATCGCGCCTTTTTCCCCGCTTCGATATCGTCTTAACAGAGTTCTCATGGGTGCCGCCTTCATGGTGTGCTACCGCGGTCGCATCTTGCGGTGCGTCTGCCGCAGCGCCTAGACGGCGGCGCCGTTCGGCACTGTCAGGCTGCACTGACACTGCACGGCGCGCGCATGGTGGCTGTCCGAGGACAGGAAATCCGCAGCGGGCGACACGCCCCATGTCACTGCGCGCGCCCTCGCCCCTATGCTCGCAGTGTGCCGAGCAGCTGGTTGAAGAGGGCGCTCGGGCGCATGGCCTCCGAGCAGCGCGCCGGATCGGGGTGATAGTAACCGCCTATATCCACCGGTTTGCCCTGCGCGCCATTGAGCTGCGCGACGATGCGAGCCTCGTTGTGCGTGAGTTCACCGGCCAACGGCGTGAAGAGCGACTTCAGGGCGGTGTCCTCGCTCTGCGATGCCAGTGCCTGCGCCCAGTAGAGGGCCAGGTAGAAATGACTGCCGCGATTATCGAGGCTGCCGACCTTGCGCGCGGGCGAGCGGTCATTCTCCAGTACCTGTCCGTTGGCAGCATCGAGCGTGCGAGCCAGCACACCGGCACGCGCACTGCCGCTCTTGCGCGCCAGGTCTTCGATCGAGACCTGCAGGGCCAGGAACTCACCGAGCGAGTCCCAGCGCAGATACCCCTCCTCCAGAAACTGCTGCACATGCTTGGGAGCCGAGCCGCCGGCCCCGGTCTCGTACAGGCCGCCGCCGGCCAGCAGCGGCACGATGGAGAGCATCTTGGCGCTGGTGCCAAGCTCGAGGATCGGAAACAGATCGGTCAGGTAATCGCGCAGTACGTTGCCGGTCGCTGAGATGGTGTCCTGCCCGGCGCGCAGACGCGCGACCGTGGCGCGTGTGGCCTCGATGGGCGAGAGAATGCGGATGTCGAGGCCGGCCGTGTCGTGATCCGCCAGGTAGCGATGCACGCGTGCGATGACGTTGCGGTCGTAGGCGCGGCGCTCGTCGAGCCAGAAGATCACCGGCGTGCCGGAAATGCGCGAGCGTTCCACCGCGAGGCGCACCCAGTCGCGCACCGGCAGATCCTTGGTCTGGCACATCCGCCAGATGTCCCCCTGCTGCACCGCGTGCTGCATGAGTACCCGGTCCGCGCCATCCACGACGCGCACGGTGCCGTCGACGGGAATCTCGAAGGTCTTGTCGTGCGAGCCGTATTCCTCGGCCGCCTGTGCCATCAGCCCGACATTCGCGACACTGCCCATGCTGGGCACGTCATAGGCCCCGTTTGCCTTGCAGTCCTCGATGACGGCCTGATAGACCCCGGCGTAGCAGCGGTCAGGAATCATGGCCTTGGTGTCGTGCATCTTGCCGTCCGCACCCCACATGCGACCGGAGGCGCGGATCGCCGCAGGCATCGAGGCGTCGATGATTACATCGCTCGGCACGTGCAGATTGGTGATGCCACGGTCGGAATCCACCATGGCCAGTGGCGCGCGCTGCCGATAGTTCTCGGCAAGATCCGCCTCGATCTGCGAGCGCTCTGCCGCGGGCAGTGACTGGATCTTGGCATAGACATCGCCGATGCCGTTGTCCGGGTCCACGCCCAGCGCTCGGAATCGCGCCGCGTGCCTGGCAAAGACCTCCCGGTAATAGACGCTGACCGCATGGCCGAACATGATGGGATCGGACACCTTCATCATGGTGGCCTTCAGGTGCAGGGAGAGCAGCACGCCGCGGGCTTTGGCGTCCTCGATCTGCGCCTCGTAGAACGCGCGCAGGCTGCGGCAGCTCATGAAGGTCGCGCTGACGAGCTCGGCGCTTTGCACGGCAACGGCCTGCTTGAGCACCTGGATTCTGCCCTCTCGATCCTGCAGCTCGATGCGCAGCGTGCCCGCCTCGTCGATGGCGACCGACTGCTCATTGGCGAAGAAGTCGCCTTCCTGCATGTGCGCCACATGCGTGCGCGATCCGGCGCTCCAGGCGCCCATGGAATGCGGATGCTTGCGCGCGTACTGCTTGACGGCGTTGGCGACGCGACGGTCGGAGTTACCCTCGCGCAGCACCGGATTGACCGCGCTGCCCAGGACCTTCGCAAAGCGCGCCCGCAGCTGCTTTTGGGCCTCATCGCGCGGCTCCTCGGGAAATTCCGGCAGCGCGTAGTCCTGGGAGCGCAACTCTGCGAGCGCGGCCTTCAGCTGAGGTATGGACGCGCTGATGTTCGGCAGCTTGATGATATTCGCGTCGGGGGTCGTGGCGAGGCGGCCGAGCTCGGCCAGATCGTCTGCCTGGCGCTGCGCGGGTCGCAGCTGATCGGGGAAATTCGCAAGGATCCGTCCGGCGAGGGAGATGTCACGCGTCTGCACGTCGATCGAAGCGGTGCGAGCGAAGGCCTGAATGATGGGCAACAGGGAGTAGGTGGCGAGCGCCGGTGCCTCATCGGTCAGTGTGTAGATGATTCTGGCCTGCGTCATGTCGATCCTTGGGATAACGGTACGGCGCCCGGCGCGCGCGCCGCGGCGGCGGCGCATACTATATCAAGGGCATCGGCGTGGGATCGGCTACCACTCGCCGACATTCGGCATCGACAGCCATGGCTCCTGCGGCGACAGCGCGTCGCCCCGTTGCAGCAGTTCGATGGAGATGCGGTCGGGTGAGCGTACGAATGCCATTTTGCCATCGCGTGGCGGGCGGTTGATCGTGACACCCCTTTGCATGAGCCGTGCGCAGGTCGCGTAAATGTCATCGACCTCATAGGCCAGGTGTCCGAAGTTGCGCCCACCGGTATAGCTTTGCGCATCCCAATTGTAGGTGAGCTCGACCTGCGCAGCCTCGTCACCGGGCGCGGCGAGAAACACCAGCGTGTAGCGACCTTTCTCGTTTTCGGTTCGGCGCACTTCTCGCAGACCGAACACATCGCAATAGAAGTGCCGCGATTGCGCAAGATCGGTGACACGCAGCATCGTATGCAGGTACTTCATGGCCGAACTATAGTGAGGTAGCCGGAGCAGTCAATCCACAGGTTTCGCCATGCCAGACGTGCCCGTCACCGCCACCGCCCTCATCGATCGGCTCGCGCTGCAGCCGCATCCGGAAGGAGGGTGGTACCGCGAAATCTATCGCTCGCGCCAGCGCGTGCAGACCAGCGCAGGTCCGCGCAGCGCCTTGACCGACATTTACTACCTGCTCGAGCGTGGACAGCAGAGTCGCTGGCATGTCGTGGACGCCGACGAGGGCTGGCACTTCTACGCCGGCGCGCCCCTGCAGCTCTATCTCTACGATCCGGCGCATGCCGTTCTGACGCTCCGGCTGCTCGCCGCCCCTGGGGTGCAGCGCGAGCCCTCGGCTGAGCCCTCGGCTGAGCCTGCGGCTGTCGTGCCCGCCGGGGTCTGGCAGGCGGCGCGCTGCCAGGGGGACTTTTCCTTCGTGGGCTGCAGTGTCGCCCCCGGCTTCCAGTTCTCGGGTTTCCGCCTCGTCGCGGACCTGCCCGATCACGCGCGTCATTTCAGCGCTGAGCCGGCTGCTGGACAGTCGTTGCAGGCGCAGCCGTCGTTATCGCTGCAGTCGTTGCGCGAGCTGCTGTGATCGATCGATGAGGAGCCCGGCCGCCGGCGCCGCCCTCAGGGGGCGGCGCCGGGACTGCGCACTCGCGCCATTGATCAGTGGTGGCCACCGTGGTCGCCACCCCGGTCGCCGCCTTCGTGTCCACGGCCGTCGCGCATTTCGTTGCCGTGAAAATGCATGCCACGCAGGGAGCGCTCGCCGCGTGCACCGCGCGCGGGCCGCGGTCCGCGGTATCCGTGATGCGGATCGAAGTGATTGTCGACATGGCCATGGAAGTCGCGCGGGCCATGGAACCAGGGACCGGCGCCGATGAATAAGCCGCCCTGGAACCACTCGGGTCCGTAGTAGCCATAGGGCGCGCAGTCGTAAGGCGGATAGTCATAGTATCCATACGGACAGACGGGCGGCGCGCCAATGCGGATCGATATTTGCGCATGCAGCGGCTGCGCGCAGACCGCCATCGCCAGCGCCGCCCCGGCGGCGAGTGACAGGGTTCGGAATCTGTTCATGGAAGCGTGCTCCTTCCGTAGGCCTTTGCGGACGGGTCAGGCTAGGCGCAACGGCCGCCGGCCACCGTAGGTCGGCATCGCGTTGCATCGTCGCGTCGGCCACCTGACGCTGTCCGACGGTCAGCCACCCGGCGGCCGACTCAGCGCCCCTCTCTACGGTGCCGCTCGAAGCCCCCGGCCATCGGACGGCTCCTACGCGCAGCAGGTGCTGCCGCAAGCCGCGCCGTGGCCGCACAGCGACAGCTCAGCGCTGGGCCGCGCTGCACTCATAATGCGCGGCTGACTCGGAAGGAGCCCGATTCGTGCGGAACCTGCGTCCAAGGCGCCCTCTCATTCTGGTGCCAGCCGTGGCAGCGGTGGCAGCCGTGCTGGTTGGCCTGACTGCTCATGCACTCTCCCGGTCAGCCCCGGCGCCCGGCCCGCTGTCCGCCGGCTCCTTGCGTCCCACGGGCACATCCAGCCCCACCACGGGGGACGCCGGTCTGTTGCAGAGCGCGCAGATCCTGCAGTTTCTGGACCGGACCGTGGCGTGGTACCGCAGCCGCACCGCGCAGGAGCAGATCGCCACCGAGCCTGCCGATCTGGTGGCGCTCGCCGACAGCCGGGCCACCGCCGTGCAGGTGGTGCGGGCAGGGTTCGACTTTGCGCGCGCCGCCGCGCCACTGGCCGCGCCCGAGCCCGCGCATGGGGCAGGTGGCGCGCAGCCGGCCCGATCAACGCAGCTACTCACGCTGCTCGATCAGCTCGAGCAGCAGGCCCGGGCGACCGACCTGCAGCTGCAGCAGCAACGCTCAGCTCTATTACGCTCCAGTGGTGCTGCGCGCCGCACGCTCGAATCGCACGTCGCGGCATTGCAGGCGCAGCTCACGCTGCTGCAGGTGCGGCGCGATGCGGTGCAGCAGTTTCTGGATTTCATGGACACCACCGTCACTGCGACCAGTGCGCAGGGCTTGAAAGGGCGCATTGAGACTCTCGCCAGCGCGGTCGATGCGGAGGGCGGCACGCGCGCTGGCGGTACCGGCGCTGCCGGCGGCCCCACCCCGGCGGGCGGGGCGACCAATACGGCCAGCGCCGCGGCGACACGCGCCAGCGCGGCCTCGGGCGGCAACGGCATCTGGGACCTGGGGGCGCGCGCACTGGCGCTGTCCTCCAAGGCGGGCGGGGTGGATCAATTCATTCACCAGACCACCGCGCTGGCGCAGGCCGGGCGCGGCATGCGTGACCTGCTTTTTGCGGCCCTGCGCCGCGACTCCGATCGCGGCGATGCGCTGACACGCGACGCCAGTGCGGTGGACGCCGCGCAGCTCTCGCAGGAGCAGGCTGAGCTGCAGGCGCTGACGGATCAGTTCCGGCAGATCACCGCGGCGCTGGTGCCACTGGGCAAGCTGAGCGTGCTGCTGGCCGAGTACGGCGATGATCTGGCCGATTGGCGTGACAGTGTGCATCGCGAATACGTCCAGACCCTGCGCGCTTTGGGTATCCGCGTAGCGCTGCTGGTCTTCATCATCGCGGTGATCCTCGCCGCCTCTGAGCTTTGGCGGCGCGCCGTGCACCGTTACGTGCGTGACACACGGCGCCGCTATCAGCTGCTGCTGCTGCGCCGCTTCGTGCTGTGGTTCGTCATCGTCATCGTGATCGCCTCGACCCTGGCGAGTCGCCTGGATTCCTTCGTGACGTTCGCAGGTCTTCTCACGGCAGGGATCGCCGTGGCGATGCAGAACGTGATTCTGTCCGTGGTCGGCTACTTCTTTTTGATCGGAAAGTACGGCGTGCGCGTTGGCGACCGAATCCAGATCGGCGAGGTGCTGGGCGAGGTGATCGACGTGGGCCTGGTGCGCATGCATCTGATGGAGCTCACGTCGGGAACTCTGACGCCCACGGGACGGGTCGTCGCCTTCTCCAATTCCATCGTGTTCCAGGCAACCGGTGGGCTCTTCAAGCAGATTCCCGGGGTGCATATCGCCTGGCACGAGCTGACGGTGACGCTCGGCAGCGTCGCCGAGAGCGCGGATCTGCGCCCGCGTCTGCTGGCCGCGGTGCAAGCCGCCCTGGCCGGGTACCGGGAGGAGATCGAGAGGCAGCAGCGCGAGCTCGAACGCACCAGCTTCCTGGCCAGCGGAACCGTCCAGAAGCTGCAACCGAGCCTGCGCCTGCGCTTTCTCGCGTCGGGCATCGAGGCAACCGTGCGCTATCCGGTCGATCAGCGCTCGGCCGCCGACATCGACGAGGCGGTCTCGCGTGAAGTTCAGCGCGCACTCCAGCGCGATGACAGGGGTCTGCCCGCGGGTGTTACCCGCACCGAGCTCAAGCTCAACAGCGCGCCTGGCGGTTGAGAGACGCAAGCAGGCCTCCCGGGGGGGCGGGAGGCCGCGTGCGGGCGGGGACGCGGCTGGCTATGATCGCAGGCTTACCCGGCTGGCAGCAGCAGGAGCGCCTCGTGGCGGCACCTCCGGTTCCAATCCCACCATCCCGGCCCACGCCGGGCATCCGCCGCGCGATCTACCTCATCGGGGTCGCAGTCTGGGCCAGCGGCGTGCTGTATTGGACTTTCGACCGATACATGCTGCAGCACTCGGATGCAGGCATCTCGGAGAATCCGCTTCAGGTGTGGTGGCTGCGCCTGCATGCGGGTACCGCGACGGCGGCCGTGTGGTTGTTCGGCTATATGTGCGCCATCCATGTACAGCGCAATTGGAGGGGGGGCATCCGGCGCAACTCCGGCACGCTCTTCGTCGGTGTGCTCGCTGTGCTGACGCTGACCGGCTATCTCATCTACTACGTGGAGGCAGATCGGCCGCTGGCGCTGCTCTCGCAGCTGCACTGGGCGGTGGGTCTGTTCGCGCCCCTGGGCTTCCTGCTGCACCGGGGGATGCGACGGCGTCTGGGTAGCGCGCGGGCGGCCGCGGCCGAGCCGCCGCTGGACGCCCCCGGCGCCGCCGAGCTCACGACCCCCGCCCCGGCCGTGGTGTCCGCCGCGCCGGCGGCGACACCCGGCGGGCTGATCGACTGAGCCGGCTCGAGGCAGCGATGCGCGGACCCGGCGGTCCACGGCCCGTTCAGCTTGCGGGATGGCAGGCGCAACGGCGGTACCATTCTGATATCCTCAGGGGAGGGCCTGGGTGGGCAGGAGAGCCGTATGCCTTACACGATTACAGTGAACGGAACGCAACGCACGGTCGATGTGGAACCCGATACGCCCCTGCTATGGGTGCTGCGGGATGAGCTCAATCTCGTCGGCACGAAATTCGGGTGTGGAATGTCGTTTTGCGGCGCCTGTACGGTGCACGTGAACGGCGTGCCGACGCGCGCGTGCGTCACCTCCATCGAGCGCGTCAACAACGCCGAGGTCACTACCATCGAGGGCGTGGAAGCCAGCGAAGTGGGCAAACGCGTCAAGGAAGCGTGGCTGGCGCTCGATGTCATGCAGTGTGGCTACTGCCAGAGCGGTCAGGTCATGTCTGCGACCGCACTGCTGACGCGCAACCCCCGGCCTACCGATGAGGACATCGATCAGGCCATGAGCGGCAACCTGTGCCGCTGCGCGACCTATAGCCGCATCCGTGCGGCGATCAAGCAGGCTGCCGGTCTGCCCACCGCCGATACGCGGGAGGTGTAATCATGTTGCGCACCACCACCCAGCACCGGGCAGCGACCCTACCGGGCAGCGATGCGACGGATCTGTCGCGTCGCGCCTTCCTGACCGCCAGCATGGTGGCCGGTGGCGGCTTCATGCTCGCGCTCAGCCTGCCGCGTGTCGCATCAGCCAAGCCCGCCGCCCACGCGCACGCGCCCGCTGAGTCCACGGGCGCGGAGATCAACGCCTACGTGAGCATCGCTCCCGATGGCACTACGACCATCATGTCGAAGAATCCCGAGATTGGTCAGGGCATCCGCACGGCCCTGCCGATGGTCATCGCCGATGAGCTCGATGTGGCCTGGAAGAATGTGGTGACCGAACAGGCGCCGCTGGACCCGCAGCTCTATGGCGCGCAGTTCGCCGGCGGCAGCATGAGCACGCCGATGAACTGGGACAACCATCGGCGCGTGGGCGCCGCTGCGCGCCAGATGATCCTGCAGGCGGCCTCCCAGACCTGGCACGTGCCGGTCAGCGAACTCTCGACCAGTGAGGGCGTCGTGCACCATGGCGGCGGTAACCGCAGCCTTTCCTATGGTGCCCTGGCGGCAAAGGCAGCGCACCTGAAGCCACCGGCGCTCGACAGCGTCGCGCTGAAGGATCCCAAGGATTACAAGATCATCGGCCACTTCACGCCGGGGGTCGATGGTCCGCGCGTGCTGGCGGGCACTCCGATCTTCGGCATCGACATGCAGCTGCCTGACATGCTGTATGCCGTGTATGAGAAGGCCCCCGTGTTCGGCGCCAGCGCCGTGAGCGCGAACCTCGACGAGATCAAGGCCCTGCCGGGGATTCGCGATGCGTTCATCCTGAAGGCCAAGGACCCTGACGCGCGGCTGAAGCTCGGCCTGGTCGATGGCGTGGCCATCGTCGCCGATCGCTGGCACCAGGCGAACAAGGCGCTGGACATGCTGCAGGTGCAGTGGAGCGAGAGCCCGGCCGCAGACCAGAGCACCAGCAGCTTTGACGCGCAGGCGGCCAGTCTTGCGACCCAGGCGCCGCACACGATCATCCATCGCGACGGCAACGTGGACCAGGCCTTCGCCGGCGCCAGCAAGATCATCCAGGCGTCGTACTCCTATCCGTTCCTCGCGCACATCCCGATGGAGCCGATGAACTGCACGGCCCAGGTCAAGAGCGATGGCAGCGTCGAGATCTGGGCGCCGACGCAGAATCCGGGCAGCGGCCGCATGCTGGTGGCCAGTACCCTGGGGGTGGATCCCGAGAAGGTCACCGTTCACATGACGCGTTGTGGCGGCGGGTTTGGCCGACGCCTGAGCAACGACTACATGGTCGAGGCCGCGGCAATCTCGCAGAAGACCGGCCGTCCCATCAAGCTGGTGTGGAATCGGCAGCAGGACATTCAGCACGACATCTATCGCCCCGGCGGCTACCACAACTTCAGGGCAGCGCTGGATGCGAATGGCAAGCTCATCGCCTTCCGCGACCATTTTGTGACTTTCGCCAACGGCGAGAAGGTGGCGAGCAGCGCCGATCTCGGCGCCGACCAGTTTCCGGCCCACTATGTGCCGAACCTGGAATACGCGATGTCTACGATTCAGCTCAATGCGCCTACCGGACCGATGCGCGCACCGGGCAGCAATGCGCTGGGCTTCGCATTCGAGTCTTTTCTCGACGAGGTTGCCTACGCAGGCAAGCTTGATCCGCTGCAGCTGCGCCTGGACCTCTACGGTGCCGGACCGGGTCAGCTCTCGGCACCCCCGGCGCGTTTCGGACTGCGCATCCCGCCGTTTCAGGCCGCGCGTGCCCAAGGTGTTCTGCGCCTGGTCGCCGAGAAGTCGGGCTGGGGCAAACAGCAGCTGCCGGCCGGTACCGGCATGGGCGTTGCGTTCTACTACAGCCACTTCGGCTACTTCGCCGAGGTCGCCAAGGTGAGCGTCAATGCCCGGGGAATCCCGCGCATCCACAAGGTCTGGGTGGCCGCCGATGTCGGGCGGCAGATCATTAATCCGTCGGGGGCCTACAACATCGTGCAGGGCGGGGTACTCGATGGCCTCAGCCAGGCACTGCACGGTATCGTCACGTTCGACGACGGTCGCGTCGTGCAGGCCAACTTCAACACCGACCCGCTGATGCGGATGCGTGAGGCACCGCCGGTCGAGGTGCACTTCCTGATGTCGGATAATTCACCGACGGGCCTGGGCGAGCCAGCCCTCCCACCGGCTCCGCCGGCGCTGTGCAATGCGCTGTTTGCCGCCACCGGCAAGCGTATCCGCAAGCTGCCGATTGATCCGAACGAGCTCGCCCAGCAGGGCTAAGCCGGGGCGGCGCAGAGGATGCGGTTGGCGATGCGCGCAACGCGCGCATCGC
>DATJUN010000054.1:0-70145 GCA_035502275.1 Steroidobacteraceae bacterium
GCGCCGGCAATCTGTGGCTGTTCGGCGGACAGGGCTATGCCGCCGTGGGTGGCAGCGGCCAGCTCAACGATCTGTGGTCGTTCTCTCCCACGACCATGCAATGGACCTGGGTGGGTGGCTGGAACACCGTGAACGGCGCCGGTGATTACGGCACCAAGAGCACCAGCAGCGGCAACCTGCCCGGGGCGCGATTCTCAGCCAGCGTGGGCGTTGACCCCGGTGGCAATCTCTGGCTCTTCGGTGGCACCGGCGAGGATGGCGGCGGCACGCTGGGCGCGCTGGGCGATCTGTGGGAATACGACATTGCGGCAGCCAAGTGGATCTGGATGGGTGGCCCGCAGACCAGCGGCAACGTCGGCGTCTATGGTACGCAGGGTATGGGAGCGCCCGCCGATGCGCCCGGTGCCCGCGCCGCGGCAACGGCCTGGATGGATGCGAGCGGCAACTTCTGGTTGTTCGGCGGACAGGGCCTTGCCACGACGCAGTCGGCTGGAACGTTGAACGATCTCTGGCAATTCGTCCCCTGAGCCGCTGGCGCTGTGTCGGACCGCGGCCCGGGCCGCACCGGGGGAGTCCGCATCAAATTGTCGGCGCGACCGACGGCGATGCCATGCCTGCTGTGGCAGCCTCATGGGCACTTTCCTGCCGTCTGCGAGGAGGTCCTCATGAGTATGCTCGACAAAGTCGTCGCCGCTGTCACCCCGATGGAAAGCGACGAAAAGCGCCGCGAGGCGCGTAACAAGGCGCGCGCGGCCGCCGGCACCAGCGATTGGCTGTCCATGATTCTGCAGCATCACGATCAGATCGAGATCGCCTTCGACACGGCCAAGGCGGCTCATGATCCGGCCAGCGCGCGCACGGCCCTGAAGGAGCTGGCGCTGATTCTGACCGGACACTCCAATGCCGAGGAAGCGGTGATCTATCCGGCGCTCGCCTGGTGTAACGAGAAGAGCAGCGCCAGCATGGGCTATACCGAACAGGCTGCCGCCAAGACGCAGGCAGGGGAGCTCGAGTACCTGGATCCGATGAGTCAGGAATTCGCCGAGAAGCTCGAGCATCTGCGCGGCGCCGTCCTGCATCACATGTACGAGGAGGAGAGCAGCCGCTTCCTCGATCTCAAGCAGAAGATGCCCGCGGCCCAGCAGTCACAGCTGACGCAGCGCTTCCGGGAGGAGTTCGAGCGCTACGTCGGCAACGACGCGGGCTGGGGCGGGGCGCCCCGCACCGGCACCAGCGCCAGCACCGCCGCGAGCGCCAGTGCGGGCCTGCGACCGGCCCCGGGGACGGCACACTAGCGCCGGGTGCTGCGCGTGCGCGACCGAGGGCTGCGCGCGGGCGCGCCCTCGAGCGCGCGCATCAGCGCTGCGGCGCCGGTGGGTGCGCGCCCCTTGGCGCCAGCCTGACAGACCGATGCGGATCTCACCTGCCCGCCGTGCCATGGCGTTGCCCGAGAGCGGACATTCGGGCAGGGCCTAGCGCCGTACGTCGAGCGTGCCCGCCACGCCCGGCGCGCCGGGCCAGGACAGATCCGTCAGCACGATGTCCAGGCTGATCTTGGCGCGGCAGGCCCACAGCACCTCTCGTGCGCTGAGCTCCCGACCATGGTGGTCGTAGATGTGCCGGTAGAAGCTCAGTGTGCGCAGCAGGCGGCGCGTCGCCGCCAGCCGCTTGATGAGTCGGCCGAGCGGACCGAAGGGCTTGAGCTTCAGATAGCAGGGATGCAGTGACAGGTGCAGCGTCGGGCGATGTGCGCGCAGCCAGTCCGCCATCGTGGGGATGATCTGGTATTCGCCGCCTTCGATATCCATCTTGATGAAATTGACATCGCGGATGGCGTACTGCGCGAGAAAATCCGCGAACGTCAGCGCCTTGACGGTCCAGTGCGTCTTTTTTTTGCCGAACAGCAGGCTCGAGGTGGAATCGCCACCCTCGCCGCGACTGCCGAAGGCGACCTCGCCCGAATGCGTCGCGATGCACAGATTGGCCAGCCGCACATTGTCGCTGAGCGGTCGGTTCAGCTCGATATTGCGCTCGAGTTCGCGGTAGGCCAGCGGATCGGGCTCCAGGCCGTAGGCACTGCGCGCGATCTGGCAGCCGTAGAGCAGCGTGGGACCGATCCAGCAGCCGATGTCGAGGTAGCTGTGCCCGGGATTGAGGAAGCGCTCGAAGATGTCGAACGTGGCCGGCTCCCAGCTGCCGCGGGCGACCTCGCCCCAGAATGCCGCATGTCGCGCGGCCTCGATGCGCAGTGGCTGTCCGCGCAGCGTCAGCTGTATCTGCGAGGCTGGCGGATCGAGCGAGGCGACCATCAGGAGAAGCCCCCGGCGCGCAGCGGTGGCGCCAGTGGCCTGCGACGCGTCACGGCCGCCACGGAGCCGAAGAACAGCGATGCCAGTACGGCAATGGCCGCCTCGATGTAGAGCATGGCGGCAGGACCGAAGTGGGTTCGGGTGGCTCCGTCGACCAGCGTCATGTAGGTGATGGGAATGTTGGAGAGGCAGGCGAGCACATTGTACTTGGTCGCCGCCGCGCCGGTGCCGATGGTCTCCAGCGCCAGCGCCGTGAACGCGGCATAGACCCAGCCGGCAAAAAAGCCATACAGGCACACGAAGATCACGAAGGTGGTTGGATTGCGCGGCGCGAGACCCATGGCGAGCGCGCAGGCGGCCAGTGTCCAGCCGGACAGCACATAGCCCGCCTTGCGATTCATCAGGTCGAACAGGTAACCGCCGATCAGGCAGCCGGCCGCCATGATGAGGCCGCTGAGCAGTCCATTGACGAGTGCCACGGTGTCCGCAGTGGCGTGCCAGTCTCCGGCGATGGCTGACCAGAGATTGGAGGCGGCGGCGGTCCCCAGCGGCATGAAAACCAGCAGCCCGGCGAGAAAGCCGGCACGCGAGCGGGCCACTGACCAGACATCGCGTGCGGCTTCACCCAGGCGCGTGGCAAGGCCCTGCGCGTGCGCCTCCTGGTGCAGCGGCGGCACTGCCCCCAGAGCCGCGCAGCAGCCGATGCACACGAGCGCGAGCAGAGCGCCGCCGCTCCAGGCGTTGAAGTGCTGGGAGAGCCAGAGGCCGGCGCCGCCGCCCAGGCCCTGGCCCCCCAGCCCGCCGGCCTGGCACCAGCCCCCGGCGCGTCCCTTCTGCTGCGCAGAGGTGCTATGCGCCATGAGGTTTTCCGTCGCCATGCCCACGATGCTCAGGGCCAGGCTGGTGAGAAACACCAGCACGTCCAGCAGCCACAGCTGCGAGGGGCGCGGAGGCACCAGTGCCATCGCCAGGATCAATGCGCCGGTTGTGGCCGCGCCGATCACATACCAGCGGCGGATGCTCAGCGTCGTGTCGACGATCGGTGCCCAGAGCACCTTCCAGGTCTGCGGCAGATACAGCAGCGCCACCACACCGGCAACCTGCGAGATGCTCAGGCCCTCATGGGGCAGCAGGTAGGCGAGTGTGACGATCACGTAGCCGTTGGCAATGCCGAAGGGCAGATACAGCGCCAGAAAGATGCTCGGATGCGCGATGGCGCGCGCGCCCGTGGGCTGGGAGAACGAGCTCATCGCTGGCGCGATGGCTCCATGCCGAATACCGAGCGGCCGCCATATGCCGCCGAGTGCTCACGCTCGCGCGCAAGCAGGCCCTCGAAGCTCGCGACCGGACCCGCGCCCGGCTCCTCTGGGCGGCTGAGGGCGCTGGTGTCCACGTGCTCGAGAGCGCGTGCCTGACGATCCAGCGCGCGCAGTGCCGTCAGCCTGTCCTCGCGCCCAAGGCGTGCCGCGGCCAGTGCGTCCCTCAGTACGCGCAGCGTTTCATCGTAGACGCGCAGTGGCACCGGAAAAGGATGGCGGTCCTTGCCACCATGCGCCATGGAGAAGCGTGCCGGATCGGCGAAGCGCGCCGGTGCGCCGTGAATGACCTCGGCCACGTGCGCCAGGGCCGCCACGGTGCGCGCGCCCACGCCGGGCGTGAGCAGCAGCTCGCAGAAATCGCGCGGGTCGCGTTCGGCCGCGGCCGCGAGCGTCGCCTGCAGACGCGGCAGCATGACATCCGAGAGACGGACGTCGTGATGATGGGGCATGACCAGATGCGGCAGAGGCGCGGCAGGCTGCGGGAGGCTCGGTGTCTCAGGCGCGAGCTCGGGCTCGGGCGCTGCGAACAGATCCAGCGCCAGACTTCCCTGACGCGAGGCGAGCTGGCGCAGCCAGCCGACGGTGCGCTCCGGCCCCTCGCGCAGCAATGCGAGCTCCGCGTGTCGATTGCGCTCGGCGCGCGCATCGGCGAGGTTGATGATGGCGCCACAATTGCGGCCCTCAATCGCCGCGTGGGGGGAGTCCAGAAACCCTGGCAGTCCCTCCGAGAGCCAGTGATAGCGACGCGCCTCGCGGCTCTGGGTGTTCATGCCCTGCTGAACCACGCTCCAGTGGCCCTCGACACTGACGATGAAGCCGTGCAGGTACAGATCGTAGCCGTCCTGGACCGCCGCACTGTCGATCTTTGCTACCAGGCGGCTGGTGCGCGCCAGGGCCGCCCCGTCCAGGCCGGTGCGCTCGCCCACCTGCGCGAGCTCCAGTGGCGTTGCGCGCGAATGACGGCCGCGTCCACCGCATACATACAGGCCCAGCTCTTCCTGGATGGGGCTCAGGCCGCGCTTGAGGGCTCCGAGCACACTGGTGGTGATGCCCGAGGAGTGCCAATCCATGCCCATGACGGCCCCGAAGGACTGGAACCAGAACGGATGGGACAGGCGGCGCAGAAATTCATCGCGCCCATAGTGATGCACGATGGCCTCGGCCATCACGCGCGCGAGGGCCGCCATGCGCGTAGCCAGCCAGGCGGGCACGCGCCCGCCGTGCAGGGGGAGATTGGCGCTGCCGGTACGCTGGGTCACACGCCTAGTCTGACAGGGTCTACCCGATTCCGATAACGCCGGGCCGCTCGCTGCGCCTTAGTGCGGCAGCGACGCGGCCAGCGCGGAGTAACCGGTCCAGACGAACTCGATGCCGATGCACATCATGATGAATGCGGACAGGCGCACCATGACATCAATCCCCGTTGCGCCCAGCACGCGTGCCATGCGCTCGGCGAAGCGATACGCCACGTAGATCGACACCGCAATGGCGAGCAGGCCGATGAGTGCGCCGGCCGCATGCAGCACGGTCTGCGTTGCGGCCAGCCCTCCGGGCGACTTGCGGCTGCCGATGGCCACCGCCACCGAGATGGAGCCCGGTCCCACGGTCAGCGGCATGGTCAGTGGGTAGAAGCTGCCCGCCGCGGGCGTGTCATGTCGGGGCATGTTCGTGGCACTGTGATCGGACCATTGCTCCTGTGTCAGCAATTTCCAGCCCAGGGCCGTGACCACCAGGCCGCCGGCGATGCGCACGACGGGGGTCTGGATGCCGAAGAACTCCAGCAGCCAGGGGCCGAAGAGCATCGAGCCGAGCAGCAGCGCAAAGCCGTTGATGGCTACACGTCGCGCGATGCCACGGCGCTCCTGACCGCTGTATCCCTGCGTCATGACCAGGAAGAAGGGCGCGGCCTCGAACGGGTTGACGATCGGAAACAGGCTCGCGAATGTCAGTAGGAAAGCACTCACGATACTGCTGGTGATTGCGGCGGCCATCTCTCCTATTGTAGTCGCTGGCGCCGCCGACTATGGTCCGGCGCATGGCCAGCGTTCCCCTGAAGGGCAGCGAGCGTGAGGCGCCTGCCGGCGCGCGCGCGTTGCGCGCCGCCGATCCGCACGAGCGTCTGGAGGTGAGCGTCTTTCTGCGCCCGCGTGCACAGGCGCAATTGCAGGCGCGCCTGGCGGCGCTGCATGCGGCCCGGCGAGGCACGGCGCGCCCGCGTACGCTCAGCCGTGAGGCGTTCGCGCAGCGCCACGGCGCGAGCACCGCCGACCTGCGTGCCGTGCGCCGCTTCGCGACTGCTCATGGCCTGACGGTCGTCGCTACGAGTGCGGCGCGCCGCACGCTGATGCTCTCGGGCAGCGTCGCGCAGTTCAACGCCGCCTTCGGCGTGGAGCTGCAGTACTTCGAGCACGCGCAGGGCAGCTTTCGCGGCCGCAGCGGCCCGGTGCATGTCCCCGAGGAGCTGGCCGAGGTCATTACCGCGGTACTGGGCCTGGACAATCGTCCGCAGGCCCGGGCGCACTTTCGTGTCCTGAAGCAGGCGGCAACGCAGAGCTTCACGCCTGTGCAGGTCGCCTCCCTGTATGGATTCCCGCCCGCTTCGGGCGCCGGCCAGTGCATCGGGCTGATCGAGCTCGGGGGTGGCTTTACCCCTGCGGACCTGCAGAGCTACTTCGCCTCTCTGGGCATCGCGACACCGAAGGTCGCGGCGGTTTCAGTGGATCACGCGCGCAATGCGCCCGGGGGTGGCAGCGACGGGCCGGACGGCGAGGTCATGCTCGACATCGAGGTCGCCGGCGCCATCGCTCCTGAGGCGCAGATCGTCGTCTACTTTGCGCCCAACACCGACGCAGGCTTTCTCGATGCCATCACCACGGCCGTGCACGATACGACCTGGCGGCCGGGAATCCTGTCGATCAGCTGGGGTGGCCCCGAGTCGAGCTGGACACAGCAGGCGATGAGCGCGATGGACGCGGCGCTGCAGGCCGCCGCGGCGATGGGGGTGAGCGTCTGTGTTGCCTCGGGGGACAATGGCTCGAGCGATGGCGTCACGGACGGAGCCGCGCACGTGGATTTCCCGGCCTCCAGTCCCCATGCGCTGGCCTGCGGTGGCACACGTCTGACGGCGAGCGGTGCGGACCGCATCGCAAGCGAGGTGGTCTGGAACGATGGTACGCAGGGCGGTGCCAGCGGCGGTGGGGTCAGCCAGGTGTTCGCCCGGCCAGCCTGGCAGCAGGGGCTCTCGCTCGACAGCGAAGGTCGGGCCGCCGCCCTGGCCATGCGTGGCGTACCCGATGTGGCCGGTAACGCCGATCCGCAGACCGGCTACCAGGTACGTGTCGATGGCACGGATCTGGTCATCGGAGGCACCAGCGCGGTGGCCCCCCTGTGGGCGGCGCTGATTGCGCGGGTGAGTGACTCCAGCACCCGCGCGCCAGGTTTCTGGAATCCGCAGCTCTATGCGTCGCCCGCCGCGCTGCGCGATATCACTCAGGGCGACAACGGCACCTACGAGGCCACTACGGGCTGGGACGGATGCACCGGGCTGGGCAGTCCCAACGGCGCGAAACTCGCCGGGCTGTAGCGCGCGTGCAGACCGACATCCCCGCGCGCCTGGACCGGCTGCCCTGGAGCCGCTTTCATCTGCTGATGGTCATCGCGCTCGGGATCACCTGGATCCTGGATGGGCTGGAGGTGACGATCGTCGGCTCGATTGGTCCGGCCCTGCAGAGCGCGGCGACGCTGTCGCTCTCGGCCAGCGAGCTGGGTGCGGCAGGCTCCGCGTACGTGATCGGCGCCGTCGGCGGGGCGCTGCTGTCGGGTTGGGTCACCGATCGCTATGGGCGGCGTCGGGTGTTCTACCTGACGCTGTGCGTCTACCTTGCGGGCGTGGCGGCGACCGCGCTGTCCTGGAATTTCTGGAGCTTCGCACTGTTTCGCGCCCTGACGGGCGCGGGCATCGGCGGGGAGTATTCGGCCGTCAACTCCGCCATCGATGAGCTCATTCCCGCGCGCTATCGCGGCCGCATCGACCTTGCGGTCAATGGCAGTTTCTGGCTGGGGGCGGCGGCCGGTGCGGGGGTATCGCTGGTGATCCTCAATCCTCACTGGCTCCCCACGAGCATCGGCTGGCGCGTGGGCTTTGGGCTGGGCGCGGTGCTGGGCCTGTCGGTGCTCGCGCTGAGACGGCTGGTACCGGAGAGCCCACGCTGGTCCATCACGCATGGTCACAGCGAGCAGGCCGATCGCACGCTGCGCGACATCGAGCAGCGAGTGGTGCGGGAAACCGGCAGCACGCTCGCACCTGCGCAGGGCACACTCGAGATCCATCCGCGGCGCGTCTTTGGCCTGGGACTGATCTTGCGCTCCATGCTCGAGACGCATCGGCGCCGCAGCGTGCTGTCGCTTGTGCTGATGACGGGGCAGGCGTTTCTCTACAACGCGGTATTCTCCACCTATGGGTTGATCCTGACGCGCTTCTATCACGTGCCAAGCGGCCGCATCGGCCTGTACATGATGACGCTCGCGATCGGCAATCTGACCGGCCCGCTGCTGCTCGGCCCGCTGTTCGATACCATCGGCCGCCGGCGCATGATCGCGGGCACCTTCATCCTGAGTGCGGTGCTGCTGTTGCTCACCGCCGTGCTGTTCGGCGACGGCGTGCTCACGGCCTTCAGCCAGACTGCCGCGTGGATGGTGATTTTCTTCTTCGCTTCCGCGGCTGCCAGCTCCGCGTATCTGACCGCCAGCGAGATTTTCCCGCTCGAAGCGCGCGCGCTGGCGATCGCGCTCGCCTACGCCGGTGGCACGGCCCTGGGCGGCAGCCTCTCACCGCTGCTGTTCGGCTGGCTGATCGGCTCGGGTGAGCGCTGGCATGTGGCCGGCGGCTACGCCCTGGCGGCGGTGCTGCTGGTGGCGGCCGGGGTGACCGAAATCTTCCTGGGCGTGGATGCCGAAGGGCGCTCGCTCGAGACGATCAGCGCACCGCTGGCAAGCGCGGTGTGAGCCAGTCGCGAGCCGCACGTCGCGGCTCGCGGCGTGCCCCGTGCCTTGGGCTACCATGTGCCCATGGATTCCTATGACGTGCTGGTGATCGGGACCGGACCCGCCGGAGAGGGGGCGGCGATGATGGCCGCCAAGTCCGGACGGCGCGTGGCCGTCATCGAGCGCTTCGCCGAAGTGGGCGGCGGTTGCACGCACTGGGCGACGATTCCGAGCAAGGCATTGCGCCAGGCGGCGAGAACCCTGCGCGCAGCGCGCGACAATCCGCTGCTCGCGCCGCTGCGATCGCAGCTGAACATCGACTATCCGACGCTGCTGTCCAGCGCCTCCGGCGTCATCGAGGCACAGACGACGATGCGCCGGCGCTTCTATGAGCGCAACCGCGTGCCGGTGCTGACCGGCTCGGCCTGGTTCACCGACGCGCATACGATCGAAGTGCGCACGTCGCAGGGCGCGGCCCAGCGTGTCGGCGCCGAGCATATCGTCATCGCCACCGGTTCGCGTCCCTATCATCCGCCGGAGCTGGATTTCTCGCATCCGCGCGTGCGCGACAGCGACAGCATTTTGCGTTACGGCGGCAATCCCTTCGTCGTCGCAATCTTCGGCGCCGGTGTCATCGGCTGCGAGTACGCCTCGATCTTCCTCACCCTGGGCTGCAAGGTCACGCTGATCAACACGCAGCAGCGGCTGCTGTCCTTTCTCGATGACGAGATCACCGAGGCGCTGTCCTATCATCTGCACGAGCAGGGCTGCGTGATCCATCACCATGAGCAGTTCGCTCAGCTGCATGCACGCGAGGACGACCTGGTGCTCGAGCTCGCCGGCGGGCGGCGCATCCGCTGCGATCTGCTGCTGTGGGCCAACGGGCGCACAGGCAACACCGACGGCATGAATCTCGAGGCTGTGGGTCTGAGCGCCAATTCGCGTGGGCAGCTGCCGGTCAATGCGCACTTCCAGACCGCCGTGCCAAACATTTATGCAGTCGGTGATGTCTGCGGTCCCCCGGCGCTGGCCAGCGCCGCCTACGTGCAGGGTTGCCGCGCGGCGCGGCACCTGATCGACCCGGTGAGTGCCGCGGCGCACGCCGAGCTGATCCCCAGCGGCATCTATACGCTGCCCGAGATCTCCTCGGTGGGGCTTACCGAGCGCGAGCTCATCGAGCAGCACGTCCCCTACGAGGTGGGCCGTGCGAGCTTCAAGAGCCTGGCGCGTGCCCAGCTGGCCAACGAGCGCATCGGCATGCTGAAGCTGCTGTTCCACACGCAGACATTGCGCGTGCTCGGCGTGCACTGCTTCGGGGACGGCGCCGCGGAGATCGTGCACATCGGCCAGACCGTCATGGCCAGCCAAGACATCAACAACGTGCGCTTCTTCACCGAGACCACGTTCAACTATCCCACCATGGCCGAGGCCTACCGCGTCGCGGCCTACAACGGCCTGAATCGCCTGACGTAGCCTTTCGCGGGCGGGACTAGAACGAGAAGCCGGCCGCCACGATCAGCGCCTGGGGACCGAAGCTCACGTGGGTGGTGCGGATCACCCCGGCGGTGTCGGCGACGAGATTGGTCTGAACTTCCGAGAAGGAATAGGAGGCATAAAGGGCCCACCGCCGATCGATGCGATAGGTGAGTCCCACGGTGCCGACCGGGCCAACCGAGGAGCTCAGCGACAGGCGCGTCGGTCCGCCGCTGGCGGCATTGCCGTAGGCAGTGGAATTGCGGTCATAGAAGCTCGTGTAGTTGATGCCGACGCCGATGTAGGGACGCAGATGGTGCTCGGGACTCAGGAACACGTAGTTGGCCACCAGCGAGGGGGCGAGCCAGCGCGCCGTGGAGATCACCTCGCCGTCGTAGGGCACCGAGCCCAGCCGCGCGGGGCCGCGACCCACGGTCTTGGTGAGCGGCGGCACGCCGAAGGCGAGCTCCACATCCAGGTGATAGAAGAACTCGCGCACGTAGGCGAGATACACGGTCTGCACGTCCTGCACGTCCAGGCCCACCCCGGCAGGGACGTAGGGCCCCGCGAGGTCCTGGGCGTGCACGTGATACATGACGTCGTACAGTCCCACGCGCACGGTGTTGGGAGGGGGCAGATCATCGGCGCTGTCCGCGTGTGCGGACGGGGCGGTCGCGAAGGCCAGGGGTAGCAGCGCCAGTGCGGTCCATGCGAGGCGTTTCATCATGACTACTCCGCCAGGACTTGCGTGAAGAAGGCGCGCGCGGCGAGCGCGCAGAAAGTGTCGACCGCGACGTGGTAACCCTCGACCAGCTGCTCCCCGGCTGCCGTCGCCGACAGGCCGCCCCCCGCAGCGGTCTGCAGGTACGCGAGCTGCTGCGCCTCGCTTGCCTGGAAGGCGCCCTGGATGGCTGCGTATGGCCCCGAGGGCCCGCCGGCCGGATCCACATCGAGTGTGGACACCGTCGGCACACCGCTCCAGAAGGCCGCCATGGTGCCGGTGTTCACCGGATAGAAGACGGTCGGATCGTTCTCCCCTCCACACAGGAGCAGCGGCGCGCCGGGAACCATCGAGCCGTACCAGCTGCGCATGTCATTCAGATAGAACGCCTTGCGCAGCGGATCAGTGGGTGCAGCGGGCGCCAGCGCGGGGGAGGCCGCCATGCCCGTCAATGGCGTGTCTTCGCCGTCGGGATCCGTGGCGGCATCTTCCGCGTAGGCGACGCGCGTGGCGTTGTTGATCAGATAAGGATTACCGAAGCCCAGATCGAAGATCGGCGCCTCCGGGCTGCTGTTGGCGGGGGGCACGGCCAGCGCCGCGGTCAGTTCCGCCGACAACAGGGTGCTGCCGGGCACCGTGACCACAGGCGTGGTGCTGTCGAACAGCGCCGTCTCGGGCAGCTTGTTGGTGGCAAACAGCGTATCGATGGGGGTCGCGCTGGGCAGCAGCGTGTCGATGCCGCTCGCGTAGGTCGATGAATAGATGTCGCTGGTGCTGCTGTAGATATTGCCGAATTCGTGCTGGTAGCTCGTGATGAGCAGCGGGGCGAATTCCGTGGAGCCGAGGTTGACATTGCCGAACATGATGGCATCACCGAAAGCCTCGAGCGCGTAGGGTCCCGAGCCGCCCGAGGCGGCGGTGACGGGCTGCCCGGCAGCTTCCAGCGCCTTCACGGTCGCGACGGCCACGTGGCCCCCTTCCGAGTAGCCGGCCACCAGCAGCTGCCCACTATCCTTGGTCGACGCCGCAAGCGTGTGAGGCAGCGCGGTGCGGGCGGCGGTCAGGATGTCGATCATCTCATCGGACTGCTGCGTGGCGTTCACGAAAGGGTGGTATCCGAGTGTCGAGATGTCATAGCCGGCATAATTCGGGGCGACGACGATATAGCCCTGTGCAGCGAACATCGCCGCAATGAGGGCGCCCTCGGTATTGGATGGATTGGTGATGTCGGCGATATTGAGGAGCTTGTTGGTCTCCGTCGCATGGGCGTAGAGCAGGATCGGGCGCGAACCCGAGCAGCCGGCTCCGGATCCCGTCGGCACCATCATCGCGCCCGAGGACTCGGTGGCCTCTCCGGCCCCGCCGACCGTCCAGAATTTCAGATAATAGAAATCCACACCGCAGGCCGGTGCCCCGGTGAGCTGCAGCAGCTGCGCGCCGGCGCTGCTGGCACCGAGCTGGGCCTGAAAGTCCGCGGCATCCAGCGAGGCGATGCGCAGCGGCGGATTCTCGACCAGACTGCCGCGCGTGGTGGCACTGCTGACCGTGGAGGTGGTGCTGTCCGATCCACAGGCGGCCAGCGTCAATGCGGCGGCCAGGCTCATGGTGGCAGCGCAGATTCTTTTCATGGGTGCTCCCTCGCGCGCGCGGGGACCACGGAAGACCTGCCCCCCGCTCGCGTCGTGCCGCAGAGTGTAACGTGCCCGCCAGGTGCATGCAGCCGATGGCGCGCGACCCGTGCGTCGTTGCATGCTAGAGCGGCACCGGGCAGTCCCATCCAGCGCCAGGCGGCGCGTCGGTCGAGGGTCAGATGCAGTACAAGGACTACTACGCAGTACTCGGCGTGGCACGCGATGCCAGCGAGGAGCAGATCAAGCAGGCGTACCGCAAGCTCGCCCGCAAGTACCATCCGGATGTCTCCAAGGAGCCGGACGCCGAGGCGAAGTTCAAGGAGGTCGCGGAGGCCTATCAGACGCTCAAGGACCCGCAGAAGCGAGCGGCCTACGATCAGCTCGGCAGTCACCGTCCAGGTGAGGACTTCCGGCCGCCGCCGGATTGGCAGCAGCAGTGGCAGGGGCCCTTCGGGGAGAGTTCAGCCTTCAACGAGCAGGTGGACCTCAGCGATCTGTTCGCGCACCTGGGCGCCGGCTTTGCCCGCAGCGCCGGGGGACGGGCCCAGATGTCGATGCCAGGGCGTGATTTCGAGGTGGCGGTGCCCATCAGTATCGAAGAGGCCTTTGCCGGCACTCACATCGATCTGGACCTCGCCATGCCCGAGTACGACGAGCAGGGTCGGCTGCGCCCGGTGCCGCAGGCTTTTCGCGCGCGAATTCCCAAGGGCGCCACACAGGGCCAGCGTCTGCGCCTGGCCGGCAAGGGCGGCCGCGGTTTCAACGGCGGTCGGAACGGCGATCTGTACCTGGATATCTCGCTACGCCCGCACCCGGTGTACCGCGCCAACGGGCATGATCTGTACCTGGACCTGCCCCTTGCGCCCTGGGAGGCCGTACTCGGAACTTCCGTGGAGGTACCCACGCCCGGCGGCGCCGTGCGCCTGAAGATACCGGCGGGCACCCAGGCGGCCCGGCAGCTGCGCCTGCCCCGACGCGGCCTGCCCAGACCGCGCGGGGAGCCCGGCGACCTGTATGCCGTCGTCTCGATCGTGCTGCCGCACGAGGCCAACGAGCGCGAGCGCACCCTCTATCGTGAGCTCGGCGAGGCCTCGAGCTTCAATCCGCGCGCACACCTGTCAGAGGAGGGCAGCCATGCGCATTGATCTGAATGAGGTCATCTGGCTGGAGGCAGAGACCCTGTCCTTCGATGAGCTGCTGGAGCGCTCCGGGCTTCCCCCGAGCCTGCTGCAGGAGCTGGTTCACGCCGGGGGCATCGAGCCGATGGATCCTGCCGCGGCGCCGCCTCAGTACGGAGCCCGGGCGCTGACGGCCGCGCGCCGCGCGCACCGCCTGCAGCAGGATTTCGAGCTGGATGCTTCGGCGCTGCTGCTGGTGCTCGGGCTGCTGGATCGAGTCGCCGAGCTCGAGGGGCGGCTCCATGAACTGCAGGTGAAGCTGCCCCGGCGAGTGGTTTGAGACGCCGGCTGTGCCGACAAGGGCTGGCGGGGTGCGTCTCGGCAGACTGAGGAAATCAAGGCCTCCAGGGTGCCGCGCGGGGCACCCGCTTCATATCGCGACCACGCGCCGCGTCTGAAACGCGGACTGCGTGCTACTGCATCGCGGGCGTGTTCGCCGAAGGAACCCCGACCGTCAACGCGGTATCGACCTCGACTTCGGCAGCCAGCCAGTCTTCCGCCTCGTGTCCGGGCGCGAAGCCGCGACGCTCGGCGCGGAAATAGGCGGCTTCGGCGATCAGTGCGCGGCGGCGTTCCGGATCGATCGGCGGCGCGGCGCTGACCGGGGCCTTGCGAGCTGGCTTGCTCGAGGGGGTCTTACGCGTGTTGCGGGCGTTGGGTGTGGTCGCTACTGGCATTCGTCACTCCTCTCCAGACAGATCGATGGATGGTTGGCACCCTGCGCGCCTGGCGATGTCCCGATGCATGCGCGCGTGCCGTCGATGTCATCGTTGCTCGTTACAGGCAATGGGATCTTCACTCCGTTTAACCATAAAGAGCAATGGTCAATAGTGTCGCCAGATAAAGACTTCACGCAATTGCAAAGGATCCTCCCATCGTCGATGCGTGCAGGGTGATTGCCATCCAGTGCGCATCAACCCGCTGCGCTCGATGCGCGGTCTATCAACCCTTGAAACTATCAGTGAGTGCTCTGCGCAGGTGCGGCTGCGCCGCGGTTGCACCGGCGTGATGCCGGCGCGCGAGTGCCTGAGGGCTCGGCGAGTGCGCGGGCGAATGAACCGACGAGGCTGTGTTCAGGCCGTGAGCGACGCAGGCGCGCCGCCGATGCGAGCCTCCGCGCCGTAGATGAACCAATCGACACAACCATAGACGAGCTCCGCGCTCGCATCGCGCAGCGCGCTGACTTCGAAGTGTTGACCGAGCGGGGCATCGCTGCAGGGTGCGGGCGCGCCGCGCGGCGAGGTGGGAGCGGCGGTGGACTGTTTGGAATTATCCAGAGCGATCATGGAACCGGCCCCTACGGACTCTCGTGTGAGTCGTGGGCGAAGTCTACCGCTGAAGTTGGGAAGTCGCAGTAGGACGATTGGTAGGTCGCGGTGCAGCACATTAGTTGCTACGAGGCAGGTCATGAACAGCGACAAGGCGGATCGTGGGCGCTTCGCCATCGGCGCACTCCGACAGCACGCGTGCTGCCCGATATGCCTGGGGGGAGCCTTCGCGGTCTCGCATGGTCCCCGTCGCGCTTGCGCCGTGTTGCAGCATCCGCGCGCAGCAGATCGAGGAACCGGGTACCGCGCGGGGAGGGGATGTGATAAGTCTCCCCTTCAGATCACGCGGAGAGCCGGAATGGGCCTGGACAACAACGGGGTCTCGATGTGGGCGCGCGCCGTTGCGCTGCTGGACGAAGCCGAGAGACGCCACCGGCGCTTCTTCGAGCTGTTGTCCTCGGCCCCCCGGCGGGCACCCGTGTGGGAGCCGCCCGTGGACATGTTCCTGCTCGATCGGGAGCTGCGGGTGGTGGTGGCGATGCCGGGCGTGCGACCCGAAGACGTGTCGGTCGAGCTGGTCAGCGGTGGGCTGCGGGTGCGGGCGCAGAGCCGCTGGGTCGTTCCGCCCGGTAAGGCCCGGATCCTGCGTCTGGAAATTCCCTATGGGCAGATGGAGCGGCGCATCGAGCTGCCCGCCGGTCGCTACGAGCTGGCAGCGCAGGAGTTCTACGCCGGCTGCATGCAGATCCGCCTGCTGGGGGACTGGACATGAGCGCCGGGCAGGGCGAGAGCGCATCGGCTGACGGCGCGTCGGTCGTGCCGAAGGCTGAGGTGCCCGAGGCCGAGCCGGGTGCTGCGCGCAGCGAGGGCGAGGACGTCCTCATCATCCTTCCGGTGCGCAATTCCGTGCTGTTTCCGCAGGTGGTGCTGCCGATTGCCATCAGCCGCGAGCGCACGGTCGCCGGGGCGCAGGAAGCGGTCAAGTCCCACCGGCGAGTGGGCCTGCTGCTGCAACGGGACGCCTCGGAGGCGGACCCTGCAGCCGAGGGCCTGCATCGCATCGGCACGATCGCAAGCATCGTGCGCTACGTGACGGCGGCCGACGGCACGCATCACCTGATCTGCCAGGGTGAGCAGCGATTCAGCGTGTTGGACTTCGTGCAGCGTGACCCCTTCTGGGTGGCGCGCATCGAGCAGCATCCCGAGCCGACCACGGTCAATCCGGAGATCGAGGCGCGCGGGCTGCGACTGCGAGAGCTGGCAGTGGAGGCGCTGCAGCTGCTGCCGCAGGTACCGGCCGAGCTTGCCACTGCGATCCGCAGCATCGAATCGCTGCCGGCGCTGGTGGACCTGATCGCAAGCTTTCTGGACCTGAAGCCCATCGAGAAGCAGGAGGTGCTCGCTACCTTCGGCCTGCGCGAGCGGCTCGACGTGGTGCTCGAGTTCCTGCGCCAGCGGGTCGAGGTGCTGCGCATCTCGCGCCAGATCGATGAGCGTACGCGCGCCGCCTTCGACGAGCGGCAGAAAGAGGCGGTACTGCGCGAGCGGCTGCGCCAGATCCGCAAGGAGCTCGGCGAGGACCAGGAGGGCGGGGAGGAGTCGGCGCAACTGCGCGAGGAGCTCGAGCGTGCCGCCATGCCCACCGAGGTCGAGGAGCATGTGCGCACGCAGATCGGGCGCCTCGAGCGCATGGGCGAGGGCAGCGCCGAGTACTCGATGACGCGCTCCTGGCTGGAGTGGATGCTCGCGCTGCCCTGGGGCAAGCTAGATCAGGAGCAGATCGACATCGAGCGTGCACGCCGCATCCTCGATGAGGATCACTTCGGGCTCGAGAAGATCAAGCGGCGCATCCTCGAATTCCTCGCGGTGCGTAAGCTCAATCCCGAGGGACACAGCCCGATCCTGTGCTTCGTGGGCCCCCCGGGAGTGGGCAAGACCTCGCTCGGACAGTCCATCGCCCGCGCCCTGGGGCTGAAGTTCGTTCGCGTCAGCCTGGGCGGGGTGCACGATGAGGCCGAGATCCGCGGCCATCGCCGGACCTACGTCGGCGCCCTGCCGGGCAACATCGTGCAGGCACTGCGCAAGGCCGGTGTGCGCAATCCCGTCATGATGCTCGATGAGGTCGACAAGGTCTCGGCAAGCTTTCAGGGCGATCCATCCTCGGCGCTGCTGGAGGTGCTCGATCCGGAGCAGAACCACACTTTCCGCGACAACTATCTCGGCGTGCCGTTTGATCTGAGCCGCGTGCTGTTCATCGGCACCGCCAACGTGCTCGACACCATGCCGGCGCCGCTGCGCGATCGCATGGAAGTCATCCAGCTCGCCGGCTACACGCGCGAGGAGAAGCTCGAGATTGCCAAGCGCTACCTGCTGCGCCGGCAGCTGCGGGCCAATGGCCTGAAGGCCGAGCAGGTCGAGATCGCCGATACGGCTCTGCGCCGGATCATCAGCGACTACACGCGCGAGGCGGGCGTGCGCAATCTCGAGCGCGAGATCGGCGCCGTGCTGCGCCATGCCGCCGTTGCGATTGCCGCCGGAGAGCCCGGACCTATCCGCATCGGCCCCGACGAGTTGCCGCCGACGCTCGGGGCACCGCGCTTTGAGAACGAAGTGGCCATGCGCACGAGCGTGCCGGGCGTGGCGACCGGGCTCGCCTGGACACCGGTCGGCGGCGACATCCTGTTCGTGGAGAGCGGGCGCGTGCCGGGCTCCGGCCGCCTCATCCTCACCGGACAACTTGGCGAGGTCATGAAGGAGAGTGCCCAGGCCGCGGTGACCCTGGTCAAGGGCCAGGCCGAGCGCTTGGGCATCGATCCGCAGGTGTTCGAGAAGTCCGACCTGCATATTCATGTGCCGGCCGGTGCGGTTCCCAAGGACGGCCCCAGTGCCGGGGTGGCGATCTTCACCTCGCTACTGTCGCTGCTGACCCAGCGCACGGTGCGTCACGACGTGGCGATGACCGGGGAGATCAGCCTGCGCGGCCTGGTGCTGCCGGTCGGCGGCATCAAGGAGAAGACCGTGGCGGCCGCGAGCTCCGGGATCCGCACCGTGATTTTGCCGGCGCGCAACCGGCGCGATCTCGAGGACATCCCCGCCAGTGCACGCGACATGCTGCAGCTGGTCTTTGCCGAACGCGTGGAGGATGTGATTGCCGCCGCGTTCGACGGCGACATCGCCCGGCGCGTGGCGGCCTGAACCCGCGCTGTCCTCCCGCGGGAATTTTGATGCGCCTGCGGCATTGCCTTATCCTCGCAGGGCTCAAATCGGCAGGGGATAGCATTGAGAAGCATCGCTGCGGGGGCCGTCGCGGCCCTCAGTCTGTTTGCCTGCGCCTGGCAGGCGCGTGCCGACGAGGCCGGGGCCGCCGCGCCAGGGGAGACTGACACCCTGACGGCAGTGACCGTCACGGCGACGCGCCTGGCACAGAGCAGTTTCGACGTGCCGGCCGCCATCGACAGTGTCCCAATCGCCCAGGACGCCCTGGGGGTCAATGCATCCGAATCGCTGGCGGGGGTGCCCGGACTGATCGCACGCGACCGGCAGAACTATGCCCAGGATGAGCAGATCTCGATCCGCGGCTTTGGCGCCCGCGCCCCCTTCGGCATCGCCGGGGTGCGCATCTACATGGACGGCATCCCACAGAGCCAGCCCGACGGACAGGGCGAGGTATCGCAGTTCGACCTGGCCAGTGCGGCGCGCATCGAGGTGCTGCGCGGCCCGTTCTCCGTGCTCTATGGCAACTCGGCCGGTGGGGTCATCCAGCTCTTCACCGCCGACGGACACGGTCCCCTGAGTGCCGATGCCGGGGTCGTCTACGGCAGCTTTCAAGAGCGACGTTTCAGTGCCGATGTGCAGGGCGGCGACAGCGCTTTCAACTACAACGTCGGCGCCTCGCAGTTTGGCACCGCCGGCTCGCGCGGTCACAGTGCGGCCCAGCGCAGCTCCCTGGGTGGCAAGTGGGATTTCGGCTTTTCGGGAGGCACGCGCCTCACGGTGGTGCTGAATCTCTTCAATGGGCCCGACGCGCAGGATCCGCTCGGGCTCACGCGCGCGCAGTTCGCCGCCAATCCGCAGGGGACCGCACCGAGCGCGGCGCAGTACAACACGCGCAAGAGCGCCGACCAGATGCAACTCGGCGCTCTCTACGATGTGCCGATCAGCCCCAACAACTCCCTGCAGCTCATGGCCTATGGAGGCCATCGCGACGTGCTGCAATTTCAGGCAATCCCCGTGACGACGCAGAATGCACCCACCAGCCCCGGCGGCCTGGTATCGCTCGGTAACGGCTTCGGGGGGGTCGAGCCGCGCTGGATCTACCAGTCGCAGCTGCTCGGCGCGCCGTGGAATATCACGGCCGGGCTCACGTACGACATGCTCGATGAGCACCGCGAGGGGTTCAACAATTTCATCGGCTCACAGCTCGGTGTGCAGGGGGCGCTGCGCCGAAGCGAGATCGATGATGTGTACGACCTGGACCAGTACGTGCAGAGCCAGTGGGGACCGATCGATCGCTGGAGCGTGTTCGCCGGCTACCGGCGCAGTGCCGTCAGCATCCGCTCCACGGCGCTGTACATACCGCCGAGCGGACAGAACGGCAGCGGCGCGGTCAGCTACTCGGCCAGCTCCCCGGTGGGCGGGGTGCTGTTTCAGGTCGATCCGCATCTGAATCTCTACGCCTCCATCGGCAACGGTTTCGAGACCCCGACGCTCGATGAGCTCGCCTATCGTCCCAGCGGAGCGGCGGGACTGGACACATTGCTGCAGGCGGCCCGCTCGCACAGCTACGAGCTCGGCGCAAAGCTGCGCAGCGGCCAGGCGTTCGATGCGGAGCTTGCCTTGTTTCGCTCCGATACGCTCAATGAGCTGGTGCTCTGTTCCAACACGGGTGGTCGCAGCACCTACTGCAATGCCCCGCGCACGCGCCATCAGGGCGTGGAGCTCAGCACGCAGACGCGGCTGCGATCCGACCTCGCCCTGCAGCTCTCGTACACCTATCTGGATGCCACCGTGCGCAGCTCCTACCTCACCTGCTCGGCGGTGCCGTGCCTGACGCCGAGCACCTACGTGGCGGTGGGCAATCGCATCCCCGGGCTGCCGCCGCACGACCTGTTCGCGCAGCTTGCCTGGCAGACCAGTGCGGACTGGCGCTGGCTGCTCAGCGACAGCTACGTCTCGGCGGTCTATGCGGACGATGCCAATCACAACTATGCCGGGGCCTACGATCTGATCGGGATCGCGACCGATTACACGCTGCATCTGTCGGCCGGGGATCTGCGGCTGTTCGCACGCGCCGATAACCTTGCGAACCGTGCCTACGCCGGCTCGGTCATCGTCAACAACACCAGTGCGCAGTACTACGAGGCCGGGCCCGGCCGCGCCTTTCTGCTCGGGATCAATTTCCAGCTGCACTGAGCCGCAGCGAACGGGACCCTTCCGGTTACTGCCCCGCGCGCGAGCGCAGCAGGTACTCGAGTGCCAACCGATAGCCCTCGATGCCCAGGCCCGTGATCACCCCGCGCGCCGCAGTGGCGAGAATCGAGCGCGTGCGCCAGGGCTCGCTGCGCCGGTATAAATTGCTGATGTGCACTTCCACGATCGGGCATTCGCAGGCCAGCAGCGCATCCAGAACCGGCACGGAGTGATAGCTGAAGCCTGCGCCATTGATGACGATGCCGGCGCAGTGGCGTGCCTCGTGCAGCCAGCCAACCATCTCGTGCTCGGCCGCGGTCTGCCTGCACACCAGCTCGAACGGCTGTCCCGCCAGGGTGCTGCGACAGAGCGCCTCGACATCGGCCAGCGTGCTGGTGCCGTAGATCTGCGGCTCGCGCTGCCCCAGCAAGTCCAGATTCGGCCCATTGAGTACGAAGATACGCGCTGCAGACATGGTGCTCCCGGTGCCCGCGAGAATGCTCCGATCATACCGCCGCCCTGACGCCGCAGTAAGAGCAGGCCGGTAGCAGCGCAGGGGCTCGCTGCTTGTTCGCTGCCGACGATTGCGCTCTCATGGCGCATGCGCCGCTCAAGTTGCGGCTGCCGATGGAGAGCGCCGTGGCACGCACCAAGCTGTCGACCTATCGCGCCAAGCGCGATTTCCGCAAGACCGCCGAGCCGAGCGGCCGCGAGGCCGTCGCCCCCGCGGCGCAGCTGCGCTTTGTCATTCAGAAGCATGCCGCGCGACGCCTGCACTACGATCTGCGTCTGGAGCTCGATGGGGTCTTCAAGTCCTGGGCGGTCACGCGCGGTCCATCGCTCGATCCCGCCGACAAGCGCCTCGCCGTGGAAGTGGAGGACCATCCGCTCGATTACGGCGATTTCGAAGGCACCATTGCGCAGGGACAGTATGGCGGTGGCACGGTGCAGCTGTGGGACCGCGGTTATTGGGCGCCCCTGCCGGGGGTCGATGCCCGACGGGCGCTGCGTGCCGGGCAGCTGAAGTTCGCACTGGAGGGCGAGCGGCTGCATGGGGAGTGGGCGCTGGTGCGCATGCGGCGCGAGGGCAAGCGCAACAACTGGCTGCTGATCAAACATCGCGACGCCGCTGCGACCGATGCGGCGCAGGCGGCACGGCTGCTCGAAGAGGACCGCTCGGTCGGTTCGGGGCGCACCCTCGCGCAGATCGGCGCAGGCGAGGGCCGCGGCCCGACGCCCTTCATGCGCTCGCGCACCGGGCGCGGGCGTGGCAATGCCGTGTGGCAATCGAACCGGGCGCAGGCCGCGCCCTCCACCGCCGCGGGCGGCTCATTGCGCCAGGCGCTCGCGCAGCTGTCGGCCATGCCGGCAGGCCCGGCCGCGCGCCCGGCCGCGTCGCCTCGTGCCCGGGGACGCGCGCATGCGGCGCCCAGGCGGCGCACCGCGGCGGCTGCGGTGATGCCCGAGTTCATCGAGCCGCAGCTCTGCAAGCTCGTGCCGCGACCGCCCGACGAGAGCGGGTGGGTCCATGAGGTCAAGTTCGACGGCTATCGCCTGCAGCTGCGTGTGCAGGGCGGTCGCGCGGCGCTGCGCACGCGCAAGGGCCTCGACTGGAGCGAGCGCTTCCCGGAGATCTGTGCAGCGGCACGGGCGCTGCCCGATTGCATCCTCGACGGGGAGGTGGCGAGCCTGGATGAGAGCGGTGCCCCGAGCTTTCAGGCGCTGCAGTCCGCGCTGTCGAGTGGCAGGACGGCCGGGCTGGTGTTCTTCGCCTTCGATGCGCTGTTTGCCGAGGGCGAGGATCTGCGGGCGCTGCCACTGCGCCAGCGCAAGCAGCGGCTCGCGCAGCTGCTCGGCGAGGACGCGGGGCCACTGCGTTATGTGGATCATTTCGAAGCCGAAGCCCAGACGGTGCTGCAGTCGGCCTGTCGCATGCATCTGGAAGGCATCGTCTCCAAGCTCCTCGATGCACCCTATCTATCCGGTCGCGTGGGCACCTGGGTCAAGAGCAAGTGTCGCGCGGGTCAGGAAGTCATTATCGGTGGCTGGACCAGCGAAGCACGGCGCCTGCGCTCGCTGCTGGTCGGCGTGTATCGCGATGGCAAGCTGAGCTATGCCGGGCGCGTCGGCACCGGATTCGCAGGCGCGGTCGTGCGCGAGCTGACGCGGCGACTGCAGCCGCTGGAGAGCCAGCGCTGTCCATTTCCCGCCGGGCAGGTGCCGCGCATCGCCTGGACGGTTCATTGGGTCGTGCCCAAGCTGGTCGCTGAAATCGAATTCGCGGGCTGGACCGATGCGGGCATCGTTCGTCAGGCGGCCTTTAAGGGCCTGCGCGAGGACAAGCCAGCCGCGGAGATCGGCGTCGAGCAGGTTCAGAGCACCGAGAGCGTGGAGCGCAGCGCCCGTCGAACCGCCGCAAACTCTGCCGCCAGCGTACAGGCCGATCCTGCGAGCGCGCGCTCGACGCCCGCGAAGCGCGCGCGAGGGGCGGCGGCATTGGCTGCAGCGCCTGCGTCAGCCGGTCCCTCCGGTCCCTCCGGTCCGGCGAGTGTGCTGGGTGTGACGATCTCGCAGCCGGACAAGACGCTCTGGCCGGATGCGGGCGATGGGCGGCCCGTCAGCAAGCTCGATCTGGCGCACTATCTGGAGGCTGTCGGTGAGTGGCTGCTGCCGCACATCGCCGGCCGCCCGGTCTCGCTCGTGCGTGCGCCCGATGGCATCGATGGACAGCGCTTCTTCCAGCGTCATGCCATGCGCGGCAACTCGAGCCTGCTGGAACTCGCGCACGTCAGCGGCGATCGCGAGCCCTACGTGGTCATCAATCGTGTCGAAGGCCTGATCGCCGCAGCGCAGATCGCTGCGCTGGAACTGCACCCCTGGAACTGTCGGCCCGGCCGTTACGATGTTCCCGGGCGGCTGGTGTTCGATCTGGACCCGGCACCCGATGTCTCCTTCGATGCGGTGGTGCAGGCCGCCCTCGAGCTGCGCCAGCGGCTCGAGGCGCTCGAGCTGGTCTCGTTCTGCAAGACGACCGGCGGCAAGGGCCTGCATGTCGTCACGCCCCTGAGCGAGGAGCGTCGCGGGCTCGACTGGCCGAGCGCCAAGGGGTTTGCGCAGGCGCTCTGCGCCGCGATGGCGGCAGATTCTCCCGAGCGCTATCTGACGACGATGGCGAAGAAGGCACGCGTAGGACGGATTTTTCTCGATTACCTGCGCAACGATCGCATGTCCACGGCAGTCGCACCCCTCTCGGCACGCGCGCGTGCCGGCGCACCGGTTTCAATGCCGCTGAACTGGCAGCAGGTGCGGCGCGGACTGGATCCCATGCGCTACACGGTCAGAAGCGCCCCCACACTGCTCGCGCGCGATAAGCCCTGGAGCGATTACGCCAAAGCCGAGCGCTCGGTGCGCGCGGCCATTGATCGCTTCAGCGCGCCCGCTGCGCGTCGCAGCAAGGCATCCTCCGCCGCGCACCGGCGCCCCCGGCGTGCGCAGGCGAGCGTGGCATAACGATTGCAAACCACTGTCCTGTCCAGGAGGACCTTTCTGCAGGATGCACACAATCGCGCCAGCTACAGAGGAAGAGGTCATGCCGAACAACAATCCCAGTGGTCACAATCAGTACACCAAGCCGGAGAACCGCACTCCCAAATCAAAGCGCGGCTTCGCGTCGATGGATGCGGAGATGCAGCGTGAGATCGCCAGCAAGGGCGGTCAGAGCCAGGGCAAGGAAAACAATCCCGGCAATTTTGCCAACGATCGTGAGAAGGCGCGCGAAGCCGGCCGCAAGGGTGGCGAGGCACACGGCGCGCATCGTTGAAGTTTTCCTCGCGGAGCTGACGGGCGTCAGCTCCGCTCCTTTGCTTGTCCTCGCAGCCCGTCAGCGGCCGCAAACTGGATCGCCTGCGCTCGAGCCGTCTCAACCGGCGCGGTGATTCCCTCCACCCTCGGTCGCCACCAGCTGATTGGCCATGTGCAGATGGTCCTGCAGCACCGGCAGCGTCTGCTGTGCGAACTGACGCACCGAGGGCGCGATGCGCGGATCCTGCGCGGCGCGACGGAACATGCTGATCACTTCGCGATGATCGCTCGCCTGCGCCGTGGAATAATCGGCATTGAAGCGCTTGCCGTGCGCTTGCTCGAGCCGGTGCAGGGATGCCTCATCGTGATGGCTGGGCGCGACCGGAATTGCATAGCCGTGCGCCATGGCGATCATCGTCAGCTGATCGTTCGCCATCGTGTGATCGTGGATCATCCTCTGGGCGAACTGTTTGACCTCCGAACTGCGGGAATGATCCACCGCGTAGTGTGCCTCGGCGATCTCGGCGAGATTTGCGTCAGCCGCCTCGTTGATGAAGCGCTGAGTGGCTGCCCGATCCACGCGACCGGTGGCCTCGTCCCCGACGGTTCCGGGCGTGGCAGCGCTCGGCTCGGCCGCGGCCGGCGGGGCCCCGACGCTGCGAGGTACCGATCCGGGATTCGCCTCGGGAGTGTTCTGTGCCAATACCGCACCGCAACCCAGCGCGGCGACGCTCAGCGCAGCGCCCGCGACCCATGCATGTGTCCTGTTCATCTTGCCTCCGTGCGCGCGCCTGTGCGCGCTGTGACCATGCAGGGATTGAGCAAGATCCATACCCATAACCCGTGCGGGCATGCGGGCCGGGTGCGAATTTCCCGGGCTGTCCTACGGAAAATTTGCTGCGCCGGCGGGTAAGGTTTTACAGAGCCGCTGGGCGGGCCCGGCGCGCGCCGCCGCCTGGCTCAGACCGCGTCGGTGCTGCCCAGCAATTCTCGCGCGATGATCAGCCGCCGGATCTCGCTGGTACCCGCGCCGATCTCCAGCAGCTTGATCGCGCGGTACAGGCGGTTGATCTCCGACTCCCAGATGTAACCGTTACCGCCGTGGATCTGCAGCGCGTCAGACAGCACCCGGCCCATGCTCTCGGCCGCATACAGCACCGATGCGGCGCTCTGGGCATGGATGCTGCCGCGTCCCCCGCCCTGCGCGCCGACGCTCTCGGCGGCCGCGAGCACCCGGTAGATGAGGGTGCGCATCGTCTCGACCCCCACATACATGTCGGCGAGCTTGGCCTGGATCATCTCGAAATCGGCGATCGGGCGGCCGAACTGCCGCCGGCTGCGCGCGTAGTCGACCGATAGCTGCAGCGCCCGCTCGGCGATGCCCAGGCAGATCGAAGCGATGGTGGCGCGCTCCAGGTCCAGACCCGTCATCAGGATGCCGACGCCGCCGTTCTCTGCGCCGAGCAGATTGTCCACCGGCACATGGCAGTCGGTGTATACCAGCTCGCCCGTCTGGCTGCCGCGAAAGCCCATTTTGGTGAGCTTCTGTGCCACGCGCACGCCCGGAGAGTGAGCTTCGACGATGAAGGCGGAGACTCCGTGGGTACCAAGCGAGGGGTCGGTCTTGGCGTAGGTCAACAGCACATCGGCGATCGGTCCATTGGTGATGAACAGTTTGGTGCCGTTGAGCACATAGTGATCGCCTTCGCGCCGAGCGGTGGTGCGCATCGAGCCGAGCGCATCGGAGCCCGCGCCCGGCTCGGTCAGCGCGAGCGCGCCGACGTGACGGCCGCTGCACAGATCGGGCAGATGGCGACGGCGCTGCGCCTCGCTGGCATGACGAAAGAGATTGTGTACGCAGAGATTATCGTGGGCGATCCACGAGAGGCCGATCGCATGGTTCCAGCGCGAGAACGCTTCGGCGACCAGGCCGGCGCTGGTCAGATCGAGCCCCGCGCCGCCATAACTCTGTGGCACGGTGATGCCGAGAAAGCCTTCAGCGCCCAGGCGGGCAAACACGTCGGGCGGCCACCATTCCTCCTCGTCCATGCGCTTGGCCAGCGGATAGAGCTCCGCCTGCGCGAAACGATCGGCCGCTTCCAGCACGGCGCGCTGATCGGCCGTGAGCTGCCACTGCATGCTGGCAGCAGCGCTGGCTTCGGGGGCGCCGGTGTCTGCCACGATCATCTCCTCGCTGCGGCGCCTGCGGCGCCGATGCGATAATGCGCCCGTGAGCTGCCGTGGTCGAGCATGCGCGCGAGCGCTCTTGCGATGAGCGCACGCTCCGCTCTGGGCGGCGAGGCGCGTCCGGCATCCTTGCGCGAGGCGATCCGCCGCGCCTGGCGTGGCCACGAGTCTGAGTGCATCGCGGCACTGCTCTCCGAGGCCGGCATCGATGAGAGCCAGGCCGAGCTCGCGCTGCAGCTCACGCTTGCGCTGCTCGGGCGCATGCGCACCCGAGGCGGTGCCGGGCGCGACGATCTGCTGACGCAGCTGGCGCTGGGCAGTCCCGCCGGCCGCGCGCTGCTGGCGCTGGCCGAGGCGTTGCTGCGCACGCCGGACGCCGACAACGCCGATCGACTGATCCGCGATCAGCTCGCGCGCGTCAGGCAGGATCCACGCGGACTGTCGGCACCATTGTCCGTCGCTCTGCGCCTGGCGGGCGCAGCCATCGATGCACGATCCACCGCTGCCGCGGCTCGTCCCTGGGCGCGGCTCGCGGCCGCGCCGGTGCGCGCCACGTTGCGTGCCGCAATGGGCCTGCTCGGTAATCGATTCATCTTTGCCCCGAGCATCGAGGGTGCGCTGCGCCGGGCGCAGCGCACGCGCACCTGCGCCGAGCGCTACTCCTTCGATATGCTCGGTGAGGCGGCTTTCACTGCGGCCGATGCCGAACGCTATCGTCTCTCCTACGAACATGCGATCCGTGCGGTCGGCGCGGCGATCGTGCGCGGCGGCGATGCCGACCGCTACGCCGTCTCGGTCAAGCTCTCGGCGCTGCATCCACGCTACGTCTACAGCCAGCGCGAGCGCGTCATGGGCGAGCTGCTGCCGCGCTTGCGCGCGCTGGCGATGCTTGCCTGCCGGATGCAGGTGCCTCTCACGCTCGATGCCGAGGAAGCCGAGCGGCTCGAGCTCTCGCTCGATCTGCTCGAGGCTCTGCTCCAAGAGCCATCGCTGCGCGAGTGGCCGGGCCTCGGCCTGGCGGTGCAGGCCTACCAGAAGCGCGCCCCGGCGCTACTGGACTACCTGCGAGAGCTTGCGCGCGCACGCGGCTCTGCCCTGCGCGTGCGCCTGGTCAAGGGTGCCTACTGGGACCTGGAGATCAAGCTGACGCAGCTCGACGGCCTCGAGGATTTTCCGGTCTATACGCGTCGCGCCCACACCGACGTGGCCTATCTGGCCTGCGCACAGCGCCTGCTGCACTCCGACGGCTGGCTCGTGCCGCAATTCGCCACGCACAACGCGCGCACGGTGGCCGATCTGCTCTGCCTCGCCGGGGACTTCGATGCGCTGGCCCGTGGTGCGGGTGCGGAATTTCAGCGTCTGCACGGCATGGGCGAGCCGCTGTATCGCAGCCTCACGCAGCTGCGCGGGCGCGCAAGCCCGGTGCGCGTCTACGCGCCGGTGGGCGATGCGGCCGCGTTGCTGCCCTATCTCATGCGCCGCCTGCTGGAGAACGGTGCCAGCAGCTCCTTCGTGCACCGCGCCTCGCACCTCAGCCCCGCGGCGCTTGCGGCTGATCCGCGGCGCATCGCCACGGCCGGGGGCGGCAGCCCTCACCCGAGAATCGCGCGGCCGGCGGAGCTGTTCGCACCGGAGCGCCGCAACAGCGCCGGCCGCGACCTCTCCGACCCGCAGCAGTGGGCGGCACTGACGGCGGCCCTCGCGCACAGCCGCCTCGCACCCATCGACGTGCGGGCGCTGACAGCCATCGATCCGCCGCCGCGGGCGACGTCGCAGGCGGCGTCGCCGGCGCAGAGTGCGGCGGGGCGACCCATCCGCAATCCCGCGGATCGGGAGGAGCTGCTCGGCTGGGTGTACGAGGCTGATGAACAGCAGATCGAGCTTGCGCTGCAGGCTGCCGCGCGCTACGCCCCCGAGTGGGCGCGCGGCGCGCGCGCGGCGCGCGCGGCACTGCTGGACTGCGCCGCGGATCTGTTTCAGCGCCAGGATGCCGCGCTGGTAGCGCGGATCGTGCGCGAGGCGGGTCGCACCGTGGCCGATGCCGTGGCGGAAGTGCGCGAGGCGATCGATGCGCTGCGTTACTACGCCGCCCAGGTCCGCGCGCATTTTGATGACGCGACGCGCCCGCTCGGTCCGGTGGTCTGCATCAGTCCGTGGAATTTCCCGCTCGCAATCTTCACCGGCCAGCTGGCCGCCGCGCTGGCAGCAGGCAACGTGGTGCTCGCCAAGCCCGCCGAGCAGACCGCCGCGACCGCCGCGCTCGCCGTGCAGCTGCTGCATGCCGCCGGCGTTCCGCGCCCCGCGCTGCAGCTGCTGCCCGGCACGGGAGAACAGGTCGGCATGGCGCTGGTGGCCGATGCGCGCGTGCGTGGTGTCGTCTTCACCGGCTCCACCGCCACGGCGCGACGCATCGCACGGGTGCTGGCGCGGCGCGAGCCGGTGCCATTGATCGCCGAGACCGGCGGACAAAATGCCATGATCGTCGATTCCACCGCCCTACCCGAGCAGGTCGTGGCCGATGCGCTGCGATCTGCGTTCAATTCCGCCGGCCAGCGCTGCTCCTCGCTGCGCGTGCTGTGCCTGCAGCGTGAGATTGCGCCCGCCGTGCTCGGGATGCTCGAGGGCGCCATGCGCGAACTGTGCGTCGGGGATCCGGCCTGCCTGGCTACCGATGTCGGACCGCTGATCGACGAGGCGGCGCGCACGCGTATTGATGCGTACCTCAGGCGCCATGGGCAGCGCGTGCGCTGTCGCACCCCCATGGCTCAGCGCTGCACACGCGGCACATTCCTGGCGCCCGCGCTGCTGCGGATCGATTCGCTCGAAGAGCTCGAAGGCGAGGTGTTCGGGCCGGTGCTGCACGTGCTGTGCTTCGAGCGCGGGCAGCTCGCTGCGCTGCTGCGCCAGCTCAATGCGCTCGGCTACGGGCTGACGCTCGGTATCGCTTCGCGCATCGAGAGCACGATCGCCGCGATCAGTGACGCGGCGCGCGTGGGTAACGTCTATGTAAACCGCAACATGATCGGTGCCGTCATCGGCGCGCAGCCCTTCGGCGGCGAGGGTCTCTCCGGCACCGGCCCCAAGGCGGGCGGTCCGCTGTACCTGGGCGCAATGCTGGCGCATCCGCCGGCGGCACTGCTGCAGGACTTCGCGCCGCCGCCGCGCTTGCGCGCGCTCGAGGCACTGATCGGCTGGCTGCAGCAGGAAACGGCGCTGCTGGCGGATGCCGAGCGCACGGGGCTGCTGCAACGGGCGCGCCAGTACGCGCAGCACAGTCCCTGGGGACGACGTCTGTCGCTGCCGGCCGCGGCCGGGGAGCGCAACGAGCTGCGCCTGCGTGAGCGCGGAGTACTGCAGGCGAGCGCCCGTTCCATGCCGGCGCTCATCGAGCAGCTGAGCGCAGCGCTCGCCAGCGGTAATCGCCTTTGGGTCGAAGACGAAACCCTGGCCACGCAACTCGCAGCGAGATTGCCTGCCTCGCTGGCGCCCTGGGTCCTCGCCGCGCGCGCGCGCCCGCACGGGCAGGATCAGTGCCGCGCGTTGCTGCTGGACGCCGCTGAAGCGGCCAGTGAGCCGCAGCGCGTGGGGCGCCTGCGCGCCGAGCTTGCCGCAGGCGATGGACCGCTCGTGCCGGTGGTGACGGGCGGGCAGGGCAGTGGCTATGACCTGGTGCGATTGATCTCTGAGCAGGCGATCTCGACCAATACCGCGGCCCTGGGCGGTGATGCGGTATTGCTCGATCTGGCGGACGATGCTCAGGCCAGCGAGTGAAATACCCGCTGCACGTCTTCTTCCTGCTCGAGGTGATCGATCAACTCCAGCACTTCGTTGGCCTGGGCTTCGGGCAGCTCCAGCGGCGTGGTGCAGATGTATTCATGCTCGGCAGACAGGGGGCTGATCTTGTGCGCTTCCAGCGCTTCCTGCAGGCGCCCGAAGTTCTCGAAGGCGCAGCGCAGGACCAGCTGCGGCTCGCCTTTCTCGCCGCTGCTCTCGCCCATCTCTTCCAGCCCATGGTCGATCATGTCCAGCTCGAGCTCGTCCTGGTCGATGCCGTGCGGATCCAGACGGAACACGCCCATTTTCTGAAACTGAAAACTGACGCTGCCGGTGGTGCCCAGATTGCCGCCGTTCTTGGTGATGACGTTGCGCACGTGCGCCACGGTGCGCGTGGGATTATCCGTAGCGGTCTCGATGAGCAGGGCGATTCCGTGCGGGGCATAGCCCTCATAGAGCACCTGGTGGTAGTTGGTGGCATCGCGGCCGCTGGCGCGCTTGATGGCGGCCTCGACCTTGTCCTTGGGCATATTGACCGCGCGCGCATTCTGAATGATCCGTCGCAGCGTGGGATTGGACCCCGGATCGGGCCCGGACGCCTTGACCGCCATATTGATGTCTTTGGCGATGCGCGCGAACTGCTTCGCCATGCGGTTCCAGCGCGCGAACATCGCATGCTTGCGAACTTCGAAGATGCGGCCCATGTCTGCTCCACCGATCGTGTCAGGCCGCGAGAATACCCGAGCGGCAGGGGCCGCGGATCAGGGCGCCTGGGTTTTATCGTGCTCGGAGAGGTCGATCGTTTGCGGGGCTGCGAGCCGATCGACCAGTGCGCCGCTCGGGGGGTTGCCGGGCTCGCCGCGCAGCACGCCGCCGCGGCCCGAGCCGCCGCGCGTCCCGTCGTGCAGGTCCTCGGGCCGCTGGCGCCAGAGGCCGAACACATAGCTCGCCGGGGCGGTCGGCATCATCAGGGGCACGCGTTGCGGCACCGACACGGCAGCGGGCTCGGCGTCGGGCGCTGCGAGCAACGGCTCATGGCGCATCAGGCTCACCAGCTCCGGCGGCGGGGCGGTCTCTTCGGGTGTCAGCAGCAGTCCCGCCGCACGCAGCCGGCGTCCGAGGCTGGCACGGCTGGTCAGCACCGTAAAGGGTACCGGCAGCAGCATGCCCACGATCACCGGCATCATCCACCAGATGAAGGCGGGCGCCAGCAGATAGATGAGCGCTCCCCAGGCGAGGCCGAGGCAGACATGCCAGCCGTGGCGTCGCAGCGCCTCGAGCCAGCGCACGCCCCGATCGCTGCGTGATTGCGCATCCCAGCCGACATTGCGACCGAGGATGGCCCGGACCACGAAGCTGGTGTGAAACAGCATCATCGTCGGTGCCATGAGCATGCTCATGAGCTGTTCGATGAATACGCTCACCAGCAGACGCGCCGCGCCGCCAAAGCCGCGCCGCAGCGCTCGCACCCGCAGCGCGAGCACGGCACCGAGGAGCTTGGGCAGGATCAGCAGTGTGATCGTCATCGACAGCAGCGCCGCGATCTCGCCATCGCGATAATGCGGCCAGCTCGGGAACAGCGAATACATGCCCGGCTGGAAATACTGGTGGGTCGACAGCGCCGCGGCGATGGTCATGATCGAGCTGAGCACCAGCACCAGCAGCCACATCGGCGAGGTCACATAGGAGAGCACGCCGGTCAGCATGTGAATGCGCGAGAGCCAGTGCAGCCCGCGCATCGGCATGACACCCAGGTGCTGCAGGTTGCCCTGTGCCCAGCGCCGGTCGCGCGCCGCATAGTCGATGATGTTGGAAGGAATCTCCTCCCAGCTCCCGCTGATTTCCGGCAGCAGCCAGACCTGATAGCCGGCACGGCGCATGAATGCCGCTTCGACGATGTCGTGGCTCAGGATCTCGCCACCGAAGGGCGGGGAGCCCGGCAGGCGCGGCAATGCACAGTGCTCGGCGAAGGGCTTGAGGCGGATGATGGCATTGTGACCCCAGTAGTTGCCATCGCCCAGCTGCCAGAAGGCCAGGCCCGCGCCGAACATCGGTCCATTCAGCCGGGTATTGAATTGCAGCAGCCGCGCAAAGAACGTATCGCGCCCGACCAGCAGCGGTAGCGTCTGCACGATACCGACCTGTGGATGCGCCTCCATGACCTGCGCCAGGCACACGAGGGACTGGCCGGACATGACGCTGTCGGCGTCCAGCACGATCATGTGATCGTAGGCGCCGCCCCAGTTGCGCACGAACTCGGCGATATTGCCGGCCTTGCGGCCGACGTTGTCCTTGCGGCGACGATAGAAGAGCCGCCCGCCCGCGCCCAGCCGTGCCACCAGCACGCGCCAGGCCAGCTCCTCGGCACGGGCGATGTCGGGCGAGCGCGTATCGGAGAGCACGAAGAAATCGAAGCAGCCCTGGTCGCGCTGCTGCATGAGCGAGCGCCAGATGGCTTCGATGCCGGCAAATACCCGGTCCGTGTCTTCGTTGTAGATCGGGATGACGATCGCGGTGCGGCCGTCCAGGCGCCGATGCTCGTTGTGCGTGGCCGCCAGCACGGCCGGATCGCAGCCGCGCAGGCGCACGATGAACCCGGCGACGGCGGTCCAGAAGGCGCCCGAGATCCACGTGAACAGGGCCGTGAACATGACCAGGCCCGAGATCTCCAGCGTCGAGAGTCCCGCCGCACGCACGATGTCGAGCATCAGCGAACCGCCGGCCAGGGCCGTCAGCAGCGTCAGGCCGAAGAACAGTGAGCGGCGCCAGAGCGCCTGGCGGCTCAAGTACCGCTCGATCGAGAAACTTTGTGTGCTCGCTTCCGTCATGGCGTGTACAGGTAGGTCCAGGTCTCCGTGAGCGCCTCGCCATACAGCGTCAGGTAGCAGCGCAGGTCCGCGCTCTGCGTGCCCTTGGGCGTGAGCTTGAACGTCACACGCCACACGCCATCCTCGGCCAGGCGCTGCACGGTGATATTGCTGATATCACCCCCGTGGGCGCTCACCTGAGCCTGTACCGGCTGCGCAGCTTCCAGCGAGTTGAGATCGCCACCCCAAAAGTCCACGAGTATCCGACGGGAATTATCGCCGCTGCGATTGCTCAGTGTGGCAGTACGCGTCGCGACCGCGCGTCCGCCCGGTGGCCATAACGGAGAGGTCAAATAGGCCGAGAGCAGGTAGGAGAAATCGAATGGCTTGCCTGGCGTCAGCGGCGTGTCAGGAACCCAGTAGGCCACGATGTTGTCGTGGATCTCCTCCCCGGTCGGAATCTCCACCAGCTCGATGCGCCCCTTGCCCCAGTCGGAGAGCGGCGTCACCCAGTAGCTGGGCCGTCGCTGGTAGTGCGCCTCCTCGTCCTGGTAATCGCTGAAGGCGCGATCGCGCTGAGCCAGGCCGAAGCCGCGCGGATGCTCATCGGTGAAGCTCGACACGCGCAGCATGTGCGGATTGACCAGCGGTCGCCACAGCCACTCGCCCCCGCCGGTCTGCTCGAGCAGACCGTCGCTGTCGTGGACCTCGGGCCGATAGTCATTCACGGCCAGGGGGCTGTTGCCGCCGTACAGGTACATGGAGGTCAGGGGAGCGATGCCGAGCTTGTCCACGCTCTTGCGCGGATAGAGGGTGCCAGTCACGGCAACGTCCGTCATGTCGCCGGGCCGCACCTCGAACTGGTACGCGCCGGTGAGGCTCGGGCTGTCCAGCAGCGCATAGATCGTCAGGGTGCGCTGCTGCGGCGGGGGCTTCACCAGCCAGAAGTCGGTGAAATAGGGGAATTCCTCCCCCGAGGGGGTTGCCACATTGATCGCGAGCCCGCGCGCCGAGGCTCCGTAACTCTCGTTGCGGCCTAGCACGCGGAAATAGGAGGCCCCCAGGAACACGATCAGCTCATCCTTGTAATCGGGCCGCTGCAGCGGGTAGTGCACGCGAAAGCCGGCAAATCCGAGATTGGGGGGCAGGTTGCGCGGGCGCGGGGTCTTGCCGAAGTCGAAGTCCGCGGGGTCATATTGCACCGGCCGCACCGAACCATCGGGGTCCACTTCATTGATGTTCACGCGCCGGCGGTAGGTGAAGCCGCGATGAAAGAACTGCACCTCGAACAGCGCCTGATTGCGCCACAGCGCCCGATCGGGCACGAAGCGGATATCGCGGTACTGATCATAACTGAGCCGTGTGAGGCTGTCGGGCAGCGGCGTCTGGTGATCGGCGTACGGATGCGTCGCCAGCTGCTGGGCCATGCGCTGCACATCGTCAAACCCAAATGGCGCGGGAGCGCCTGCCGTGGCAGGGCCGGCGGGACGGGCGCTGGGGGCGGCGTTGGGCGCCGCCGGTGCCGCCGGTGCCGCGGCAGCGGCCACGGGAGGCTTGGCCGCCGGGGCCTTCGCGGCCGGGGCCTTCCCGGCTGGGGCCTTCGCCGCGGGGGCCGGGGCGGCTGCGGCGGGGGGACCAGCAGGGGGCGACTGCGCCCCGGCACTCGGCCCAACCCAGGGCGCGGACAACGCGGCAACAGCCAGAACACTCAGCAGCCACTGTCGCGCGTGCACAGGCCACTCCTGAAATAAGAGACGCGGGCCCTGCTTCGCAGCCCGTCGTCACATGGTGCCACTCGTGCGGCGCAGAGGGCAGACGGCGCCGACGGGCATAATCGCAATCGTGCCGACAGGGGTCGACGGTGGCCGGCGCTGAAAGCGCTGTCGGACGGCCACGGACAGCAACTAACGTGCCCAAGCTCATAGGCAGGCAAACTACTCTGGGACCGATGAATCCGGGCTGAACCCTCCCCTGGGGAACGGGTCCAGACATCGTCAAATCACCCGCGCAGCGGCTCGCGAACGAGGCATGGGCAGCGGCTGGCTGCCGTCGGCAACTTGCTGCGCATTGTAATTGTCCCGCTAGTGGCCGTCACCTGCGTCGAGCAGCGCCGGCCGCCGCCCTGAGCGGCCAGTCACAGCTTCAGCGGCGGAGGCACCGCGCCGTGGCGGCGCTGCGCATAGACCCAGACGAACTCGGCGCCAAACAGAAAAATCTGCGCTGCGTAGTACAGCCACAGCAGCAGTACCAGCAGCGAGGCGGCCGCGGCGTAGGCCGAAGTGGTCGTGCTGTGGCCCAAGTAGTAGCCTATGCCGAGCTGTCCCACGGTGAACAACAGCGCGGTCACGAACGCGCCGCGCCACACGTCGCGCCAGTCCAGCCGCACGTTCGGAAGCCATTTGAACAGCATCGCGAACAGCAGACTGAACACGATCAGCGTGATGAGAACATGAAGACTGTGCAGCAGCAGCGAGTGCGGGGCAAAGGCGGACGAGTGGGAGATCAGCGCATTGAGTGCCGTACCCACGATGAGCGACAGCAGCAGCAGCAGACCGAAGGCCAGCACCAGCAGAAAGGCCCCCAGGCGCGCCCGCAGCAGCGCCCACCAGGGCCGCTGGTGCTTGCGCGGGGGCACGCGCCAGATGCGATCGAGGTCCTGCTGCAGCTCGACCATCACCGAGTTGGCACCGATCAGCAGCAGCACCACCCCGACGACTGTCGCCGTGAGGCTGCTGCGCGCCTGGCTGACCTGGTCGAGCAGATGGCCGACCGCCTCGCTGCCGACGGGGCCGATCATCTCCGTGACCTGCAGCAGCAGCGCCGTGCGCGCCTGGGCGGCGCCAAAGACGAATCCGGCCACGGCGCTGAGGATCAGCAGCAGCGGTGCCAGCGCGAAGGCGCTGTAGAAAGCCAGCGCTGCGCCCATGCTGGCGGCATTGTCGGCGACCCAGCAGGCCCCTGCCTGCTGCACCAGCCGCAGAAAATCGTGCCAACGTCTCAAAATATCTCTGTCCGGGGGTACAAAAATGATTGCACGCGTTCCTCGCCTTGCCGACACCATCGAGCGGCTGCTCGCCGCGGCCGACATTCGCGTCAACGGGCCTGATCCCTGGGACTTCCAGGTTCGCAATGAGCGCGTGTTTGCGCGCATCCTGGCGCATGGGTCACTGGGTCTGGGCGAATCCTACCTCGACGGCGACTGGGACTGTGGCCAGCTCGATGAGTTCTTTCATCGCATCCTGCGCTCTGGGGTGCAGAAGCGCGCGCCCCGCAACCTGCGGCTGCTCGCCGGGCAGTTGCGTGCGCGCTGGTTCAACCTGCAGACGACCCGTCGCGCCTTCATCCCGGCCAAGGTGCACTATGACCTCGGCAACGATCTGTTCGAGGCGACTTTCGATACGCGGCTGACCGGCAGCTGCGGCTACTGGCGTGAAGCGCACGACCTGGACGGCGCGCAGGATGCCAAGCACGACCTCATCTGTCGCAAACTGTATCTGACGCGCGGCCAGAGGGTATTCGACATCGGTTGCGGCTGGGGCGCATTCATGAAATTCTCGGCCGAGCGCTATGGCGTGGAGTGCACCGGGGTGACCGTCTCACGCGAGCAGGTCAGCTGGGGGAGCGAGCGCTGCCGCGGCCTGCCTGTGCGCTTCATCCTCGGGGATTATCGGCAATTGGGCGCCGATGCCACGGGGCCCTACGATCGCGTGGTGTCCATGGGCATGTTCGAGCACGTGGGCAACAAGAACTACCGCGACTATTTCAGGGTCGCAAACCGCCTGCTGAAGGATGATGGACTGTTCCTGCTGCATACCATCGGCTCGACCTACTCGGACTTCGAGATCGACCCGTGGCTCGACAAATACATCTTTCCCAATGCCGTGCTGCCCTCCATCGCCCAGGTCGGCAGGGCCATCGAGGGCCTCTTCATGATGGAGGACTGGCACAACTTCGGCGCCAACTACGACAATACGCTCATGGCGTGGTTCCAGAAATTCGACGGCAACTGGCCCAAGCTCGCCGGGCGCTATGGCGAGCGCTTCTATCGCATCTGGAAGTACTACCTGCTCTCCTGCGCCGGGGGCTTTCGCGCACGCGTGATCCAGCTCTGGCAGATCGTGCTGTCCAAGCACGGCGTGCCTGGCGGCTACCTCAGCGTGCGCTAAAGTGGGCGATGTCCTCGCCTCCGACGTCGATTGTCGCGACGCGCAGTTCCTGTCCAACGCGCAGGCCATGCGCACACTGGTGGGCGAGCTGCGTGAGCGCACGGCTACCGCGGCGGCCGGCGGCACGGCGAGCGCCCGCGAGCGCCATCGCGCGCGCGGCAAGCTGCTGGCGCGCGAGCGCATCGATCTGCTGCTCGATGCCGGCGCGCCCTTCCTCGAGCTCAATGCCCTGGCGGCCCATGGCCTGTATGGAGGCGAGGTCCCCGGCGCCGGGCTGGTCAGCGGAGTCGGGCGCATCATGGGCCGCGAATGCGTCATCGTGGCCAACGATGCCACCGTCAAGGGCGGTACCTACTACCCGCTGACGGTGAAGAAGCATCTGCGCGCACAGGAAGTGGCCGCAGACAACCGCCTGCCGTGTGTCTACCTGGTGGATTCAGGCGGTGCCTTCCTGCCGATGCAGGACGAGGTGTTCCCCGATCGCGAGCACTTCGGCCGCATCTTCTACAACCAGGCGCGCCTCTCGGCGCTGGGCGTCACGCAAATCGCCGCCGTCATGGGCTCGTGCACGGCCGGGGGCGCCTATGTGCCGGCGATGGCCGATGAGAGTGTCATCGTGCGCGATACCGGTACGATCTTTCTGGGTGGCCCGCCGCTGGTGCAGGCCGCGACCGGGGAGATCGTCAGCGCCGAGGAGCTCGGCGGCGCTGACGTGCACACCCGTATCTCCGGGCTGTGCGATCACTATGCAGAGAATGACGCGCACGCGATTGCCATTCTGCGCAGCATCGTCTCGCAGCTGCCCGCACCGGGTGCGCCTGCCGCTGCGCCGGTCGAGGAGCCGCGCTACGCAGCCGAGGAGCTCTACGGCATCCTGCCCACCGATGTCCGCAAACCCTTCGAGGTGCGCGAGGTCATTGCGCGCCTGGTCGATGGCTCGCGCTTCGAGGAATTCCGGCCACGCTACGGCGCGACGCTGGTCACCGGCTTTGCGCATCTGTATGGCCGGCAAGTGGCGATCCTGGCCAACAATGGCATCCTCTTCTCCGAGTCGGCGCTCAAGGGGGCGCACTTCATCCAGCTCGCCAATGAGCGTGCCGTGCCGCTGCTGTTCCTGCAGAACATCTCCGGCTTCATGGTGGGACGGCGTTACGAGCACGGCGGCATCGCCAAGGACGGCGCCAAGCTCGTGACTGCGGTCGCATGCAGCGCCGTGCCCAAACTGACCGTGCTCATCGGCGGCTCCTTCGGCGCCGGCAATTACGGCATGTGCGGGCGCGCCTACGCACCGCGTTTTCTGTGGAGCTGGCCGAATGCGCGCATCGGCGTGATGGGCAGCGAGCAGGCCGCCGGCGTGCTGGCCACGGTGAGGCGCGAGGCGCTCACGGCTCAGGGCCGCAGCTTCTCTGCCGAGGAGCAGGAGGCTTTCAAGGCGCCGATCCGGGCACAGTTCGAGCAGCAGGCCGACCCGTACTACGCCACCGCACGCCTGTGGGACGATGGCATTCTCGATCCGGCCCAGACCCGCCGCGTGCTCGGCTTGGGCCTGTACGCGGCGCTCAATGCCCCGGCCGCGCAGACCCGGTTCGGCACCTTCCGTATGTGAGGAGCAGAGCATTCATGAGCGAATACCGATGTCTTGAGCTCGAGCAGTCCGATGCCTGCGTCACGCTGTGGCTGAACCGTCCAGAACGACACAACGCGCTCAATGCCGAGCTGGTCGCCGAGCTGCATCACGCCATCGATGAGGTGGGCTCGCGCGATGCGGTGCGGGTGCTGGTGCTGGCCGGTCGCGGGACGAATTTCTGCGCCGGGGCAGACCTCGAGTGGATGCGGGCACAGGCGGCGGCGTCGCGCGATCAGAACCTGGAGGATGCGCGACAGCTGGGCTTCATGCTGCGCTCGCTCGCCAACTGCCCCAAGCCCACGGTCGCCCGGGTGCAGGGCGCCGCCATCGGCGGCGGCCTGGGGCTCGTGGCCGCGTGCGATCTGGCCATCGCCAGCGCCAGCGCGCAGTTCGGTGCGCCCGAAACGCGTCTGGGTCTGTCCCCCTCGAGCATTGCACCCTACGTCAGCGCGGCGATCGGCGAGCGTGCCGCGCGCGCCTGGTTCCTGCTCGGCGAACGCCTGGAAGCGCAGCAGGTGCATCGGCTCGGCCTGGTGCACGAGGTCGTGGAGCCCGAGTCGCTCGACTCGTCGCTGCAGAGGCTGCTGACCACGCTGCGGCTCGGGGCCCCGCAGGCCCAGCAGCACAGCAAGTGGCTGCTCGGAGAGCTGCGTACGCTGCCCTCCCGCTCGCTCGAGCAGCTCGAGGAGTGCGCCCGCAGCCTCGCAAGCGTTCGCGCCGGTGCCGAGGCGCGCGAGGGTATCGACGCGTTCTTTGCGCGCCGTAAGCCCATCTGGGCCCGATAAGCCACCCCGCCTCGGCAGGCACGCGCGTGTTCCACAAGGTGCTCATCGCCAACCGCGGGGAGATCGCCTGTCGCATCATCGCCAGCTGCCGTCGGCTCGGTATCGCCAGCGTTGCGATCTATTCGGATGCCGACCGGCAGGCACGGCACGTGCAGCTGGCGGACGAGGCATGGCATGTCGGAGCGGCGAGCGCGCGCGAGAGCTATCTGAACATCGAGCGGGTGCTGCAGGCGGCGCGTGACAGCGGCGCGCAGGCGGTGCATCCGGGTTATGGGTTTCTATCGGAAAATGCCCGGTTTGCCCAGCGTGTCGGCGCGGCTGGCCTGATCTTCATCGGACCGCCGGTGAGTGCCATGCAGGCGATGAGTTCGAAGGCCACCGCGCGCGATCTGATGCAGCGCTCGGGCGTACCGGTGCTGCCCGGCTATCAGGGCGAGCGCCAGGAGCTGCCCTGGCTGCTCGAGCAGGCGCAGCAGATCGGTTACCCCGTGCTCATCAAGGCGGTCGCCGGCGGCGGTGGCAAGGGCATGCGCGTGGTGTCCGATGCGGCCAGCTTCCCGGCGAGCCTCGCTGCCTGCCAGCGCGAGGCGCAAGGCAGTTTCGGTGACGCGCGCGTGCTGCTGGAGAAGTATCTGCCCGCGCCGCGGCACATCGAGGTGCAGGTCTTCGGCGACAGCGCCGGTCACATGGTGCATCTCTTCGAGCGCGACTGCTCGGCGCAGCGGCGCCATCAGAAGGTCATCGAGGAGGCGCTCGCCCCGCGCCTGACGGAGGCACAGCGCGGTGCATTGACCGCCGCGGCCTGCGAGGCGGCGCGCGCCGTTGGCTATACCGGGGCAGGTACCGTGGAGTTTCTGCTCGACGGCGAGGGACGCCACTACTTCATCGAGATGAACACACGCATCCAGGTCGAGCACGCCGTGACGGAGATGATCTGCGGGGTGGACCTGGTGGAATGGCAGTTGCGGGTCGCGGCGGGTGAGCCGCTGCCGCTGGCACAGCGTGACATCCACGCCAGTGGCCACGCGATCGAGGTGCGCCTGTATGCCGAGCAGCCCGAGGCGGGCTTTCTGCCGGCGAGTGGACGCCTCGCGCGCTTCGAGTTGCCCGCTGCCGGTGCGCAGGCAGGCTGCACGGTGCGCGTGGAAAGTGGGGTGGTCGCCGGTGATCACATCGGCATCGAGTACGATCCGATGCTGGCCAAGCTCATCGTGCACGCGCGCACGCGCCCCGCCGCCCGCGCCGGCATCGCTGCGGCCCTCGAGCAGGTGCGCATCGTGGGTGTGGGCAACAACCTGATGTTCCTGCGCCGGCTGCTCGCGAGCGATGCATTCGAGCACGGCACGATCGATACCGACTGGATCGAACGCGATCTGGCCACGCTGACCGCCGCCGCGCCGGCGGCTGCGGCGCCGCCGCCGATGGTGCTCGCCGCCGCGGCGTTGTTTCAGCTCGAACGCGAGGGCCGGGCGCTGGGCGCAGGCGATACCGGTGCCGCCGCCGCCGCGAACACTCCCTGGAGCCGCGGCGACGGCTGGCGCCTCAATGGGACACTGTCGCGCTCGCTGCAGTTCGACTCCACTGCCGGGGTCAGGGTGCAATACGATGCTGCGGGGGTGTCGATCGCCCAGCCCTCGGGGCCACAGCGCGCCCAGCTCACAGCGCTCGGGCACGATGAGTACGTGCTGCAGCTCGGCGATCGGACCGAGCGGATGCAGCTGCTGCAGGATGGAGCCTGGCTGCACGTGACGCTCGGACTCTCGCAGTACCGCCTGCGCTGGCAGGATCCGCTGGCCATTCAGGCCGGCGCGCAGGCGTCTGAGGCGAGCCTGGCCGCGCCGATGCCCGGTCGTATCATCGCGCTCATGGCTGCGGTGGGCGTACCCGTGACCCGTGGCAGCGCGCTGCTGGTCATGGAGGCCATGAAGATGGAACACACGCTCACTGCCCCGGCGGACGGCACGGTACGCGCCTTTCGCGCCCGCGCGGGCGATCAGGTGCAGGAGGGCACGGTGCTGGTGGACTTCGAGGCGGCCGCGCCGCCGGCGCGCTGATCGGCCCGTGGCAACTGCCGTGGCGCTGCCTGGCGAGGTGCAGATCGTGGAGGTCGGGCCGCGTGACGGGTTGCAGAACGAGCCCACCGACCGCCCCGTGTCCACGGCCGTCAAGCTCGAGCTCATCGGACGGCTGGCCGATGCGGGGCTGCGGCGTATCGAGGCCACGGCGTTCGTCTCGCCGCGGCGCATACCGCAGATGGCGGATCACGAGGCGCTGCTGCGCTCGCTCTCGGCGCGCGCGGGCGTGCGCTACAGCGTGCTCACCCCCAACCTGCAGGGTGTGCAGGCCGCATTGGCCGCCGGCGCACAGGAAGTCGCGGTCTTCGGCGCTGCCTCCGAAACCTTCTCGCAGAGAAACATCCACTGTTCCATCGATGAGAGCCTGCAGCGATTCGAGCAGGTCGTGCAGGCGGCGCGCGCCCAGGGCGTGCCGGTGCGTGGCTACGTGTCCTGCGCTCTGGGCTGTCCCTACGAGGGCCGCATCGCTCCGGCGGCGGTGGCACGCGTGGCAGGCGCTCTGCACGCCATGGGCTGCTACGAGATTTCCCTCGGCGATACCATCGGCGTGGGCACGCCCGCGGCAACCCTGGCCATGCTCGAGGCCTGTGCCGCGCGGGTGCCGCGTGCGCAGCTGGCCGGCCACTTCCACGACACCTACGGGCAGGCGCTGGCCAATGTGTATGCCGCCCTGCAGGCCGGTATCGCCGTATTCGATGCCTCGGTGGCGGGCCTGGGCGGCTGTCCCTATGCGCCGGGTGCCTCGGGCAATGTTGCGACCGAGGACCTGCTGTACCTGCTGCAGGGACTGAACATCCGTACCGGTGTGCAGCTTGACGGGCTGCTGCAGGCGGACCGCTTCATCTGTGCGGCGCTCGGACGGCCGACGCGCTCACGCGTGGCCCAGGCGCGCGCGCCGCAGCCGTAGATCCCTTGATCAGCGCTGGCGCGCGCGGCCGGGGCGGGTGTAGGGTTTGACGATGAGCTCACAACCCGACGCGATGCGCTCGGCCGGCGCGCGCCTGCACGCGGTGCTGGCCGAGGAGCGCCCGCTGCAGATGGTTGGCGCGATCAACGCCTATGTTGCGCGCCTGGCAGCGGCGAGCGGTTTTCGCGCGCTGTATCTGTCGGGCGGCGGTGTCGCTGCCAACTCGCTTGGACTGCCGGATCTGGGCATCAGCAGCATGGAGGACGTGCTGATCGACATCCGTCGTATCACCGATGCCTGCGCACTGCCGCTGCTGGTGGACGCGGACACCGGCTGGGGTGGTGCATTCAATATCGCCCGCACCGTGCGCGCCTTCATCAAGGCCGGCGCCGCCGGGCTGCACCTGGAGGACCAGGTGCAGGCCAAGCGCTGTGGTCATCGGCCGGGCAAGCAGCTGGTGAGCAGCGCGGAGATGGTCGATCGCATCAAGGCGGCGGTGGATGCGCGCACCGATGCGCACTTCATCATCATGGCACGCACCGACGCGCTCGCCACCGAAGGACTCGAGCGCGCCATCGAGCGCGCGCAGGCGTGTGTGGCAGCGGGCGCGGACATGATCTTCCCGGAAGCGCTGACGGAGCTGTCCCAATACCGGCGCTTCCGCGAGGCGGTCGGGGTCCCGGTGCTCGCCAACGTCACCGAGTTCGGCCGCACGCCGCTGTTCACCCGCGATGAGCTCGGCTCGGCGGGGGTCGACATCGTGCTCTACTGCTGCTCGGCCTACCGCGCCATGAACGCCGCAGCGCTGGCCACCTATCAGGCCATCCGCCGCGAGGGCACGCAGCGCGGCATGCTCGAGCACATGCAGACGCGCGAGCAGCTGTATCGTTATCTCGACTATGAGGGCTACGAGCGCGCGCTGGATCGGCTGTTCGCAGCCGGCAAGGAGCGCTAGATGGCCAAGAAATCCGTGGCGCTCTCCGGAGTGCCTGCCGGCAATACGGCCCTGTGCACGGTCGGGCTGTCGGGCAACGATCTGCACTACCGCGGCTACGACATACTGGAGCTCGCCGAGCGCTGCGAGTTCGAGGAGGTCGCGCATCTGCTGATCCACGAGCGCTGGCCCACGGCCGCGGAGCTGGTGCGCTACCGGCAGCGCCTGGCCGCGGCGCGCGAGCTGCCCGCAGCGCTGAAGAGCACGCTCGAGCTGCTGCCGGCAACGACACATCCGATGGACGTGCTGCGTACCGCCGTGTCGGTGCTGGGTTGCCTGGCTCCCGAGGGGCTTGCACACGCGCCCGAGGACGCGCGTGAGCTGTCCGACCGACTGATCGGCGCGCTACCCTCGATGCTGTGCTACTGGTACCACTTCAGCCGCGAGGGCCGGCGCATCCAGCTTGCGACCGCCGACGAGTCGGTCGCGGCGCATTTTCTGCATCTGCTGCACGGTCGGCCCGCGGATGCCGAGTCGGTGCGCGCCATGCACACTTCGCTCAACCTTTACGCCGAGCACGAGTTCAACGCCTCCACCTTCACCGCGCGCGTGATTGCCGGCACCGGCTCGGATCTGTACTCGTGCATCGTCGGGGCGATCGGCGCACTGCGCGGTCCCAAGCACGGCGGTGCCAATGAGGTGGCGTTCGAGATCCAGAGCCGCTACGAGAGCCCGCAGGCTGCGGAGGCCGATATCCGCCGCCGGCTCGAGGCCCGCGAGGTCATCATCGGATTCGGTCATCCGGTCTACACCCTCCTGGATCCGCGCAACGAGGTCATCCGCAGGGTTGCGCGCCGGCTCAGCGAACGTGATGGCGAGATGCGCCTGTTCGAGGTGGCCGAGCGAATCGACTCGGTCATGCAGGCGAGCCGGCGCATGTTCCCGAACCTCGACTGGTACTCGGCCGTGGCCTATCACCGCCTGGGTGTGCCCACGGCGATGTTCACGCCTCTGTTCGTGATCGCGCGCACCAGCGGCTGGGCCGCACACGTGCTCGAGCAGCGTGCCGACGGCAAGATCATCCGCCCGAGCGCGAACTACGTCGGCCCGGCCCCGCGCCCCTTCGTCCCGCTCGAGCAGCGCGCATGACGCGAGGAGAGCCCCCGGCGCGCCGGCCGCGGGCCGGTCAGGCCGCGCGCGATCGCACCGGCGCCGGGCGTCCGCCGATGGACGAGATCATCACGGCGATTGCCGAGTATGCGCTGTCGGATCTGGCGCCGAGCGCGGCAGCCTCGGACACGGCGTATCTGTGTCTCATGGATACACTGGGCTGCGCCTTCCTGGCGCTGCGCCATCCGGCCTGCACGCGACTGCTCGGCCCGGTGGTGCCCGCCGCTCTGCTGCGCGGGGGTGCTCGCGTGCCCGGCACCGGCTACGAGCTCGATCCGGTCACCGCGGCCTTCAACATCGGTACGCTGGTGCGTTGGCTGGACTTCAATGACACCTGGCTCGCGGCCGAGTGGGGACATCCGTCCGACAATCTGGGGGCACTGCTGGCCATCGCCGACTATCTCTCGCGCGCAGCGCTGCTGGAGGGGCGCGAAGCGATCAGCGTGCGTGCGCTGCTCGTGGCGATGATCAAGGCACACGAGATCCAGGGCGTGCTGGCGCTGCAAAATGCCTTCAATCGGGTCGGGCTCGATCATGTGCTGCTGGTGCGGGTTGCAAGCACTGCGATGGTCTGTGCGCTGGCCGGCGCGACGCGCGAGCAGACCGCCAACGCACTCTCCAACGCCTGGGCCGATGGCGGGGCGCTGCGGGTCTATCGGCATGCACCCAACACCGGTACACGCAAGAGCTGGGCGGCCGGCGATGCCACCGCGCGCGGCGTATGGCATGCGCTGCTGTCGCTGCGGGCGGAGATGGGCTATCCCTCGGCACTGACGGCCCCGACCTGGGGTTTCTACGATGCGCTCTATCGCGGCCAGCACTTCTCGCTGCCGCAGCCCTTCGGCAGCTACGTGATGGAGAACGTGCTCTTCAAGGTGTCCTATCCGGCCGAATTTCATGCGCAGACCGCGGTCGAGGCCGCCCTGCGCTTGCACCCCGAGGTCGCGGGTCGGCTCGAGCAGGTGCAGCGCATCGTCATCGAGACGCAGGAAGCGGGCGATCGCATCATCAATAAAACCGGGCCGCTGACCAATCCGGCCGACCGCGACCACTGTCTGCAATACATGGTGGCCGTGCCGCTGATCTTCGGTCGACTGCAGGCGAGCGACTACGAGCGCGACGTCGCCGCCGATCCGCGCATCGATGCGCTGCGCGCGCTGATGCAGGTGCGCGAGAATCCCGACTTCACGCGTGACTATCACGATCCGGCCAAGCGCTATATCGGCAATGCGGTGCAGGTATTCTTCCGCGACGGCAGCGCCACCGGACGCGTGGTCATCGATTATCCGCTCGGGCACCGCCTGCGGCGCGCCGAGGCGGTACCGCTGCTGCGCGTGAAGTTCGAAGCCGCAGTGCACGGCCATTTTGGCGCGACCCAGGCGCAAGCGATCCTCGAGCTCTTCGCCGCCCGCCAGTCCCTGGAGTCCATGACGGTGGGCGACTTGATGGCTGCGCTGGTGCTGGCATGATGAGCGCATGAAGCCTTCCGAGCCCCTGCAGTGAGCCCGATCCTCGTCGCCCTCAAGCGCGTCATCGACTACAGCGTACGCGTGCGCATCCGTCCCGACGGCGCGGGTGTGGTCACCGAAGGGGTCAAGATGAGTCTCAACCCCTTCGATGAGATTGCGCTCGAGGAGGCGCTGCGCATTCGCGAGCGCGGCCAGGCGGGCGAGGTCATCGCCGTGAGCGCAGGGCCTGCCGATGTGCAGCAGCAGCTGCGCACAGCGCTGGCGATGGGCGCCGATCGGGCCATTCTGGTGCAGACCGAGAGGCCGCTCGAGCCGCTGCAGGTGGCGCAGGCACTGCTCTGCTTGTGTCGCACGCATCAGCCGCAGCTGGTGATTCTCGGCAAGCAGGCGATCGACGACGACAATGGACAGACCGGTCAGATGCTCGCGGCACTCTGGCAGCGCCCGCAGGCGACGTTCGCCTCCAAGCTGGAGCTGACGGCAGGACAGGCGCGTGTGACGCGCGAGATCGATGCGGGGCTGGAGGTCCTCGAGGTGCAACTGCCCGCGGTCATCACCACGGACCTGCGACTCAATGAGCCACGCTACGTGCGGCTGCCGGAGATCATGAAGGCGCGCAAGAAGCCGCTGGACGTCGTGACGCCGGCATCACTGGGGGTGAGCGATGGCGCCGCGCCCTTCAGGGTGCTCAAGTACGAAGCACCCGCGCCGCGCGCCCGTGGCGTGCGGGTGGGCAGCGCCGCCGAGCTCGTGGAGCTGCTGGCGCAGCGGGGCGTGCTGTGAGCGCCGCGGCGAGCACCCCAGCGAGCACGCCGGAAAGCGCCGTCCTGGTCGTCGCCGAGCATGCCGACGGCCGCCTCAATCAGAGTACCGCGCGCTGCGTCAGCTGCGCCGCGGCGATCTGCGCGGCAGCCGGCGGTGCGCCGCTGGATATCGCGGTGCTCGGTGCCGAGGTCACCGAGGTGGCTCGGGCAGCCGCGCAGCTGCACGGTGTGCGGCGCGTGCTGACCCTGGCGCGAGCCGAGAACGCCGAGGCGCTGGCGGCCGTGTGGGCACCACAGATCGTGGCGCTGGCGGATGAATACTCACACCTGCTCGGCCCCTCGACGACCTTCGGCAAGGATCTGATGCCGCGCGTGGCCGCACTGCTGGGCGTGGGACAGGTCAGTGACCTCATGGCGGTCCAGTCCGCCTGGCGTTTTCAGCGCCCGGTGTATGCCGGTAATGCGATCGTCACGGTCGAGGCTTCCCCGGCGGCGAAGCTCGTGGCCACGGTGCGCGTCGCCTCCTTCACGCCGGCCGCCAGCGATGGCCAGGCCGGCATCGAGGCGCGCCCTCAAGCGCTGTCGCTGCCGACGCACACGCGCTTTGTGTCGCGCTCCGAGCCGACGCTCGGCCGGCCGGACCTGCAGACGGCCGCGCGCGTCGTGTCGGGTGGTCGGGCGCTCGCGAGCGCCGATAACTTTCAGCTGCTCTATCGGCTCGCCGACGCGCTCGGGGCAGCCGTGGGGGCCTCGCGCGCCGCGGTGGATGCCGGCTACGTACCCAACGATCTGCAGGTGGGACAAACCGGCAAGATCATCTCGCCCGAGCTCTACATTGCGCTGGGCATCTCGGGGGCGATCCAGCATCTGACCGGCATCAAGGATGCGCGCACGATCGTTGCGATCAACAAGGATGCCGACGCGCCGATCTTCGAGGTGGCCGACATCGGCCTGGTCGGCGATCTGTTCCAGGTCGTGCCGCAGCTCGAGCAGCTGATCCGCGCGCGCGGCGGGCGCTAGATACAGCGCGGCCCGCTGTCAGCCCTCCGAGGTCAGCCGCTCGGCGAGAGCTGCCAGCCCCTGCAGCGGCACCGACAGCCACGTCGGCCGGTTGGCTGCCTCGTAGCACACCTCATAGGCCGCCTTCTCCAGCAGGAACAGGTCGAGCAGCCGCTGCCAGTCCTCGGCCGAGCTCCAATCATGCGGCAGCGGCCGGCTGGCCTGCAGGTAGGCGGCGAGGAAGGCATCCTCGGAGACGTGGTGAAAGCGCTCGATGACGGCCTGCTTGCGCGTCTTGACGAGCTCGCCCTGTCCGGCGCCGCCGCTGACGAGTCCGCTGGCCGCCAGGTAGTCGAGCGAGCGCACCAGGCCCGCCACATCGCGCAGCGGGCTGCTCTTGGCGCGCCGCTCGCTCAGCGGGCGCGCGGGCTCACCCTCGAAATCGATGAAGCACACATCGCCGCTGGCCACCAGCACCTGTCCCAGGTGCATGTCGCCATGGATGCGCGTGCACAGTGAGCCAAGCCCGGCGCGCGCAAGCTGTGGCAGCCGTTGCAGCAGCGCTTCGCGCCGCTGCAGCAGCGACTCGGCGAGTGCGCGCTGCGGGGTGTCGTGCACCGAGCCGAGAGTCTCGAAGGCGGCCCCAAGCTGGCGGGAGACTCCCTGCTGCCAGGCCTCACAGTCGGCCTCCCCGGCATGGTAGGGCGAGAAGGCTTCGTCATCGCTGGGGCGGGCCAGCACGGCATGCATCTCACCCAGGCGCTGCCCGAGGATGCTGGCGGCGCTGCCGAACTGATGAATGACATCGACCTGCTCATCGAGCGGCACGCCCTCGGGAAGCGCGATCACGGTCTGTATCGCGCGATCGAGCACGTTGCGTGACCACTCCCAGGCATTTCCCTGGTTGAACACAAAGGATTGCATCACGGCGAGCACCGTGGAGGCGCCGCTCGCATCCGACAGCGCGATCTCTCCGAGCAGCGCCGGGGTGTGCTCGAAGCCCTGTTCGGTCAGGTAGCGGCCCATCTCGGCCTCGGGATGCGCGCCGGCATGCACGCGACGGAACAGTTTGATGATGGCCTGCTGGCCGACGATGACCGAGCTGTTGGACTGCTCGAGGTTGGAGCGTCGCAGCTCCGCGTCTGGCGCGATATTCACCGAGGCGAGGCGCGAGGTCGACTGGAACAGAAGCTTGCCGCCCGGCACCTCGAACGCATTGCCGGCACGCAGCAGCTCCACCAGCCGGTGCACGACGCTGTCCAGGGTCATCGCATCGGTCAGCAGGCCAACCTGCCCGCCCCGGCGCACGCGTGCGAGCGCCAGCTGATGTGGCAGCGGGTTGCTGATCGCATCCTCGGCAACGAACCCGAAGGGCAGCAGGTAGCGCTCGTTGGCGCGCGCCGGCTGCACCTGCAGCTGCACCAGCAGCACCGGTGGCCGCAGCGCCGGCAGCGGTGTGACCTCGGCGATGTGCACCTGCTGAATCTTCTGATCCTTGGCCCCGAACCAGCGCCGTTTGGGCAGGTACGCCGGCAACACTTCCTTTTCGAGAATCGAGCGCGCCGGCTCCGCCAGCAGCTCATCGAGCGAGTGGCGGATGACGAAGGTGCGATAGTCCGGCAGCGGCTCGGGAACCGGCGTATGCCAGGCCGGCATCTGTGCCTCCGAGGCCATCAGGAACCAGTAAAAACCATACGGCGGCAGCGTCAGCAGATAGGGCAGCTGGCCGATCGGCGGAAAGGCGGAGCCGCCGAGCATCTCCACCGGCACGCGCCCGGCGAAGCTGCTGAGCTCGAGCTCCACCGCCTGCGCCGAGCGCGACAGATTCGCCACGCACAGCATCGTGCCGGTGTCGTTGCCATCGGCGTATTCGCGCAGGTACGCCAGAATGCGCCGGTTGGTGGGATAGAGCAGACGCAGCGAGCCGCGACCGAACACTTTCTGCTGCCTGCGGATGCTGAGCATGCGGCGCGTCCAGTTCAGCTGCGAATACGGATCGCGGGTCTGCGCCTCGACGTTCACGGCCTGATAGCCGTAGAGCGGATCCATGATCGGCGGCAGCACCAGCTGGCCGGGGTCGGCGCGCGAGAAGCTGCCGTTGCGATCGGGCGTCCACTGCATCGGCGTGCGCACGCCATCGCGATCACCCAGGTGGATGTTGTCGCCCATGCCGATCTCATCGCCGTAATAGATGACCGGCGCGCCCGGCATGGACAGCAGCAGTGAATTGAGCAGCTCGATGCGGCGGCGGTCGCGCTCGAGCAGCGGCGCGAGTCGCCGGCGGATGCCGAGGTTCAGCCGCGCGCGGCTGTCGGCTGCATACTGCTGCCACAGATAATCGCGCTCCTTGGCGGTGACCATCTCGAGCGTGAGCTCATCGTGATTGCGCAGGAACAGCGCCCACTGGCAGTTGGCCGGTATGTCCGGTGTCTGGCGCAGGATGTCGGTGATCGGAAAGCGGTCCTCCTGCGCCAGCGCCATGAACATGCGCGGCATCAGCGGGAAGTGAAACGCCATGTGGCATTCATCACCATCCCCGAAGTACTGCTGTACGTCCTCGGGCCACTGATTCGCCTCCGCCAGCAGCATGCGGCCGGGATATTCGGCATCGAGCGCCGCGCGTATGCGCTTGAGCACCGCGTGCGTCTCGGGCAGGTTCTCGTTGTTGGTCCCCTCGCGCTCCACCAGGTAGGGCACGGCATCGAGCCGGAAGCCATCGACGCCCATTTTTGCCCAGTAACGCAGCACCGCCAGCACCGCGCGCATGACCTGCGGATTGTCGTAGTTCAGGTCGGGCTGATGCGAGTAGAAGCGATGCCAGTAATAGGCGTTGGCGACGGGATCCCAGGTCCAGTTCGACTTCTCGGTGTCGAGAAAGATGATGCGCGAGCCCGCGTACTTGGTATCGGTGTCGGACCACACGTAGAAGTTGCGCGCCGCGGAGCCGGGCTTGGCGCGCCGCGCGCGCTGAAACCAGGGATGCTGGTCGGAGGTGTGGTTGATGACCAGCTCGATGACCACGCGCAGCCCGCGCGCATGCGCCTCGTTGATGAGCCGGCGCACGTCGCGCAGCGATCCATAGTCCGGATGCACGCCACGATAGTCGGAGATGTCATAGCCATCGTCGCGGCGCGGGCTCGGATAGAAGGGCAGCAGCCACAGGGTGTTGACGCCGAGCGCTGCGATGTAGTCGAGCCGCTCGATGAGCCCGGGGAAGTCCCCGACGCCGTCGTTGTTGGCGTCGAAGAAGGACTTGATGTGCAGCTCATAGATGACCGCGTCCTTGTACCAGAGCGGATCGTCGCTGAAGGGACGCTTGGGGGGACGTGCCCCGGCGGCGTGTGGATCGGTCGGCTTGATGACGGCGTCCAGCATGGTGCCCTTACCGCTGATGATTGAGCCTTAGAGGTAATAGTCAAAATCGCGCTCGCTGCGTATGCGGCGGCGAATGCGCAGAATATGGGCGGGACCGGTGGCGGGGTCCAGCCCCACGTAGTTGCGCTCGCCCTTCCACAGAAAGCGCGCCCCCGAGAGCAGGTCGTGGGCCTGAAAGGCATCCGCGGCATCGTCGCTCGCCAGTGCAGAGTCGAGTGAGACCCAGCCCGACTGGGCATGGTGCGGATCGAGGTTGACGATGACGAGAATGCGGTCGCTGCCGTCGGCGCTGCGCTTGCTGTAGGCGATCAGCGCCGGGTTGTCGATGGCATGGAAGCGCAGTGTTGCATCGCTCTGCAGCGCCACATTTTCGCGGCGCACGCGATTGATGAGCGCGATGAAGTCGCGCAGGCTGTCAGGCCGGTCGCGATCCCAGAAGCGCACCTGGTACTTCTCGGAATCCAGATACTCCTCGCTGCCCGGATCGCGCGCCTGATGTTCCATGAGCTCGAACGGCGGGCCGTAGATGCCGTAGCTTGCCCCGAGCGTCGCCGCCAGCACCAGTCGCGCCATGAAGGCGGCGCGGCCGCCGAACTGCAGCTGCTCGGTCAGGATATCCGGGGTGTTGGGCCAGAGGTTCGGGCGGAAGAAGTCGCTCACCGGGGCGCGGCGCAGCTCCTCGAAATACTCGCGCAGCTCCTGGCTGGCGTTACGCCAGGCGAAGTAAGTGTACGACTGGCTGAAGCCGAGCTTGGCGAGGCGGTACATGACCTTGGGGCGCGTGAACGCCTCGGCGAGAAAGATCGCCTCCGGACAGCGCCGTCGCACGCGCTCGATGAGCCATTCCCACAGCGCAAAGGGCTTGGTGTGCGGGTTGTCGACCCGGAAGATGCGCACGCCCTGATCGACCCAGAATTCGAAGATGCTGGCGAGCTCGAGCCACAGCTCTCTCCAGGCCCTGCAGCCAAAATCGAACGGGTAGATGTCCTGATACTTCTTGGGCGGGTTCTCCGCGTACTGGATCGAGCCGTCCGGCCGCTTCAGGAACCACTCGGGATGTTCACGAACATAGGGATGATCGGGGCTGCACTGGAAGGCGACGTCCAGGGCGAGCTCGATGCCGAGCTCCCCGGCACGGGCCACCAGGTGGCGAAACTCCTCGAGGGTGCCAAGCTCCGGATGAATGCTCTTGTGCCCGCCGTCGCTCGCGCCGATCGCCCACGGGCTGCCAGGGTCGGACTGCGATGCGACCGGCCGGTTGTTGGGTCCACGCCGCTCGCTGCGCCCGATCGGGTGGATCGGTGGCAGATAGAGCACATCGAAGCCCATCTGCGCCACGTACGGCAGCAGTCGCTCACAGTCGGCGAGACTGCCATGTGCCTGCGGGGTCGCGGCGGCCGAGCGCGGAAACATCTCGTACCAGGTGGAGTAGCGGGCACGCTCGCGCTCGACCAGCAGCGTCAGCATGGGCGAGCGTGTCAGCGCCTCGGGGGCCGGGTGCGTGCGCGCCAGCGCGTGCAGGGCCGCATCCTGCGCTCGCTGCAGCCGTTCCTCGGCCGGGGCGGCCTCCTCGAGCGACTGCGCCCAGCGCTGCAGCAGCGCGCTATCCTCGGCGGCCTGGTTGGCCTTGGCGCGTGCCGCGGCCGCCTGTGCCAGCTGCACGCCGCGTTGCAGATCGATATGCAGGTCCTGTCCGGCCGCCTGCTTCTTGAGCAGATCCGCCCGCCAGGTCTCGAGCGCATCGACCCAGCCCTCGATGCGGTAATGCCACAGGCCGAGCCGGGAGACGACAAAGCTCCCCTGCCAGCGGTCATTGCCGAGCGCGTGCATCACTGCGCGCTGCCAGTGCACCTCGCTTTCATGACGATAGAGCAGCAGTGCGCACAATGCGTCATGGCCGTCGGCGAACACGTCCGCCTGCACCACGAGCTCATCGCCGAGCGTACGCTTGGCAGCAAAGCGCCCGGCGTCCACGCACGGGGTAACGTTCTCGATGACGGCGCGCACGCGTCCCTCGGCCGGGGGTGCGGTGGCCTCCATCGACGCGCCTTGCTGCGCGAGGTCCGGATGCGCCAGGTCCGAAGCGGAAGCTGGGTTCATTCCGGGGCTAGAAACAGCACCGCCAGCGGCGGCAGCGTCAGCGTCAGGGAGTGAAATTGGCCATGCGAGGGCAGTGGCGAGGCATCCACGGCGCCGAAATTACCCTGTCCACTGCCGCCGTAGTAGGGGGCGTCGCTGTTGAGCGCTTCGCGCCAGCGTCCGCCGCGCGGCACGCCCAGTCGATAATTCATGCGCGCCAGCGGTGTGAAATTGCACACCACCAGCACGCATCCGCCGCTGCGATCCTTGCGCAGAAAGGCGATAACGCTCGACTGCGCATCGCTGTGGTCGATCCATTGAAAGCCCTCGGGGGAGAAGTCGAGCTCATGCAGCGCCGGGGTTGCCCGATAGAGGCGGTTCAGGTCGCGCACCCATGACTGTATGCCGGCATGCAGGGGGTATTGCAGGACGTGCCACTCGAGGCTCTCATCGTGCTGCCATTCGCGCTTCTGACCGAACTCCCCGCCCATGAACAGCAGCTTCTTGCCCGGATGTCCCCACATGTAGCCGTACAGCAGCCGCAGGTTCGCGAACTGCTGCCACTCGTCCCCGGGCATCTTGCCGATCAGGGCGCCCTTGCCGTGCACCACCTCATCGTGGGAGAGCGGCAGCACGAAATTCTCGCTGAAGGCGTACCACAGCGAGAAGCTCAGCGTGCTCTGATGGTAGCGGCGGTAGAGCGGGTCGGTGCGAAAGTACTCGAGCGTATCGTGCATCCAGCCCATGTTCCATTTGAGGCCGAACCCCAGCCCGCCGAGGTAGGTCGGACGCGACACCATCGGCCAGGCCGTGGATTCCTCGGCGATCGTGAAGCGTTCGGGATAATCGCGGCCGATGGCTTCGTTGAGCGATTTCAGGAACTGAACGGCGTCGAGATTCTCATGCCCACCATAGGCGTTGGGAATCCACTCTCCGGCGCGACGGCCGTAGTCCAGATAGAGCATCGAGGCGACGGCATCCACGCGCAGCGCATCGGCGTGGTAGACATCCAGCCAGAACAGCGCGTTGCTGCCGAGGAAATCGCGCACCTCGGCGCGCCCATAGTTGAAAATGGAGCTGTTCCACTCGGGGTGGAAGCCCTGGCGCGGGTCGGCATGCTCGTAGAGGTGCGTGCCGTCGAAATAGGCGAGGCCATGGCCGTCGCTCGGAAAGTGCGAGGGTACCCAGTCGAGGATGACGCCGATGCCGCGCTGATGCAGGTACTCGATCAGGTACATGAAGTCCTGCGGCTCTCCGTAGCGCGCGCTCGGTGCGAAGTAGCCCGTGACCTGGTAGCCCCAGGAGCCGTAGAAGGGATGCTCCATCACCGGCAGCAGCTCCACGTGCGTGAAGCCCATGTCCAGGACGTAGTCGGCCAGCGGTTGGGCAATCTCCCGATAGCTCAGCGGACGATTGCCCTCTTCGGGCACGCGTCGCCAGGAGCCCAGGTGCACCTCGTAGATCGACCAGGGGGCGTCCAGCGCATTGACGCGCGCGCGAGCGCGCGACCAGTCCTGCTCGTTCCAGCTGTAATCGAGCGGCCAGACGATCGAGGCGGTCAGCGGCGGCTGTTCGCAGCGAAACGCGCAGGGATCGGCCTTGTCAAAGCGGTAATCATCGAAACGCGAGTGGATGTGGTACTTGTAGCGCGTGCCGGCGCCGAGCTGCGGCACGAACAGCTCCCAGATCCCCGACTGGTCCGCTCGCGGCTGCAGGCGGTGCTGTCCGGCCTGCCAGCCGTTGAAGTCGCCGATCAGGCTCACGTCCGCGGCATTGGGCGCCCAGACGGCAAAGTGGGTGCCGGGCACGCCGTTGACGCTCTGCAGATGGGCGCCCAGGTGCCGGTACGCGCGCAGCAGCGTGCCTTCGCGAAACAGATAGACATCCTTGGCACTGAGCTCGACCATGCGCTGCAATTTGACCAGCACTGCCCGAAACGGCTGTCGGTGTGCGGATGGCGTGAATGTGGTCCTGCGTGCCGCACGCGCCGGAGCCTTCCTACGTCTGCACCCGCACGCCGCTGCCGGGCGCTTTGCCCGATAGACGTGCCGTCGGCAGCGGTCTAGGGTGCAACGCCTGGAGGGCCCATGCAACTGGCTGCGTTTGCATTCGATTACGATGGCACCCTGGCACACGACGGCTGCGTCTCCCCGGCCACGGTCGAGGCCCTGGGCCGGCTGAAGGCGGCCGGCCCGCGGCTGCTGCTCATCAGCGGGCGTGAACTGCCGGAACTGCAGCGTGTCTTTCCGCATTACGCGCTGTTCGATGCCATCGTCGCCGAGAATGGCGGACTGCTGTTCCAGCCGGGACTGCATCAGGAGCGCGTACTCGGCAGCGCCCCACCCGAGGCCCTGGTGCGGGCCCTGCAGCGCAGGCAGGTGCAGCCGCTGTCCATCGGACGCTCGATCCTCGCCACCTGCAAGCCGCACGAGGCCGAGCTGCTCGCGGCCATCCGCGAATGCGGTGTCGAATGGCAGATCATCTTCAACAAGGGCGCGGTGATGTGCCTGCCGCCGGGGGTGAACAAGGCCAGCGGATTGCGAGCCGCGCTTGCGACGCTGCAGCTCTCAGCCCTCAACGTGCTCGCGGTCGGCGATGCCGAGAATGATCATGCCATGCTGCAGGCCTGCGGCTATCGCGTCGCCGTCGCCAACGCCATCGATACGCTCCGGCACGAAGCCGACATCGTCACGCGCGCAGCGCACGGAGAGGGCGTCGTCGAGCTCATCGAGCGCTTTCTGTCCGACCCGCCGCGTGCGGTCACCGCGGCGGTGCGCCGGCACGACACTGCGATCGGCCGCGATGCCGACGGGCGCGAAGCGGTGCTGCCCCCGGATACCACGGTGCTCATCGCCGGCTCATCGGGCGGCGGCAAATCGCGGCTGGCGAAGCTGCTCATCGAGCGCTTCATGGCTCATGGCTTTCAGCTCTGCATCATCGATCCGGAAGGGGACTACGAGGGGGTGCCGGGCGTCACGGCCCTGGGGGATGAAAAAACGGCGCCCGGCCTGCCCCAGGCGGAAGGGTTGCTGCGCGAGCCGCTCAATCACCTGGCGCTGAACCTGCTCGGCGTGGATCTGACCGTACGGCCGCGCTACCTCGCCAGCATCGCTGCGATGGTGGAGTCGCTGCGGGTGCGATGGGCGCGCCCGCACTGGCTGCTCATCGATGAGGCCCATCACACCATTCCCGCCGCGACGCAGGCCGCGCTGCTGGCAGCCCCGCGGCAACTGCCCGGGACGGTGCTCATCAGCTCGCGTCCCGAGGCGCTGGCGCGCCATGCGCTGGAGACGGTGCAGATCCTGATCAGCCTCGGCGCGCAGGCGCCCGAGGCGATCGAGAGCTTCTGCCGTGTGCTGCAGATACCCACGCCCATGCTGCCGGCACGAGCGCCGCAGAGCGGGGAGGCACTCTACTGGGACCGCGGGGCCGAGGCGCCGCGGCTGGTGCGGCTCGATGAGCCCGCGCAGCGCCATCAACGCCACATCCGCAAGTACGCCCGCGGCAGCCTCGGGGACGACAAGAGCTTTCACTTCCGCGGCCCTGCCGGTGCGTTGAATCTGCGCGCACAGAACCTGTCGGTATTCCTGCAGCTCGCCGAAGGTGTGGATGAGGACACCTGGTTGTTTCACCTGCAGCGCGGTGACTATTCGCGCTGGTTTCGCAACGCCATCGACGATGAGGAGCTGGCCGACGAGGCCGCGCGGGTGGAGCGCGAGCATCACGAGGATGCCACGACCAGCCGGCAGGCGATGCGCGATCTGGTCAACCGCCGCTATACCGCTCCGGTCTGACGCAGAATGCTTCGGTCCACGCCCGACACATGCGTGCGACCGGTGAGTGCCAGGGTGACCGTGAGCTCGTCGCGCAGGATGCCCAGTGCCCGCGTGACGCCGCGCTCGCCCTGGGCGCCCAGGGCGTACATGTAGGCTTTGCCGATCAGGCAGGCGCGTGCACCGAGCGCCAGCGCCTTGAGGATGTCCTGTCCGGAGCGGATGCCGCCATCGAAGAGCACCTCGCAGCGCCCGGCGACCGCGCTGACTACCTCGGGCAGCACTGCGATGCTCGCGGGCGCACCGTCGAGCTGGCGGCCGCCGTGGTTGGAGACGATGAGCCCGTCGACGCCGGCCGCGCAGGCAGCCAGTGCATCCTCGGGGTCGAGGATGCCCTTGACGATGAGCCGTCCCGGCCATTGCTCACGGATCCACTCGATGTCCTTCCAGCTGACCGAGCGATCAAACTGCGTCGCAATCCACTGCGAGAGCGTGGACAGCCCGCCGGTATCGACCAGACGTGAGGCGAGGTTGCCGAACGTGCGCCGTCTGCCCAGCAGCACGCCGAGCGCCCAGCGCGGTCGCAGCGCGATCTCGAGTGCATTGCGCAGCGTCAGGCGCGGCGGCACGGTCAGCCCGTTCTTGGCATCGCGGCGTCGCAGGCCCTGGATCGGCAGGTCCACGGTGAGGACCAGCACGGGGCACTGAGCCGCGCGCGCGCGTGCGATGAGCTCCTGATTGAAGCCGCGATCACGCATCAGATACACCTGGAACCAGAACGGCTCGGGTACGGCGGCGCGTACATCCTCGATGGAACAGATCGACAGGGTGCTCAGGCAGAAGGGCACGCCGAACGCGGCCGCCGCGCGTGCGCCGTGGATCTCACCGTCGCCGTGCACGAAGCCACCCAGGCCGATCGGTGCGATGGCGAGTGGCATCGCGACCTTCGCGCCGAGCAGCGTGCTCTCGAGCGAGAGGGCGGACAGATCCACCATGATGCGCTGACGAAATTGCAGCGCGTCCAGCTCCTGGCGATTGCGACGCAGGGTCTGCTCGTCGTAGGCGCCGCGATCGACGTAATCGAACAGCGCGCGTGGCACGCGACGGCGCGCCAGGGCACGCAGATCCTCGATGCTGTTGATGACGGGCATGGCGCAGCCTCCTAGGATGTGGACCCGTCGGCGTCCAGACGCGTCTGGCGCTGCGCCTGCCGGTTCTGCGCGAGTGCCGGCGTCGACCAGCCGCTGCGCACGCCCCAGGCGCAGAAAATCAGCGCCGCCAGGGCGACGTACAGCTGATCCCAGCCGTAGGGCAGATAGCCGCGGCCGTCGAACTGGCGGCTGCCCGCCCAGGACAGGATGACGATGGCGGCGAGATAGGCGAACAACCAGGCTGCCCCGGCGAGGTGTCTGCGCAGCGCCCGCCAGCCGCTGCGCCCCTGGTACCAGGCGTACACCGGCAGCGGTACTACCAGCAGCAGCACGATCTGTCCCGTGTACGGCCAGCGCGCCCAGTAGAGCATGAGCGTCGCCACGACGAAAGCGAGCGGCGCGAGCAGCGGCAGCGCGCGGATGCGCAGTGGTCGATGCAGCTCGGGGGCGGTGCGGCGCAGCGCCAGCGCGCTCACCGGCCCGACCAGATAGGTGATGATGGTGGCGACGGAGATGACCGCCGCGAGCGTGCCCCAGCCACGAAAGCAGAACAGGAATGCGAAGGCCACGGCGAGGTTGACCCACATGGCACCCCGCGGAATGCCCCAGCGCGGATGCAGCTGTCCGAGGAAGCGAGGTGCGGTGCCGCTGCGCTCCATGGCGTAGAGCATGCGCGCGGTCGTTGCGGTGTAGGTCGTGCCGGTGCCGCTCGGGCTCAGAAATGCGTCACCATAGAGCAGCAGCGCGAGCCAGTTCAGATTCAGCGCCAGCGCGAGCTGCGCGAAGGGGGAGCTGTACGTGAGGCTCGCCCAGCCCTGCTGCAGCTGCGCTGCGGGGACCGCGCCAACGAAGGCGATCTGCAGCAGCAGGTAGATGAGCGCGCTGAGCAGGATGGCACCGAAGATCGCCAGCGGTACATTGCGGCCGGGCGAGCGCGCCTCGCCGGCCAGATTCACCGGGCTCTGAAAGCCGTTGAAGCTGAACACGATGCCGCTGGTGGCCACGGCGGTCAGGATCGCGGCCACGTTCGTGACATGCGTGCCGCCGTGCACGCCGACGTGAAAATTTTCCTGGTGAAAGCCCGCGGCCAGAAGCGCTGCTGCCGTGCCGGCCGGAATCGCGAGCTTCAGCCAGGTGATGGCGCTGTTGGCGCCGGCGAACAGGCGAACGCTCCAGTAGTTCAGCAGGAAGTACACCACCACCAGGATCGCGGCGATCGCCAGGCCTGACGCCGTGAGCTCACCCGGGCCGCCCGCGGCGTGCCGATAGAGCGCCTGCGCCCACGCCCAGGGCCAGGAGCTCATGTACTGCACGGAAGCTTCCGCCTCCACCGGAATCACCGAGACGATTGCGATCCAGGCCGCCCACCCGGTCAGAAAGCCGACCAGCGAGCCGTGCGAGTAGTGCCCGTAGCGCACCGCGCCGCCTGATTCGGGGAACATGGCGCCGAGCTCGGCGTAACTGGCAGCGATGCACAGGATGGCCAGTGCGCCGATGACCCAGGCCCAGATCGCTCCGGGACCGGCGAGCTGCGCCGCACGCCAGGCGCCGAACAGCCAGCCCGAGCCGATGACGGAACCGATGCCGGCGAACAGCAGTGCGCCGCCGCCAACCTCGCGATGGGGCCCGACACTCTCGAGGCGGGGAGCGGCACTCACGAGGTCGCGGGCCGCTGGGCGCGCGCCGCGAAACCCTCAAACAGCGGCGTGAGCAGTAGCGCCAGTGTGAGGTTCAGCAGCAACGTGTAGAAGGCGCTGTAGCCGGGCAGGCTCCAGCCGGCCACATGCAGCGTGTACGCAGGGGTCAGGTGCGTGGCAAAGGCCATCGCCGTGCCGGCGATGGTACCGGCCGCCCAGCCGATGAGCAGCGCCCAGTCATTGAACCAGTCCGAGAACGCGCCAAAGATCACGGCCGGCAGCGTCTGAATGATCCAGATGCCCCCGAGAAGCTGCAGGTAGATCGCATAGTCGGTCGGCACCCAGAGCACGAAGGCGAGGGCGCCGAGCTTCATCACCAGCGCTGCTGTCTTGGCGATGCGTGCCTCGCGCCGCTCGCTCGGATGCGGATCGATGAACTCGCGGTGGATGTTGCGCGCATAGAGATTGGCCGAAGCGATGGCCATGATGGCCGCCGGTACCAGTGCCCCGATGCCGATTGCCGCGAAGGCAATGCCGACGAACCAGCCGGGAAAGAGCTGCAGGAACAGCGCCGGTACCGAGAAGCTGTTGCCGTAGAGATGAAAGCCGGCCGCGAAGGCCGGGTTCTGCGCCACCCCGGCCGCAATCGCAAAGAAGCCCATGAGCACCAGCAGTCCCAGCAGCAGCGAGTAGCTCGGCAGCAGAGCGGCATTGCGCTTGAGTGCGCGGCTGCTGCTGGCGCTGAGCACCCCGGTGATGGCGTGCGGATACAGAAACAGCGCCATGGCCGAGCCGAGCGCCAGCGTTGCATAGGCGCCGTAGCTGCCCGTGCTGTGCGGGCCGGGCGCCGCCAGCAGCAGCTTTGCGCGCGGCACGGCCGCGAACACGTGACCGAAGCCGCCGAGACGGATGGGCAGATAGACGATCGCCGTCAGCGTCGTGGCGTAGATGAGGATGTCCTTGACGATCGCGATCGAGGCCGGCGCGCGCAGACCGCTCGAGTGTGTGAACACCGCCAGGATGGCGAAGGCGATCAGCAGCGGCAGGTAGCTGGCGATGCCGCTGCTGCCGACGCCGAGGGCACCGATCACGACCTGCAGTCCCAGCAGTTGCAGGGCGATGTACGGCAGGGTCGCCACGATGCCCGTGAGCGTGATGGCCAGTGCCAGCCAGCGGTTGCCAAAGCGCCCACGCACGAAATCGGCCACCGTGATGTAGCCTTCGCGGTGGCAGATCTCCCAGAGGCGGGGGAACACCATGAAAAAGATCGGATAGGCAAGAATCGTATAGGGCACGGCGAAGAACGCCGTCGCCCCGGCGCCGAAGGCCAGTGCCGGTACGGCGATGAAGGTATAGGCCGTGTACAGATCGCCGCCGACCAGAAACCAGGTGACCAGCGTGCCGAAGCGCCGACCGCCGAGCCCCCACTCGTGCAGCAGGTCCAGGTCGCCGCGGCGCCAGCGCGACGCGCGCATACCGAGCCACGCCACGAAGATGAACAGCGCTGCGAAGATCGCCAGCGCGACCCACTGCGGGTGATTCACGGTGAGTGCCGGGTCGCGAGGTAGACGACAGCCGTGCACAGTCCGCCGAGCACGACCCAGAGCAGCTGATACCAGTAGAAGAAGGGGATGCCGAGCCACCAGGGATCGGCGCGGTTGTAGAACGGCGGCCAGAGCACCGCCACGAATTGCACCAGGAACAGCAGGTACCACCAGCGCAGCCGGTGCGGCCGCGATGCGCGCAGGGGTATTTCCGGCGCGGGCGTCGCGGCGACGGAGTCAGCCGCCACGGGCGTGGTGTTGCTCATATGGCATGGCGCGATAATTCTTCTGCCCATATTGTGCCAGCAGTCACGCTGCCCGTAGCATCGATTCATAAGGGAATAAAACCGCGACCGCTCGCGCCTGGCGCGGGAGCAGGAAGCAAGCGCCGCCTGGGCGGCGTTTCCTATCTGTGGGGGCCGGCGGCTCAGCGGGAGCGCGCCCGGCGCACGGCACTCACGGCGAGGATGCCGGCCAGTCCCGCGAACAGCAGCAGCGCGCTCCATCGCGGCGAGAGCTGCAGCCATGCGATGGCGATCCAGAGCAGCGTCAGCCAGCCGAGCACCAGCCCCGCCAGGCTGCCGTCATCGACGAAGAAGGCCAGCAGCGAATCCAGCGCGCGGCGCAGTGCGCGCATGGCTAGCGCGCGGGCAGCGCGGCACGGCTGGCGTGCACGCGGCGACAGACGCCAACCCCGAGCAGCGCGACCAGCAGGTAGCCGGCGAGCAGGCCGAGCAGTGACCAGTCGTCCCCGGGCCAGTGCACGCCGATGCCCTGGCCGACCCAGAAACTGCCGAAGCTCGTCAGCAGCACCCCGACGCCGAACTTGAGCGTGTTCTCCGGAACGCGGGACAGCGGCCGATGCAGCAGCACGCCCAGAGCAGCCACCAGCAGCAGCGCGGCGAGCGCACCGAGGCTGGCTGCAATCCACAGGTGAGCTCCGCCGGCAGCCACCGCGACGATGATGAACACGACCTCCAGCCCTTCGAGCAGCGTGATTTTGAAGGTCGCCAGCAGCGCGAGCATGTCGTGACGGCCAGGCGCTGGCTGCGCCTGTCCCCACGACTGCAACTGCGCGGCGTAGGCGGCATCTTCATCGTGTAGCGCCAGGACTCCGGCCGAGCGCAGCATGGCCTTGCGCAGCCAGCGCAGGCCAAACAGCAGCAGCAGCGTGCCGACCACCAGCTGCACCGCCCGCAGCGGAATGCGCGACAACCCCGGTCCCAGCGCCAGAATCAGCATCACCAGCAGCAGCAGCGCTGCGGCGCTGCCGAGCAACGCATCGCGCCAGCCGCGCGCCGCGCCCACCGCCAGCACCACCGTGAGGGCCTCGACGAATTCCACCAGCGAGGCGAGGAACGCCGCCAGCATCGGCCCGAGCGAATGCAGTGTCGCGGCGCTCATTTTCCTCTGCTTCGAACGACGGGAACAACGTGCGGCCATTGTACCGGCCTTACCACCGCAGCGGCCGCCGCATGGCGGGGAGGGTTGCGCCTTCGAGACCCACACGGTAGTTTGCCGGCCGCAGCATCACCGCTGCCTCACGGCCTTCCAACCATCTGATGCGACTTACCGACCGGATAACCGCTGAAGGTCACCGCCTCTTTCAGCTGCGCAGCCTGATGCCGCTGGTGCTGCTGCCCGCACTGTATTTCGCGCTGCTGCAGATGGCGCAGTTCGAGCAGCGCTGGGGCAAGCAGGTCGAGAACCGCTGGCTCGTGTTCTGCGTCTGCGTCAGCGCATTGGGCCTGCTCACGCGCAGCCTGACCGTCGGGTTCGTGCCCGCGGGTACCTCCGGTCGCGGCCAGGGCACGCCCTCCGCTTCTACGCTCAATACGCTTGGCATGTACTCCATCGTGCGCAGTCCCCTGTATCTTGCCAACGGCGTCATGTGGCTGGGGGTGGCGCTCGCGACCACCAGTGGCTGGTTCGTGGTCGTGAGCGTGCTGGTCTACTGGCTCTACATCGAGCGCGTCATCGCTGCCGAAGAGGCATTTCTAGAGACGCAATTCGGCGATGCCTTCCGCAGCTGGGCCCAGAGCACGCCCTGCTTCCTGCCGCGTCCCTCGTTGTGGCGCGCGCCCGCCATGACTTTTTCACTGCGCACGGTACTGCGAAGGGAGCACTCCGGTCTGATTGCCGTGGGCGTGGTGTTCACCCTGATCGAGTTCATCTCCAACGCCCTGATCCAGGGTGAGCCGCCCGCCCGCTGGCTCGTGACCGATCGGGCCTGGGTGATCTTTTTCGTCGTGACGGTGCTCAGCGGCATGAGCCTGCAGATGATGAAGAAGGGCCACTGGCTCGACGCCGCGGGCCGCTGAGGCGACTTGCCGGCAGCCTGTCCTCGGGGTACGGTTGTGCGGATGGGGGAGCTGCATCGTGCACTGTCGGACATCCGCTCGATTCGCGGTCAGCTCGCCCGCGGCATGGAGTTTCGCGGCTACGGTCCGGCGACGCTGGCGGTGACGGGCCTGGCGGCCTGCATCGCCTCACTGGTGCAGTGGAGCTGGCTCGGCGCGAGCGTGCGTAACATCCACGCCTATCTGGCAGTCTGGGCTCCAACCGCCGCCATATGCTTCACCCTCATCGTCGTCGAGGCGCACAGACGCGCCACGCGTGTGCATGCGGGTCTCGCCCCGCAGATGATGCGCGCGGCACTGGAGCAGTTCCTGCCGCCGCTGTCGGTGGGACTGCTGCTGACGGTGGTCATCTGCACGCGCTCCCCCCGCGTCTGCTGGATGCTTCCCGGACTCTGGCAACTCATCTTCAGTTTGGGTGTGTTCGCCTCCTGTCGATTGCTGCCTGCGCCGATCTTCGCGGTTGGCATCTGGTACCTGGCCTGCGGGCTTACCTGTCTCGCGCTCGGAAGCGAGGCTCTCTCGCCCTGGGGGATGGGCGTGCCCTTTGGCATCGGTCAGCTGCTCGTCGCGCTCGCGCTACACCATGGGTACCGCCGGAATGAGCTCGCCTAGCTCGCGGCGGCGTCCGCCGGCCTTTGCCTATGAGGGTCTGGACCGCGTCATCCATGAGCGCGCGCGCCTGGGCGTGCTGACTTCGCTCGCCTCTCACCCCAAGGGCCTCTCCTTCGGGGATCTGAAGCTGCTGTGCGGACTGACGGACGGTAATCTGAGCCGGCACCTGCGCGTACTCGAGCGTGAGCGGCTGATCACCATCAGCAAGGATCAGCGGCAGCGTCGTCCCCAGACGATCTGCCGCGTCACGGCGATCGGGCGGCGCCGATATATCGAGTATCTGGTCGTGCTCGAGAAGGTGCTGCTGGATGCGACGGCTGCCGTGCGCCCCGAGGCCGGCGCCTCGCGTGCCCGCGTCCCGCTGGCGAGCGCCTGAGCGACTGGTGGCGCCTGGGCAGGCGCGTAGCGGCCGTCACGGCAAATGCGCGGAATAGGTCAGCATCACGCCGCGGGAGATGGGCTCGAGCGCCAGCGTTCCCCGCGACTCCTGGTTCTGCCGGCGATTCATCGCGAAATGGGCACTGGCGGCTCCGAGCGCAGCCCCTGCGACGGTGTCGGAGAGCCAATGCGCGTTGTGGTTCAGTCTCTCATAGGCAGTAAAGCCGGCCACGCCGTAGCCCAGGAGACGCCGCACCCAGCGGTAACGACCGTTGCCTGACTCTGCCAGCACCGTGCCGATGGCGAAGGCCATGGTTGCGTGCTCGGATGGAAAAGACGTGCCCGAGCTCTCCCATCGATTGGGGTCGCTGGTCTGGTTGGGTCCTTCGCGGCGGGCGATGTAGCCCACGGCGTAAGCGGTCGCGACGCTGAGGACACCGGCCTCGATCATGGCATGCGCTTCCTGGCGCCCGTCGTCATCATCGGTGAGACTCGCGTAGCCCCACGTGCCCAGAAACAGCGCCGCCGCTGGCAGCGCGTCCTGCAGCGTATCGGGGCTGCCGTTGGAGACCGAGGTGGGGGCATTGCCCGCGAAATGATCCCGCACCGAGCTGTCGAAATGATGTGCGACGCCGACGGAGGCGATCGCGCCCCCGAACAGCAGCCAGTCGCGCGCGTCCCAGCGCGCCGGGGCGCTGACGTAGGCTCCGATTGCCTTGAGCGAGCGGCTCAGTGGCGTGGGGCAGCTGGGCTCATCCGGATTGGCGCTGCAATCGACGGCCGGTTCAGAAGTGTCGGCGGATGCCGGGTGAGACGCTGTGCTGGCGGGGGCCGCAGGCTCGGTCTGCGCCCCCGCACTCAGCGGTGCTGCGGCCATGACAGCAGCCAGGAGCGGCAGCAGTGAGCACTGTCGAAGACGCTGCAGCGCTGCGAGCACGCGCGCTGGCGCCGTGAATTGAATCAGCGGCAATGTCCCCATCCGAACTGAGCAGCAGATGCCCGGGAGCGGCAGACCGTCGCCGGGCCCCCGAGTGGTCAGGCCGCAGCGCCAATAGCTTTTGTTTACAAAGTATGGGCGATCGCGACAGGACGGGCAAGCCGCGAGCGGCGGCGCGCAAGCTCGAGATCCGGTCCACGACATTCGTATCTACCATCGGGCGCCCCTGCATGGGGGAGGGGGCTGGCGGCCGCCTGGCGAACGGCCCCGCTGCGTTCGGGCTCCGGTCATGTCATAGTGATGCCATGACTACGCAGCTCGATAAGACACTCAAGCGGGAACTGTCCATCGATGGACGTCCCTACACGATAACGCTGTCTCCGGATGGCTTGACCGTGACGCTCAAAGGCCGGCGCAAGGGGTTGCACCTGCCGTGGCGCGAGCTCGTCACGGGGGAAGCGGCACTGGCGGCCGGGCTCAATGCCTCGCTGGGTGAGCTTGCCGAGCCAGGGGAGCCGAAAGAGAGTCCGACCGACTAGCGCTGGGGCGCGCTACCGGCGCTCGCCCGGGGCGGCCGGACACAACGTCGCGTACATCGCGTCCGGCTTGCGCACCGCTGCCCGTCCCACAGCGTGGGCAGCTCCTGCCTCGAAATTGTCAAATTACACGGCATCGTCGCAGCAAACTGTCACATCGCGGTAGGAGTGACCCGACTTCGGAACCTTATTGTCCCGCTTAAAATGCACCTGGGGTAATTTTCGCACCGGGGACAAAACATGATGCAGGTCATGCTGGCGATAGCGGGATTTCTATGTATCGTTCTGCTGGCCATCCTGCGACGCCCCAAGGGTCGTTGGCCCCAGGAAGGGCATGGTCACACCTACTTCACGCGCACGAGCTCCAGTAACTGGTGAGGGCCCGCTCAACGCAGGAGCGCAGCGGCCTTACTTGAGGGCGCCGCGTTGTGGCACCGGAGAACCTCAGGCCACGCCGCTGTGGACGACGGCGGTCGCGACCGCTATCAGCGTAAGCGCTACGAATAGCCATCGTCCGTAGTAGACGAGCCGGAATACTGCCACGTCTGCTCTGGTGATCAACTTGCGGTGGCCCAGGCCGACGTTGCCCCAGATGCTGCCCCACAGGGTGTAGACCAGCGCGGGCAGTCCGAATATCAGAAAGCCGCGGAACGCAAGGCCGAAGCCGTCAGCATGCGGGCGACTGCGAGCCAGCAGCGCAGCGTCCAACAGGTTCCAGAGCGTGGCAGCAAACACTATGCACGTCACCACGCGCATGCCCCACCAAAAGCGGGCCGCATCCAGCAGAGTCAGGCTCAGGCCCAGCGCCAGCAGCAATAGCACCGCGAGGCCGGCAACGCGCGCGGCGGTCCACCCGCCCTGCTGAAACGCGAAAGCCAGCAAGGCCGTCAGGAGCAGTGCCCCAACGACGCCGAACCACAGGACTGCTCGCCTGGGAACGTTGCGGTCAGGGGCGGTTGCGTTCATGGCCGCCGACCATATCCCGACCTTGCTGCTGCCCGCATTGGCCCGCACCGGAAACTGCTATTGCCGTCACCAAAGGTTGGGGATTGGCGCGGACATAAGTATTCCTGGCCGCTCAAAACCAGTGGTCTCCTACGGGCCGGTTCGATACCTCGGTATAGGCTCGCGTTCGCGCGATAAAGGAGGGCTTTGCAATGTTCACCGTGCGTATGCCACTTGGCGCGCTGGCAGTCTGCCTCGCCTGCTCCTCGATTGTGACTGTCGTAGCCGCCCCGCCCGCCACGATCAAATTGGCGTATCCCGGAGACGTTACGCTTTACAAGGATTCCGCCGGTAACTATGTCTACAAGAGTTTTCCAACCTTGTTGCGTTTGTTCGTCTATGACAAAGATCGCCCGGGGAAGTCCAACTGCAATGAGGGCTGCGATAGCGCGTGGCAACCATTGCCGGTCTCCCCGAGAGAAACGGCGATATCCGCCCGGGAAGCGCGGCAGAAAGGTCGGCTGGGCGATTGGGCCATCATCCACCGCAAAGATGGCACTCTACAGTGGGCCTATAAGAACAGGCCCATCTACGTGCGCTACCATGATCTGCCGCCCGATGCGAGTACTGAGAAGGAAGGTTTCCATTTGCTGAAGCCATGACCTTCGCCGATGCAGGCCGAAGGCCGCCTGCATTCGTTCCTTAGAGCGCGGCGGAAGGCATTACAATGGTCGCCAAAGGTCTGATAAAGATCTGAGCGCTGCGAGCTGTCGGCGTCCACGACAGCCATTGTCAGGGGATCATGGTATGCGCATGGATTGGTCTCATTCTCCGGGCTGGGTTCGCCTCGGCTATAGAGGCGCGCTCGCCACGCTCTGCGCGCTGTGCATGGCCGCACCGAGCCCGGGCAGCGCGCAGCCGAGCGTGCAGGGGCCAGCAGGGCCCGCAGCAGCAGGGCCCGCAGCAGCAACGCCAGGCCGGGCGCGCCAGGGCGGGGGTGGTGACGCCTTCCGCGGCATCGAAAATCAAGACGCGGTCTATCAGGCGGCCCTGGCGCAGCGCGCGCAGCTGCTGGATCAGCTCAGCCCGGTCAGCGCGCAGATGCTCGAGCATCCGTCCGCGGCGGACTGGCTGATGTGGCGCGGCACCTACGGTATCAGCGGCTACAGCCGGCTCGACCAGATCAATGCGCGCAATGCTGCCGACCTGGACGTCGCCTGGACCCTGGCGCTGCCGGCCAGCGGCAACGAGATCACCCCGCTGGTGCACGACGGGGTGATGTTCATCGAGAGCGCCAATACGATCGAGGCGCTCAACGCCGCCGACGGCAGCATTCTCTGGCAGTACCTACGCGCGCTGCCGGCGAGACTGAACAACGGCCGCAATGGACGCCAGAAGAGCCTCGCCATCTACCAGGACGAGCTGTACGCGCCCACTGCCGACGGGCATCTGGTGGCCCTGGATGTGAAGAGCGGCCGCCTGATCTGGGATGCGCAGATCATCGCGCCTGGGCAGGGCGTGACGCTCTCGGGCGGCCCGGTCGTGGCGCACGGCAAGGTAATCATCGGCGTGAGCCTTGGGGTCAACACGGCCGGCGGTGACTTCATCGTCGGGCTGGACGCGCAAAGCGGCAAGGAGCTGTGGCGCTTCAATACCATTGCGCGCCCGGGCCAGCCCGGCGGAGACAGCTGGAACGGAGCTCCCGTCGACCAGCGCTATGGCTCGGGGGTCTGGACGGTCGGCAGCTATGACCCGCAGCTGAATCTGGTGTATTTCGGCACCGGCAACACCTATGACGCCGGCACGCTGCTGCTGCCGCATCCGAGCAGGGGCAAATCAAACGACGCGCTCTACACCGACTCGACGCTGGCGCTCGATCCCGACACGGGAAAACTCGTCTGGTACTACCAGCACATGAACCGTGATGTCTGGGACCAGGATTGGGTGTTCGAGCAATCGCTCATCACGCTCCCGGTCAACGGCCGGCCGACCCCGCTGCTGGTCACGGGCGGTAAGTTGGCGATCTTCGATGCGCTCGACCGTGCCGACGGCAAATACGAGTTCTCGAAAGATGTCGGGTTTCAGAATCTGGTGGTGCGCATCGATCCGAAGACCGGCGCGAAGACCGTCAATCCCGCGATCAGAATGCCCGAAGCCGGACGCAGCGACTACATCTGTCCGAGCCAATGGGGCGCACGCAACTGGATCGCGACCTCATTTGATCCGACCACGGATATCCTGTACGTGCCGATCCTCGAGGCCTGCATGAACTACAGCTACCAGCCGCGCGATCCTGCGCAGGTGGCAGCCGGCGGAGTCGACAATCACGGTACCCCCAGCCCCCCGCACGGCAGCGACGGCAAGTTCGGCCGCGTCGAGGCGATCAATCTCAGAACGCGACAGGTCGTGTGGAGCGTGCGTCAGCGTGCGCCCATCGAAAGCTCCATGCTGGCATCGGCCGGTGGCGTGGTCTTCAGCGGCTCGCATGACCGGGAATTCCATGCCTACGATTCCGCGACCGGCCGGCTGTTGTGGCACACGACGCTGAACTCCTCACCGAGCTCCTCTCCGGTCACCTACGACGCCGCTGGCGAGCAGTACGTGGCCGTGGTCGCGGGTGGCGGCAGTGCGCTGGATGCAGCCGGCAATACACTTACTCCCGAGATTGCCGACCCGACCGGCACCACCACGCTGTGGGTGTTCAAGCTGCGCAGTGCCGGGACGCCGCGGGACTGACCCTGCCGGCGTCGGTGCAGCAGCGCGCTGCCCGTCCGGGATATACGAGTGCGCGCTACAGGAGCGATGCGATCGTGACGATGGTGAGCCCGACGAGTGCGACACCGAGCACCGAACTCAATATGCCCTTTGCAAGAATGTTCCTGTCCATATGCACGCTCCTTCAGATTGATGCTGTCATCGACATGACAGCAAACGGTATGCCATACGAACGAATGTACAGGATAGGAGAGCCCGATCCCCGCGCTGACGAACTATTTCTGGTGCAGATGCGACGCGCTCCACAATTCCGCGCCCGCTGACCCGGGCTTGCATCGACCCCGCGC
>DATJUN010000055.1:0-41025 GCA_035502275.1 Steroidobacteraceae bacterium
GTCGATAACCAGCTGCAAGTGCAGCCGAAGTCGGAATCGCAGTGAACACAGCTCCAGGGTAAAGCCCCTGGTTGCCGTGCCTGAAAATGATCCAGCGACGCTGCTTGCCCAGGTTCCTCTTCGTCAATGACATCGGCAAGAACTCACCCGCAGCGCCCGCGATATGTGACGACTCGACCAACCGTCTTGAACTGAAGGCTATGATTGATAGACCCACAAGGGCACTTTTGGCCCAGAAACGCCACTCACGAACGACCGCTTTTTTTTGAAAAGCCCTCGGGGCCCTTAAGCGCGAGAATTTGCAGACTGGCGAGCTTGGAAGCTTCAATGAAAACGCGTATCTCTGCGTCTTTCACAGCCATTGCAGTCTGCATGTACTTATTAAATCTAGGGGCTAACGCCGCGACTGCGGTAGCGCCCAACGGGCAGCTGTATGTCAAAGCCGATCCACTGAATCAGCGTCCGTTCTATTCCTGCCTCGGCGCTACACGGTATCTCGTTATGTGCGCCGCAAGGTGGATGAGCTTGGTTCACGACGCCAAGCCGACACAGAGTACAGCGACCTACTGGTACGCCGCAGAGTTCCAGGGGTTTGTTCAGGGGATCATCACCCGTACAACGGCTAAGCGGGATTGGTGCCCTGGCATCCTTGAGTCGGATGATCAGGTTTACACCGTCGTCGCCGAGTACCTGCTTGGTAGGCAGACTCATCTATCAGAGGATCAGAGCACTGCAACGGCGGTGATCGAGGCACTATCGGCGCAATGGCCGTGCAAGAAGTCAAGTAGGTAACTGACGAGTGCCGGAACTCCATCTCGACCCGTTGCAGTCGGTCATGACCGTCTGCTTACGGAAGGCAGTTTCCTAAGCGGTCGGCATTGCTCCGGGCGGCTCTGGTCTTAGGTAGAAGATGAGGCAGCAAATGCAGATGCCTAGGCCTACGGACGGGTATCTGAGCGCCACCAAGGAGGCCGCGCCGAAGAGCACCAAGGTCGCGATCGATCGGAATCGCATTATCCGCCGGACGGCTCTTGGGACTCCAATCCGGTCGACAAGCTCAAAAATCAAGCAAATGTAAGTAGCATTGACGAGGAAAAATACCCAGGCGTAGAACGCAACTGGCTGCGGCGCCAATTTGCTCACGGCCATCCATGCGGTGGAGAGAGGTAGCAATGACATGGAAAATAAATGCGCGAAGTTGAACCATAGAAGACGAGGGGTTGCCTCGGTTGCATAGCGCATCAGGTAGTGATGATTCATCCAGACGACAGCGATGAATAGATAGCTAACGGCGTAGCTTAGCCAGGTGGGCCAGAGCAATAGAAACGCCTTGAACGTCGGAAGCTGAGGTGGCCGTAGGTCCAAAACGAGGACGGTGATCAAAACAGCAAACACGCCGTCAGAAAAAGTACTCAGACGCTCCGGGGTCGCACGACGAGGTCCCGCCATGTGCCTATCGTCGGCCATCCGCGGGTCTCTGCGCAAATATGGTCATGATCGACGGTCCCGACCCATTTGAGTCAGTCGTGACCGGCAGCTTCGAGGCAACATCTAGAGCTACGATATGAGGGAGTGGGCCGTACGTTACGTAGTCGGGTTAGCCACATGCCACAGAAAGAGGAGCCGCCTAGGCCTTATTTCCCGAGGTGCGTGTCGAAGAACCGTGCGATCTCTTCGAACGCCTCCTTCGATTCGGGGGCCGTGGGAGCGAGCACATACTGCGCGTGCGACATGCCCTCGAACACCTGCAACTCGGCGTCCACACCCGCCTCGCGCAGCTTGCGATGAATGCGCACGGTATCGCTGAGCAGCACGTCGCGGGTGCCGGTGGTCAGGATCGCCGGCGGAAAGCCGTGGAAGTCTCCATAAATCGGCGAAAGCTGCGGGTCTTTCAAGTCATGGCCAGCGAAATAGAGTTGATTCATGCCCTGCACGGTAGGGCCGTCAACACTGACCAGGACGTTGTCGAGCCACTCGTTCGTCCGATGGCTGTCGCCGGCCTTGGACTGATCGGCGTCGGCCAATGGGCTTCCCGGTGCGATGGCACCCGGCAGCGGCAGGCCCTCCTTTTTGGCGCGCAACACCAGTGCCAACGTCATGGTGCCGCCGGCCGAAGTCCCAAATACGCCAATATTTGCCGGCTTCACCATTCTCAACGCGGACTTCCACGCGGTCATCGCATCGTCCATAGCAGCCGGATATGGGAAATCGGGCGCCATTCGGTAATCGATCGAGATCACCTTGAACTTTCCATAGGCGGCCATTAGCACCGCCTCTTCCGTACCGGATTCACCCGGAAAAAAGACCCAAGCGCCACCGTGCATGTTAAATAAAAGACGGTTTCGATTTTTTAGCGGAATTTCTTTAGGTTGCAGAATATACGCGTGTACCCCGCCGATGGTTGTCTCCTGACTGCTGACTCCGAGCCTCTCGCGGAGCCGACGCACACTAGCAGCAAACGCAGCGGCACTAGTGGCCACCTCTTGCTTCCATTCCGCATTCGTCCGGGGCGGGTTGGGGTTTCCAAATCCCGAGTAAGGCGCCGCGATGGCCGTCTGCAGTTCTGGGCTGACATCGGTAGGGACGGGAATCACCCTACCAGGCACGCTGCGCGGCCCGACGTGTGAATTGGCGGCTGCCTGGCTTTGCGCAAGCTGCGTGATGTTGGCTTCGCTCGAGCCAACCGGGTGGGACATTGTTTGCGCAGCGGTAGGCAAGTTCGGTGCGGCGGAATCTTGTGCTATCGCTGTCGCTGAAGCAGCTAACACTAGCGTCAATAGAAGTGCTATCCGAGGCCTCATGTTCTCTCTCCTTGAGTAGTGTGTTGGAATTTCAGGCGAGAGTCGCTGTGCTCTTTGTTCTACTTTCCCGGCGTAAATCTAATATGATCCTTCCGCTAGCCCACCGCAAACCGATAAGGCCTCAAAGTCACAGATTTTTCGGTCGACGCAGCTGCGAGTAACCCTGAGTCGTTCCCGCTGCAGACCAGATGGCCGGTATGGAGGAGTCTGTCTGAGCCTCGGGCCGTCCGCAGTTGGCCGAATTGCGTCATCGGCGCGCTGCCGAAAACCCCTCACCTCTGGTGTCGGTCCGACTCATAGCCTGCCGGCGAGCACGCCCGCGTCGCCTCAGGCACTCGAATATCCGTTGGAAGATTTCTCTGGTCGCGCTGACTCGTTACCCAGGTGTCGCCGAAATTTCAGCGAAACCGCCCATTTCGCTCAGCCAGCCAACCTGGCAATGTGTCGAGTTGCCCCCTACTCCCACTCTATCGTCGCCGGAGGCTTGCCGGAGATGTCATAGACCACGCGCGAGACGCCGGGCACCTCGTTGACGATGCGCCGGGAGACCAAATCCAGGAACTCATACGGCAGGTGCGCCCATTGCGCGGTCATGAAGTCGACGGTCTCCACCGCTCGCAGCGCGATGACGTGCTCATAGCGGCGCCCATCGCCCATGACGGCGACCGAGCGCACCGGCAGGAACACCGCGAAAGCCTGGCTGGTGCGTTGGTAGAGATCGTGGCGGCGCAGCTCCTCGATGAAGATGTGGTCGGCGCGACGCAGGAGTTGCGCATGGGCGGCACTTACCTCTCCCAGGATGCGCACGGCGAGGCCAGGCCCTGGGAATGGGTGGCGATAGACCATCTCGTGCGGCAGTCCGAGCTCCACACCGATGCGGCGCACCTCGTCCTTGAAGAGCTCGCGCAGCGGTTCCACCAGCGCCAGGCGCAGCTCCGCCGGCAGTCCGCCCACGTTGTGATGGGATTTGATCACGTGCGCCTTGCCGGTGCTCGCCCCCGCCGATTCGATGACATCGGGATAGATGGTTCCCTGCGCGAGGAACCCGACATCCTCCAGCGAGCGCGCCTGCTCCTCGAACACCTCGACGAACAGCCGTCCGATGATCTTGCGCTTGGCTTCCGGGTCGACTACACCGGCGAGACCGGCGAGAAATCGTTCGGCGGCATCCACCCGGATGACCCGCACGCCGAGCGAATCGGCGAAGGTCTTCATGACCTGGTCGCCCTCGCCCAGGCGCAGCAGACCATGATCGACGAACACACATACCAGCTGATCGCCGATCGCCTGATGCAGCAGCGCTGCGACCACCGAGGAATCGACGCCGCCGGAGAGCCCGAGCAGCACGCGGCCGCTGCCAACCTGGCTGCGTACCCGCTCGGCGAGCTGCTCGATGATGTTGCCGGGCGTCCAGAGCGCATCGCAGCCACAGATCTCACGCACGAAGCGCTCGAGGATCGCTGCACCCTGCGCGGTGTGCGTGACTTCGGGGTGAAACTGCACGCCGTAGAAGCGGCGGCGCTCGTCGGCCATGGCCGCCACGGGGGCCTCGGAGGTCGTCGCGACCGCTATGAAGCCGCCCGGCAGCAGTTCGACGCGATCACCGTGACTCATCCACACATCGAGCAGCGCACGTCCGCCGCGCTCGCGGTCGTGGATCCCCTCCAGCAGGCGGCAGGGCGTGCCGAGCTTGAGCTCGGCGTAACCAAATTCGCGCGTACCGCCGGCGACGACGCGGCCACCGAGCTGCTGCGCCATGGTCTGCATGCCATAGCAGATACCCAGCACCGGCACACCGACCTCGAACACCGCGCCGGGGGCGCGCGGCGGCGCGCTGTCGGTCACCGACTCAGGGCCGCCCGAGAGAATGATGCCGCGCGCGCCGAAGCTGCGTACCGCGCCGTCTCCGACATCCCAGGGCAGGATCTCGCAGTACACGCCCAGCTCGCGAATGCGGCGGGCGATGAGCTGGGTGTATTGCGCGCCGAAGTCGAGAATCAGAATGCGATGAGCGTGGATGTCGGCGCCGGGCGCGCTCGAGCGCGTGGCGACGGAAGTCGTGCGCGGGACACCAGTCGATGCGCTCTGACGCGCACCCGCGCTGCGGGCGGTGGCAGCCTCACCTGACGCGGTAATTGGGCGCCTCCTTGGTGATGGTGACGTCGTGCACATGGCTCTCGCGCACACCGGCGCTGGTGATGCGCACGAAGCAGGGGCGAGAACGCATCTGCTCGATGTTGTGACTGCCGGTGTAGCCCATCGCCGCGCGCAAGCCGCCGGCCAGCTGGTAGAGGATCGTGACAAGACTTCCCTTGTACGGCACACGTCCCTCGATGCCTTCGGGTACGAGCTTCTCGAGCTCGCTTGCCGTGTCCTGAAAGTAGCGGTCCGCCGAGCCGTGGCGCTCGGACATGGCGCCGAGCGAGCCCATGCCGCGATAGGCTTTGTAGGATGCGCCCTGGTAGAGCTCGACCTGCCCCGGGGATTCCTCGGTCCCGGCGAACAGGCCGCCGATCATGACGGCACTGGCACCCGCGGCGATCGCCTTGGCCAGATCGCCCGAGTAACGAATGCCACCGTCGGCGATCACCGGGATATTGCGGCCTTCGAGAGCCGCGCAGACATTGGCCACGGCGCTGATCTGCGGCACCCCGACACCGGCGACCACGCGCGTGGTGCAGATGGAGCCCGGGCCGATGCCGACCTTGATGGCATCGGCGCCCGCGGCCACGAGGTCGAGCGCGCCTTCGCGCGTGACGATATTGCCGGCGATGATCTCCAGGGCCGACCAGCGTCCTTTGAGACGCGCGACCATCTCCAGCACGCCATGCGAATGCCCGTGTGAGGTATCGACGACGATGACGTCGGCACCTGCCTCGCGCAGCGCCGCGACGCGCTCGGGCGTATCGGGCGCCGTCCCGACTGCCGCCCCGACGCGCAGCCGGCCGGTCTCATCCTTGCTCGCGCGCGGGAACTCGGTCGCTTTCTGGAAATCCTTCACGGTGATCATGCCGCGCAGCTCGTCGTCACCGTTGACGACCAGCACCTTCTCGATACGGTGCTTGTGCAGCAGGCGCTGCACCTCATCCTTGGGCGCGTTCTCGCGCACCGTGACGAGGCGCGCCTTGGGCGTCATGACCGCGCTCACCGGCGCATCCAGCTGGCGCTCGAAGCGCAGATCGCGGTGCGTGACGATTCCCACCACCTTAGTGCCGCTGACGACCGGCACGCCGGAGATGCCGCGCGAGCGCGTGAGCTCGATGACTTCGCGGATGGTCATGTCCGGGGGCACCGTGATGGGATCGGCAATCACACCACTTTCGAACTTCTTGACGCGCACAACCTCGCGGGCCTGCGCATCGATCGACATGTTCTTGTGAATGATGCCGATGCCGCCTTCCTGGGCGATGGTGATCGCCAGGCGCGCTTCGGTCACCGTATCCATGGCGGCCGAGAGCACCGGCAGGCCAAGGCGGATCTTGCGGGTTAGTTGGGTGGAGAGGTCAACTGAGCGCGGCAGCACGTCGGAGCGCGCCGGCACCAGCAGGACATCATCGAAGGTCAGCGCTTCCTCGAGTATTCGCATGCAGCCTCGTGCGGCCTACCAAGGAGAAGGAAGCGCGTCATTGTAGCAAAGGCTACGCCCCGCCGCTAAGATCCGACGATGAAGCCTACTCCCCCGCCATCGCCGGCGGGCCTGGAGCGGCCCGATGCGTCGGCGGGCCAGCGGACGCGGCGGGCAGCGCGCCAAGCGCCGAGCGCGCCGGGTCCGGGACCCTCGCTGGAATTGCCGCTGGTGTCGCCGAGCGCCGCCGGCAACGCCTCCCCTACCGCCCCTACCGCCCCTATCGCCGCCGCCGCTGCAACGCGCAGCCCCATGACGCCGCGTGATGCCGCAACGCCCCGCGGCATGGCGGCCGCGCGCACGGTGTACTCCGTGTCGCGGCTCAACCGCGAGGTGCGCGAGCTGCTCGAGTCCGGCATCGGCCAGCTCTGGGTGCAGGGCGAGCTATCCAATTTCTCGCGCCCGGCCTCGGGTCACTGGTATTTCTCGCTGAAGGACCGCGACGCGCAGGTACGCTGCGCGATGTTCCGCCTGCGCAATGCGCGCACGGGCTTCGTGCCGCGCGACGGGCAGCAGGTGCTGGTTCGGGCGCGCGTGGGCCTGTATGAACCGCGTGGCGAGTACCAGCTGCTGGTCGAGGAGCTCGAGGACGCGGGGCTCGGTGCCCTGCAGCGCGCCTTCGAGGAGCTCAAGCGAAGGCTGGCAGCCGAAGGGCTGTTCGACCCGGAACGCAAGCGCTCGCTGCCGGCCGCGCCACACTGCATCGGGGTGATCACCTCGCCCAGCGGCGCGGCCATCCGCGACATTCTGCACATTCTGGCGCGGCGCTTTCCGGCGGCTCGGGTGCTCATCTATGGCGTGCCTGTGCAGGGGGCGGCGGCGGTACCGGCCATCGTGGCGGCGCTGGATCTGGCCAGCGCCCGCGCCGAGTGCGACGTGCTCATCGTGGCGCGTGGCGGCGGCTCGCTCGAGGACCTCTGGGCCTTCAACGATGAGCGGGTGGCACGCGCCATCCATCGCGCGCGCCTGCCGATCGTCACGGGCATCGGTCATGAGATCGACTTCACCATCGCCGATTTCGTCGCCGATTTGCGCGCCCCGACACCCTCGGGTGCCGCGGAACTGGTGGTGCCCGACGGCGCCGCCTGGCGCACCCGTCTGACGCAGCTACATGAGCGCTTCCTGGCGGCCATGCGGCGCACGCTCGCGGTCGAGAACGCTGCGCTCACGCGCTTGCAACGGCGTCTGACGGCCTCGCATCCGGGCATGCGGCTGCAGGCGATGGCACAGCGGCTCGATGAGCTCGAAGGCCGTCTGCAGTTCGTGCTGCAGGCGCGCCTGGCGCGCGAGCAGACGCGGTTGCAGTCGCTGGCGCGCGCGCTGCAGGCGGTGAGTCCGCTGGCGACACTGGAGCGCGGATTCGCCGTGGTGACGCGCAGTCGCGATGGCGAGCTGGTCACGTCCGCGGCACAGGTCGCGCCCGACGAGCGCATCGACGTGCGATTGGCCAGCGGGCGCCTGACGGCGAGCGTGCTGGCAGCCGAGTCCCCCGAGAGCCGGGGATGAGAGCCACCCGCCGCTGCCTCTGCGCGCTGGCGCTGCTTCTGACTCTCGCCTGCCGGGCGCAGCCGGCGCGCGCTGTGCAGCTGCCACGCGCGGAGGCGGTGCCCGGTGGCGTGGTGCTGCTGCCCCTGCCGGCGACGCTGGATGATGCCCCCCAGGCGCCACGGGTGAGCTATGGCGGGGATCGCGTCGCGGTTCTGCGACGGGGCCCGGGCTGGATCGCGGTGGTCGGCGTGCCGCTCACGGTGATGCCCGGACCCGCGCAGATCGAGGTTGCGGGGGCAGCGCTACCCTTCAGGATCGGCTCCAAGCAGTATGTGGTGCAGAGTCTGCACGTGAAACCTGCGCAGGTGGACCTCTCGGCGCACGATCTGGCCCGTTACGAGCGCGAGCATGCGCGGCTGCAGGCGGCGATCGCAACCTTCTCGGATGTGCTGCCGGAGACGTTCGCGCTCTCCTCCCCGGTGCGCGGTGTGCGCACGAGCTCCTTCGGCTCACGGCGTGTCTTCAACCATGAGCCCCGTGCTCCGCATACCGGCATGGACATCGCAGCGCCCACCGGCACGCCGGTGCATGCCGCGGCCGCGGGGCGCGTCATCGACACCGGGGATTATTTCTTCGACGGCAAGACCGTGCTCATCGACCACGGCAGCGGCTTCGTGACCATGTACTGCCATCTCTCGCGCATCGACGTGCATATCGGCCAGAGTGTGGCGCGCGGCGCTCTCATCGGCCGCGTTGGTGCGACGGGCCGCGTGACCGGCCCGCACCTGCACTTTGGCGTGGTCCTCAACCGCGCCTTCGTCGACCCGGCATTGTTCCTGCCGCCACCGTAGGCCGCGAGCGCCCCGGGCGCCGGTCGTAGGGATTGGCGTCGCTGCGAAACTCGACGGCCACGGGAGTCGCATACAGATCGAAGCGCTCGCGGAACACATTGGCAAGATAGCGCCGATAAGCATCCGGCACCGCGCTGGCCTGGCTGCCGTGCACGACGATGCGAGGCGGATTGCGTCCGCCCTGGTGTGCATAGCGCAGCTTGATACGCCGCCCTTTGACCAGCGGCGGCTGATGCGCCTCGAGCGCGCGCTCGAGCGTGCGCATGACCTCGGCAGTCGGCATCTCACGCATCGAGCCTTCATAGCCGCGCACGACGTCGCGCATCAGCTCGCCAACGCCGCTGCCGTGGCGGGCGGAGATGAAGTGCAGGGGCGCAAAGGGCACGAAATCGAGCTTCAGGGCAAGCTGGCGGCGGATTTCCTCGCGCTGCGCATCGTGGATGCCGTCCCACTTGTTGACGGCGATCAGGATCACACGGCCGCGCTCGAGCGCCTGCCCGAGCACGCTGGCATCCTGCTCGCCGACGCTGTCGTGCGCATCGAGCACGAGAACGACGACATGTGCCTCGGCGATGGCCTGCAGCGTGCGGGCGACGCTGGCGCGCTCGATGGGGTCATCGACCTGCGCACGTCTGCGCACGCCGGCCGTATCCACCAGCAGGAAGCGGCGACCCTCGCGCTCGAAGGGCACGAGGATGCTGTCGCGCGTGGTACCGGGCTGCTCGCTGGCAATGACGCGCTCCTCGCCGATGAGTCGATTCACCAACGTCGACTTGCCCACGTTGGGCCGGCCGATGACCGCGACACGGATGGCCTGGGCGGATACGTCCGCGGCGGCCCGCGGCCCGCTACGCGTGACTGCCTCCCCCGCATCCTCTGTCTCCTCTGTCTGCCGACCCGCATCGTCGCCGTCGTCGCCCGGGGCCAGGTCGGCCAGGACGATGTCGATGAGCTCGCGGATGCCCGAGCCGTGCGCAGCGGCGATCGCCACGGGGGCGCCGAGACCGAGGCGATGAAAGTCAGCGGCGACCACATCGGGATCGCGGCCTTCAGCCTTATTCACGGCCAGCACCACCGGCTTGCCGCCGCGTCGCAGCTCGCGTGCGATGAATTCTTCCTGCGCCGTGAGCCCGGTGCGCGCATCGGCAACGAGAATCAGCCTGTCGGCCTCGGCGATGGCGCGGTCAGTCTGCTCGCGGATCAGCGCATCCAGCCCGCGCGGCGAAGCCAAGAGGCCGCCGGTGTCGATCAGCACGCACGGCACGCGACCCACGCGCGCATAGCCGTACTGCCGGTCCCGCGTGACTCCGGGCACGTCGGCGACGATCGCCGCGCGCGTGCGCGTCAGGGCATTGAAGAGCGTGGACTTGCCGACGCTCGGCCGACCGACGATGGCGACGATGGGCAGCATCGGCTCACCGCGTCGCGGCTCCCGAGGCGGTCTGCGCCGGCAGCACGACCGGAGCATCGGGCGTGCGCAGCGCCGCCAGCGTGCCGTCGTCATTGAACACCAGCAGCTCATCGCCCGCGACGACCGGCGCCGCGCTGATGCGACTCTTGCCAACACGCACACGCGCAAGGTATCGGCCGCTGGCTGGGTCGAACCAGTGAAGGAAACCGTCGCGATCACCGACCACCAGCTCGCCGTGATAGATCACGGGTGTGGAGAGCTCGCGGTTGGCGAGAATGCGCTGCTGCCATTGCACTGCGCCGTTCTGGCGCGACAGACGGATCAGCGTGCCGTCGGCACCGGCGACGTACAGTGCCGAAGCGTCCAGCGCCAGGCCGCGGTAACTGGAGAAGTCGTGCGTCCAGGCGATGCGTCCGCTGTTGCGGTCCAGGCGCGCAACGCGGCCCTGATAGGCCACGGCGAACAGGTCATCACCTGCGGGCACGACCGGCGCATCCAGATCGATGAGCCGCTGCAGCTCGGAGGTGCCGTGCGGCTGACCGACGGCGGCGCTCCAGGCCACCATGCCATTGCTGCGATCGACCGCCAGTACGTGGCCATCATCGAAGCCGCAGATGGCCAGATCGCCATCCAGGATCGGGATGCCGGTGCCCCGCAGTGACAGCCGCGGCACCGTCTGCATGGCGATCCAGGTGTCCGCACCGGTCGCCGTGGTGAGGGCCTGCAGGCGTCCATCCACGCCGCGCACCACCACGAAGTCCGTGCCGACCGCCGGCGCCGAGAGAATCTCCGAATTGATGCGTCGCTGCCAGCGCACTTTGCCGTCCGTCTCGGAGAGCGCGATCACGTTGCCCTTGGCGCCCCCGACCACCACCACGCCGGCGCCCGCGCCCGGACCGCCCGAGAGCGTGGCACGCACGCGTATGCGCCACAGGTGCCGTCCGCTCGCCAGGTCCAGTGCCTCGACACGCCCGTTGTGACTGGCGATGAAAACGCGCTGTCCATCCACCGCTGCGATGAGTCCCACGCGCAGCTTGGGCGCATCGCGCCTCAGGCGCGTGCGCCAGAGGGTGTGCACGGGCACGCGCTGCACGAGCTTCTTGACCAGCGGCGCGGGACGTTCGGGGTTTTTGGCGCTGCACGCCACCAGCGCCAGGGCGGCGCCGAGCATCAGCGCAGCGAGCCCCTGCCGCGCGCGGCGCGGCGCCCTCAGGGCGGAACTCACGAGCGCGCCAGGTCTTCGATCTTCAGATCGAGCAGCTGGGCATCGAGGGTGTCGGCCCCGGCACGGGCGCTGCGATAGGCCTGCAGCGCGCCGGCGCGATCTCCCTTGGCCAGCAGCGCATCGCCGCGCACCTCCGCGTAGCGCGACGCGAAGGCGCCGCTCTGCGTACCGTCGATGAGCTTCAGGGCCTCATCGGGCTGGTTTTCACCGAGCAGCACGCGCGCCAGGCGCAGGCGCACCAGCAGCTTCAGGTCCGAATCCTTGGTCGTATCGAGCACATGACGCAGCCGCTTGGCCGCATCCGGAAGCTGATCGTTCTGCACGGCCACCCGCGCAGCCATGAGATCGGCCTGGGCGGCGTAGGGGGTGTTGGGATAGTCCTGGATCAAGCGGTCGGCCAGCGTCGAGCCCAGTGTGAGGTTGCCCTGATCCAGGGCGCTGAGCACCTGCTGGTAGCGCGCCTCGGCGGCCAGAGCAATGTTGGTCTTGCGGTTCTGCCAGTAGCGCCAGCCGCCATAGCCGAGCAGCACGACCAGCACGGCCGCGAGCATCGCCGGACCGGACTCGCGCAGCCAGGTGACGACGCGTCGCCACTGCTCCTGTTCATCCAGATATTCGTCCACTTATCCTCTCCCCAGCTCGTCCCTGGCGGCGGCACCGAGCGGCTCCTGCTCCAGCAGCTGCCCGATGCGCTCGGCCAGCAGCGGCAGCGGACACTCGCTCTGACCGCCCTCGCGGCGCAAAGGTTTCACGCCGGCTACGCCGCGCGCGAGCTCCTCTTCGCCCAGAATCAACGCCAACCGTGCACCGCTGCGATCGGCGCGGCGAAACTGCGTCTTGAAATTGCCCCCGCCCAGATTGGTCAGCACCGCGCGCCCCGGCAGCACATCGCGCAGCTGCTCGGCCAGACGGGCCGCTTCGCGTTCGGCCAGCGCCCCGCTCGCCACGATGTACAGTTCCGGCGAGCTCGCCGCCGGCACACTGCCCGCCGCCTGCATCAGCGCGACACAGCGCTCCATGCCCATGGCAAAGCCGATGGCTGGGGTGCTCTCTGCGCCCAGCTGCGCGATCAGTCCGTCGTAGCGGCCACCCGAGCACACTGCATCCTGCGAGCCGAGCGCATCGCTGACCCACTCGAAGACGGTGCGCGAATAATAGTCCAATCCGCGCACCAGCCGCGGATTGACCGTGTAGGGGATGCCCAGTCCCTCCAGCGCCGCGCACAGTGCCTCGAAGTGCGCGCGCGATTCGGCATCCAGGTAGTCCGTGAGCAGCGGCGCGGCATCGATGAGTGCGCGCATGTGCGGGTTCTTGCTGTCCAGGATCCGCAGCGGGTTGCCCGCGAGGCGGCGGCGGCTGTCCTCATCGAGCTTATCCTCATGCGCACGGAAATAGTCCACCAGCCGCTCGCGGTAGCCCGCGCGTGCCGCGGGGGTGCCCAGGGAGTTGAGCATGAGGCGCACGCGCGTGAGGCCCAGCTCGCGCCACAAGCGCGCCGTCAGCGCGATCAGCTCGATATCCACGTCCGGACCGGGAAAACCGAGTGCCTCGACGTCGATCTGGTGGAACTGGCGGTAACGGCCCGCCTGCGGACGCTCGTGACGGAACATCGGGCCGCTGCACCAGAGCTTGTGGCGTGCCCCGCGCAGCAGGCCGTTGGAGATCACCGCACGCGCCACCCCGGCGGTGGCCTCGGGACGCAGCGTCAGGCTGTCACCGCCCACATCCTGGAAGGTGTACATCTCCTTCTCGACGATGTCGGTGAACTCGCCGATCGAGCGCTTGAAGAGCTCGGTGTGCTCCACCACCGGCAGGCGCAGCTCCTCATAGCCATAGGCACAGAACAGGCGCCGCGCGAGCTGCTCGAGATGCTGCCAGGCGCCGATCTGATCGGGCAGCACATCGTTCATGCCGCGCACCGGCGGGATCGGCGCGCGTGCTGCCTCGCGACTCAATCCGCCCCGCCCCGCCTCGACAGCTCGAGCGCATGGGCCTGCGGGGAGTTCGGGAAATCGCGCGCCAGCAGCAATGCATAGCGCTGCTCGGCGAGCACATCGCTCTGCGCGCGGGCGACCTGCCAGCCAAGCAGCAGCAATGCAGCGGTGGGGCGGTTGTTCATCAGGAAGCTGTCCACGCGCGAGCGCGCGGCGGCGTAATCCTGCTCGGCATACTCCAGGCTCGCGGCCTCATAGGCCGCATCGGCAAACGTGGGATTGACCTGCAGCGCGCGCAGGAAGCGCTGCATCGCCGCGGCATTCTGGCGCACGCCACGCAGGCAGATCCCGGCGTTGGTGTAGGCCGCCCAGGGCGTGGGATAGAGCCGATTGGAGGCCGCCTCCTCGAAGTAGCGCACGCCCTCGGCCGCGCGGCCATGACTGCACAGAAAGACGGCGTAGTTGTTGAGCTCGCGCGGACCGTGTGCCGAGAGCTCCAGTGCGCGCCGGTACTCTCGGTCGGCACCCCTGGCGTCACCGAGCTGCTCATCGAGCAGCGCCAGTGCGTCGTGTACGTCTGCGCTGCGGGGATCCTCCCTGAGTGCACGCTGCAGCTTGGTCTGCGCGAGGGCAAGCTCGTTCTTCTGCAGGTAGTCCACTCCCAGCTGCACATTGATCGCCGCGGCATCGGTGTTGTTGGCCTCCGACTCGGCGCCCGGCGGGGCGAAGCTGGTGGTGGTGGTCGTCGTCGTGGTACAGGCGACGAGCGCACAGATCGCACAGCCTGCGGCCGTCCGCAGCAGCAGTAGTGCAAGCCCGGCTCGCATGCCCACGCGCGCTGCCGTGCCGGTCGGATGCTGCTGGCTCATGCCGGTGCCCTCGCCAAAGGATTCTGCCCTGCCCGCACTGCCCCGCTCATCCGGCTGCCCAGCCGCACGATGGTGCGATCGCTGACGCGCCCCACCAGCTGACCGCAGGCCGCGTCGATGTCATCGCCACGCGTGCGTCGCACCGTGGCGATGAGGCCGGAACGGATCAGCTCATCGCGAAAGCGCTGCACGGCAGGCTCTTCCGAGCGACGGTAGGCCGTTCCCGGGAACGGGTTGAAGGGGATCAGATTGACCTTGGCCGGATGCCCGGCCAGCAGGCGCGCCAGCGCGCGCGCCTGCGCCGGGGAATCGTTGACGCCCTGGAGCATCACGTACTCGAAAGTCACGCTGCGCCCGTTCTGCTCATCGATGTAGTGCCAGCAGGCAGCCAGCAGCTCGGCGATGGGATGCAGACGATTGATCGGCACCAGGCGACTGCGCAGCGCGTCGTCGGGCGCATGCAGCGAGACCGCCAGCGCGACATTGATGTCCTGCGCAAGCCGGTAGATCTGCGGCACGAGGCCCGAGGTCGACAACGTCACACGCCGGCGCGATAGATCGAATCCCAGGTCGTCGAGAAAAATCCGCAGCGCGGGCAACACCTGGCGATAGTTGGCCAGCGGCTCGCCCATGCCCATGAGCACCACGTTGGTGATGATGCGCTCGCCACCGGGCTGAAAGCCGAGCTCGCGATTGGCGAGCCAGACCTGCCCGACGATCTCCGCGGTGGAGAGATTGCGGTTGAAGCCCTGCTGCGCCGTGGAGCAGAACGAGCAGTCCAGCGCACAGCCGACCTGCGAGGAGATGCACAGCGTGCCGCGATCGGTCTCTGGAATGTAGACCATCTCGAACGCCTGCCCGTTGCCGCCCGAGAGCAGCCACTTGCAGGTGCCGTCGCTGGCCTGCTGCTTCGTGAGAATCTGCGGCACGCCGATCCCGGCGCGCTCGCTGAGCAGCGCCCGGAAGTCGCGCGCCAGGTCGCTCATGTCCTCGAATTGATCGCAGCCGCGCTTGTAGAGCCAGTTCATCAGCTGGCGCGCGCGAAACGGCTTGCTGCCCAGCTCGGCGCAGAAGGTCTCGAGCTCCCCTCGGGTCAGGCCCAGCAGATTGATGCGGCCATCGTTCATCTGCGCGGGCAAATGTCCAGCGTGCTGAAGAAAAACGCAATCTCACGCGCGGCCGTTTCGGCGGCGTCCGAGCCGTGCACGACGTTGGCCTCGATGCTCTCGGCCAGATCGGCGCGGATGCTGCCGGCAGCGGCCTTCTTCGGATCCGTGGCGCCCATGATCTCGCGATTGCGGGCGATCGCATTGTCCCCTTCGAGCACCTGCACCAGGACCGGTCCCGAGCTCATGTAGCGCACCAGATCCGCGTAGAAAGGCCGCCCGCGATGCACTTCATAGAAGAGCTCCGCCTCAGCGCTCGAGAGCCAGCGCATGCGCGCGGCTACGATGCAGAGCCCGGCGTTCTCAAAACGGCGGTAGACCTCGCCGATCAGGTTTCGCCGGACACCATCGGGCTTGACGATGGACAGGGTGCGCTCGAGCGCCATGAGGACCTCCGGGAAAAAAGGCCGGCAGTATAGAGGCAGGCGGGATCACCGGGCAATCAAATCGCGCGCGGAAGTGCCCGAGTTGTAAGGGCTTTTCGACCGGCTCAGGCGGACGCTGCGCTATACGGTGAAGCTCTCGCCGCAGCCGCATTCGCCGCGCACGTTGGGATTGTCGAAGCGGAAGCTCTCGTTGAGCCCCTGGCGCACGAAGTCCACCTGCGTGCCGTCGATGGCCGGCAGGCTCGCGGGGTCGACGAATACCTTGACCCCATGGCTGTCGAACACCTGGTCATCGGGCCGCGCCTCATCGGCGTAGTCGATGATGTAGCTGAAGCCCGAACAGCCGCTGGGTTTGATCCCCAGCCGAAGTCCCAGGCCGCTGCCCCGCCGCGCCAGGTGGCTGCGCACGCGCTCGGCTGCGGAGGCTGTGAGGGAGATGGCCATACGATTTGAACCTGCAGGAATACTATCCTGAATCTGTCATGGATTCGTCAGGGACGGTCACGCTCACTGCTGCGACGCAGCATAGGGCTACGCGTCGATGCTCCACGGTCTCAGCATCGCCTGCCGCTCAGCGCCTGCCGCAGTGCATCCTCCACCACCAGCAGCCGCCCCAGCCGCGGCGCGGGCACCCCCAACGTCGCTGCCCAGTCGGCCGGCATGCCCAGCGCCGTCTGGAGGGCCTGATCCGAGGCCGCGGTGAGCTGGCACCCCGTGAGTCGCCGTGCCAGCCACTCGCAGGTCGCGAGCGTAAACGGGCAGCCGTAGGCACGGTAGCGCACCTGTTGCACACGCGTGTTCGATAGCCGCAGGCTGAAGCGCACCTGAGTGCCCTCACCGATGCGACCAGCCTCGCCGGTGCAGACCGTTTCTGCCTCCCCGGCCGCGGCGGGGGGCAGATCCCCCGCATGCGCCAGATCCACGAAGAGTGCGCGCACTCGCGCACCGAGCGGGTCCTCGTCTGCCACGACGCAGCTCGTCATGGAGCCGCGGCACGCAGCCGCAGCACCTCGCGGCGTACCGCGGCCACCGCACGCTGTACTTGCACCTCGCAGCTGCTGCGCCCCAGGGAGAAGCGCAGCGAGCTCTGCGCGAGCTCACGGCTGCGCCCCAGTGAGCGCAATACGTGCGAGGGCTCATCGCTGTCCGAGTCGCAGGCCGACCCGCTCGAGACGGCGAGCTCGGTAAGCCCCGCCATGAGGCTCTCGCCCTCGATGCCCTCGAAAGAGACATTCAGCAGTCCCGGCGCACAGCGCGTCGCATGTCCGTTGCGCAGCACCCCCGGCAGATCGGCCAACCCCTGCCAGAGCCCCTGCGTGAGTCGCGCGAGCCGCTCTGCCTGATCGGGCAGCTCGATGGCGGCGATCTCACAGGCCAGGCCAAAGCCCACGATCTGATGCACCGCGAGCGTACCCGAGCGTATCCCCCGTTCCTGGCCACCCCCGAACAGCAGCGGCTGCAGCCTCGCGCGCTGGCCGGGCGATGCATACAGAGCGCCGATTCCCTTGGGGCCGTACAGTTTGTGCGCCGTGAAGCTCAGCAGATCCACGCCGAGCGAGCCGACGTCGATCGGCAGCTTGCCGGCGCTCTGCGCCGCATCGACATGCAGCGCGACCCCGTGCCGGCGGCACACGGCCGCGAGGGCGGCGATGTCCTGCAGCACGCCCGTTTCGTTATTGGCATGCATGATCGACACCAGCACCGTCTCGGCCCGTAGCGCCGCTTCCAGCTGCGACGGCTCGATGAGACCGTGTGCGTCGGGCGCAAGATAGCTGACGCTGTGCCCCTCGCGCTCGAGCTGCCGGCAGGCGTCCAATACCGAGCGGTGCTCGGTGCTCGCGGTGACCACGTGCGCGCGCCGCGCGTGGCTGCGCACGCTGCCGAGTATCGCCAGGTTGTTCGACTCGGTGGCCCCCGAGGTGAAGAGCACCTCGGGCGTGGCGGCGCCGATGAGGCGCGCGACCTGGCTGCGGGCACTCTCGATGCGCTCGCGCGCGCGTCGGCCGTACAGATGCGGCGAGGACGGATTACCGAAGGTGCCCTCCTGCGTCAGGCACCCGGCCATGGCGGCGGCCACCCGTGCATCCACCGGCGTGGTGGCCGCGTGATCCAAATACAGCGGCAGCGCGTCCGCCGCGCTCACTGCGCGCCCGCGCGTCGGCGGCGCTGCTGCACCGCTGTCAGGATGCCGCGCAGGATGTTGATCTCGTTCTCATCCGGCTCGGCGCGCTGGAACAGCCGCTGCAGCCGCGTCATCAGATGCGTGCCCTTCTGTGTGCGGTCACGAAAATCGATCTGCTCGAGAACCTGTCCCAGATGTACGTAGAACTGCTGCATCTGCGCTGCGCTCGCCAGCGGCGCACGGCGCGGCCCGCCCGCCGGTATCGGGGCCAGATCCGCCGCGGCCGTGTCGCTTGCAAGGCGCGCACGCAGGATCTCGTAGGCAACCAGCTGCACGGCCATCGCAAGGTTCAGCGACGCGTACTCGGGATTGGCCGGAATGCGCAGCAGCGCGTGCGCGCACTCGAGTTCTTGATTGGACAGGCCGGCGCGCTCCGAGCCAAACAGGATCGCAACCGGCCCACGGCTGCTGGCCGCCAGCGCCTCACGGGCGGCATCATGCACATCGAACACGCGGAAGTATTGGTCGCGATCGCGGCTGGTGGTGGCGAGCACCAGCCCGCAGTCCCCCAGCGCGGCCGGCAGACTGTGCTCGACGCGCGCACGCGCGAGCACATCCTCGGCGCCGCTGGCACGCGCGCTCGCCTCCGGATGCGGAAACTGCGCCGGCCGAACCAGCACCAGCTCATCGAGGCACATGTTCTTCAAGGCGCGGGCCGCAGCACCAATGTTGCCCGGATGCGAGGTCTCGACCAGCACGATGCGGATGGAATGCTGCACGACCCATTATCCACTGCCAGGCGCTGCAGGACTATCGATGGTCTGGGTGCATGATCCGAGGGCGAGCTTGCACCGTTGGCTAACGGCAGCTAAGATCTAGGCATGGCAGCCAAGCCCGTCAACGTGAAGCCCGTCAGCATCTATCTCACGCACGACCAGCACGAGCGGCTTCAGACGCTGAAGGAAAAGACCGGAGCGCCGGTGAGCGAGCTGATCCGGCGGGCGATCGATGCCTACCTGAAGATCGCGGAGAAGCGATAACGGCGCCAGCAGGGAGGCGTCCGAGGAGGTCCGTGGATAAAGCCGACTGCAGCGACCTGAACCACCGCGACTACATCGATCGGCTGGTCAAGGGCGCCATCACTCTCGCCATCGCAGCGCTGGAGGCCGACATCGATAAAGAGGCACTCGCTAATCTGCTGCGGCTGGCGCGGCATCAGCTGGCTGAAGTACTGGAGGCGCGTGCGGCGCCGAGCCCATACGAGCTGATCGATAGCTAATCATTCTGCGTGTTGCCTGGGTAAAAACCGGCGTTGATGCCCGGGACAGCGCAGCGGGCAACCGGATTACTCACGGCCAAGTCTGGTTGCGGCTGCCCGGGGCAGTTATCCTAGCTGTTTTGCCGCGCTCGCCGCGAGGCAGCGGCGAAGAGCACGAGGCGCCTCGCATGCATCCCCTGGTCAACATCGCCATTCGTGCCGCGCGCCGCGCCGGTGAGCTCATCGTGCGCAGCCTCACGCATCTGGAAGGCCTGCAGGTCACCTCCAAGGGCCGCAACGATTACGTCAGCGAGGTCGATCGCGCCGCTGAGCGCGAGATCATCGCCTTCATCCACAAGCACTATCCGCAGCACGCGATTCTCGCCGAAGAGAGCGGCGCGGCCGGCGACAACGAGACCGTCTGGATCATCGATCCGCTGGATGGCACGACCAATTTCCTGCACGGCTTTCCGGTGTTCGCCGTCTCGATCGCCGTGCAGCAGCGTGGCCGGCTCGAGATCGGCGTCATCTACGATCCGATGCGTCAGGAGATCTTCAGCGCCGCGCGCGGCGCCGGCGCGCATCTGGAGAATCGGCGCATCCGCGTCAGCAAGCAGCGCGGCCTCGAGGGCGCGCTGCTCGCCACCGGCTTTCCGTTTCGCGATAACGACCCGAACATGGATCATTATTTCGCCATGTTCCGCACCCTGACGATGCTCACCGCCGGCATCCGCCGCCCCGGTGCCGCCGCGCTGGACCTGGCCTACGTTGCCGCCGGACGCGTCGATGGGTTCTGGGAACTGGGTCTGAAACCCTGGGACACCGCGGCCGGCACGCTGCTGATCCAGGAAGCCGGTGGTCGCGTAGGCACGCTCGACGGCAACCCCTATCAGCTCGGCCCGCACATCGTCGCCGGCGCGCCCAAAGTCTACGAGGCGATGCTCCAGGCGCTCGCACCGCACGTGCCGCCGGCACTGCGCGGAGTCTGATGCGCCGGACTGTGCGCCCCGTATAGCCCGCATGGCGCGCCTGCGTGTACAGTGGCCCTATCTGCACCGCGCGGAACATTCCATGAAACAGGCGGGCTTGTTTGCGGTCAAACCGGTCTCCGAGTACCACGAGGAGGCCGCGGGCAAACACCTCGCGCGCGCCCTGGGCATCCCGGCGCTGGTCGCCTTCGGCATCGGCGGCATCATCGGCACCGGCATCTTCGTACTGACGGGGCTCGCCGCCGCCCAGCACGCCGGTCCCGCGATCGTCATCTCCTTCATCATCGCCGGCGTCGGCTGCATGTTCGCCGGCCTGTGCTACTCCGAGTTCGCCGCCATGGTGCCGGTCTCGGGCAGCGCCTACGCCTACAGCTACGCAACCCTCGGGGAGTTCGTCGCCTGGTTCGTCGGCTGGAATCTGGTGCTCGAATATCTGGTGGCAAGCTCGGTGGTGGCGGTGGGCTGGGCGCGCTATGCCGTCAAGCTGCTGCATGACTTCGGCGTCCCGGCTCTGCCCGATAAGCTCACCTCGGCGCCATTCACCACCGTGGGTTCCGACAGCGTGCAGATGCACGCGACCGGCGCCTGGTTCAACCTGCCGGCGGTCGTGATCGTCGTGCTGGCGACGGCGCTCTGCTACAAGGGCATCCGCGAGTCGGCGATCGTCAATACCATCATCGTTGCCATCAAGGTCAGCATCGTCGTGGCGGTGATCGCCTTTGGCGCCTTCTACGTCGACACCGCCCATTGGGTGCCATATATCCCGAAGAACACCGGCGTCTACGGCCAGTTCGGCTGGAGCGGCATCTCGCAGGCGGCGGGCATCATCTTTTTCGCCTACATCGGATTCGATGGGGTCTCCACCGTAGCGCAGGAGGCGAAGGATCCGGGACGTGGCATGCCGATCGGCATTCTCGGCAGCCTCGCGATCTGTACCGTGCTGTACGTGGCCATGTCGGCCGTGCTGACGGGCCTGGTGCCCTACTCCGCCCTGAACGACGCCGCGCCGGTGGCCGCGGCGCTGGAGGCACATCCGCAGCTGCTGTGGCTGACGCGCTGGGTCGAGGTGGGCGCGCTGCTGGGCCTGACCTCGGTGATCATCACGCTGATCATTCCGCAGGCACGCATCTGGCTGACCATGGCGCGCGACGGCCTGTTGCCGCGGGTCTTCGGTGCGGTGCACCCGCGCTTTCACACCCCGCACGTCTCCACGCTCATCACCGGCGCGCTGGCCGCCATCATTGCGGCCCTGACCCCGCTCGACATCCTCGGCGAGCTGGTCTCCATCGGCACGCTGGTAGCCTTCATCGTGGTGTGCATCGGGGTGCTGGTGCTGCGCTACACGCGCCCGGACCTGCCACGCCCGTTCCGCGCGCCGGCGATCTGGTTCACCTCGATCATGGGCGTGGGGTTTTGCGGCTGGATGGCCTATTCCCTGCCGAACGCTACCTGGTGGCGCCTGCTGGGCTGGAGCCTGATCGGCTTTGCGCTGTACTTTTTGTATGGGTATCGACACAGCCGCCTGCGCTCTGGCCAGCCGCTGCTCGACGCGGGCTCGGCGGCCGCATCGGCGCCGCAGTCCTCGCCCTGAGCCCGACTGCACTGCGCGAATAATTCATAATTGATCCGTCACCGGATGGATCTATGCAGCCGGACGGCAACGGCGCGAAGGAGTTCCCTATGAAGATTGGTTTCCTGGGCCTCGGGCGCATGGGCTCGGCCATGGCGACACGACTGCTCGGTGCCGGCTACGAGCTGGCCGTTTTCGACCTGGTCGAGCCGGCGGCCGCGCGCATGGCCGCAGCCGGAGCCACGGTGCGCGCCAGCATCCGCGACCTGGCGGCCGCGAGCGATGTCGTCATCAGCATGCTGCCGGATGATGAGGCGCTGCGCGCCGCGACCCTCGGGCCACAGGGACTGGTCGGCGCGCTCGCGCCCGGCGCCATCCACGTGATCAGCGGTACCCATGGCGTGCAGGTCATCGACGAGATCGCCTCCGCGCACCGGGCCGCAGGCCAGGTGCTGGTCACCTGCCACGTGCTCGGCCGCCCCGACCTCGCTGCCAGCGGCAAGCTTGGCCTCGTGCCAGCCGGCCCCGCCGCCGCCGTGCAATCGCTGCGTGGCGTCTTTGCCGTGCTCGGCGAGCGCATCTTCGAAGCGGGCGAGGATCCTCTGTCGGCCACGGCGATGAAGGTCGCCAACAATTACGTGCTCGGCTGTGCCATCGAAGCCATCGGCGAGGGCATGGCGCTGGTGCGCAAGTACGGCGTGGATCCGCAGGTATTCTTTCGGGTGCTGGTCGAGGGTCTGTTCGACTGCACGGCCTACCGCGCCTATGCCGACATCATCGCCAAGATGGATTGGGGCCGCATCGGCGCCACCGCCGTGATCGGCCTGAAGGACGCGGTGCTCTCGCGCCAGGCTGCGGACAAGGTGCACATCACGCTACCGAGCCTCGGCGCGTGGCAGACGCATCTGGAGCACGCGATCGCGCGCGGTGAGGCGCAGCTCGACTGGTCGGTGATGGCGCGCGAGCAGTTCCGCGAGAGCGGCCTGGAAGAGTAGCGGCCGGAGCTGCGGGAAGCGTAGCGGCCAGCGCCGCTTCAGGGCAGCGAATCCACCGGGCGCTTGTTGGCCGAGGGCAGCAGATGCTCGGCGCTCAGGCCACAGTCCAGCGCCGCGGCGCTGGAGATATAGATCGATGAGTAGGTGCCGGCCACGATGCCGATGATCAGCGCCAGCGAAAACCCCCTGAGGACCGGGCCGCCCAGCGCATACAGCGCCACCACCACGATCAGCGTGACGACCTTGGTCATGATGGTGCGCGAGAGGGTCTGATTGATCGACTGATCGAGCACCTCGATCGGCGTCTGCCGCCGCGCGACGTGAAAGCGCTCGCGGATGCGGTCGAATACCACCACGGTATCGTTGAGCGAATAGCCGATCACGGCGAGCATGGCGGCCACCACGGTCAGGTCGAAGGTGGTGCGCGTCAGCGAGAATGCACCCAGCACCAGGATCGGGTCGTGCAGCACGGCGAGGATGGCGCCGAATGAGAGCCGCCAGGTGTGAAACCGCACGGCGATGTAGCCGAAGATCAGCAGCAGCGTCGCGGCGAGCCCCTCGATGGCGCTGCGCTCGAGCTCACTGCCGACCTGTGGGCCGATGTCCTGCACCTGCTCGATCTGTGCACCCTTATCGACCTGATGCAGCACCTGCTCGAGCCGCGCGCGCAGCGCGTCGGTGTTTTCCTTGGTCGGCGGCAGGCGGATCGACAGCACGTGCACGCTGCCGAACACGGTTACCTGTGCATCGGTGTAGCCGGCGTGCGCCAGCGCCAGAGCCACGGCATCGCGGTCGGCCGGGCCGGGAAAGCTCGCCTGCACCGTGACGCCGCCGGTGAAGTCCACGCCCATGTTCAGGCCACGCGTGGCGAGTGAGACGATCGAGATGAGCACCAGCACGGCCGACAGGGCGTACCACACCTTGCGGGTACGCATGAAGGAGAAGCTGGTTGCGCGACGGAAGAATTCCACGACCTTTCCTTGGAGTTAATCGGGGCGGCAGACGTGCAGGGAGCCTAGCCGATGGAGAGTTTGGCGACGCGTCGGCGCCCGCCGTACATCAGCGTGATCATCGCGCGGCTGCCCGTGAGCGACGTGAACATGGAGGTGGCGATGCCCAGCACCAGCACGATCGCGAAGCTGCGCACCGCGCCGGTGCCGATCACATAGAGCGCCAGCCCCGAGATCAGCGCCGTGATATTGGAGTCAAAGATGGCCGAGAAAGCCTTGTCGAACCCGGCGCGCACCGCCGCCTGCGGCGAGACGCCGTTGCGCAGCTCCTCGCGGATGCGCTCATAGATGAGCACGTTGGCGTCCACGGCGATGCCGACGGTCAGGATGATGCCGGCGATGCCCGGCAGCGACAGCGAGGCATGCAGCAGCGACAGCAGCGCGGTCAGCAGCACCACATTCGCCAGCAGCACGACATCGGCCACAACGCCGAAGGCGTGGTAGTAGATGATCATGAAAATGAACACCGCGGCCATGCCGATCTCGAGCGCGCGGATGCCTTTGTCGATGTTGTCCGCGCCGAGCGAGGGCCCGACGGTCTGCTCCTCGACGACTTCGATCGGGGCTGCGAGCGAACCGGAGCGAATCTGCAGCGCCAGGTCGTTGGCCTGTCCCTGTGTCAGCCCGGTGACGGAAAACTGTGGACCGAACACGCCACGGATGGTCGCATCGTTGATGACCTGCTGCGAGACGGTCTCGCGATCGACCTTGTGCGTGCCGACGATGACCTGCTGGCGATTGCGCTCGATGTAGACCACCGCCAGGCGATGACCGACGTTCTGGCGCGTCGTGCGCAGCATCGAGGCCGCGCCGCGCGCATCCAGGCGGATGTCGACTTCCGGACCATCCTGGCCGGTCGTGGAGGTGGCCTGCGTGAGCTCATCGCCCGTCGCCACGACATCGCGCTTGAGCAGGATCGGCGTGCCGTCCTGCATCTTGTAGAGCTTATCGCCCAGCGGCACCTGGTTCGTCTGCTGCGCCTGGAAGGGATTGGCCTGCTCGTCCACGAGGTGGAACTCGAGTGTCGCGACCTTGCCGAGCAGGTCCTTGACCTCGGCGGAGTTCTGCACGCCCGGCAGCTCCACGACGATGCGGTCCAGGCCCTGGCGCTGCACGATCGGTTCGGAGACGCCCAGCTCGTTGACGCGGTTGTTGAGCGTCGTGAGGTTCTGGTCGATCGCGTAATCCTCGCGCGTGGTGATCTGCGCCGGCGTGAGCACCATGCGGATCACCGGTCCCGCCGCGTCGCTGCCGGCGCTGAAGCTCAGAGTGTTGTCCAGCTTGGCGAGCGCCGACTGCACCGCTCCCACATCGGCGCCCGGGGGCAGATGCACCGCCAGACCATTGGGCATGCCATTGGGCCCCGTCAGCGTCGTGATGTCGCGCAGCGGCAGATGGTCGTCGGCAAGCGTGCGGCGGAAGCTCTGGTCGTAGCTGCCGAGCAACTGCGTGATCGCGCTGTTCACGTCCACCTGGTAGAGCAGGTAGAGACCGCCGCGCAGGTCAAGCCCCAGGGCCATGGGCTTCAGGCCCATGGAGCGCATCCATCCGGGGGCGCGCGAGGCGAAAGTCAGCGCCGAGGTGTAGTTGTCCGCCAGCGCCGCATCCACCGCATCGCGCGCGCGCAGCTGCGAGGCCTCGTTCTGGAAGGCCACCACCAGACGGCCGCCCTGCACGTAGTCGTGCTCGTAGGGGATTTCCTGTTTCTGCAGCAGCTGCTCGACGGTCTCGCGCGCCGCAGCGTTGACCGGATCATGGTTCTTCAGCGCCACCTGCAGCGCCGGGTCGGATCCAAACACGTTCGGCAGCGCCAGCAGCAGTCCCAGCAGGACCACCACCACCACCAGCCAATATTTCCAGCGCGGGAATTCCAGCATGATGCTTGGACCTTGGGTCTCAGGCGCTCTTCAATGTTCCCTTGGGCATCAACTGCGTGACCTGGGCTTTCTGGACCTTGACGCGCACCCCCTCGGCGATCTCGAGCGTGATGAAATTATCGCCGACATCGGTGATGCGTCCGAGAATTCCACCGGTGGTGACGACCTCATCGCCGCTCGAGAGCCGCGATAGCATCGCCTGCTGATCCTTCATGCGCTTCTGCTGCGGGCGGATCAGCAGAAAGTAGAACACGGCCACGAACACCACCAGGATGATGATCTGGCTGTAGCCACCGCCCAGCGGACTGCTGCTCGGGGCGCTCTGCGCGAACGCGTCACTGATCAATAGGCTCATGGGAAATCCCTTGCTTCCGGCTGCCGACCACCCTTCAAAGGGCGGGCATTATGCCACAGGCACCCCTGAGCGCCGGGGAAGAGCCATCAGATCGGCAGCCAGCTGCGCGAGGGTCCCGGCGGCGATGGCGGCACGGATGCGGCGCATCAGCGCCAGGTAGAAATGCAGGTTATGCAGCGTGGCCAGGCGCACGCCCAGGATCTCATTGCAGCGGTCCAGGTGCCGCAGGTAGGCGCGCGAATAGTGCGCACAGGTCGAGCAGGAGCACTCGGGATCGATGGGACCGGTATCGCGCTGATGCGCCGCATTGCGGATGTTGATGATGCCCTGGGAGGTGAACAGGTGCCCATTGCGCGCATGGCGCGTCGGCATGACGCAATCGAACAGATCCACCCCCCGCAGCACGGCCGCCACGATGTCGTGCGGATAGCCCACCCCCATGAGGTAGCGCGGCCGCTCGGCCGGCAGATGCGGCAACACCGCGTCCAGGACCGCCAGGCGCGCCTCCTCGGGTTCCCCGACGGCCAGTCCCCCGATGGCGAGCCCGGCAAACCGCCGCCGGGACAGCGCCTCGAGGGATTCGAGGCGCAGCGGCGGGTACATCCCGCCCTGGACGATGCCGAACAGATGGCCCGGCGCGGCCTCGTCGCGGTAGTAGTGGTCGAATGAGCGCAGCGCCCAGCGCATCGAGCGGCGCATGGACTCGGCAGCCTGAGCCTCTGTGGCCGGATAGGCGGTGCAGTCATCGAACGCCATCGCCACGTCCGAGCGCAGCACGCGCTGCATGTCCATGGCGTCCTCGGGTCGCATGCGCAGCGCCGCGCCGTCGACGGGGGAGCGAAAGCTCACCCCGTCCTCATCGATCCGGCGCAGCTGCGCCAGGCTGAAGACCTGGAAGCCTCCCGAGTCGGTCAGAATGGGACGGTGCCAGCCCATGAAGCCGTGCAATCCATCGCGATGCAGGCCAATGATCTCAGGACCCGGCCGCAGCAGCAGGTGAAACGTATTGCCGAGGATCACCTGTGCCCCGAGCGCCTCGAGTTCCTGCGGCGTCATGGCTTTTACCGTGCCATACGTTCCCACGGGCATGAAGGCCGGAGTCTCGACGATGCCGTGGGGCAGGATCAGGCGTGCGAGCCGCGCCTGCCCGTCCCGGGCCTCGACGATGAATCCCGGCGGCGCTCCCGGCCCGCAAGTCCCGCCCGGACCGGGATCACTCACGCCGGATGCTCCCGCGCGCCCGCCGCGGGCAGCACCAGCATGGCATCGCCGTAGCTGAAGAACCGATAGCGCTCGCGCACGGCGTGCGCATAGGCCGCGAGCACCAGCTCGCGGCCCGCGAAGGCGGCCACCAGCATCAGCAGCGTCGACTGCGGCAGATGAAAGTTGGTCAGCAGTGCATCCACCACGCGGAAGCGAAACCCCGGGCGGATGAACAGCGTCGTCTCGTCCGATCCGCTCGCCACCGCTGCCCCACCCGCCCCTGCCCGCAATGCGGCTGATTCGAGCGCGCGCGCGACCGTGGTGCCCACTGCCACCACGCGCCGGCCGGCGCTGCGTGCCGCCGCGATGGCCACGGCGACCTCCTCTCCCACGCTGTAGTGCTCGGCATGCATCACGTGCTCGTCGAGCCGTTCGGTGCGCAGCGGCGAGAATGTGCCCGCGCCCACGTGCAGCGTGAGGTAAGTGCGCTGCACGCCGCGCGCCGCGAGCGCCGAGAGCAGCGCTGCATCGAAGTGCAGGCTCGCCGTGGGGGCGGCGACCGCGCCGGGCACGCGCGCCCACAGACTTTGATAGCGCTCGCGGTCGGCCGCCTCGGGCGAGCGCCCGATGTAGGGCGGCAGGGGCACCTGCCCGTGGCGCTGGAAGAAGGGCACCGGCTCATCGGGCAGCTCGACCTCCCAGAATTGTCCGCGCCGCTGCAGCAGCATGATCGCCCCGCCCGCGCTCTGCAGCGTCAGGCCCACGCGCACCGCGCGGCTGTCGCGCACCTGCACCAGCGCGCGCCGCCCCGGCAGCGGCCGCTCGAGCAGCAGCTCCAGGCGCCCGCCGGTGGGCTTGCGTGCCTCCAGGCGCGCGGGCAGCACCAGCGTATCGTTGAGCACCAGCAGATCGCCGGGCTCGAGCAGCTGCGGCAGCGCCGACACCGCCAGATCGCGCCAGCTGCCGCGCGCGCCATCGACACACAGCAGGCGGCTCTGCGAGCGCACCGGCAGCGGGCTCTGCGCGATGAGCTCCGGCGGCAGCGAATAATCGTAGGCCGCGCGCTGATCGGCCGGCCCAGCCGCCGGCTCTGGTGTTGAATGCTGTTGGATGGTGGCCTCGCTCGGAGTCGAACCGAGATGGGCAAGCCGGTCGACCCTGAGTCGACCGATGTTTATCCCAATCTATTGATATGTAACGATAAACCTGACTGTCGCTTCTCTGCTGTGTAACCGACTGTGATCAGCGTCCCTGCATGGCGCAAGGACCGGGCAGGCGATTCCAGCTTTTTCCGGCGCATTTCGCAAGGCGACCCTGCGGGGCGATTGGCGTCATGGAAAGCCGATCACTGACACAGCGGCATACCCATGCCGGCGACATACACGACTGATTCGGAGATGCCATCGACGCCGAGATCCTCTTCGATCAGGGTGTCCTTCAGGGCGGCGGTAGTGAAGCAGGCAAGGCCGAGCCGCGTTGCCGTGAGGCAAAAAGTCTGTCCGAGATGCCCGGCATCCAGCAGCACCACGCGATAGGCACGCGGATGCGGATACTTCCACATCGTGCGCGCAAACACGGCGGTCATGATGAACAGCGCTGCGGCCTCACCCGCATAGGGCTGATCCGCGCAGTAGGCACGCGCGCGAGCCGGATCCTGCTGTGAGGAGATCTTGTCCAGGACGTGACCGCGGGTGTCGTAATGGTAGAGCCCAGGATCGAGTCCCACCACGCCCAGCGCCAGCAGGTAAACCTCGATCGGACTGCGCGCCCCGCCCGAGGGGCTCGTCTTCAGGGGCAGCTCGCCGAAGTGCTCCGTCGTGTGATAACCCTGCACGCCCCACGTCGTGTGCAGGAGGGTCGCGACTGTCTCCAGAGGGACCGCTGAATCGGCAAATTCACGCCGCGTTCGCCGGGCATGCAGCGTGTCGAAAAAAGCGTCGCGCGGCCGCCCAGCGCGAGGCAGCTGGACCGATTCGGCGCTGCGCGTTTTTTTGTAGAGCAGCGGGGAAGGACCCTTGGAGACGATCTGCAGGATCTGCTCGCTGCTCCAGTCCGCACCTGCGTAGGCAGTGTCCTTGGTCAGAAAGTGCAGCGCAGCCTCCGGTAGCCAGGGCTTCCAGCTGCGATCGAGCAGATCATCCTGCGCCCACTGCGGCGAATCGCATTGGAGCAGGATACCGGCGGCGAGCATCTGCACGATCGCCTCACCCACGCTGGCGTGGGTGTACAAGCGAAACTCGCGCATCGCCTCCCGGATGGTCTTCGGGTCGGCGAAGAACCGGATGACCTCGAGCGTGACCGGATCGGCGCGGAAAGTCCTTCGCGTCAGGTAATTGACGATCCGCAGCTCCGCGCCGACCCAGTATGCGCTCTGGCATCTCGCGCTGATCAGGCGCCCGACACCTGTCATCAGCCAGCCGCTTCGATGATCGGTCAGGGCTTTCTGGGCGGTATATGCGGGTCTCGGGGCGGTTTTGGGGGCTTGCGTTCGTGAACGTGAACTTCGATGTTTTCGACCTGTCCCTGAAGCTGCTTCAGCCCGGTCACCAACGCCCTCTTGTCACGCACTCCATGTTCAACTTCCTGGAGCAACTCGCCGATTTCCCTTTTGGCATCCTTGATGATTTCTTCCAGGTCGGGGCGCGATTCTGCCATGACACTCTCCCTGTTGATTGCAATGCAGATGTGACGTCACCGGGGCTCACTGTGGCAGCCGCAGGCTCGCGAGCAGGTTCTGAAATCTGGGGTCGCCCGCGATATTGTGCAGGAACGGGTCGGACTTGATGAACAATAGCTGAAAGTTATGCACGCGCTTGCAGTGCTGCAGCCACTCAAAGGCAGCATCGGTCTCGCCGCGATAGGCATGCAGTTGGGCGATTTCGTAGTCATCGTCCTGTGCATAGTGTTCTTCCAGGCTCTTCAGCGCCGCGTCGGAATCGCCGTGCCTGCCCATCGCAGCATAGACTGCAGCGAGCCCGGCCAGCCTGCTGTCCTGCTTGGGCTCGCGCTGCATGGCGCGCAAGGCTTCGGGAAGCTGCCCGAGCATGAGGTAGGCGTGCCCGACGAAGCTGTTGATGTCCCGCAACTCGGGATGCAGCTGCCGCAGTCTCAGGCCGTACGACAGGCACTCCTGCGCTCGGCCCGCAGCACACAATGCATTTCCCAAGGCTTGCAGCGCGACCGCATCCAGCGGGCTGAGCTGCACGGCACGCTGGTACTGCGCCACGGCCTCCTGTGGATGCCCGGAGACCAGTGCCGTGTCGCCCAGCGCAATGGGCAACAGATAGCTGCCGGGGTCGAGCGCTCGCATGCGCTCATGATCGGCCTGCGCGGCAGCCCAATCCCATTTGATTGCAATCTCAAAACCGGCGCGCGTGTAATAGCTCACCATGAGATCCGGGTCGAGCTGAATGGCCCGGTTCAGAGCGGCGACGATGCGAGCGTTATAGTAAGGCGATGGGCTCTCGCGCGCCTCGTCCAGCCTCAGGTAGGCCCCCGCGAGGCTCGCCCAGGGCAGCGCATAGTCCGGCCTCAGCGCGATTGCCTGCTGGAACAGCTGCAGCGCCTTTTCTACGTCGCTGATGCTGCGGCGTTTGGCGAAGTAATCCCCTTCCAGGACGAGGTTGTAAGCCGCCACATCGGCCGCATCGCCGACGGGCCGAGCCGGCGCAGCGAGCCTCGCGTCGAGCGCCCGGGTGACGCGCGCAGCAATATCGTCCTGTACCCTGAAGATGTCCGTGAGGCTGCCGTCGTAGGTCTGTGACCAGAGCGTCACGCCGTCGGAGGCGCGGACCAGCTGCGTCGTGATGCGCAGCGCATCGCCGGATTTGCGCACGCTGCCTTCCAGCAGTTGCGCGACGCCGAGCTTGGCGGCGATCAGACGCACATCCTCGTCCTGGCCCTTGAACTGGAATGAAGACGTGCGTGCAATCACCTTCAGATCCGCAGTATGCGAGAGGTGGTTGATCAGCTCCTCCGCGAGGCCGTCGGAGAAATACTGCTGATCCTGATGCTGGCTCAAATCGACGAAAGGCAGCACCGCCACTGATTTCGCCGCTACCTGCACGCTTGCCGCAGACGCATCGGAGCCCGCGAACGCGGGCGCGGCCGCCGACACCGGCGTTGGTGCGGGTGCCGGCGCAGCTGCCGCTGGCTTCGGAGCCGCCAACGCGTACGAGCGCTCATGTCCCCTGGCGGCGACGATGGCGAGGGCTATCGCGGCAACGATCGCCACTGCGGCTGCGCCGGCGTAGACGATCACGACTCTGTTTCGCCGCATGGCCTTACGCAACCGGTAGGTGACGGCGGCAGGCAGCGCCTCGATGGGTCTGCCCGCGGTGTAACTGCGCAGATCCGCGGCCAGCGCCATGGCGCTCGGGTAGCGCTCACCCGGATCAGGGGACAGGGCCTTGAGGGCAATGGCGTCCAGATCGCCCCGCAGCCGGCGGCGCAGCCGCTCAGCCGTGGTGGCCCGGGCTGCGGCGGCGGTGTCATCAATCTGGGCGCTCGGCTTGCCAGGCTGAATCAGATTGTGGCCGTGTGCCACCGCGCCCAGCGCTCGCAGGCCCCTGCCGGAATGAGGCCGCACGCCGCTGAGCAGCTCATACAGCAGCACCCCCAGGGAGTAGATGTCGCTGCGGGCATCGACCGCATCCCCGCGCAATTGTTCAGGGCTGGCGTAGTCGGGCGTCAGCGCGCGAGCGAAGAGGTTCGTGAGCTGCGCTTCCCCTGCCGCCTCCATCTCCAGTAGCTTGGCGATGCCGAAGTCCAGCAGACGTATCTGTCCCGACTCGGTCACCAGGATGTTGGAGGGCTTGATGTCGCGGTGTACGACCCGCTTTTCATGCGCGTATTGCACCGCCTCGAGCACCTGCAGCAACAGCGCCAGGCGCGCGTCAATGTCGAGCCGCCGCTCGTCGCACCAGGTGGTCAGCGGCTGACCCCGAACGTATTCCATGGCGAAATACGGCAGCCCCTGGGCATCGATTCCCGCATCGTAGAAGCGCGCTATCAGCGGGTGTTCGAGACTGGCGAGGATGTCGCGCTCCTGGGGAAAGCGCTGTGCCAGATCATGCCGACCCTGCGCAGGTGTTGGCAGCTTCAGGGCCACATCGCGTCTGAAGGCGCCATCGGCGCGGCGGGCCAGCCATACCTGCGCCATCCCACCCGTGCCGAGCGGCCGAATCAACTCGTAGGGTCCCACGCGCTCTCCGGGCCGCAGCGCGTCGGCCGCACCGCCCGGCTCCCCGCCGTGCAACGGATGTGCAACCGGTGTCAGCAGCGCGTTCGACCCTGCAGGCGCAAGCAGGGCGCTGCGCAGCGCCGGTGCCAATTCCTGATATTCCGCCGACAGACCCTCGAGCCAGAGGCGCCGTCCCGGTTCATCCAACGGCAAGGCCTCATCCAGCAGCCGGCTCATCATCTCGATCTGCGGAATCGACAGTTGCATGGCAGTGTCAGCGCACCAGTTCCGCAAGGATCAGCCGCGCTTTTTCCCAGTCGCGTTGAACCGTGCGTTCGGTCACGTTCAACGTCTCGGCGATCTCCTCCTCGCTGTACCCGCCGAAGTAGCGCATCTGCGCCACCTGGGCCAGACGCGGATCTGCGCGCTCGAGCAACTCCAGCGCCTCATGCACCTTCAATATCGTCTCGTTGTCGCTGACGAGCTGCGCGCCGAGCTGAGTGGACAGGGTCAGCGCTCGCCAATCGCCGCCGCGCTTTTGCGCGACCAGCTCGCGTACGCTGTTGACGATGACGGAACGCATCACCTGCGAGGCGTAGGCAAAAAATGAGCGCCGGCTGTCGGCTCGCAGCTCTCCGGCGGCTACGAAGCGCAGATACGCTTCATGTACCAGCGAGGTGGTATCGAGCACCATATTACGGCCGCCATCGCGCAGACGGGCCCGGGCCAGCCGCAGCAGCTCTGGATAGGCAGCCGCGAAGAGCGCATCGCGCGCTTGGGGATTACGGGCGTCGAGCTGGCCCAGAAGCTCGGTGAGCTGACCCATCGGTCCCCGTATCTCCCACGGGTTCGAGGCTACCGAGTGTAGCTGGTAGGCCCGCGTCAGGCGTGATGAATTTATGAGGTTCGTGGCCATACGCAGCACGCGGTGGCGCGCTCAAGCGCTGCTCTGGACTGAAGGCCAACCGAACGCCGCTTGCGCCGAGCGCTCGGTTGGCCCGGGCCTCAGCCGAGCTTCTTACCGTAATTCTGCATGTACAGTGCGGTCAGCCGCTCGTTGCCGACCCTCGCGATCGCGCGGGCCACGGCGTCCTCGACGCAGTGACTCCAGAGGCCGCGCTGCTGCGCCGAATAGAAGAAGTAGCCCACCTCCTGGTAGCAGACATCCCGCGCAGCATTATCGATGCGGTTGTAGAGCGCCTGGATGCCACTGGGCACGTTGAGATTCAGATCAGCGTAGTTGACGGTTCTTGAAGGAATCGCTCCGGGCTCGGCGGCGCCAGCCGTCCGGCTGACGCCGCAAATGGACAGGGTCATGGCCACGGCGGCAATTGCTGCGATGCGAAAATGCGCGTTGTTCATGGGATATCTCCTGAGTTGAGCTTGGTGAATGAAGGCGATTCACCGCGGCGAACACACCGCATCTGACCGCCTGAACAGGCAGACACCATCCAGCCGCCAGAGACGACATCAGGAGCAAACAATTGCGATCGGGGCGCCTTCCCCAGACAGGTCTCAGAGGCGCGCAGCTGCTGACCGATCCGCTATCGGAAGGGCGCGGATATCCATCCAGCAAAGTGAAGCCATGCCGGGGTAGACCAGATGAGCGGCTTGGCCGCGGCGACCGCGAGCACCACAGCGCCTGCACCGAGGCTCACGCGCTGCGGTCGCCCCATGGATCTGACATCCCACGCGATCAATGCGATGAGGAACAGGGAAGGCAGGATGATCTGGCTCATGAGGCCATAGAAGTGCACCGGGACCGGCAGCGACATGCGGCCGAACCCCGGAATCATCATGTCCGTCATCGCGACGTACATGTAGCGTTTGTGCAGCGTCGGCCGGAAGCGGTTTGTGAGCCCTAATGCGAGCAGCGTGCCGAACACGGGAACGTCCAGGAGCGGAACTGCGAGCCACGACAACGGCGAGAGGCCCGGTGGCGCGGTCAGGGGCCGGGTCACGCCTCCAAGTGCGGTGACGATCCCGACAACAACCATGAGCGGCACCATGACGAACGCCAGGCGACCGAGTCTGCGGTGAACGTCTGTTCTTCCAGCGGCGATGAGCCACACCTGGATTGCAAACAGCAGAAGGAAGCCTGAAAAGAGAATGCCATGCAGCAGGACACGGAGGATCAGAGGCTCCATGGGAACCCGCGGCGAGATGACCCCCCGGAGATAGAAGCTCGGCGCAAAGCCGAAAGCAATGACACCGATCATCGCCAGGGCCGCGCCCGAAAAAAACCGGTGCTCGCCCCGCAATCGCCCCGCGCGAAATTGCATCGCGGGTGCAGTTGTCACGTTCATGGCTTCCCTGCCCTCAACGGCGCTTTGCTTTTCGGCGCGCTCTTCGCGGGCGAACTGTGCGCCTGAGCGCACGGTGGCGCAAGCACTCTGCGAAAATGGTGCCCCCGGTCGGAGTCGAACCGACACGCTATCGCTAGCGGTGGATTTTCTTCCTACTTCGGCTTTCGCCGCCGCCGCGGCGCGGCGTTCGTAGTCTGGAGCACGCCTTCACCTTGGCCTTATCGGCTTTAGGTGCCCGCCGTCTGCTCTCTACACCTTCCCAGATCTCTCGGGGCTTGGCTCGGCGTCAGCTCGGATTTTGTCCAGGGCCTTCACCGAGTTTGACGGGCTTCACTCTCAGGCTTTCGCCCGAGAGGCTCAAATTTCAGTTGCTTGAGTCCACTGCGTCTACCAGTTCCGCCACAGGGGCACGAGGTCTTTTGGGTCGACCGCCTCTACCAGTTCCGCCACGAGGCCAGATGCGCGGCCGCTATCGGTGCGCGTACGATACCGCAATCCACCATGAAATTCTGTCCAGACTGCGGCGGCCCGGTGCAGCTGCGCATTCCACCGGGCGACAACCGCCCGCGCGCGGTTTGCCAGGCCTGCGGCGCCATTCATTACCAGAATCCGCGCATCGTGGTGGGCTGCGTCCCTGAGCGGCATGGCCGCATCCTGCTGTGCCAGCGCGCCATCGACCCGCGGCGCGGCTACTGGACCTTCCCGGCCGGTTTCTACGAGATCGGCGAGACCCTGGCGCAGGCGGCCGCGCGCGAATCGCTGGAAGAGGCGCTGGCGCGCGTGCAGATCGGCTCGCTGCTGGCCATCACCCACCTGCTGCATGCCGCGCAGGTACACATGACCTTTCGGGCAACCCTGCTCGATGAAGATTTCGGGGTCGGTGCCGAGAGCCTGCAGGTCGGGCTCTATGAGGAGCGTGAGATTCCCTGGGATCAGCTCGCCTTTCCGAGCATCCACTTCGCGCTGCGCTGCTACTTTGCCGATCGCAGCGCCGGAGTCGAACAGCTGCACGTCAGCACCGCCGAGCGCATGCCCGCCGGCAGCGCCGCCGCGCAGACTTCCAGCGCGCTTTGAAGCGGCCGGGCAGGTTCGCGTATCCTTAGGGTTTTGACCTCATCGATCGGAGCGGCAGCTGCAATGACCTTCGTGGTGACAGAAAACTGCATCAAGTGCAAATACATGGATTGTGTGGAGGTCTGTCCGGTCGACTGCTTCCACGCCGGCCCGAATTTCCTCGTGATCGATCCGGACGAGTGCATCGATTGCACGCTGTGCGAGCCGGAATGCCCGGCCGAGGCGATCTTCTCCGAGGAGGAGCTGCCCAAGGGCCAGGAGCAGTTCAAGCCCCTCAACGCGCAGCTCTCCAAGCAGTGGCCGGTCATCACCGAGAAAGGTCCGCCGCCCGAGGACGCCAAGGAGTGGGACGGCAAACCCGATAAGCTGAAGCTGCTGGAGCGCTGAGCGCGCGGCGATCACCCGCTGCGGCGGTGATCACCCGCTGCCGCAGCGCACTGCGCTACGGTTCGTCAGTTTGCCGGTGCCGCCGTCGGCGGTTGCGCACTGTCCTTCAGCGCGGCCAGCAGCGCCTTGGGAGGCAGGTAGCCGCCGACCAGCGCGCCGTTGGCAGCGACGATGCCCGGGGTGCCCTCGAGGCCGATCGCCTGACCGAGCGCATACTCGCGCGCCACGGGATTGGTGGCACAGACCCTGGCTGACAGAGGCTCACCGAGCTTGGCGCGCGTCAGCGCCGCATGCCGGTCGCTCGAGCACCAGACCTGCTCGGCCTTGTACCAGGAGGAGCTGTTGGGTCCGGTGCGCGGAAAGAAAACGTAACGCACCTTGATGCCGAGCGAGTTGTAATCGCCGATCTGGCCGTGCAGCGCGCGGCAGTAGACGCAATCCACGTCCGTGAACACCGTGACGGTGTACTGCGGATGCTTGGGTGCAAACACCAGCATCTGCGACTCTGGAAGTGCATCGATGAGCTCACGGCGCAGCTCGCGGCGACGCTGCTCGGTCAGGTCGATGTGCTTGTCGACCCGGTACAGATCGCCGGTCAGCACATACTTGCCGTCCTGAGACATGTAGACGATGTCCGCACCGCGGCGCACTTCCACGACGCCGGGAATCGGCGAGGGTGCGACACCATCGGGGGCGCCACCGCCAGGGGCTGCGGCGGGCAAGGCCGGGGACATGCCTCCCGGCACGACCGCGGTGCTGCTCACCGGCGAGCTGCCGCCTGCAGCGAGGGACTGGGCGCGTGCGGGAGAGCCATCCATCAGCGCGGCGGCGACGGCGGACAGCAGCAGCACCAGCGTGGCGGCGCCGGGGAAAAACAGGCGTTTCATGAGGCCTCCGAGCATAGCACGCGCACCATCACCGGGGCCTTGGCGCGGATTCCTACGCGCCTCACCCGCGCGGGTGATGCTGCGAATGCAGCTCCTTCATGCGCTCGCGCGCCACGTGCGTGTAGATCTGGGTGGTCGACAGATCGCTGTGGCCGAGCAGCATCTGCACCACGCGCAGGTCCGCGCCGTGGTTGAGCAGATGCGTCGCGAAGGCGTGACGCAGGGTGTGCGGCGAGAGGTCGCGATTCACACAGGCTTTGCGCGCGTAGCGCTTGATGATGTGCCAGAAAGCCTGGCGCGTCATGCGATCGCCACGCCGCGTCGGAAACATGCAGTCGGTGCTGCGATCGAGCAGGATGTCGTTGCGCGGACCGTTGATGAAGGCGGTCAACCAGCGCACCGCCTCCTCGCCCAGCGGGATGAGCCGCTCGCGATTGCCCTTGCCGAGCACGCGGATGACGCCCTGATTCAGATTGACCTGGCTGAGCTTGAGGCTCACCAGCTCGGAGACCCGCAGCCCCGTGGCGTACAGCACCTCGAGCATGGCGCGGTCGCGATAGCCGAGCGGATCGGCCACGGCCGGGGCGGCCAGCAGGGCTTCGACCTCTGCCTCGGTCAGCGAGCGCGGCAGCGAGCGGCCGATCTTGGGCATCGCGATCTGCGCAGTGGGATCCTCGCGCATCACGCCCTCGCGCACCAGGTAGCGGAAAAATCTGCGGTAGGAGGACAGCTGGCGTGCCATGGAGCGCGGACGCGCACCTGCCTGGGCGCGCACGGCGATGAAATCGACCAGCTCGCTGCGCCTGGATTGCGCCAGCGTCGTCTGCCGCTCACCGGTCAGCCAGCGGCTCAGCGCCACCAGATCGGCACGGTAGGCCGCCAGGGTATTGGACGAGAGCCCGCGCTCCATCCACACCGCGTCCAGGAAGCGCGCGATCAAAGGATCGACGGCCTCATGACTGGAACTCTCTGTGCTCGCTGTCGCCGGTTTGGTCAACGCCATGCTCGCTCGATGATCTCTTCGACCAGTATGCTGACGGCGGCTTCCACTCCGATGTGATGACCCTCACAGCCGGGCGCAACCGTTAACATAAAGAGAACTGCATCACATCCCGGACATCTTTGCTGTGAGCTCCACCACGCCTGCGCCGGCACTGGCGTCCTCCTTGCCTGCGGCACCGCTGACGCCCTGGCGCGTCATTTACGGGCTCTACGCCTGGCTGCAGTTCCTGCTGGTGGGCCTGCTCGCGCTGCTCGGGCTGCTGACGGTCGGCCCCCTCGCGCGCCGCCGTGGCCTGATACGCCGCGTCGCGCGCCTGACGCTGGCGCTGGCGGGCATACGCCTGACCACCCAGGGCTTCCCGGGTCTGCCGCCATCCTGTGTCATCGTGGCCAATCACTGCAGCTACCTCGACGGCGTGGTACTGGCAGCGCTGCTGCCTGCGCGCTTCGGCTTCGTCATCAAACGCGAGATGTCCGCGGTCCCGCTGGCGGGGCTGCTGCTGCGGCGAATCGGGGTGGAATTCGTCGAACGCCGGGCGCGCCATCAGGTGCTGCGCGATACGCGGCGGCTGCTGCGCCAGGCGCAGCTGGGTGAATCGCTGGTGTTCTTTCCCGAAGGCACCTTCAGCCACGAGGTCGGTCTGCTGCATTTTCACATCGGTGCCTTCGCTGCCGCCGCACGCGCCAATCTGCCCGTGGTGCCGCTGGCCATTCAGGGCACCCGTCGCTGCCTGCCCCCCGGGCGTGCCTGGCCTGCGCCGGGGCGCATCGAGGTGCGCGTGCTCCCGCCAATCCCGGCCCTGCCCGCGGCAGCGGCCGGCAGCGAGGCACAGGGACAGCGCGCGCGGCAGCTGCGCGAGAGCGCCCGTGCTGCGCTGTTGACCGCCCTGGGCGAGCCCGATCTGGCCGCGAGCGGCCGAGGCGCCGCATGAGCGAGCTGATCGAGCGGGATGTCATGAACTACGACGTCATCGTCGTCGGCGCCGGTCCCGCCGGTCTCGCCTGTGCGATCCGCCTGCGCCAGCTCGACGCCTCGCGCAGCGTCTGCGTTCTGGAGAAGGGCGCGAGCGTCGGTGCGCATCTGCTCTCCGGCGCGCTGCTGGATCCCGCCCCGCTCGATGCGCTGCTGCCCGACTGGCGCGCCACGGCGCCGGCAATCTGCACGCCGGTCGCCGCCACGCAGTTTCGCTTCCTGTCCCAGAGCGGCTCGCTGCCGCTGCCGACACCACCGCAGCAGCACGGACGCGGCACCCTCATCGTATCGATCGACCAGCTCATGGCGCAGCTGGCGCTGCGCGCCGAGGGCCTCGGTGTCGACGTCTTCGCCGGCTTCGCCGTGCGCGAGGCCGTGCTGGATGGCACCGGCGCGGTCGCAGGGGTGCGCCTGGGCGACATGGGCCGCGCGCGCGATGGCACGCAGAAGACGGGCTTCACGCCCGGCGCCGATATCCTTGCGCCCAGCACCGTCGTGGCCGAGGGCTGTCGCGGCAGCCTGACCGGGCAGCTGGTGGCGCACTTCGGGCTCGCCTCGGGCGTGAGCGCACCGACCTACGGACTTGGGTTCAAGGAGCTCTGGCAGCTGCCGCCCGGGCGCGCGCACAGCGGACGGGTGCTTCACACCGTGGGCTGGCCGCTGGATGCCGGCAGCTACGGCGGCGGGTTTGTCTACCATCTGCCCGGGGATCGGGTGTATGTCGGCTATATCGTCGGACTGGATTACCGTGATCCGCGGCTCGCGCCCTTCGAGCTGTTCCAGCGCTTCAAGCAGCATCCGGCGATCGCAGCGCTGCTCGAGGGTGGCCAGCCCCTCGCCTACGGGGCGCGCTGCGTGTCCACGGGAGGCTGGCAGGCACTGCCGCGGCTGGAGATGCCGGGGGCGCTGCTGATCGGCGATGCCGCCGGCATGCTCAATGTCGCGCGGCTGAAGGGCATCGATCAGGCCATGGCCAGCGGCGTGCTGGCCGCCGAGCACCTGCACGAGCGCGGCAGCGTCCAGGGCTTCGATGAGCGCTGGCGTGCGTCGGCGCCGGCGCGCGCGCTCTGGCGCGTGCGCAATATCAAGCCGGCGTTCAAGCGCGGTCTGTGGATCGGCCTCGGCAATGCGGCGCTGGAGACGGCGCTGCGCGGGCACTCGCCCTGGACGCTGCGCATGCAGCCGGACTTTGCCAGCCTGCGGCGGCTCGATCAGCTTGCGGACGCGCTCGCCCCGCCGGCCCCGGGCCAGTCCCCCGAGCTGCCTGCGCGTACCCTGCCTCCGCGCGACCGCACGGCCGCCGTGTATCTGTCCGCGACCGATCATCGTGAAGACCAGCCCGTGCACCTGCATGTGCTCGACCCCACCATCTGCAGCGAGCGCTGCAGTGTCGAGTACGGCAACCCGTGCACGCGCTTCTGCCCGGCCGCGGTCTACGAGATCGTCACCGACGAGGCCGGTGCACGGCGTCTGCAGATCAACGCGGCGAACTGCGTGCACTGCAAGGCCTGTGATATCAAGGATCCCTACGAGATCATTCACTGGACGGTGCCGGAAGGCGGCTCGGGCCCGAACTACCAGGACCTGTGAGTACCCCGCTACCCGCAGTCCCGACGCTGCGCGATGCCTACGAGCGCGAGCTCCAGGCGCGTGGTTACCGCGCCGATGCAGCGCAGCTCAAGGCCCTGGCCGCGCTCGAGTCGCTGCGCCTGCAGATCCTCGAGCGCCCGAAGCGCGCCGTGCTCACGCGGCTGCTGGGCCGGGACCCGCCATGCCGCGGCCTGTACCTCTGGGGGCCCGTTGGTCGAGGCAAGACCTGGCTGATGGATCTGTTTTACGCCAGCCTGCCGGGCCAGGCACGCCGCCTGCACTTTCACCACTTTATGCGCGAGGTACATGAGTCTCTCGGCAGGCTGCACCATCGGCGCGATCCGCTGCCCGTGGTCGCCCGCTCGATGGCCGCGCGCAGCGCCGTGCTGTGCCTCGATGAGCTGTTCGTCGCCGACATCGCCGATGCCATGATCCTCGGTGGCCTGTTCGAGGCACTGCTGCGTGCGGGCGTGACGCTCGTGATCACCT
>DATJUN010000056.1:0-15213 GCA_035502275.1 Steroidobacteraceae bacterium
ATCCAGCCGCGCGCGTTGCCCAGCGCCACCGTTCGTGCGTAGGACCGATCGGTGACCCATTCCACATCGCGCAGTGCGCGCGCGGACAGGAAGCGCAGCACGCCGAACCAATCGTACGGCGGTCGATAGACCAGCTGCAGCGTGGAGGTGTCCGAGGCGCCGATGATGCGACTGTCAGCGGCGGCCTGCCTGCGCAGCCGCGACGGCGCCAGACGATAGCGGGTGCGAAACGCATCGTTGAATCGGCGCAGACTGGAGAAGCCACTGGCAAAGGCAATGTCCGTCACGGACAGCGACGTCTCGCTCAGCAGTTGCTTGGCGAGCAGCAGCCGGCGGGTGAGCAGCAGCTGGATCGGCGCCACGCCCAGCTCCTTTTGCACGATGCGGCGCACCTGGCGTGAGCTCAGTTGAAACTGCCGCGCGATGCTCTCGAGGCCCGCATCGTTGCCAATGGTGCCATCCTCCAGCCGCTGCACCATCAGCTGAGCGATACGCTGGGAGTCGTCGACGGGGGCACTTCCGGGCGCCAATTCCGGCCGGCAACGCAGGCAGGGGCGGAACTGGGCCTGTTCGGCCTGCTGAGCGCTGCAGAAGAAGCGGCAGTTGGCCTGTTTCGGAGTACGTGCCGGGCAGATCGGCCGGCAGTAGATGCCGGTGGAGGTGACGCCGACGAAGAAGAGGCCATCGAAGCGCCGGTCGCGTGCGCTCAAGGCGCGGTAGAGGCTGTCGTGATCGGCTGGCATGTGGGCAATATAGGCCCGCGAGCACGGCCGTGATAGCCGGATTCGGACGTGGAGATCTGTCGTTACCCCGCGTCCGAAAGTGGCGAGTATGCCAACGGCATTGACGACTACCATGCTGCCGGCCGAAACACTGCCGTGGAGACTCCTATGAAGCCCTATGTCAGCACGCTGATGGCCTCACCGCTCGGAGACCTCACGCTGGTGGCCAGCGAGCGGGGGCTGGCGGCCATTCTGTGGGAAAACGATCGACCCGGACGAGTGCGGCTGGGTAACTGCGTTGAGGACGGGAATCACCCGGTCCTGCGCGAGACACGCCGGCAGTTGTGCGAGTACTTCGCAGGCGAGCGACGCGTTTTCTCACTGCCGCTGGATTTCAGCGGCACCGTATTTCAACGACGTGTATGGCAGGCCCTGCTCACCATTCCGTATGGCGAGACCCGATCCTACGGGCACATCGCGCGGCAGATCGGGCAGCCGAGGGCGGTCAGGGCAGTGGGCGCGGCCAATGGCCGCAATCCCATCTCGATCATCGCGCCATGTCATCGCGTCATCGGCAGCAGCGGCCGGCTCACGGGATTTGCCGGCGGGCTCGCGGCCAAGGCGCAGTTGCTGGCGCTCGAGGGTGCGAGGGTCTCCCAGGAACATCCAGGAGCGTGACGCAGGGCGGCAAAACGATGACGGAGCGTCGCTCAAACTGCGAGCCTGCTCACTGCAGGGTTCTGTCAAATTCCGTACTGTGGCCGCTTCACGGGGCGACCAGAGCGAAAACCAGACCGTGTTCCGACACAGGCATGCGATCGGATGGGCCGGAGCCAGTCGCGCAGGAGCACGCCGAGCAGGTCTGAGAGCAGGACTCCTGGCGGCAGCGCTGCTGATCGCGACATGGTGTGCGACGGGCGGCCAGGCGGCGGCCGACGTGGCAGGCGCCGGCGGCGCGCCGACCGAGTACCAGGTCAAGGCCGTGTTCGTGTACAACTTCTCGCGCTTCGTCGCCTGGCCGGCCGCGACCTTCGCCTCGGCGAATCAGCCCTTCGTCATCGGCATCCTCGGTGCTGATCCGTTCGGCTCGCACCTGGCCGAGGCCGTGCAGGGCGAGCACGTCGATGCCCATCCGCTGGTGGTGCGTCATTTCACGAACGTGGCCGACATCGGCCAGTGCCAGATTCTCTTCATCGACCGCTCCGCGGCGGCGAATCTGGACGGCATCCTCGCCAAGCTCGATCACCGCAGCACCCTTACCGTCACGGACGTGCAGGGCGCGTCGCTTCGCGGGGTCATGATCCAGTTCGAAACCCTCGACCGGCGCATCCGCCTGCGAATCAATCCAAATTCTGCGCGCGCGGCCGGCCTGACGATCAGCGCACCGCTGCTGCAGCTCGCGCAGATCGATCGCACGGAGCAATAGCGATGGCGCCGCTGGAAGACTCAGCCGCAATGCGCAGCCAGCCGATTCAGTGGGTGCTGATGCGCATCATCCTGCTGTCGGGGCTGGCGGTACTGCTTGCCACCGTGGGCGCATTCTCCACTTATGAGGTGCTGGCGTTTCGTAACGGCAGCATCGAGCAGCTGCGCACGCTGAGCACGGCCATCGCGACCAACAGTACTGCAGCGCTGGCTTTCGATGACCGCGGTCAGGCCACCACGGTGCTGGCCGCGCTGCAGGCCGAACCGCACATCCGCGCCGCCGCGCTGTATGACGCGCAGGGAAAGTTGTTCGCCACGTGGCCCGCGCAGCTGCCAGCCGCGAAGCTGCCTGAGCGGCCGGGAGCGGGTGGCTATCGCTTTCAGCATGGGATGCTGGTCGGCTACCAGGGCGTGCGCGAAGGCTCGCAGTCGCTCGGCACGCTCTATGTCGAATACGACCTCGGGGCACTGTATGCGCGGGGCATCCTCTATGGGCTCATCGTGCTCGGGCTGCTGGCGATCTGTCTGCCGGTGGCGTATCTGCTGTCGCGCCGGCTGCGCAACCAGATCGCCGATCCGATCACGGCTCTGGTCGACATCGCCCGCGCGGTGTCGGAACGGCAGGACTACAGCGTGCGGGCCGCACCCACCGGGGCGCGCGAGTTCGATCTGTTCATCAGCGCATTCAACGAGATGATGACGCGCATCCAGAAGTCCGAGAAGCACCTGCAGGAGCAGCTCGGTCGCCTCGGCCTTCTGCAGCACATCACCCGGGCGATCGGCGAGCGCCAGGACCTGCCCAGCATCTTCCAGGTCGTGCTCGGCACGCTCGAAGAGAACCTGCCCATCGACTTCGGCTGCTTCCTGCTGTACGACGCCGCTGCGCGCTCGCTGGAGGTCAGCACGATCGGGGCCGCGAGCCGTGACTTCGCCGCCGCTCTGGCGCTCGATGAGCGCCAGAGCGTACCCATCGATGCCAATGGGCTGTCGCGCTGCGTGGCGGGGCATCTGGTGCATGAGCCCGACGTGCACGCCGTGCCCTACCCGTTCCCGTCACGTCTGGCCGGCGCCGGTCTGCGCTCGCTGGTGATCGCGCCGCTGGCGGTGGAAAACCAGGTGTTCGGAGTGCTGGCCTGTGCGCGCCGCGAGGCGCACTCCTTCAGCAGCGCTGAGTGCGAGTTTCTGCGCCAGCTCAGCGAACACGTGGCCCTGGCGAGCCACCAGGCGCGGCTCTACGGTGCTTTGCAGAAGGCCTATGACGATCTGCGCCAGTCGCAGCAGACGGTCATGCAGCAGGAGCGACTGCGCGCGCTCGGCCAGATGGCCAGCGGCATCGCGCATGACATCAACAACGCCATCTCACCCGTATCGCTGTATACGGAGTCGCTGCTGGAGCGCGAGCCGGGCCTGAGCGAGCGCGCGCGCGGCTATCTCTCCACGATCCAGCGCGCGATCGAAGACGTGGCACGCACGGTATCGCGCATGCGCGAGTTCTATCGCGAGCGCGAGGCGCAGCTCACGCTCGAGCGCGTCGATCTGAATCGTGCGGGCCGCCAGGTGCTCGAGCTCACGCGCCCGCGCTGGAGCGACCAGGCGCAGCAGCGCGGCGTCATGGTGGACCTGCAGACCGAGCTGGCCGAGGCGCTGCCGGACATCATGGGCGCCGAGCACGAGATTCGCGACGCTCTGACGAACCTCATCTTCAATGCCGTGGATGCCATGCCCTCCGGCGGCACTCTGTCGCTGCGCACGCGCTCGATCACCGACGTGCAAGGGGATTCGCGCGTGGTCATCGAGGTGACCGATTCGGGCTTGGGCATGGACGAAGAGACGCGTCGGCGCTGTCTGGAACCCTTCTATACCACCAAGGGCGAGCGTGGCACCGGACTCGGGCTCGCCATGGTCTACGGCATGGTGCAGCGACACAGCGCGGAGCTCGATATCGACAGTGCGCCCGGCCGCGGCACGACGGTGCGCATGAGCTTCCCGGCGCAGACCTCCGCTTTGCAGCCCGTCGATCGTGCGTCGGCTGCATCACTCGTGACGCAGCGGCTTCGCATCCTGCTGATCGATGATGATCCGATGCTGATCAAATCCCTGCAGGACACGCTCCAGGAGGATGGACATCTCATCACCGTGGCGCACGGAGGACAGGCGGGCATCGACGCCTTTGCCGCGGCACTCAAGCGCGGCGAGCGCTTCGATATCGTCGTGACGGATCTAGGAATGCCGCATGTGGACGGACGCCGGGTCGCCGCCTCGATCGCCGCACTCTCGACCGCGACCCCGATCATTCTCCTGACCGGATGGGGTCAGCGCATGATCGCGGCCAATGACACCCCGCCGCATGTCAGCAAGGTGCTGGCCAAGCCACCGCGGCTACACGACCTGCGTGCGGCGCTCGCGGAGCTCGCATGAACGGCACCACGACGACGGCCGCTGCGCCTCGCCTGCTGATCGTGGATGACGAGGCACCGCAGCTGCGCGCCTTATGCGACACGCTGCGGATGGAAGGCTATGCAACCGAGGGTTTCGGTTCGCCGCAGCAGGCGCTTGCGCAGCTGCAGCCCGGCCAGCACGAGCTGCTTCTGACCGACCTGAAAATGCCCGGCATGGACGGCATCGAGCTGATCGCCGCCGCGCGCGCCATCGATCCCTCTCTCGGCGCCATCGTCATGACGGGCCACGGTACGATCGATACCGCCGTGGAGGCGATGAAGGCTGGCGCCCTCGACTACATTCTCAAGCCCTTCAAGCTCAACGCGATCCTGCCGGTGCTGGTACGCGCACTGGATCTGCAGCGCCTGCGGCGCGAGAACGCGCTTCTGCAGGAGCGCGAGCGTGTGCGATCCCAGGAGCTGGCGATCGCTTATCGGGACCTGGAAGCGTTCGCATACTCGATTTCCCACGATCTGCGGGCACCGCTGCGCGCAATCGATGGGTTTACGCAGATTCTGCAGGAGGAGTTCGCAACGCAGCTCGGGGCCGAGGGCGAGCGCATCACGGGCATCATTCGTGAGGGCAGCCGCAGCATGGACGAGCGCATCGTCGGGCTGCTGGCTTTCTCGCGCGTGGGTCGCCAGCCGCTGGCGAGCACACGACTGGACATGACTGCGCTTGCCCGGGCGGCGGCCAGTGAGATGCTTGGCGCGTACGGCGGCCCCACGCCGGCGCTGCAGATCGATGAGCTGCCTCTCTGTGCGGGCGACGGTATCGTCATGCGCCAGGTGTGGTGCAACCTCATCGGCAATGCACTGAAATACAGTGCCAGGCGAGCGCAGCCGCAAATTCGCGTGAGCGGCCGCATCGAGGGGCCCGAAGCTATCTATCAGGTCACCGATAATGGCGCGGGTTTCGACATGCGTCACGCCGATAAGCTCTTCGGCGTATTTCGCCGCCTGCACGGCGCCGAGGAGTTTTCCGGCACCGGTGTAGGGCTGGCGATCGTGCACCGGATCATCATGCGCCACGGTGGGCGCATCTGGGCGCAGGCAGCGCCCGACGCCGGCGCAAGCTTCTCGTTCGCGCTACCGCTCGCGGCAGCGGCGGGCGCCGGGGCAGACGCGACGGGCGGTGCCGCAGATTCGGACTCTTCACAGCAACCACGGATGGCAGCGCTGATCTCCGGGCAGACAGACGGCCCGGACCCCAACCGTGGAGCAGGTGTGTGACGAAACAACCGATCCGTTTGGTCATGGTCGAGGACACGCCCGCCGATGCAGAGCTGATCCTGCGCGGTCTGAAGCGCTCGCACCTGGAATGCGACGTGCACCGCGTCGACACGGAGCCCGACTTCCTGCGAGCGCTGCACGAGCATCGCCCGCAGCTCATCCTGTCGGATTTTTCCATGCCCAGGTTCGATGGACTGCGCGCCCTGCAGATCGCAGTGGAGCGCGCACCCGATGTGCCATTCATCTTCGTGTCCGGCACGATCGGTGAGGAGCGCGCCATCGATGCGTTGCGCCGCGGCGCCACCGACTATGTGCTCAAGGGAAACCTGGCACGCCTGGCGGCCGCCATCGAGCGGGCGCTGGCAGAGGCGGCGCTGAAGCGCTCGCAGCGCGAAGCCGAGCAGCAGTTGCGCGACAACGAGCAGCGCCTGCGCGATACGGTGGAGACCTCTCAGGACTGGATCTGGGAGGTGGACCAGGCGGGCCGCTTCCGATTCTGCAGCAAGGCTGTGATCCACATTCTGGGTTATGACCCGATCTCGCTCATCGATCAGGATTTCCGCACGTACCTCATGACTGCCAGTGCCGAGGCCGCTTCGGCCCTGCTTCCTTCCGGGCAGGAGCCCCTGACAGGCGCGGTCGGCTGCTGGCGCGCCGCGGACGGCCGGGCCCGCTGGCTCGAGCGCAATGCGGTCGCCATCCTAGGCGATCGCGGTGAGCTGCTGGGCTATCGCGGCACCGATCGTGACATCACCTTGCGGCGCGAGCAGGAGGCGCGTCTGCAGCGCCTCACGCGCACCTATCGGATGCTCAGCAGCACCGGCTCGGCGATTCTGCGTCTGCATGAGCGAGCGGAGCTGCTGCGCGAGGTCTGTCGCATCGCTGTTCAGCAGGGCGGTTACGAACGTGTGGCCATCAGCCTGCGCCCGGGTGCGGACGCGCGGCCACAGCCCGAGGCCTGGGCCGGAGAGGACTCGATGGCGCTGCGCGCCATCGAACAGGCGTTACTGCAGCGCTGCGAGGCCGCTTCGGCGGCGCTCACCGCAGCGGGCGCCAGCCTCGCCGAGAGCGCCCTCATCGAGAACGAGCTGTCGGCTGGACCCTCGGAGCGGGTGGCTGGCGCGTCAGGCGCCGTCCTGTCGCAGTCGGCTCGCGAGCAGCTCCTCGCGCAGGGGTATCGCGCGATCGCCATACTGCCGCTGCAGGTCGACGGGATCCGCGGGGGCTCCCTACTTCTGCTCAGTCGCCAGCCCGGGGTCTTCGATCCCGCCGAGCGTCAGGTGCTCGAGGAGCTCACCGCGAACCTGGGCTTCGCGCTGCAGTACCTGCAGAAGGACGAGGCGGTACAGTTCCTGTCCCATTACGACAGCCTCACGGGGCTCGCCAAGCGCGTGCTGTTCTGCCAGCACCTGGACCGTCAGCTCGCCGGCGCGGGTCAGCCAGCGCGCGCGGTGGTGGTGTTCGACGTACAGCAGCTCAGTGCCATCAACGATTCCTATGGGCGCCATGTCGGTGATGGCCTGATCGCCGAGATGTCGGCGCGGCTCAAGCAGGCCTATGAGGGCGAGAGCATCGCCTACTTCGGCGCGGGCACGTTTGCGATCCATTGCGAGCATGCCGCGGCGAGCGTTGAGACCGGGCGCCGCCTGCCGCAGGCGGTCGCGCGGCTGTTTGCCGCTCCGTTCGGCATCGAAGGGCACGAGCTGCGTCCCGGCGTGCGCGCAGGCATGGCCGAGCACCCGCGGGATGCCACGACCGCCGATCAGCTCGTCCAGCACGCCGAGGCGGCGCTCAAGGCCGCACGAGAGGACAATGAGGGCTATCTGCCCTACGCATCGATTCGCCAGCGGCCCGACAGCCGCAAACTGGCGCTGGAAGGACGGCTGGCCGGCGCCCTCGAACGCAACGAATTGCTGCTGCATTATCAGCCGAAGGTGCATCTGCAAAGCGGCCGCGTCGTGGGCCTGGAAGCGCTGCTGCGCTGGCAGGATGCCACGGAGGGGCTGGTCTCTCCCGCGGTGTTCATACCTCTGCTGGAGCGCTCGGGCGCCATCGCCGAGGTCGGCGAATGGGTGCTGCAGCAGGCGGTGCGCGATGCCACCTCGTGGCAGCAGCGCGGCGAAGCGGCGGTGCGCATTGCAGTCAATGTTTCTCCCCAGCAGCTGCGCCGGCGCGACTTCGTCGAGCGGGTACTGACAAGCGTGCGTCCGCCATCCGGCGGGTCGCCCGGTGTCGACATCGAGATTACCGAAAGCATGTTGATGCAGGATCTGGAGCTCTCGATCCGCAAGCTCGAGGAGCTCTCTGCCGCGGGCATCGGAGTGGCGATCGATGACTTCGGCACCGGCTATTCTTCGCTGCGCATGCTCGCGCGGCTGCCGGTGGACACGCTGAAGATCGATCGCTACTTCATCCAGGGCATGAGCGAGTCCGCCAGCGGCATCCTGCTGGTGTCCACGGTGGTCTCACTCGCCGAGGCCTTCGGCATGAAGGTCGTGGCCGAAGGAGTGGAAACCGCCGAGCAGGCGCAGGCACTGCGTCGCCTGCACTGTGAGCAGGCGCAGGGTTATCTGTTCTGCCGTCCCACCCAGGCCGCGCTGGTGCCCGATGCCATTGCGCGCCTGAACGGGGTCGGCAGCCAGGCATGAGCCAGCCGGGCTGACCTGAGGGACGAGGCATGAATGGCGAGGCCACAACGCCCGTGCGCATCCTGATGATCGAGGATCTGGAGACCGACGCCGAGCTGGCGCTGCACTCGCTGCGCCGCGCGGGCCTGAGCGTGCTGACCGAGCGCGTGGACAATGAAGTGGATCTGCGCCGCGCGCTGGTTGCGTTCGCACCGGCGATCATTCTGTCGGACTTCGATCTGCCGGGGTTCGACGGCTATGCAGCCCTCGCCGTGGCCCGCCAGCTATCGCCCGAGGTGCCCTTCATCTTCGTCTCGGGAAAGATGGGTGAGGAGCGGGCGATCGACGCGCTGCACCGGGGCGCCGTGGACTACGTTCTCAAGAGCAATCTGTCGCGCCTGGCGCCGGCGGTGCGTCGTGCGGTGCGTGAGGCGAGCGAGCGCCAGAGCCGCGAGGCGCACATCGCACGGCTCGATCGCGTGTTACGCATGCTCAGTGGCGTCAACGGTGCGGTCGTGCGCATCCGTGACCGCGCGGAACTGCTGCGTGAGACCTGCCGTCTGGCCGTGAGTGTCGGCGGGTACACGGCCGTCATTGCCTCCGCGAAAGTCGGGGGCAACCCGCAGATTCAGCCCGTGGTCTGGCAGGCGAGCGAGGAGGCGCTGGGCGAATCGCTGCGCAGCCTGTGCTCCGAGGCCCTCTCGCAGCCCAACAGTCTGCTCTCGCGCGCGCTCTCCCTGGGCCGCGCCGTCGTCTGCAACGACAGCGCCGCACGCGAGCAACCCGGGTCGGTCGAGCAGCTGTTGTGGCAGGTGGGGCTGCGCTCGATCGTTGCGCTGCCCCTGGCGGTGGAAGGCACGGCGTTCGGCGTGCTGCTGTTCGCCGCACGCGACGCACGTGTGGTCGGCGATGAGGAGCTGCGCATGCTGCAGGAGGTCGGCGGAAATTTGTCCTTCGCCTGGCAGTACATGCAGAAGGACAACACCGTGCGCTTTCTGTCGCTGTTCGATTCGCAGACCGCGCTCGCCAAGCGCGCGCTGTTCGGCGAGCGGCTGCAGCGGCTGCTGGATCCCGAGGGCAGGCGGCGCCACGCGCTGCTGGCGTTCGACATCGAGAAGCTCGGGCTCATCAACGACTCTTTCGGCCGTCGCACGGGCGATCTGCTGCTGCAGCACGTCGCCGCGCGACTGAAACGACACGCGCCGCGCGCCGAGCAGCTGGCACATCTGGGCGGGGGTACCTTCGCGCTGGTCGAGGAGCGTGCCGCGGAATCCACCGAGGAGACGCTCGGCGCGGCGGCGGCGCATCTGCAGGCGCTGTTCAACGAGCCGCTGCGCATCGAGGAGCGCGAGGTTCCCGTGGCCGTGCGCTGCGGTGTTGCCCTGCATCCCCAGGATGCCACCGACGCAGAGGCCCTGCTGCAGCGGGCGGAGGCGGCGCTGCTGCACGCCCGGACCAGCGGCGTATCACTGCTGCCGTACAACGCCGAACGACATTCACAGCGCGTTGGTCGGCTGGCAATGGAACACCGGCTGCGACTGGCACTGGAGCGGGGCGAATTCGAGCTGCACTATCAGCCGAAAGTCAGTGTGATCACGCGCCGCATCCAGGGCGTCGAGGCGTTGATCCGCTGGCGCGACCCCCAGGGTGGGTTGATCTCCCCGGGCGCATTCCTGCCGGTGGTCGAGTCGACCGGCCTCGGTGCGGCCGTGGGCGCCTGGGTCATCGAGCAGGCCGCGCGGGATTGCCGTGCCTGGCAGCACGTTGGGTTACCCCCCGTGCGCGTCGCCGTGAACGTCTCGCCCACGCAGCTGCAGAGGGCCGACTTCACCCAGCACTTTCTCAAGGCAGTGGAGCCCTGGAGCAACTCGATCTGGGGCCTGGATATCGAGGTCACGGAAGCCGCGCTCGATGAGGAAAGCGGTGAGGAGGTCCAGAAGCTCAAGCTCCTGCGTCATACGGGCGTCAGGATTGCAATCGATGATTTCGGCACGGGCTATTCCTCACTCGGCAGGCTGTCGCAGCTGCCGGTTGATACACTGAAGATCGACAGTTGCTTCATCCGGCAGACGCCGGCCGAGGCCGCCGGTCGTGCGGTGGTCAAGACGATCGTCGCGCTGGCGCGGGCGTTTCGCATGAGCTCCGTGGCCGAGGGTGTCGAGCAGCAGGAGCAGCTCGATTTCCTCTGGCACATCGGCTGCAATCAGTCGCAGGGCTACCTTCACAGCAAGCCCGTCAGTGGCGACGAGTTTGCCTGGCTGCTCGAGCACGGCAGCGGCAAGCTCATCCTGCCAGCGGAATCCGAGGAGGGGCAGCTGGCAGCGCTGGAGGAGGCGGCGGCCGCGCCGCCGGTGCTCGCCGAGGACCTGTCGGACAGCTGAGTGTCAATTAGGACAAGTGCCGAGCGCGGCGGCGGCGGGGCTTGTTGCTATCATGCGGCTGCGGCCAGGTTACCGGAGCCTGACATGTCCCAGACGACGCTGAGCGGCGATGAGCTGCAGAAAATCGATGCCTATTTCCGGGCAGCCAATTACCTGTCCGTCGGACAGATCTATCTGTTCGACAATCCGCTGCTGCGCGAACCTCTGAAGCTCGAGCACATCAAGCACATGCTGCTCGGGCATTGGGGTACGACGCCGGGGCAGAACTTCATCTACGCCCACCTCAACCGGGTCATTCGCAAATACGATCTGGACATGATCTACATTTCCGGTCCCGGTCACGGTGGCCCGGCGGTGGTGGCGAACGCCTATCTGGAAGGCACCTACAGCGAGATCTACCCGGAGGTGTCGCAGGACGAGCCGGGCCTGCGCCGACTGTTCGTGCAGTTCTCCTTTCCCGGCGGGATTCCGAGTCACGCATCACCCGAATGTCCGGGCTCCATTCATGAGGGCGGGGAGCTGGGCTACTCGCTGAGTCATGCATTCGGTGCGGCATTCGACAACCCGCAGCTGATCGTCGGCTGCGTCATCGGTGACGGCGAGGCCGAAACCGGGCCGCTGGCGACGGCCTGGCACTCGAACAAGTTCCTCAATCCCGGCAGTGATGGGGCGGTGCTGCCGATCCTGCATCTGAACGGCTTCAAGATCGCCAATCCGACGATTCTGGCGCGCATACCGCGTGAGGAGCTCGAGCAGCTGCTGCGCGGCTATGGCTGGGAACCGTACTTCGTGGAGGGCCATGATCCGGCCCCCATGCACGAGGCGATGGCCTGCACACTGGATCGGGTCATCGAGCATATCCGCGACATCCAGCATCGGGCGCGCGTGCAGGGCGAGGCTGGCCGGCCGCGCTGGCCGATGATCGTTCTGCGCTCACCCAAGGGGTGGACCGGGCCGAAGATCGTGGATGGGGTGCGCATTGAAGGCACCTTTCATGCGCATCAGGTCCCGCTGTCTGATCCTGCAGGACGACCGGAGCATCTGGTACAGCTCGAGCAGTGGCTGCGCAGCTATCGGCCCGAGGAGCTGTTCGATGCGGCGGGACGACTGCGAGCGGACATCGCGGCGCTCGCCCCGAGCGGCGATCGGCGCATGAGCGCCAATCCGCATGCCAACGGCGGACTGCTGATGCGCGACCTGCGCCTGCCGGATTTCCGCGACTATGCCGTCGAGGTGCCACAGCCGGGCGCGCCAGGCATCGGCGATACCCATGTACTGGGCCGCTTTCTGCGCGATGTGGTCAAGCACAATGCCGATCAGCGCAACTTCCGGCTTTTCGGGCCGGATGAAACCCTATCCAACGGGCTGGAGGCGGTGTTCGAGGCGACGAAGCGCCAGTGGGAGGCTGAAACGGTTCCGCAGGACGAACTGCTGGCGGCGCAGGGACGCGTCATGGAGGTACTCAGCGAGCATCAGTGCGAAGGCTGGCTCGAGGGTTACCTGCTGACAGGACGGCATGGCGTGTTCAACTGTTACGAGGCCTTCATCCACATCGTGGACTCGATGTTCAATCAGCATGCCAAGTGGCTCAAGGTGACGTCACGGCTGCCCTGGCGCCGCAAGATCCCCTCATTGAACTATCTGCTCGCCTCTCACGTCTGGCGGCAGGACCACAATGGATTTACGCACCAGGATCCCGGCTTCATCGACAATGTCGTGAACAAGAAGGCCGAGGTCGTCCGGGTATATCTGCCGCCCGACGCGAACTGCCTTCTGTCGGTAATGGCACACTGCCTGCACAGCCGTCACTACGTGAATGTCATCGTCGCCGGCAAGCACCCGGCGCCGCAATGGCTGAGCATGGACGCTGCCGCCAGCCACTGCGCACGCGGCATCGGCATCTGGCCCTGGGCGAGCAATGATCAGAACCGAGCCGAGCCCGACCTCGTCATGGCCTGTTGCGGCGACGTGCCGACACTGGAGACGCTGGCTGCCGTCTCCATTCTGCGTGCGCATCTGCCGGAGCTGTGCATTCGCGTCGTCAATGTCGTCGATCTGATGAAACTGCAACCGAGCACGGAGCACCCTCACGGCCTCTCTGACCGCGATTTCGATCAGCTCTTCACGCGCGACCGCCCGGTGATCTTCGCCTTCCACGCCTATCCCTGGCTGATCCACCGCCTGACCTATCGGCGCACCAATCACGAAAACATTCACGTGCGCGGATACAAGGAAGAGGGCACGATCACCACGCCCTTCGACATGACGGTGCTCAATGAGCTGGACCGCTTCCATCTCGTGATGGATGCGATCGATCGATTACCGCAGACCGGCGATCGGGGCGTCTACCTCAAGCAGCAGTTGCAGGACAGGCTCGTCGAGCATCAGCGCTACATTCGCACACATGGGCTCGATCTGCCCGAAGTGCGCAACTGGACCTGGGGTCAGGACAGCGCGGTGCCGGCCAGTCCGGCGCAATAGTCGAGCAGAGCATCCTGCGAAGCCTCGTTACGCGTCTGCGCGGACGGGTCGCGGCGCTGTCGATGGTAGAAGTACTGTGCAGTCACGGTGGCGGCCGGATCGTCGCTGACCGCGAGCCAGGCCTGGGTCTCGCCGCCCTGCGTCAGATCGTCTGGAGCGTCCGGGCCGCCCATGCGGGTGGGTACCCAGCCGGGCTCCAGGGCATTACTCAACACCTCAGGCCAGCGACGCGCGACGCCGAATGCCAGCCACACGTCGAAGAGCTTGCTGTCCGAGTAGGCCTGCATCCCGTCCCACCGCCGGCTGGTCCACTGCGGATCCGACAAATCCGCGCGCCCACGCCGATGCAGCCCCGAACTCAGGTAAATGAGCCGGGCTGGGCGGTGCATCAGTACGGTCAGTACATAGGGCGCGAGTACATTGACGGCGAAAATCTGTGACAAGCCATCGACGGTCTCATTGCGGCGAGGCTCGCCATACCCGATACCCACGTTGTGAATCACGGCATCGAAGCGACCCAGGGCATTGGCCTGACGCGCTGTGGTGCGCATGCCCTCGAGGCTCGTCACATCACCGATGACGACCGCCGCCGCTTTCGGGGCGGCTCGCTGCGCTGCCCGCGCCCGCTCTTCGCTGCGCGCGTGCAGCGTGACGGCGTGCCCCTGTGCCAGCAGCTGCCGGGCGGCGAGCAGGCCGAGCCCATCGGCAGAGCCCGTGACGAAGACGGAAGCCATGCCCGAGTATACGTCTGGACGTGTCCGCCTCCAGCGCTTAAAATGCGCGGCCTTTCGCTCGCGGCCCTCCCGTTCAGGGCGGCCACAGCACACCGCGCCCGTAGCTCAGTTGGATAGAGTACCTGGCTACGAACCAGGGGGTCGGGAGTTCGAATCTCTCCGGGCGCGCCAGATAACTTCGTCGCAATCAGTCACTTAATTGATCCTCTACTAACCCGCTTTGCGCCGAAGCCATGTGGTTGCGGGACTTTTGCGGGACTCAGTCGTGCAAACCTTGTCCGCTGCCTCGATGAGATTCGACAGCTCTGCTTGCGAGTAGTGGGTGGTGATACGCCCACTCCGATGCCCAAGTAGATCCTGCCGATCTTCGAAGCCCACACCCGCCGCTCGCAGCCGCCGCCCGAACGTGTGTTTGAGGTCATGGACGCGGATCTTGCGAAAGCCCAGCGGCGCGGATTCTCCGTGTCGCTGTTGCCACTCATCGGCCGCGCGCTCTCGGGCGCCCTTCCAGGCAGTGTTGTTCATCCCTCGCACTGGCTGTGGCAGAGCCTTCTTCCCGGGGGTATGCGTGAAGACATACACCGCGTGCAGCCCCCGCTGGCTCTCGATCACGGACTTCGCCACCCGGTTGAGCACAATGAGGCGCTCCTCAGCATTCTTGACGTGCTCACCTGGGATGATGAAGACCGATGTATCGAGTTCCGGAACCTTGACCTCATATTCCCACTTCAGACCGCATACCTCCTGCTCTCGTGACCCCGTATTGACCTTAAAGAGCGCCATGCGAGCCAGATGATCTGGTAACTCCTGAAACAGCAGCGCTTGCTCCTCTTGAGACAGCGGGTACGGCGCAGCGGGTTCTACGCCTGGGAACATAGGCCAATGTGCCAGCGGCGCCGGTATAACCTGCTGCTGATGGGCAAGATCGCGGCGATCCACCGCCGCTCGCGCGACACCTACGGCGCACCGAACATCCACGCGGAGCTGGCCGACGATAATGGCATCCGGGTGGGTCGCAAACGCGTCGCCCGGCTAATCCGCCAGAGCTGTCTCCGAGGCGCCACGCTGCGCAGGTTCGTGGTGATCACGCAGAGCGATCCTGCGGCGCCCACCCCATCGATCTGGTGGAACGCCGCTTCTTCGCCGAGGCTCCTGACCAGCTTTGGGTGGCG
>DATJUN010000057.1:0-35872 GCA_035502275.1 Steroidobacteraceae bacterium
CTTCGATTCCACGCAGGCGGAGAAGCGAACCATCGCCGCCATTGCCGGGAACGCGATCACGCTCGACCAGCCCCTGAAGTACATGCATTTCGGCAAGATCACGTTCGGCGTCGATGAGCGTGGTGAGGTCGGCATGCTGACGCGAAATATTCTGATCGAGGGTTCTGAGGATTCGGAACGCTCCTACGTCGGGGGGCATATCATGGCGTTGGCCGGATCCAAGATGTACGTCTCCGGCGTCGAATTGACCCGGATGGGGCAGTACCTGCATCTGGCCCGCTATCCGATCCACTGGCACCTGGTCGGCGAAGCCAAAGGGCAGTACATCGAAAATTCAGCGATTCACGACACCTACAGCCGCTGCGTGACGGTGCACGGTACCCATGACGTGCGAGTGGAAAACAACGTCACCTATAACACCGTCGGTCACTGCTTCTTCCTGGAAGACGGCATCGAACACGGCAACCAGTTCATCCACAACCTGGGAATGATGACCAAGTGCCATCCTGACGGCAAACCCTGTGTTCCGACCAACCTCGCTGCAGTCGGGGAGCACCGCGCGGGATCGAATGGTCAAGCCGCCCCGGATGTCCTGATCCCCTCCGACAACACCGCGTCGACGTTCTGGATCACCAATCCGGACAATAGCTACGTAGACAACGTAGCCGCGGGCTCCGAATCGACCGGCTTCTGGATGTCATTGCCGGAGCACCCGACGGGCGCGTTCGCAGACACGGCCGTCAGCAAGGCGACCTGGCCACGTCGAACGAAGTTTCGCGAGTTCAAGGGCAACGTCGCCCACTCGAACTACGACGGGTTCATGTTCGACCGAAACGTTGCGCCCAATGGCACCTTCAGTGTCACCGGCAGCTCGCATATCGGCCTTGAAGATCCCGCCGACCCGAACAGCAAGGCGGTGGAATCGGTTTTCGAGGATCTCACCGCCTATAAGAACCGCAATGACGGAATCTGGGGCCGGGGTGAGATGCACGTATTCAGGAACGTGAAGCTGGCCGACAACGCGAACGGCTTTACGCATGCGTCCGGCGCATTCGGTCGTTACGCCTTCACCTCGAGACTCGTCGACTCGCTGGTCGTGGGAGAAACCGAGAACTTCGGCAATCCCAGGACTGACGCGGAAAAGGCCTACGGCCGCAGCTTGCCGAAGCCCGCACTGCCGGATTATCCGATCCGCGGCTACGAGTTCTACGATTATCGTCATGACGTGGAGAATGTCACCTTCCGGAATTTCGCGGACAACGCCACTCGCAAGACCGGAGCGATCTCGTACCTGCTGTATACCAGCTTCGGGGTCAGCTCCAACAACTCCGTCGAGCACGTGAAATTCATCAACGCCAAGCCGGTGTACTTCCCGCCGATGGAACGCAAATGGGGCAGCGACAATTTTGGAAGCACGGCCTACAAGACCGCGGTGATCCGCGACGTGGACGGCTCGTTCGGCGATGGGCCCGATTCCTACGTTCTTATCAACGACGGCGTCAACGACAGCATCGCAGCCGACGCAGGGGCCTGTGAGATCAAGCCCAGTTGGAACGCGGCCATCTGCAAGGGTGATGTTGGACGCCTGGACATTGGCGGCCCCGGCGGCCCCGGCGGCCCCGGCGGCTTCGGCGGCTTCGGCCGCGCTCCTGGCGCGGGTCCTGCTCCTGCCAATGGCACACCCGTCGGGCCGGGCGCACCGGCTGGTCAGCGGTTCGGCGGTCCTCCGGGACCTCCGCCGCCGCCAGTCATTCTCAGCCGCAACGGCAGGCAGTACAACCTGACCCGTACCAACGTACGAGCCGGCACCGAGATTACGCTCACCACCGCAAGGCCGACCGTGGACCTCAGGTTGAGTGAACTGGATCGAGGCTCGTGGGTGATCTTCAAGCTGCCGGGATTCACCACCGCAGCCTCGGGTACGCCCCAGGGTAGCCTGGACGCGCTGCGCAGGGCCAATGAGACCTCGTACTTCAAGGACAAGGATGCCCTGTGGGTGAAGGTGGTCTCCAACGGCAGCGGTGCCAATCCCCCCTATGGCGGCGGCCTGGGTGGCGCTGATGCTGGCGGGAACAGGGTCCAGGTCAGCCGGTAACTTGAGCACCGAGCCGCGGCGGTCAGAATCCAAACCCGCTGCGGCTCCTCGCTGTCCCGGCGCTTCTTGACCAATCCAGCGCCGCGGAGCGCTCATCGGCGGCCTGGTCGCTCGACGCCGGCCCCCAAGTCCAATAGAGAGCCACGTAGCCGTAGTTCTCCGCCTGGCCAGCGATGCTGTGGCCATACGCAAACAGGAACTGGAAGCCAGGATGTTGAGAATCAAACGTATAGTAGCCGCCGAAATCAAGATCAACCGCGTATTGCGACAGCGCCGGGTCTACAGTTGGGCGTCCATGCGCGAATAGCTCCGGCCCGATGGTCAACGTCTTTGACGCTTGATAATTGATGATGGTCCCGCCGAACGGATAATTCCTCCCTCCCGGAATCTCGTTGCTGATATTGATCCCGCCTCCTCCATCGATCGACCAGTCACCAATTGTCTTCTTTGCGTAGAGCGGGATCTTCCAGGACGGCTTCCCCGCCCCCAATCCCCGCGAAACCTGCCCCCAGGGTAATTCCATCATCAAAAAAGTTCCGATCATCGGCCGGCGTTTGGTCTCTGGAAGGAATTGCAGCTGAAAGCCGAACTCACCATCTACGGGGCCGAAGGTGGTTGGCCCACCATTTTGGATCGACGTCCCCAATGGGGCGATGAAGTGAAACATGGAGTTCGGAATCAGGCTCCAATTGAATTCAATGGCTGGGCCCGCCGTGTTCACAACCCCGGGCGAGGAAGTCACGCCGCTCCAGACATAGAACTCGTGCCAGTGGTAGGGAATTACATCCGGATCGTCAAGCTGATAGGGCGGTCCCGCCAGTGCTCGATGGTGGGGTATGAGCAGAAGTGGCAGCAGCATCAGTAGCCGCAGTCCTCGCGACATCATTATCTCCCCTGCAACAGGTCCATGAATCGACCGGCTTCGGGTCATGAACCCCAATTTGCGCTCACGGTTTTTCAGGCCGAGCGCTCATGCTCAACCATTTATTATCTGCGGAATGTTCAGGCATTTGGTAGAGTTTGCGCGTTGCAGAGGTGGATCTTCAGGGGACGCAGGATGAAAAGAATACCTTTCGCTCTTCTGCTTCTGCTCGCCGCCGCGCTCGCCAAGACGCCGCTCGCCACCGCGCAGAGTCCCTGCGACTGGTCGCACGATCTGCACCTCGTGAACGGCAAGATCCATACGATGGACGCGCAGGACCGCGTCGTCGACGAGGTGACGATACAGGAAGGCCGCTTTGCCTACATCGGCTCGGCGCCGAAGCATCTCGATCCGTGCACGAAGCTGATCGACCTGCACGGGCGTACCGTAATTCCGGGACTGATCGACGACCATAACCACTTCGTCCTGTTCAGCCGCCGTCCCGGCTATGACGTCATGGTCGAAACGGCGACGAGCATCCCCGAGGCCATGGCCATGCTTGCCCAGCGGGCGCGGACGGTTCCGGCCGGCGCCTGGATCACGGCGATCGGCGACTGGACACCACGTCTGTTCGCCGAGCAGCGTGCGCCGACGCTCGCGGAGCTCGATGCGGCCGTGCCGAATCATCCAGTCCTGTTCGCCGCCTTCGGCCCGGCGGTCACCAACAGCCTCGGCAAGCAGTTCTTCGAGAGCCGGGGCATCATGGTCGGCACGACGGGCAGTCTCAATGGCGCTGCTGCCACGGCAGCCCTGAACCTGCTGCGCGCCATGCAGACGGACGAGGACCGGATTCGCAGCGCCAGGTACGCGCAGGCCTATGCACTGCGCTACGGACTCACCACGAGTGTGGACATGGGTGTCTTCGCCCGGCCCGGCAGCCCGGACCTTCAGGACAGTGCCACGCTCGACGGCATCGCAAGTGCGAACCCCTGGACCACCTACGATCAGCTTCTGGCGCTGGATCACCAGCATCAGCTCGACGAGCGCGTGCGCATTTTCCTGCTTTCGATGGACAAGTCGCAGGATCTGCCCATCTTGAAGGCCCGTCTGGATAATGTCTTCCCGAATTTTGGCGACGACATGCTGCGCCTCTCCGGCATCGGCGAGTTCACGACGCCGTGGATATTCGCGTACGACTGGAAGGCCGGGCAGCACCCGGACAACTATGAGGCGGCGCTGCAACTGGTCGCCAGGCGCGGCTGGAGCTACCAGCAGCACACCCTATCGCTGCCCGAAGTGCAGTTCACCGCGCAGACCTACCAGAAGGTCAACGCGGTGACGCCGCTCGCGGGCCTGCATTGGTCCATCGCTCACGTGCCGAGCATCGACCCTGCGACGCTGAAGGCGATGAAAGACATTGGCGTCGGCATGGCGCTGCACGGCTGGAAGTATCTTCAGGGCGCCGAAGGCACGCCGGCCGGGCAGCCCGCGGGTCCGCCTTACCGCACGATCCTCGCGAGCGGCATCCATGTCGGCGCCGGCTCGGACGCTGGCGACATCGCGACGCTGGATCCATGGTTCGACATCTACTACATGGTCACGGGCAAGGACTGCACGGGCGCGCTCATCAACGCCGGCGAACAGGTCTCGCGCGAGCAGGCGCTGCGCATGTACACGGCGGACAATGGCTGGTTTTTCCGCGAGGGCAATCAGCTCGGCTCGATCGAGACCGGCAAGCTCGGGGACCTGGTCGTCCTGAGCGATGACTATTTCGACGCGGGGAAAGTCTCGAACGAGGGCTTAAAGCGCCTCGAGTCCGTTTTGACCGTCGTCGGCGGCCGCATCGTTTACCAACGCGATGCTGGGGGTGCCCGCAGATAGGTTTAACCGGCCTCGCATCGACATCCGACAGTGTCGCGCCCCAGGCCACACTAGTCCGATGTGGTACCCAGCCATCCGACCCGCGTTGTTTGCGCTCGAGCCTGAGCGGGCGCATCGGCTCGTGCTCGATGCAATGCGCCTTGCGGGCCGGCGCACGCGCCGGCTAGCAGCCGCCACCAGGATCGAATGCATGGGACTGCGCTTTCCGAATCGTGTCGGACTCGCAGCGGGATTTGACAAGAGCGCGGTAGCAATAGATGGACTGGGTGCCTTGGGATTCGGCTTCATCGAAATCGGTACTGTGACCCCGCTTGCGCAGGCAGGGCAGCCGCGTCCCCGCCTTTTTCGGCTTCCGGCCGCCGAAGCGCTGATCAATCGCCTGGGTTTTCCAAACGATGGGGCCGAAGTTGTCGCGGCTCGTCTTCGAAAAAGACGTTATGCGGGCATCGTTGGAGTAAACATAGGGAAGAATGCGACGACCTCGAACTCACATGCCGTGGACGACTATGTCAGCTGCCTGCGGATTCTCAGAGGTGTCGCTGACTACGTGGTCGTCAATGTTTCCTCGCCGAACACCCTGCGCCTGCGTGAACTGCATGCGCCAGAGCAATTGGAGCCACTTCTCACCGCTCTGCTGCACGAACGGGCGAGCAGCCCTGTGCAAGCCCATCGTCGCCTGCCATTGCTGCTGAAAATTGCCCCCGACCTCTCACCTGAGGAGCTTCGCTCTATCGCAGAGCTCATGAGGAAGCTTCCAATGGACGGCGTGGTCGCGACCAACACGACGACGAGCCGCAGCGGCACAGCGCTCGCGGCCAGCCACCAGGCCGGCGGCCTGAGCGGCCGACCCCTGCGCCCGATCGCCTTAGCTGCCGTCGCAGCTTTGCGAGCGCACCTGGGATCAGATTTCCCGATCGTCGGTGTCGGCGGCATCGATTCTCCGGCTTCTGCTCTCCAGATGCACGCTGCGGGCGCAAACCTCGTGCAGCTGTATACCGGACTCATCTATCGCGGCCCAGGACTGGTACCTCAGGCTGCCCGCGCGCTCGACTCGCTGGAAGGCCAACTGCCCGATCCTTGAACCGAGACAGCCGTCACACCATCTACACGCGTAAACACATCTAATGTTTACAGCTGTAGCCAGCGAGCACCTGCCATTCATGAAAGCGTCGATTTCAATCAGCGAAGCGGAATCGGTGGTGATGAACGTCCTGTGGACGAGAAGTCCTATCGCAACCGAGGAGGTGGTTGCGGCCTTGAAGCACAAGGAGAGCTGGCAACCCTCGACGGTCAAGACCCTGTTGAATCGATTGTTGAACAAGGGCGCGATTCGCGCGCGGAAGGAAGGGCGCCGCTATCTGTATTCACCCGCATTCGAGCGGGAGCGATGGTTGTCCGAGGAAAGCAACGCGCTGCTCGACAGGCTCTTTGGGGGCCGACTTGCCCCACTCGTTGCACACTTCAGTCAGAGTCGACGGCTCAGCAAGCGCGACATTGCCGAGCTGCGGCATCTGATCCGGGAGTTCGACAATGAGCGCTAGCGTGCTGCAGGCCGTGATTGACATCACGCTTGCATCAAGCATCGCCATTTTGATTGTGGGGGCACTGCGCAAACCATTGCGGCGCATCGCCGGGGCGCGCGTTGCCTATGGGCTCTGGCTCGCCGTTCCCGTGACCGTAGTTTCGCTGTGGCTGCCAGGATTGCCGTCCTCCCATGGCGCCTCGACGTTTTTCCAACAGCCGCTGACGCGGCTCACGGCGCGTTCGTTGATGACGACGGCCTCGAGCGCAAGCTCCGGCTCGCACGCCACGGCAGCGCTGGCGATTTGGCTCTCAGGTACGCTTTTATTGACCGCATGGCTTTCAATTCGTCAACGGACCTTCCGTCGCTCCCTTGAATGCGTGGCGTGTGGCGCAGACGGACTTCTCCGTAGTGACCGCATTGGCGCGCCAATGTTGGTCGGGGCGTGGCGGCCGAGAGTGGTCATCCCCACGAGCTTCGAGGCCCGCTACCCAGAGAAGGACCGCGCTCTGATGCTTGCACACGAGCGTGCACATCGAGACCGCGGCGACCCTTTGGTCAACCTGATCGCGACGCTTTTCTTATGTCTTTTTTGGTTCAATCCCCTGATGTATTGGGGATTGGGACGATTTCACTTCGACCAGGAACTCGCCTGCGATGCGTACGTACTTTCCAACTCGTCGTCCAGCAAAAGGCGCTACGCCAAGGCATTACTGAAAGCGCAACTGACCTCTCAGTCATTGTGGCAGGTGCCGCTCGGATGCCATTGGCTATCTGATCATCCCCTGAAAGAGAGAATCATCATGCTCAAGCTTCCTTCGCCGGGACTGTATCGACAACTCAGCGGCATCGCCGTGACCGTGGCATTCACCCTCGCCAGCGCATACGCCGTCTCATCGAGCTTCGCGCAGGCGCCGCTCCACTCCGTACCGCCCACAGGCAGTCCCACGAGCAGCGCAGCGACGGACAAAAGGTTTTCCATTGCGGCCAGGAATGCCGATACCCGGGAAATCCTTGCGATGATCGCACGCAGGGGCAACGCCAACATACTTGTTGGCGACAAGGTCAGCGGCAAGATGACCATCGACTTGAAGGATGTCACCTGGCGGCAGGCCCTCAACATCGTCGTGCTATCACAGGGCCTGGTTTCAAGGCAGTCTGGCGATATCACGATCGTCGGCGTTCCGCATTGAGCGGGGCGACCTGACGACTCGTGCGCCTCTCCTGCGCTAACGCACGAGGCTGGCCTGCCCGGGGGCGAGCGCCAGCTCGGTGATTCGCAAATTCGCGCCGGTTATGCGCGATGGGAACATGTCCTTCAAGCGATCCTCGTGCGGCGGGACGACGTGGGTCACATCGCCTCCGGCGGCTTTGACCATCGCTTCGCTGGCCATGATGAGGTTCACCTGGCTTCCCGTGGCAAGCCCTACCGGGATGTAATGCGGATCCTCGGGGTCATCGCCGCGCAGGTTCTCCATGGTGTACGCCAGGTCCCCGCAGAACACCCACGCGTTGCCGGCGCCTCCATTGGACACGGTCACCCACATCGATCCCCACGTGTGCGTGTCGAATGCAGCGTGCAAGTCTATGCCAGGCAATACGGCCTCGCGATCCCCGTTCACACACACCAGCCTGCCCTGTCGGGCCAGGTCTACAGCGCGCAGGATATCTCCCGGATCGATACCGAGCATCAGCCACCGGAAGCGACGCTCGAGTGACATTGCCCACACCCACTTGGATAATTCGCGCTCCTGCAGGTAGAAGGTGGCGTTGGGAAAGTCCTCGATGTTCCCCATGTGATCGAAGTGCGCGTGGGTGATGAAGACACTGGTGACGTCCTCGGGCCCGAACCCGGCTTCGGCGAGCACTTCGCGCGGCGGATGCCAGTTACGGACGCCGTACATGTTGGCCAGCACCTCGCCGTAGGCTTTGAAATTGTAGCCAACGTCGACCATGGCCACCTGCCCCTCGCCTTTGATGACCACGTAACAATATGGCAGGCGGCGATAGCCCTGATTGTGGGCACCGTAAATCAGGCCGCTCAGGTGGTAACCGGGAACATGGGCGAACTCCATCACCCAGATCGAATATCGGTTCATGAGTGCACGTGAACGGCGCAGCACGCCTGCTCGAAGGCGACCATGGGAAAACCTGGCAGGGCATTCGATGCGCGCCCGAGATACCTGTAGGCTTCGCGCACCGGCGGCAGAATGGCGGTGGTCTCTATTTGGCGTCCCGCCGCAGCGAGCGCGAGGGCAAGGGATTGCCCGGCCTGTGACAGAAATTCGTGATGCAAGTGGGCGGCCGCAGTTGGCGGCGTGCTTCGCACCTGATCCACAGCCTCGCGAAGCAGCTCGGCGGCAGCTTTGAGCATCGGGTGCTCAGGCGTAGCGCTTTTTCCCCCCGCCTCTGCCAGCACCAGGACTCCGGCAATCTGAGCGGCCACTTGCCTCAGGTCTTCGAAGCATTTTCGGGTCGCCAGTATGTAGCTGGCCGTGGCGTCATCCACCATGCTGTGCTCCTCCCAGTAGCGCGTCCAGCGCCCTCACATCTTCCATCTGCTCGATGCGATCGACGACTCCTTCGATCTGACTGGCGCGATCCGAGCCCAGCACGTTCGAGCAAGCCGCGCGGAAGCGGCTGCGGATTTCGGTTTCGCTCGCCGCAATGAGGTCGCGCATTCGCCTGCGGACGGTGCGGCCGCCGCGCAGCTTCACAATGACCTCCGTGCCCTGCCGCGCCGGATAGGCTTGCGTGAACTCCGGTGCTTCCTCGAGCGACGTGATGCCGATGAGCCGCAATACCTCCGGATCCTTGAGCATGCGGTAATTCGCTTCCTCGATCGCGCCCCGAAGCAGCGTGGCGGCTACGCAGTATCGAATGCTCATCTTGGCTTGCAGAACGCGCTCGAATGGACCGGTCGCGTTACATCCCGGATAGTTCAGCGCCGCCGCGGAGACAAGCACTGCGATGGCCTCGATCTCGCTGGCGCGAACGCCGTCTTCGGCAACCAGAGTGCGCGCCACCTGGCACGCCGTCTGCGCGTAATTGCAGGCCGGTGCCGGCTTATGATAGACGGCCAGAATCTCAAGGGGCTGCCCGTCGAGGAAAGCACGAACGTCGGCCGTGCGTTCCTGTCTGCCCAACGCTGCGAACAGGCCCGCGGGCCCGTCGAGCGCATGTTCGGATGCGTACGCGCCAGCGTCAGCCAGCTCCACGCAGGTGACGGCATTGCGCGCGGCGAACCCGGCATGGAAGAACATGTCATCCGCGCCCGTGGCCGGCCATTCATTGACGCCCACCGTTGCATTCGCTGCGAGCCCCAATGCGCTCACCATCGCGTCCTCGCCCAGACCGCGCTGTAACGAACCGGCCAGTGCGGCCCCCAGAGGTCCGGTGATTCCCGTGGGCCGGAAACGCCGGACCGTCTCGCGATCCATCAGCGCACGGCCCACCGCCGCGCCCGTCTCGTAGCCGCACACCGCGGCGAGCACAAAGTCGCTGCCGCGGACTCTTCGACTGTGGGTCAACGCCAGGAGAGTGGGAAAAATCACCACGCCCAGGTGGCTGACCGACTCCGTGTGCATATCCTCGCGCACCAATCCATGGCTCAGCACCGCGTTGGCAAACGCAGCCTCACCCGCAGGCACGCGAAGATCGGTGCCGATGACGGCGCTGTCGCCTTGTCCTTGCGCAGCCAGTTTGATTGCATTTCGGCTGGGCGACAGGTCCAGTGATTCATAGGCGCAGCTCAGCAGATCCAGGAACGCAATCTTTACCTTGGCGACAACCTCTGGGGGAAGCCGATCGAAGTGCAGCGCGCGCGCCCGCCGCGCGAGGTGCCGCGAAAGAGAGTGCGCCTGTGAAGGAGCCTTCACGTCTTCTGCTCGGGCAACGCCTGATGAATGGCATAAGGTACCCCAGGGGCGTTGGTTGCGATAGACGGCCCAGGTCGATATTTGACCTGCGTGGTGGTCGTGCGAGGCCCCAGTGGCATCGTCCTCAGGGGCGTTGGGCCTCTCCAGGTCGCATCGGACTGCGTGCCTCATCCAAGTCTTGCGCGACACGTGTTGATCGGCCGAGTAGTCCAGGAAAATCGACTTCGATACCGAGCTGAGCGCCGATCCTCGGACTGGCGGTGAATTCACCGGCAACCAGACCCAGACAGAGCGTGACATTGCTGCCAACAGCGTATTGCGTGCCGATCATCGCCTGCATCTGATCTCGGTGCGGTCCATCATTGCTTGATCTGCCCCATAGAAAGGGCAGTCCGACGTTGAGCTTGAAATTGGCCGTATTTTGGCGCAAATCTGGGTATTGGCTGGATTGCAGCGCATCGATCTCATCGAAGGATTCGATATGCAGGGTACCGAGCGCGGTAACCTCCGTGTCATCGGTATAGAACGGCATCTGGGCCTTGATCGCGGGCGACAGGAGCAGCAGCACAGCTGTGATGGCTGCGTGCCCGCGATACATTCTCGCGTATCGATCCGGCCAGGCTGTTTGTGACAATTTTGTTGCGCGCACGTGCGCCTTCGCATCGTGGCATCGTAGCAGCTCAAATGATGAATCAATCGAGCGTCCGCGGTCGGCGAGCCCCCGCCCTGCCGCCCGCTGGGGAGCGGCGCCTCACCAGCATCCAGGTGCTGGCGGCAGCAGTTGCTGTTGGCGTCCTGTTCGCGCTCCTGGACGTCACCGCCGCCGGCGTATTGGCAGCGAGGCCAATGCCTCACTGGTACGGCGTATTTGCCCGAGCCCACCCGCACCTCGGATTGGGCCTCTGGCTCACTGTATTGGGTGTACCGATCGCAGTGATCGCCGCCGTCTGCGGCCTGTTGCTGGGCGTTGCCGCTCGCGGTGCCTCGGGCTGGCTACCTGGGGTTTCACTGCTTGCCTGGCAGCTATATCTTCTGACCGACGATCTCTATTCCGCCTCGCCAATCTGCCCCCTGCCCCTTCGAAGTCTTTGGGCCACCGCTGTATCTCTGCCGGCATCTTCGATACTGGACATCGCTCTGCCCGCCAGCGCACTGCTACTCGGGTTCCAGGTCATGCAGCGGGGCGTGGGGCGGGACCTGCGCTCCGCGTCCTGATCGAGCCCAGGCTTTTCCCCGGGCAGGCCGGGACCCGGACAAGGGCCCGGATAAAGGTGCGATTAGGACTTCATTATGGCGTTATAAGAATTCAAATTAGCGCCATCATCCCCCCTGCCGCATCATCAATCGGGGCAGGGGGAAGTCAGCGGTACGATCATGAGCGTGGATTGCAATTCACAGCCTTACGCCGGCATGATGAGACGGCACATGATCTGGAACAAGCGGCTGCGCCGATGCAGCCGAAAGCGTCCACGCCCCGACGCGGAGCGGGCATCCATCCGCGGATAACGAACATGTCTGCCGCAGCGATTTACAATTCTCTGCGGACTGCGAATGAAACAGGTGAGCGTCATGCGTAACCCCGTGATGAATGGCACTGCCCCGGTCGCGCTTGCGTTGCTGGTGTCGCTCACGGCGCAGACGCTCGCGCATGCGCAAGGCCGGCGTGGTGCCGGCGGCCCGCCGCCCAGCGCGCAGGCAGCCGCCCCTGTCGATTTCACGGGCTATTGGGAATCGATGGTGACGGACGAGGACTGGGTCTATCGCATGGTCACGCCCCGACCGGGCGATTCTGCCGGCGTACCCCTGAAGACGATCGGTCTGCAGGTCATGGACACCTGGGATCCGGCCAAAGACACGGCGGCAGGCCAGCAGTGCAAGTCCTACGGGGCACCGACCATCATGCGCGTCCCGGGCCATCTACACGTCACCTGGCAGGACGAGCAGACCTTGAAAATCGACACGGACGCCGGTCAGCAGACCCGCCTGCTCCACTTCGACGATTCGGATGCCCATCAGGGCCCGAAGTCATTGCAGGGTTACTCCGTAGCGCAGTGGGAATTTCAGCGCCCCCCGGGCAGAGTCGCTGCCACGGCCAAGCCCCTCTGGGGAGCCCTCAAGGTGACGACTACGGACCTGACGGCCGGTTACCTGCGTAAGAACGGTATCCCCTACAGCGAACAGGCGCAGCTGCAGGAATATTTCGACCTGGTAAAGGATTCTCCGGATGACGACGGGGAAACGCTGATGATCCTGACGAGTACCGTCATCGACCCGGTCTACCTGTTTGAGCCGTTCGTCACTGACGAAAATTTTCTGAAGCTGCCGGGCGATGCGGGTTGGAAACCTTCGGCCTGCTCGGCGATGTGGTAAGGAGCAAAGCATGGCCAGCCATCACTCGCGGTTTCAGGCAGCGCATCATGCGGCGCGCACAGTGTTCGGGCGTGTAACGAGCTTCGCCACTGTGCTGGCTCTTACGTCGGCCGCCCTGCCCCCGCTCGTCGTGGCGCAGGGTGTGGCGCAGGGGATATCGCAGGCGCAACCGTCGAACCTGAGCGGCGCCTGGGTTTCACCTCCCACCAATAACGTACTGGAGCGCCTGGAAGGCCCGTTCACCGACGATTGGACCGGGATGCCGATGAATGCGGCCGGCCAGGCCCTGGCGCAGTCGTATTCTGCCGGGATGCTTGCCGAGCCGGAACGCGTCTGCCAGCTGTACGGCCAATTCCACTATGCCAACGGAGCGGTCGGGACGAGACTGACTATCTGGCCTGTGGTGGAGGGCTCCACCGATGAGATCGTGGCCTGGAAGATCGACAAAACGGAGGATATCGGCGGCCTGACGATCTGGGTGGACGGCAGGCAAGCACCATCAAAATACGCCAATCACACCCGGGAAGCCTTCACGACCGGTCATTGGAAGGGCAACATGCTGGTGGCCTATACCACCGGCATGAAGAGCGCTCCGGCGCGCGACAACGGCGCGTTCTACAGCGATCAGGCGACGATGACCAGCACGTTCATCCCCCACAATGGGAACCTGCTCGTAGTCGTCACTTCCCTGCACGACCCGGTTTACTTCACCAAGCCCTACGTCTACTCACGCGCCTATGAGCGGGCTGCTGCGGATACGGCCATCAATCCCCGGTGGCCCCCATGCATCGTCAATTACGAAGGTGTTGCCGAGGGCGTCGTGCCGTTTTTTCTGCCGGGCAAGAATCCGCTGCGAGATCAAATGATGAAGGTGTTCCATGTCCCCGAATACGCTTCGGTCGGTGGCGAGGACACCATGTTTCCGGCGTTCCGCGACAAGCTGAAGGACGAATATCTCAAGCTGTATCCCAGCTTCCCGAAGCACTGCATGCAATACTGCACCACTTTCCGTAACGGCAACCCCGTTGCCAACCAGGCGTTGCCCGAAGAGCGCGTTCCTCCGCTGAAATCCTCGCCCTGAGTCTGAATTTTCAGCCGCGAGCGTGACTGCGACGCACGATCGCTTCGTGCCTGGGCAACCCCCGGTAGCTGGAGGGCCTGCCCGTGGCCTCATCGCAGTCTCAATACGGCGGGGCGCGCCTGGCGCGCTGCGTTTTCGCCGCTTCAGTCCACCACGCCAGATCGTCCGCGAAGCGCCCGAACGCATGTTCGAGCGCCGCTCCGGGCTCACCGATCGGCTCGCCCGCCTCATCCAGCGTAGCCGTGATCGGCCCGACCGTTAACGTACTGGAGATGACTACCATCCCCATTTCCGACAAGGTGTTGTGCCAGGCATAACTCGAGCGGGTGCCGGACAGCCGGCCTGCCGAATAGCTGGCAATCGCCGCGGGGCGCCAGAACCACTCTTCGAGAAAGTGGTCGGTCAGGTTCTTCAGACCGGGCTGCAGGCCCCAGTTGTACTCGCCGGCCACGAAGAGAAAGGCGTCGGCTTCGCGGATCTTGGCGCCCAGGCTCTCCATCGCCGCAGGCGCGGTGCCGGGCGCATATTCCTTCAGCATGCGATCCAGCATTGGCAGACCGATCGCCCTGGCGTCGATCAGCTCGGCGTCCTCGCCGCGCTCGCGCAGCCTGCGCAGGGCGAAGTGCGCCAATCGAATACCCTTGCGATCGGCGCGATAGGAGCCGTAGAGGACGAGAATTCGATTGCCCACGAGCGCCACCTCAAAGAAACATTCTGCCCTGCCGTGCCTGGCCTGTCACGGATGCTGCGGGATAAGCAAGGCATTGCGATGAGAGGATTGCAGCACGACAATCCGCGAGCTCTCTCATGAACTCGCTACACCGCCCATGCACCCTGACCTGAGGGGAAAATCTGCGCTGATCACCGGATCGGGCGCCGGGCTGGGTCTGGCGATGGCGCGTGCGCTCGCGCGCTGCGGATGCAATATCGTGCTGCACGGGCCGCAGGCGCCGGTGCAGTTCGGCGCCATTGCCGCCGAGCTTGCGGCAGCGCATGGAGTGGAGTGCATCTATCTGCAGGCGGACCTGACCGAGCTGCCCGCGCTCGAGCAGCTGGTGCGCGAGGCAGACTCACGCATGGGCAGGATCGACGTTCTCATCAACAATGCCGTGGTGCGTAACTTCGCCGCACTGGAGTCCCTGCCGATGGAGCAGTGGCAGCAGGCGTTGGCGGTAAATCTGACCGCGGCGCTGCGCGCGATCCAGCTGGTGTTACCGGGCATGCGAACACGTCGCTGGGGACGCATCTTCAATATGACATCGGTCTACGGCTCGCGCGCGGTCGCGGGCCGGGTCGACTACGTCACCACGAAAACCGCGCTGCTCGGCCTGACGCGCTCGGTGGCGATTGAAACGCTGAATCAGGGCGTGACCTGCAATGCGATCTGTCCCGGTACGGTGCTGACTCCCTTCGTCGAAGGTCGCATCGAGGAGCTCATGGCGCAGCACGCGCTGGCTCGCGAGGCGGCGGTGCGTGAGTTCCTGCGGGGCAAGCAGCCCACCGGAGAGCCGATCGATGCGGCCCATGTGGCCGACATGGTGGTTTTCCTCTGCGGCGACTCGGCGGCCCAGATCACGGGGGCGATGCTGCCGATCGAAGGAGGCTGGCTTGCGGGATGAAAGTGAGACTGTCCTTCCGGCCGACAGCACCCCGGGGGTGAGCCGCAGCCTGGCAAGATTCGTGGAGCGCACAGGCTGGAGTGATGTCCCGGCAGCGGTGCAGCACGAGGCCGTGCGCGCACTGGTCAATTACTTTGCTGCGGCACTGGCGGGCTGTGCCAGTCCGGTCATCGAGCGTGCTGCCACTGTGTTTGCATCCTTTCGCGCCAGCGAGGCAGCAGGATTGATTGGCCGCCGCGAGCGCACGGATGTGTTGAACGCCGCGGCGCTCAATGCCATGAGTGCCAACGTGCACGATTTTGATGACACCCACCTGCCGACCGTCATTCACCCGAGCGCGCCCGTGGCCGCGGCGCTGTTTGCGCTGGCCGAATCCACACCGATGAGCGGCGAGCAGTTGCTGCTGGCGTTGGTCCTGGGCGTGGAGTGCACATGTCGGATCGGACTTGCCGTCTCGCCCGGGCACTACCGGCGCGGCTGGCATATCAGCTCGACCTGCGGCGTATTCGGCGCCGCCGCGGCCGCTGGCAAGGCGCTGCGACTCGATGAGGGGCAGCTGGTCTGGGCCTTCGGGCAGGCGAGCGCGCAGGCGGCAGGCGTACTCGAGACGCTCGGCACCATGGCGAAGAGTCTCGGATTCGGCCAGGCCGCCCGCGGCGGTGTGCTGTCTGCGCTGCTGGCCGCTCAGGACTTCTCCGGCCCGCCTGAGCCCCTCGCCGGCAATTATGGCTTCCTGCGCGTCAGCAGCGATCATGTCGATCCGGCCGCTGCGCACGACACACTCGGCCGCGAGTGGGCACTGCTCAGCACGGGCTACAAGCCCTACCCGTGCGGGATCGTGCTGCATGCCGCGATCGACGCCTGCCTGCAGCTGCGACGGGACGCAGCCGGCGCCGCCTGGACGAGCGCCGCGATCGAGCGCATCGAGCTCACCGGTCATCCGTTGCTGCGCGAGCGGGCCGATCGGCCCCGCCCGGCCAGCAGCTCCGAGGCGCAGGTCAGTGCCCAGCATGCGCTTGCCGTGGCATTGGCACGCGGCAGCGCGGGACTGGCGGATTTCACTGCTGAGAGCATCGCGGACCCCGAGCTGCAGGCACTGCGCGAGCGCGTCGTGCTCATCGATGATCCGGCCTTCGCCATCGAGGCGGCCCACGTCGCCGTCAGGCTGCGCGACGGCCGCAGCGTGGCGTGCCGGGTGCAGACACCGCGCGGCGCGCCTGCAAGACCTCTCAGTGATGCCGAGCTGGAGGCGAAGCTGCGCGCGCTGGCCGTCTATGGCGCGTCCGGCATTGCGGTACAGCCGCTTCTGGATGCGCTGTGGGGACTGCCGCGCGCCCCCGACGCCGCGGCAATCATGCGCGCTGCCTGTGCTCCGGCTGCCGCGGCCTCAGCCTTGCGCTAGCGGCCTGGCCGATGGCGCGCTGGACGCCGATCTGTGAAGCTCAAACTTGATCGGCAGGGTCGTGATGACTGGCCTGTGAAGGGTGTTATCAAACCGGTAGCTGCGGGCGACTTTCTGCGCCGCTGCAGCCAGACCGGCACCTGCCGGCGTCTCGGCAACGACGCGCGTGTCAACGACATGCCCGGCTGCATCGACCGTGATGCGCACGATGACCCTGCCCTGAATGTGCTGCCGTCGCAGCAGCGGTGGGTAAAAGCCTTCGAGTTGCGCAGCGCTCGGCGTCTGTCCGGGCTGCAGCGCTGCGGCCGCTGCGGGACCGGTCAATACCAGCGGTTTGGCGCTACAGCCGCAGGCCAGCGCACTCAGGAGCACCACGGTACTGCCCAGCAGCGCCTGGTAGGGCGCCGAAGGGCATACGCTCTGCTCGCCGGGTGTGAGCAGCTGGCGCATGCGTAGCGGAAGATTCGCGCGCGAAGCCATCGGTACGAGTACCTCGGGCGATGTTCCTGCGCCTGCCATGCGCATCAGAACCTGCAGGTATGTCGACCGATCGCCAATCGCTTCGACCGCGGCGGCATCGCTGGTCAGCTCGGCCAGAACGGCAAGGCGTCTGTGCAGCCAGTGGACCAGCGGGTTGAACCAGTAAACCGCCCGGCACAGCGACGCGAGCCAGAGCCGGTAGCCGTCATGATTGCGGATATGCTCGCGCTCATGCGCCAGCACCGCGCGCAGCGTCCCTGCGTCCCAGCTGGTACTGGCCGTGGGCAGCAGCACGGTGGATCCGAATGACACGGGGGCCTGCACCTTGGCGCTCAGACGCACCTGCACACCCTCCCCCCACCCGCTCACCGCTTGCGCGCCCTGGCACAACCGTGCCCCGCGCAGCAGGCCGGCTAGAAGGCGCACGGCAAAGGCCGCCACCCCTACCAGGTAAACGGCGATGACGAGGCTGCCCAGCGCCTGCGCCGCGGGCGGTAATTCTGCCAGCACGCCCGTCGATACGGTCAGCTGCGCCGGCCACATCGCCACAGGCAGCATCGTGCCGGCGGCCGTTGCCGCCATGAGCAGTGGCATGAGGAGCAGAGCCGCCGCGACCAGGGTCCAGGCGAATTTCTCGCTCCCTGCATGGCGTATGCGGCACAGACGCAGCAGCACCCATACTGCAACGATCAGAACGCTGCTGCGCGTCAAGGCTTCGATGAGGAAGGTGAGCATCACTTACTCCCGGTTCTGGCCTTCTGCTTCGAGACCTTCTCAACGATGCGCTGCAGATCGCGTCGATCGAGCAGCTTCGCCTCCACCATGCCGACCAGTACTTCATCGAGCGAGCCATTGCAGAACCAGTCGGCAATGCGCTTCACGGCCCGAGCGGCTACGTGGGCGCGCGGCCTGGCCGCGCGATAGATGAAGGTGCGTTGATCCACTTCATGCACGAGGTAGCCCTTGCGCTCGAGTCGACCCAGCACGGTGCGCACCGTCGATTCCTTCAGCGGACGATCCAGGGCCTGGCGCACCTGGTCGGCCGTGACATCGCCTGCGTTCCAGACCAGCTGGAGCACCTGCCGTTCGAGCTCCCCCAATTCTGCCGTTGTGCGGTTCACTTGATGCTACCGTTTGTCGTGCTACAGATGGTAGCATACAACCATGCGCGCGGCAGGACTGATTGCATCGTGGTCGCTCGCCTGGTCGCTGGCCGGTTGCGTCACGACTGGCGAACCTCCGGATGCGATCTCCTCGGCCTGCCCGGCGTCCCTGGTTGATGGCATTCGCCTGAGCGCTTCCGTGGCACAGGTACCCGTCCCGGATGGTGTCAGCGTGACCTCCGGCGCCGTGAAAATGATTGCAGGTGTCGGCCGCCGTGTTCTGTTCTCCGTGGAGGTCGCACGCACCGTGCCCCGGGTTCGAGTGCTCGAGAGCTCCCTGCAACTCACGACACTGGGAGGGACGCTCGCGGGGTGGGCTCGCGTCGACCGCCCCGCCGGGGCCGGCGCGCACCAGAGCATTCAGGTCTCAGGCGGCTACCTGCGCATCGCGCCGTTCCTGCCCGGGCAGAGACTGCGCACCTATACGCAGAGCGTCGACGTGCTCGTCCTGCCGGGCGGCCAGCCCGCCAGCCAGCTCGCACTGCGTCCCGGGAGGATGTGGGATGAGGCAGGCCGCCCGACCGCGCCGGAGGCGCTCGAGGTTTCTCTGCGGCCGATCCAGCACATGAGTGTGCTGGACGTCGTCAACGCGAGCGCAACGCTGCAATTGCTTGCACAGCATCGCTCCGGCTCGCATGAGTCCTGGGAGTGCGCCATCCAGTCCGACTTTGAGCTCGTGGATCACGAAGCGGTGTTGCCCAGGCTGTGGACGCTGTGGCCGGCGCAGCGCGCTGCGCCCCATGACGCACTTGCCCTGTACAACCCGGCGGTTGGTGCGTTTCCAATGGTGTTTCTGGATCCGGCAACGGCGGCGGGATTCATCCGATGGCTGACCGAGACTCACGCCACCGCACTCGCCGGTTACGCTATCGGTTGGTTGGCGCAAACGAATGCCACGCACTTTCAGGCCGCCCCGCCCGGCGGGCTGTCCGATCTCGCGGTCAAACAGCTGGGCAGCGACTGACGCCCCTGTTCAGCGCACGGCGGGGCGGCATTGGCAGACGCGCGCACGTCGGGGCCGCCCTCGCGGGCGACCCCTCTGCTGTCTATGAAGCCAAAAGTCCTCGTCGCAGGCGCATCCCCCTCATCGCGCGTCGAGCGGGAAGGCGTGCGCGCGCGGCATCCATGTCAGCATGGCCTGCTGCACACACGTCTGAACATCGTCGGTCCAGAGCAGGAAGGGATGCGTCGAGGCCAGCTCCTCGCAGGCCGCCCGTGCGTTCGCACGGATGCGCTGGTGGAGCGCGATTTTGCCTTCGGGCGTATCGAGGTTCAGATCCGAAAAGCTCACCACGCGCGTCTGTGAGAACTGTACAACGGACATGCCTGAGGATCCCATCGAGCGGTGCTGCACGACCCGCGGTGCCTTAACCGTGACCGTGGGCTGCAAAGCTCCCGTGCTGCTGTTCTGCGCAAACGCCGCCGATCCCAGAAACGACACAGCGCCTGCCGCAAGCGCCAGGGTCGCCAGGCGAGTCACCCTGCCCGTTCTGGGGGTTCCGATTGATGTGTCCATTATCGAGCCTCCTCCTAAGTGCAAGCGTGCGCTTGCCCTGGGATACGTTGATACCGCAAGGCTTAACGCTGCATGAATCGCATTGGCCCGTCTCCGGCGGCTGCGCCAGTAGGCCGTTCGGCTGCCGCCAGTGCCAGCGCCAGCCCTCCCAGAAGCCGGACTGGACAGCCGGATGAAAAGGAATATCTTCAGTCACGGTGTGACACGGGCACCTCGGGGAAATCGCAAATGAAAAAGAAATCCGACATCAGCGCATTCACGCGCAGGGATCTGCTGACAGTGACCGCAGCGATCGCTGCTCTGGGAGCGCTGCCGCTCACCGCAGGCACCGCCACGGCAGCCGAGCGCGCACTGCGCATCGGCATCATCGGCTCCGGACATGTCGGCAGTGCTCTGGGGGGTGTCTGGGCCAGGGCCGGTAACGAGGTGATGTTCTCCTCGCGCAATCTCGACAACGACAAGCAGGTGGCTGCTCAGGTCGGAGCCAATGCGCGCGCCGGTACACCGCAGCAGGCTGCCGAGTTCGGCCAGGTGGTCCTCATCGCGGTTCCCTACAGTGCCCTTCCCGACCTGGTGAAGAGCCTTGGCGATTCGCTCAAGGGCAAGGTCGTGATCAATGCGAGCAATCCCATGCCGCGACGGGATGGGGAGATCGCCAATCAGGCGCGCGCGAAGGGCGCCGGGCGCTTCGATGCACAGCTCATGGCGGGGGCGCACGTGGTGCGCGCATTCAACGCCGTGCCTGCTGCACAGATGGCCAGCGCCCATGAGGATCCGGGCAAGATCGGCCTGCCAATCGCGGGTGACAGCAAGGCCCTCCCGCTCGCCACACGGCTGGTGCGGGAGGCTGGATTCGAGCCAGTCGTCGTCGGGGGGCTGGACATGGCAAAATATCTGATGCCGGGCACCCCGCTGGCCGGGGACCATACGGCGGCACAGATACGCAGCATCGCGGCCACCCTGAAATGACCTGCTAGCGGAGCGAGCAATATGTTGCAGATGACGGAAGAGCAATCGGACCGCAATTTACTCGAGCTGGCAGACCTGCTCGATCAGGTGCAGGCGCGGCATGGTCACTTCGATATGCAGCGCTGGGTCAGACTCAGCGTCGGCGAGCAGCCTGCCTGTTGCACGCCCTCCTGCGCCGCCGGCTGGTGGGCGCATCATCGGTACGGTCTGGAAGACTGGCCCCAGGACAACAGCGCGCGCTCAAACGCACGCTATTTTTCCAATATCATCCAGCGCGATTTCGGCATCGCGCCGGAGAGCACGGTGTTCGCGCGCCTGTTCGGTGCGCACCCGCACCGCACTGCCGCCGACGAGGCGCAGGCGATCAGGGCTTTCGTGCATGAGAGGCAGCTGGCCCGATCGCCGAGCTGACGTCACCGACTCGATCGCCCGGCGCGCACGCCGCGGCTCTCAGCGAGCGAAGTAGCTCTGCAGCTGAGCGCTCGAGCGCGTATGGGTCAGCGCGAGCATCAGCAATATCCTTGCTTTTTGTGGGCTCAGATTGTCTGCGAACACGCAGCCGAGTTCCTTGAGGCTGACTCCACCGCCGCGGGTCGCGTACAGCGGAAAAACGCGCCCGCTGTAGACGCGCGTGCTGATGACCACGGGCAGGCCGCGTTCGCGCGCTTCTGCCAGGGCTTCGTACACCCTGCTGCCGACATTTCCCAAGCCCGTGGCCGCGATGACCACACCGTCCGGCTGGGCTTCCTTCGGCGCCAGCCACAGCGCCCGAACGAGCGTACCGTCCGCGCCGGCATAGTGCGGCAGGATCTCGACCCTGCCGAGTCTTGCGCCCGCGGGAATGTCGATCGTTTGCCGGCGGGTGGGAGCACGGTAGAAGCGCACCTCCTGATCCACGACCCCGAGGGCGCCGAACTCCAGCGATTTGAACGTCTGCACTTCGGTGGTGTGGGTCTTGGTGACCTCCCGGGCGGCGTTGATCTGCCCGTTCATGACCACCAGGGTTCCTCGCCCGCGCGCCTCGGCGGACACCACCACCCGCACGGCGTCCAGCAGATTTCTGGGACCATCGCTATCCGGATAAGACGCGGGACGCTGCGCGCCGACCACGACAACCGGCTTATCGCTCGCGACCGTCAGATCGAGGAAGTATGCAGTCTCCTCCAATGTATCGGTGCCGTGGGTCACCACCACGCCACCGACATCTGCGATGGCCAGCAGCTCGCGCAGGCGCCCCAGGATCTGCAGCCAGTGCGCTGGTGTCATATCGGCACCGTGGATGTTGCCGAACTGCTCGACCTCGATCCGCGCGTAGCCGCCGAGGTCGGGCACCCTGGCCGTGAGTTGCGCACCCGACAGCGCCGGAGCATACCCGCCCCGGCTCGCGTCATAGACACTGGCGATCGTCCCGCCGGTCGCCAGGATCACGACCCGCGGCAGTGCCGGTTCAGCTGCGTCGCTCACAGCGCGATTGTGACGCAGGAAAACTGCCCGCGCACCTTGGGCACCTCGCGCAGCCGCGCACCACGTGCGCCTCGCCCACTGCATATTGCGACGCGGCTCGGTCTGATGCACTCTTCCGTTGTCTCAGGGCGGGGTGAAAGTCCCCACCGGCGGTATGCGGACAGGTTCCGCGAGCCCGTGAGCGCTTCGCGTCGCTCAGCAAAGCGGCGCGAAGGTCCAGCAGATCAGGTGCGACGCCTGAGCCGACGGTTAAAGTCCGGTTATGAGATAGCAAGCTGCCTGACCGGCGAGCGGGTTCGGGCCGTTGCGTAATCGCCTTGGGTGACATGTCGTTGTTCCAGGGAGATCATCGTGACAGCCACAGCCAAACTGCCTCGTTATGCGTTCGTGAAGGCCAACTGGCATGCGGACATTGTCGGGCGGGCGCTGGATGGATTTCTCGAGCTGATTCCGAGCCAGCAGGTCGATGTGTTCGATGTGCCGGGCGCCTTCGAGCTGCCATTGACGGCGCGCGACCTGGCCCTCTCGGGCAGATACGCCGCGATTGCCGCCGCCGCGTTCGTGGTCGACGGCGGCATCTATCGGCACGAGTTCGTCGCCCAGTCGGTACTGGATGGCTTGATGCGGGTGGGGCTCGACACGGGTGTGCCGATCCTGTCGGTGTCCCTCACGCCGCAGCGTTACCAGGAAACCGAACAGTATCAGCGCTTCTTCAGGGAACACCTGGCCGAGAAGGGCCGTGAAGCGGCACGGGCGGCCCAGATGCTGATGCAAACGCGAGCCCGGCTGTTAACAGCCGGCATTCAGCCTGGGGTCAGCCAGCGCACGGCACAGTAGTGCCCAGATTGGTCAGGTGCGTTGCGGATGAACTCCATACCCACCGTCATCGGCGTCATTACCGCCATTGTAATTCTTATAGGGCTGCTTGCGGGCAGCGCGTCCGGCCCGGACGAGGGCGGCTCGCGCCCCGGCGACCGTCACCGCCGTCCCTGAGCGCGCAGCCGGCCGGCGGCAAAGACCTGTACGGCCACACGTTTGTGCCGCCCGTCAGTCCAGGGGAGCGATGCGGATGCTGCCGCCCGAGGTACGCAGCAGGATGGGCTGTCCGCCGCCATTGATGGCGCCACGCAATTCATTGCGACTGGCTACCTCCACACTGCTCAACGGGACCGTGGACTCGACATGACCGCCACTCGTGTGAGCATTGAGCGACCCCATCGCGTTCGCTGGTAACCACAAGGCGATGCTGCCACCGGACGTCGCCAGCGAGACGCCTCGATTGGTGCGCACCTCGGCCTTCACACTGCCCCCCGAGGTCACGGCCCGCACACGGCCGTCGATTTGCTCGAGCCGAATGCCGCCGCCCGAGGTTCTGACGTCGAGATCGCCACTGCAGCCGCTGACCTCGATGCTGCCACCGGAGGTGCGCAGGTCCGCCGGTCCGGTCAATTCGCTGGCCTCGATGCTTCCACCGGAGGTGCGTATATGGAGCGCACCGCGCACGTCATCGACGGTCACACTGCCGCCAGAGGTCCTGCCGCGCGCGGATGCATTCAAATGTCGTACAGAGATCGATCCGCCCGACGTGTGGATGTCGGTGGCATAGTCCCGCGGCAGCTCGATGGTATAAGTCACTCTGCGTCGATCGGATTCAAACCATTGCTCCACCCATCCCAGGGGATCCTCCAGCCATCCCAGAGGCTGCATCTGCCCGGTCACGCGCACCCCCTGTGGGTCCTGCACCGCCGTGATGCTGAAGTGCGAGAGAAAGTCGTGGGAGCCGCTCACCGTGGCGTGAACGTCGAGCCCATGCCCATCCTGACCGACCACGACGACGGACCCAAGATCCGTGTCCAGCTTCAACTCTGCGCCCGGGGACACATCGAAATGCCTGTCAAAACTGCGGTCGGCCGCCAGAGCGGGTGTCACGGCGCTCATGCAAATCAGTCCCATTACAGCCTTGCCTCTTCGAGTGATCATCGTGGCTTCCCCGATTGGCCTGTGCGGGTATAACCCGCTTCATGGAGAAAAGTTGCATCGGCGAATCTCGCACCGCAAGATCCGTGCCCTTCCCATGCTTTCCCCACCCGCGCACCTCCGCTCGATAGATCCCGGCGTGGCGGGTGGCGTGGCGGGTGGCGTGGCGGAGATCGGCGTGGCATGAGTCCGACGAGGCCGCCACGCGAGGCATCGGGCACCGAGGATCCGGTGCTCGAGCTGTGTCGTCGCCGCGCCATCGAGCTCATCCGACGCAACCTCACCCCGGCGGGCATCCTGGCCGCAACGGCCAGCCCACGCACCCGGCGACGTGGCTATACCGCGATTTTCGGTCGCGATGCCGCGATCTGCGCGCTTGGCATGGCGCTCTCGGGCGATGCCCTGTTACGGCGCCAAGCCGCCCGCGGCCTGCTCACGCTGGCCGCATATCAGGCTCCCAACGGTCAGATGCCGAAGTTCGTCGACGTACGTCGACGAGAGGCGGACTTCTGGTATCTGGGCTGCATCGACTCGACGCTCTGGTGGCTGATTGCGGTCGCACTGCTCGATGCATGGGGCGCTGCGGCGGGACTGCGGCGCCGCCAGGCAGGAGCCATCCGTCGCGCGCTCGGCTGGCTGCATGCCCAGGAGCATCCGCGCTTCTTCCTGCTGCAGCAGAATGAGGCCAGCGACTGGGCCGACATCATGCCGCGCTCCGGCTTCGTGCTCTACACCAATGCGCTCTGGTACTACGTCAAGCGCCTGTACGAGTTGCCGCACGCTGCCACCACGCGCGCAAGCTTCAACGGCCTGTTCCATCCCTTCAGCGCGCAGCTCTCGAAGTATCGCCGCGCGCACCTGCTCGCTGATTACGTGCTGCGGGGGGCTGCGCGCCGTCGCCTGTATCTGAGTTTCGTGAATTTCTCGTTCTTCGGTGATGAGGGGGACGTCTTCGGCAATCTGCTGGCACTGCTGCTCGGACTGCCGGACGCCGGCGCCAGTGCGCGTACGCTGCGGGCCCTGCTGGCCTCACGCGCTCACGACCCCTATCCGGCGCGCGCAGTGATTCGCCCCATCCGGCCTGGCAGTCGCCTGTGGCGACCCTACATGGCGCGGCATCGACAGAATTTCAGCTGGCAGTATCACAATGGCGGCATCTGGCCGCTGCTGGGCGGCTTCTGGGTCGTGGCGCTGGTCGCCGGTGGCCGCACGGCGCAGGGCCAGCACGACCTGTTGCAGCTTGCCCGCCTCTGTTCTCTCGGGAACTGGCGCTTCAGCGAGTGGCTTCACGGGCGCACGCTGGCGCTGCGGGGAATGCCGGGGCAGTCCTGGAGCGCCGCTGCGTTCCTGTTGGCTCTCCATGCTCAGCAGACCGGCAGCAACCCCTTCGAGCTGCGCACGCACCGGCAGCGCCATCCAGGCCATCGACGCCATCAGCGCCAGACGCGACGCACCCGGCCATGAGCAGGCTGCATGCTGTGCGAGCCGGGTGCGGGTGTCTGGCGCTGCTGCTCGGCCTTGGCCTCACGCCCCCTGCCCGCGCAGCCCGGGTACTGTCGGTGCAGGCGACGCGTCGTGGCGCCGCCGTCAGCATTGGTCTGCGCGTGGCACTGGATGCGCCGGCGCCGGCAATTTTTCGGGCACTGCGCCAGTACGATGCGCTGGGACGCTACGAACCGGACCTGCGCGCGATGCGCATCGATTCGACCACAGATGCCAATCGCGTACGGCTGTTCCTGACCCTGCACTCCTGTGTACTGCTCTTTTGCAAGACCATACGGCAGGAGCAGATCATGATGGCGATCCCCGACGTGGACGGCGGAGTGCTGCAGGCACGGTTCGTACCGGCTGCCGGCGCGTTCCGTGGCACAGGCCGCTGGGTCGTGGCACCGTGCACGGCACACGAAGGGCGCACGTGCATGGATGTGCACATCGATCTGGTGCCGCTCTTCTGGGTGCCGCCGATGATCGGGCCGTGGCTCATTCGCAGGAAGATGTACGAACAGGCACTGCATATCAGCAGCGGTCTCGAGCAGCTCGCTTCAGCTCGATAGGCCAGCGCCAGAATCCGCTAAGCTAGCTCGCGAGGCTGAAGGACGGGAGGGATCATGACGATCGCGGAGACGCCCTCGGGCCGTCTGCAGGGACAGACCCTCCGGGGCTGCCGCGTCTGGAAGGGCATTCCCTTCGCCGCCGCTCCAGTCGGACCGCTGCGTTTCAGGGCCCCGCGCCCGTTGCCAGCCTGGTCCGGCGTACGGGCCGCGGTTGAGTTTGGTCCAGCCTGCCCACAGGCATTCGGTGCGCGCGGCAAACCCCGTACCGCCCCGCCCGCCTATTCAGAGGATTGCCTGTATCTGAATGTCTGGGCGCCGGCGGATACGGGCCGTCCGCGGCCCGTCGCACTCTGGATCTACGGCGGCGCATTCCTCGCCGGCAGCACCAACCTCTACGATCCTACGCACCTGGTCGCGAGCGAAGAGTTGCTGGTGGTCACCGCCAGCTATCGCACCGGGCCATTCGGCTTCGTCAATTTCGCATCGCTGCCGGGCGCGCCGGCTCACGAGGCCAACCCAGGACTGCGCGATCAGATCGCGGCGCTGGAATGGATCCGCGACCATATCGCGGCCTTCGGTGGCGATCCGCGGCAGGTCACGCTCATGGGCCAGTCCGCCGGCTCCATCTGCGTTGCGCTGCTGCTGCAGTGTGCGGCGGCGCGCGGACTGTTTCACCGCGCGATCATGGCCAGCGGTGCCACCACCATGATCCACGATCGGCAGATGAGCGAGCGTCTGGCACGTGAGTATGCGCAGCTCGTGGGCGTCGGCGAGCATTCCTGGCAGGCGCTGCAGAGCGTGCCGCCGGAGGCGCTGCTGCGCGCCCAGCAGCGCCTCGGCCTGCGTTACCGGCGTACCATCCCCGCGGCACCCTGGTTCGATGGCGAGCTGTTGCCGGCCTCACCACAAGCTTCGCTGCAGGCCGTCTCGGCAGAGGTACCGCTGCTGGCCGGCCGCACACGCGATGAAACCCGTGCCTTCGAGATACTGCCCGGACCTGCGACGCTGCCCCTGAAACGCACCGAGGTTGCCGCACTCATCCGCGATCAGCTCGGCGAGGATGCGGAGCGGCAGATTCTGCCGGTGTATCCCCGCTCGCGGCGGGGAAATCGCGAGCTCTCGACCGATGCCACCTTCTCACTGCCGACACTGCACTTCGCGGCCCGTCACAGTGCCCACAGTCCCACCTGGCTGTATCGCTTCGATGCGCGTCATCCGCTGTTCGGCGCCATGCACGGCATCGATCTGCTGTACCTGTGGAACGCGCGTGGCTGGCTCGCGTGGCTCGCGCGCGGGGGTGCACTGGCGGGACGGCGCGCGGCGCTCGCCGCACGCTATCGGGCCGCCTGGTGTGCATTCATCCGCAGCGGAGCGCCGGGCGAGGATTGGCCGCCCTATGATGCCGGCAGCAGACTGACACGCCTGTTCGGCCTGACCGATCAGGTGCTGCCTGATCCGGAGCGCAACCATCGGCAAGCCTGGGCCGGACGCGACGTATTCATCGGCATCGCTCGCGCGCATCCATCCGCCACGCCCGCCGCCGCGAGCGGCAAAGGAGCTTTAGGTGAATGACCCATCGATGACCCGTTATGGGCAGATCAACGCCAGAGCTCCGGGGCAGCTGCAGGTGTTTTCATTCCTGATCGGAAAATGGGACGGCAAGGGAAGCACCCGCCTGCCCGATGGCACGGTGGCCGAATTCCCGGTCACCTGGATCGGACGCTATATTCTCGATGGAATGGCCATTGCCGATGAGATGCATGCGAGCGCCCCTGACGGCAGCCCCTATCTGGGAATCAGCCTGCGTCACTACGACGCCGCCCGGGGCAGCTGGATCATCGAGTACCTGAATGTCTCGGGCTCTTTCCTGCGCAGACAGGTCAATGCAGACCACGGCTCCGTCGAGCTCCAGGGTCGAAACGTCACGGTCGCATCCGAATCCCCCGGCATGCAGATCCGTGAACACTACCTGGTGCCGGACGAGGGTCAGTTTACCTACCGCCTGGATGTCTCCAGTGACGGGGGCAACCACTGGACCGAGGGTCAGATAGAGATGATTTTCCGTCGCCTGCAGGCGCCGGGGGAGTAACTGAGCGCTGGCGGCCTGCCGTGAACTACTTGCCGCGCCCCAGATAGCCCTGCGCCACCATCTGCAGCGTGAAGAGCTCGTCGTGCTCCACCGTGCCGGGCTCGCTGACTTCGGAGATCGCAAACAGCGTCTTCTTGTCCGGTCCCGCGAACGCGATGTCGATGATCTCGCGTGGCGCCGGAATAGTGCCCAGAAAGTGGCCGTTCGGCTCGAACACACGCACGCCGGGGAAGCCGGAAACATAGATGCGCCCGTCGGCGTCGACGGCGCCGCCATCGTTGCCGCCCCCGGGGATATGCGCGAGCACGTGTGCGTTGCTGAGCATGCCATCGGCACCGACGTCGGCGACGTACAGATCTCCGCCGCTGGGCAGGTAGAGCTTGGACTCATCGGGACTGAGCACCGCATCGTTGATGGGCTTGTCGAACACGCGCGTGACCTGGCCATCAGGACTGGCGTAATACGTGCCGCCGAAGCCGAAGTACACCCCGCCGTTATGCAGCGCGACCACCGAGTCCATGACACCCGCGCCCTGGCACTCCAGCGGCTCACCGTGATATGCATCCGCGATGAGCTTGCGCTGCGGCCAGAGCTCCCAGACCGAGGGGATCAGCGATCGCTCGCCGATGAACAGCTGCCCCATCTTGTTGATCGCGAGCGAGCCGCCGGTGTCCGTGTCCTCATAGACGATCGAGGCGTGTCCGTCGGGGCTGATGCGCACGACGCGGCTGGTATCGTTCTGCGCGGCCAGTACGCTGCCATCGGCCAGGCCCACCATGCCATCGGCATTGTTGCCGGGAGCGGTCCAGATGAGCTTCCAGCGCACCCCGGCATCCACGACGCCCGGAATCGCCTGAACTGAATACTGAAACGGCCCCACATCCCGCCGTCGCGCGAAGTTCGCGCGCGGCGCTGGGGGTGGAGGCGGCTGCTTGCATGCAGCCTTGACCAGCGCCTCGCGCACGTCGGAAGGCGCCTGCACGCCGGAACCGGCTGGCTGTGCGCGCATCCCGACGCCGTGCGGGGTGAGCGCAGGCAGCGGTGGAAATGTCGGCCCGTTCGCAGAACTGGAATCCTGCGCAAGCACGCTGCCGGCGGCCAGGGCGCCCGCAAGCAACGACAGGGCGGCCACGGCAAGCACTGAATGTCTCATGCGAGTTCCCCGGTAGTCATCAGATAGCGGGCCCTTACGGGCGGGCAGGCGATGGCTGCGGCGCCGGTGCCAGTGCGCGCCGCGCCCGTGGGCGCGGTACCGGCTCGATGAACAGACCGTTCGGGTCGCTGAGGATGCTGGCGTGGAACGTGCCGCCCAGTGATACCGTGCCCCCGCCGGTGCTGTCCACGACAATGCCCGCTGCCTTCAAATGACTGACGAAGCCATCCACGTCCGAGACGCTCAGCCGCAGCACGCCGGCGCCGTGGTCGTGGACCGCGGCGTGTGTGGCGCGGCGTGGCACGCCCTTCCATTCGACGAAGTCGTATCGGAACGTAGAGCCTGGTATCGAGGCAACACTGCGACGCACCTGCCCGCCCCGCAGCCCGAAGGCCTTGGACAGCGAAGCATCGGGCGCAAACGACGCATCGATCTGCAGCGGCATTCCGAGCAGGTCGCGGTAGAACTGCGCATTGCGGTCGGTATCGGCGATGGAGAGCATCAGCGCGGCCTGCAGGACATTGGCCGCATCGGACTCGCCGTGCCCGGTTGCGGTCGCGGCCGCCGCCGCGGCCGGTTGCTCGACCAGCTCAACGTAGTATCCATCCGGATCTCGCAGCACCACGCTGCGTCCTGCCGCGCCCGGATCGTCGGCTGGCACCGGCACACCGCCCAGCGACACGATCGGCACGTGTGCGGCATGCGCACGCTGCAGGATCGGATCTACCTGACGCACCGTCAATACCACGCAGGACGCACCGGGATCCTGCGGTTGGGGATGCACGCTCTTTTGCCGCACCTTGCGAAATTCGGCGAACTCGAGCCCGACGCCCATCACCGGCAGGCGATAGACGACGACGCCGACCGAGGTGTCGGAGGGCACGTCATAGAGCTGCGCGACCGGTGCGTTGGCGGCGAATTTCGGCGGCGCGGGCGCCGCATTGCCGAAGGTCAGCTGATCCAGGCCGAGCACGCCATGGTAGAACGCCATCGTCCTGTCGAGATGCGCGACCACGTGGATAAAATTTCCGGGCGCGACCACCTCGCCCGCCGGCGCAGCGGTTGCCGCCGTTGTCGCCGTTGCGACGGACACAACGAGCAGCGACAGTGCGCCAGCGACCCGGCGCCCCGCTCCCCTGCGGCACATCATTGCGGCAAACCATACACAAGAATCCGGCTGTGCTTGGCGCCGCCTGGCCAGACCGGGGAATTCATGCCGGAGGCCACGCCAATGCGCTGCTGACCGCCGACGCTGTAGGAGACGATACCACCGCCGATCGACTGTCCGGTGTCCTGCTGCCAGAGCAGCTTGCCGCTGCGCTGATCGAAGGCATAGAGCATCCCGCCCAGATCGGCCGCGAATACCAGCTGCCCTGCGGTCGGCGTCACGCCCGCCAGCATCGGGTGCGGAGCCTTGAACTTCCAGCGCACGGCACCGGTTTCGGCATTGAAGGAGGTGAGCCAGCCGCGCGCATCGCTGATGGGGTCGAAAGTCAGCTTCGCGCTGGCAAACCACATCTTGCCAGCCGGGGGCACGGTGATGTTCTGCTGTAACTGCGCCGCCGCGCAGCGATCCACCGCCCCGACGAACAGCGAGTCGGTCGCCGGGCTGTAGGCCGCGCCGTTCCACTCCGTCCCGCCGGTGTAGCCGGGACAGAACCGCACCAGATGATCGCGTGAGAGCGGCACGTTCACATTGCTGCGCGTCGTCGTCGGCGTCTGCGACAGCAGTGGAATCACCGGCGCCGCGGCTTGCGCGTCGGCGGCCGGTGCGGTGGTATTGACGCTGCCGCGATCCAGGATCGACAGCAGGCCATCCTTATTGGCCGAGGCAATGATCTGGCGCCCCTGACGCGTGGTTGCAAGCGTCGGAGGACTGTCCACATCCCAGTCGTGCGAATCGTGCGGGACCAGCTGGTGGTAACCGAGTATGCGCCCGCTGGCAGCATCGATGGCGATCACCGAATCGGTGTAGAGATCCTGTCCGGTGCGATCGAGCGTGTCGAAGTCCGGCGCCGGATTGCCCGCCGGCACATACAGGATGCCCTTCGTTGGGTCGAAGGTGAAGGAGGTCCAGAACGCCCCGCCGCTGATCGGCAGACGCGGATTGGTCCAGGTGTCGCGCGCATGGCCCTGCGATACCACGTCGAAGCGCCAGATCTGATGCCCATCCTGTGCATCAAGTGCATAGACGTGACCGGTAACGCCGACGTTGTCGCCTCCCGCGTTACCGACATAGACGCGACCATCGGCCGCAATGGGCGCCATCGGGATGGACATCCCCGGCGCTTCCACTTCGATGCGATGATCCCAGAGCTGATGGCCATCGGAGGCCGAGAGCGCGATGACGTGACCATCGGAGGTGCCCCGGAAGAGCATGCCATCCAGATAGGCAAAGCCGCGATTGACGCCCAGGGCGCTCGGCGTCGCGCTGGCGCGGTGCTGCGACCATTTCAGCTGGCAGTTGCCCGCATCCACTGCGTACGAGTTCAGATCCGTCGTGAAGTACAGCGTGCCGTCCACGACGATGGGACCGGTCTGGAAGGCACTCACTTCGGGCAGCTCATAGGTGCACAGAAGCTTCAGGCGCTTCACGTTGGAGCTGCGGATCTGGCTGAGTGGAGAGAAGCGGTCGCCCGCTACCGTGCGGTTATATTCGGGCCAGTTTCCCGCCGTCCCACCCTGCTGTGCCCGGGCGGTAACGGTCATGCCCATTGAGAGTGCCGTCCCCGCGAACGCGAGGACCCATGTGCGTGAGACCATCGATTTCCCCCTGTTGGCCGTCTCGCGGCCCGGGCAATGATACGCGCAAATCACAGAGCCGAGCTCGGCCGGCTTACCAGGCCAGGTGCAGTCGCAGCGCGTAGATCGCGACCGGTCCGCGATCGCGGTTATAGGCAGGGTTCTGTACCCATTGGGCGTCGAACGTGGCAGCAAGGGCCGCGGTCACCACCGCCTCATAGTAGCCCTCCAGGATCTGCTCGTTACCGGGATGCGGCAGACGCCCATCGCCGACGAGCATGGCGAGACCCCCGGCCGCCAGAAAGTCGCGCCGCTGCCTGGAGATTGCGTTGTCGACGCCCGCCAATCCCACGGTATCGGCGGCGCGCCCCCAGCGTCGGCCGCCGAGCGAGACCCCACCGGAGGCCGTACGGTCGATGTCGGTGAAGTCGTAGGTCTCCACATTGCCCCCGGCGGCTCCAAGCCGCACGAACAGACCCAGGTCGGCACCGAGAGGTTGCTCCAGATTCAGCGAGAGGCCGTCGCGCTTGCGGTATTGGCGCACCGGGCCGAGCTCGACCGCCCGCCCCGTTTCGAGTGCAAACGCCACGGCCTGCTCGAGCAGGCCCATGCGACCGCGGCTCTCGAATGCGGTCACATCCAGTTTGCCGACCTGACCGAAGAGCTGGTGGCGGTGCTCGAGCTCAACGTCCATCTGATACTCATTGAACCCGGGCTCGAGGCTCTCGCTGTTGGGCACATCTGACAGGTCGAACAGGCCGGCCCGCGCGGCCCAGCTCGCGACGTACCACTCGGCAGCGCCCCCGGCGCTATAACCCCAGGAGTCGGCCGCGTAATCGAACGTTCCCGCATCGATGACCGACCAGTTCATGAAGTCGGACCGTGGGTCGTGCGCGTAGCGATTCACATCGAAGATGTCCACGACGCTGAGCTTGCCGGCCGTCAGCACCACGCGGTTCGCGCTCGATGCGAGCGCGAACTGGTTCGGGCCTGCATCGGTCGCGGCGCTGCCAGCGTCCAGATCGAGCGTCTGACGTACGAAGGCGCGCTGCAGGCGGAAATACGGCGTGCTTCTGCCGACCTTGTAGGCCTCGCCGCTGGAGAAGCCCGCCAGACCCACGGTGTCATCCAGACCGAAGCCCTGATCGATCTCCGGATTCACCCACATCTCTGCGCCCCTCCAGAGATGCGTCCCGAGGAACAGCGTCACATCGAAGGTCTCGCGTGCGATGTGCGGCGAGAGGCTATTGGCGCCGCTGTAGGGCGCATGAAACCCGTCGCTTGCCTGTTCCGTGTAGGTCGACTGCCCATAGAAGGCAAACCACGGCGCGGCGGCTGCGGAAGTGCCGCCCGAACTGCCCGAATCGCCCTCGTTGCCCCAGGCTGGGAGCGCCGCGCACAGCATCGCCATGCTCAGCGCCAACGCTGCCAGCTGCAGCAGGGCGGCCTGCGCCCGCGGCACGCACGAGCGCGCACACCCTGGGCAATTGCAATGGGGTTGTCGTTTCACGAACAGCATCGGCTGGGGACGATATGACATCAATATGACAGTCGCGCATGCGTATCAGCACGCCCGCGTGTACCGGGGGGCCGCGCACGCGCAGTCTCGCTGAGCCTCAGCTGCCCGGCGCAGGTCCGCGCAGCGAGCGCGGCGCCTGCGCTGCCGGCTGGCCGGCTGGCCAGACGCGAGGCCCATAGTGAGGAGTGGGCAGTCCGCGCTCATAGGCACCCAGATCCGGTGCCTCGCCGGTGTAACCGTCCGTGATCGTTGGCAGTGTCGTCCCGGCGTCCAGTGCCGCCGAGCCCGATCGCAGCCGAAAGTCGAGGTCTTCCGGATTGTAGAGATGCTGGGGATCGCTCTTGTCGGGCACCTGAACCTTCTCGAACACGTCGAAGTCCACCAGGCGGCTGTGCTGATCCTGGCCGCTGCCCTGCTGGTACTGTGCAAGGGAACTGAAGCGACGCATCACCGGCTTGTCCTGGTAGTCGGCGCGTACGGCGGCGGGCGGTGAATCCCACTCGAAATCGAAAGGCGCGCCGGGATTGAGACGAAAGCCGTTGTAATCGGAACTGGAGTAATTGGTGTAGGTATTGAGCGACAGCACCGCCGGCTGCCAGCCATCACCCAGGATGAGATTGTTCAGGAAGTGTACGTTCGCAGCCGGACCGAACAGGCGCATCTGACCGACGAAGGTGTTCTGATAGACCAGCACGCCCGCGGGCGTATCGACCAGCTTCAGATACCCGCCGGTGGGGGCGCCATAGACCAGGTTGCGATAGAAATACACCGGTCCACCGAAGATCGGCTGCGCGCTGAGCGCCCCGCCGGCCGAATTGAAGCAGCGGTTCTGGAACACGCGGATGTTGTGCGCGCCGCCATCGGCCTCGATGCAGTTGTCGGCGACGTTGTAGATATCGTTATCGTCGATGTCGATCGACACGGGGACCCGATCGCGCAGTTCCCGGGGTGTACCGTCAGGGTCTCCGTAGGTATCCACGTCGATGCCGTCGTGCCAGTTGGCGACGTAATTGTGGCTGATGACGTGTCCCTGGCCGTAGACCTTGACCGCGTACTCGGAGGTGATCAGCGCCGGATAGCCGGGGAACTTGGCCCATACCTCCGGGATGTACCAGCTCTGCAGACGCAGCGGATCGTGCCGTCCGATGAAGACATTGTCCGCGATATAGAAGTCCTTCGATCCCGACCAGCCTGCCTCCACCACGCGTCCAACGTCGTAGACACGGCTGTGCACGAGCGTGAAGCCGCTCGAGCCGGCGATGCCCTTGATGCCGAGCTTGAAGGCGACCTGGGTGTTGCGCACCGTGATGCCGTCGAAATAGTTGTAATTGCCGCCCATCAGGTTGAACAGGTTGTCGCAGCCGTCGCCATCGAAGATGACCTCACCGTCACCGGCGGCGCGGATGACGATCGGCTTGTCAGGCGTGCCGCTCTGCGTGAGGTAGTAGGTACCATCGAAGGGCGTGCCCAGTGCGGGGATGCTGCGATCGAACCCGCCGTAGTTGAAGCGGCTGTCCTTGTAGATGCCGGCGTGCACGATGATGGTGTCCCCGGGCCTGACGCGCGGTGGCATCTCGCGCGAGTGATCGGACTCCTCGGAGCCGAGATAATAGGCAGCCAGCAGCCCGGTGAAGGCCGGTTGCTGCCTGGCGCCCGTATAGCCGAACGGGTAGACGTGATACACCGCCCCGCCGGGTGCCGGCCGCGGTTGCGAGCGGGTGCGAACGGTCACGGTACGCACGCGCCGCCCGTGCACCCCGTCCGGATCGGACAGCAGGAAGCGGCACTCATAGACCGTGCCGGGCGTAAGATTGAGGATGCTGCCGGCGAACATATTCGGCGCCGTATAGTCATTGTAGTGGTGGCCGCCGCCCAGGCTGGCGATGGTGCCCGTGACCTGCTCCCCCTGCAGACGCAGCAGCGGCAGCGCACGCCGCCATTGCGCTTCGCCTTGCCGCCGGTAGCTGACCTCCACGACGGCGTTGCGGTTGTCATCCCCGGCAATGCGCCATTCGAAGCCCAGCGACTGCAGTGTC
>DATJUN010000058.1:0-39618 GCA_035502275.1 Steroidobacteraceae bacterium
GCTTCGATGGAGACGTCAGCTGCAGAAACCGGCACGGGGGAGTCTGGACCGCGCGACATCGCCGCAGTACCGAGTGCCGGAACCGCCGCGATGCAGGCCGATCGCGTTGCGAGCAGCGTCTCCGAGCCCCGCTTCAACCTCGCCGTCCCGCGCTCGGTCTGTCCCGCCTGCCGCGCGCCGATCAGGGCCATCCACAACATCCCGATCCTGAGCTATCTCGCCCTGCGCGGGCGCTGCGCGAACTGCCAGGCGCACATCAGCCTGCGCTATCCGGCGGTGGAGCTCGCCTGCGGGCTTGCGACCGCGGGGGTCGCGCTGCGTTTCGGTGTGCACTTCCCGGCCGCCTGCGCGGCGCTGGTGACCTGGTTCCTGCTGGCCCTGGCGATGATCGATCTGGATACACAGTTGCTGCCCGACTCCATGACGCTGCCGCTGCTCTGGGGCGGGGTTCTTGCGAGCCTGTCGGGGTGGACATTGCCGGGGGCCGCCCTGCCGGTGGATCCGCGCAGTGCCATCCTGGGCGCCGCGGCGGGCTACCTCTTCCTCTGGTCGGTCTATCATGTGTTCCGGCTGGCCACCGGCAAGGAAGGCATGGGTTACGGAGACTTCAAGCTGCTGGGCGCACTCGGCGCCTGGCTCGGCTGGCAGATGCTGCTGCCGATCGTGCTGCTCTCGGCTTTCGTGGGGGCGCTGGTCGGCGGTGCGCTGATCCTGTCGCGTCGCACGCAGCGAGGCAATCCGATTCCCTTCGGCCCGTTCCTCGCCGCCGCCGGATGGATTGCCATGATGTGGGGCCCTCAAATCGTGTCCCGCTATCTCGGGCTCTACGCCCATACCGGCTGACATGCCGCACCTGAGATGCGGCGGCTGACATGCTGCGCGTCGGGCTGACCGGCGGCATCGCCAGCGGCAAGAGCACGGTCGCGCGGCAGTTCGAGGCCCTGGGCGTTCCCATCATCGATGCCGACGTCGTCAGCCGTGAGCTCATGGCCGCCGGCGCTCCGCTGCTGCAGCAGATCCTGGCGCGCTTCGATGCCACGGTACGCAATCGCTATGGCCAGTCGCTGCGCAGCCCCGATGGCACGCTCGACCGCCGGCTCCTGCGCCGCCTGATCTTCGAGGACGCCGGCGAGCGCGCCGCCCTCGAGTCCCTGACGCACCCGGCGATTCGCGCGCGCATGCAGACACTCTCGAGCGAGGCCGGCGGGGCTTACCAGATCCACGTCATTCCGCTGCTGATCGAGAACCGGGCGGCAGCGCGCGTGGACCGGGTGCTGGTGGTCGATTGCCCGGAAGCGCTGCAGCTGCAGCGCCTGCAGGCGCGCGACGGCTCGAGCGAGGCACAGGCGCGCGCGCTGCTGGCAGCGCAGGCCACGCGGGCCGCGCGGCTCGCGGCCGCCGACGATGTCATTACGAACGAGGGTGATGCGGCGGCGCTTGCGCCACAAGTGCAGGCGTTGCATGGGAAATATCTCGCGCTCGCGGCCGGCCGCCCGACCAGCTGAGGCCGGGGGGCGTTTACGCGCCCCGCAACACTCAAGCACAATAGGGCGATGGCCGAGCCCGCGCCCAGTCCCGAAGCCTCACCGGAGCCAACGATCTTCGAGCAGCCGCTGAATGAGCGGATGCGCACCTTCCTGCGGCTGGATTTCCTCTATACGCAGGCGATCTACCACAACGAGAAGGGCGACCCGTGGGGCAGCCGTGCCGCCGTGGGCAGCCTGCTGGACATCCTGGCGATCATGGGCCGCGGCGATGTGCGCAGTGATGTGCTCAAGGAGCTCGAGCATCACCTGAGTCAGCTCAACGAGTTCCAGAACCGGCCCGGCATCGATACCTCGAGGTTGCGCGTGGTGGTCGCGAACCTGACGCGGCTGCGCACCGAGCTCGCTGCGGCCGGCTCGAACTGGCTGCAGCCGCTGCGCGACTCGGAGTTTCTGTCTGCGATCAAGCATCGCAGCGCGATTCCCGGGGGGACCTGCGAGTTCGATCTGCCGGACTATTTCTTCTGGCTCAATCAGCCCTCGGAAACGCGCACCGGGGCGTTCTCGCGCTGGCTGGCGCTGCTCACGCCGCTCTGCGACGCCATTGCCGAGGTGCTCTGGCTGACACGGCAGGGGGGACGGGCGCGCCAGGAAGTGGCCATCGGCGGGGTGTTCAACGTCAATTTCGATCGCGAAAATCCCTACCAGCTGCTGCGCATTTACGTGCCGGGCGCCTCGACGCTGTATCCGGAGATCAGCGGCAGTCACTATCGCTGCAATCTGCGCTTCCTGGAATGGCATGGCATCGAGCAGCGTCCCACGCAGACCGAGGTCGACGTCCCCTTCACGCTGATCTGCTGCCACTGAGACGGCGCTGTCCATGGCCCGGCAGATCTCCTGCCCCACCTGCGCTCGACGCATCGAATGGTCGGACGCCTATCCCTATCGGCCCTTCTGCAGCGAACGCTGCCGGCTGATCGATCTGGGGGACTGGCTGACGGAGAAGAATGTGATTCCCGGCGAAGCCGCTCCCGAAGGCGGACCGACCGAGGATGACGACTGGCCGCCCGCGAGCGGACAACAGGGGAGCGCATGACAATGCTGTTCGAGACAGTCGCGACCGGTGGCTGCAGGTCCTATCTGCTCGGGTGCGAGGACTCGTGCGCCGCGGTACTGATCGATCCGGAACTCAGCCAGATGGATCGCTATCTCACGCTCGCTGCGAAGGACGGCCTTCGCATCCGCTACATCGTCGACACCCACACGCATGCGGATCATTTCTCGGCCACCCGGCAACTGGGCCGCCGGCTCGATGCCCCGGTCGTCATGCACCGCGCGAGCCCGGCACCGTTCGTGGATCTGCGCCTGCAGGATGGAGAGATGCTGGCGGTCGGGAAGCTGCGCCTGCGGGCGCTGCACACGCCCGGCCATACTGGGGATTCCATGTGTCTGTGGGTCGAGGATCGGCTGTTTACCGGGGATACCCTGCTGATCGGCGCGACCGGCCGTACCGACCTGCCAGGCGGCGATGCCGATCAGCTCTATGACAGCCTGTTCAATGGCGTACTGAAGCTCGATCCAGCGCTGAGTATCTTCCCCGCGCACGAATACAAAGGGCGCAGCCAATCGAGCATCGCGCACGAGCTGGCAGACAATCCGCGCCTGCAGAAGCGCGACCGGGAGCAATTCATCCAGATGATGGGCGGACTGAATCTGAGCATGCCCACGCACATCACCGAGGCGCTGCGCACCAACATGAGCGGCGGCAAGACCGTCGCCCAGATGCTGGCGGAGGCCGCCGCAGTCGTGCCATTCCTCTCACTGAGTGAATTGAGGCAGTACGTCGAATCACGACCGCAGGAGCTGATCGTGCTGGACGTGCGCGAGCGTGACGCGTTCGAGGCCGGCCACATTCCCGGGGCGCGCCTGCTGCCGCGCGGGCAGCTCGAATTGCGCGTGAATGAGGAACTGACGGACCCGACCCGACGCATCCTCACCTACTGCGAGTTCGGCCGTGTGTCCACGCTGGCAGCGGCGACGCTGCGACAGATGGGGTTTCAGAATGCCGTGGCGCTGGACGGTGGCATGAAAGCCTGGCGCGAGGCCGGCTATCCGATCCGGCCTGGCAAAGAACCCTAAGAAAAACCTGACGGCGCGCTACAGCTTGATCTTCCCGCCACCCGGAATCGCGCCGCCGCCCACCCCGCCCATGCCGCCGCCCACGTCGGGTACGACGATGCGCGAGGCCGACTCGCGCCGGTACTCGCGCGCCTCCTCGATGGCCTGCTCCAGGGCTTCCTTGACCGCGAGCGGAAACTTCCCGATGGCCTCCGACAGGCTCTGCGCCTCGATCTCGAAGCCCAGCGGCAGCACGCCGGTGGGCGTGAGCAGCTGCGTCTGGCCGGAATACAGCACGGGTCGGGCCGCATCGGTGCTGCCGTCGACCGTGACCGGCGTCAGCCGGCGGATGGTGCCGGCGCGGCGGTCGGTGAAGATCTCCTCGCGATAGAGCCCGGCGCTGTCGAGCTGGATGTCCGGCAATCCACTGTTGTCCTGGGCCATCTGCATTCCTCCGTGTTCAGGCGCCGGCGCGCACCGCAGTGGGCGCATCCGGGGCAATGGCCGCTGCCGGATGCTGTCCGGTCGCGTCCCGAGCCGCGCTGCGGGTCAGCGCCCGAAGCAGCGCCTCGACGATCGGACGGTCCGCTGGCAGCAGGGCCTCGGCACCCAGCGCCGCGGGCTCCACCCACTTGAGCGCCTGGCCCTCCAGGCCCTGCGGCTCGCCCGCATAGTGCGCAACGATGTAGACGTCCAGCACGACGCTGCGATCGGCGTAATCATGCCGCAACTCGAGCAGCCGGTGGCAGGGGCCGATGCGCACGCCGAGCTCCTCGGCGAGCTCACGGGCCAGCGCGTGCGGCCCGCTCTCGCCGTCGGCGGCCTTGCCACCGGGGAACTCCCACCAGCCGGCCATGTGCTTGCCGGCCGGCCGCTGCGCGATCAGCACGCGCCCCGCCGCATCCCGCAGGATGCCGGCCGAGACACGCGACAGGGGCAGCGCACTCACGCGTTCCCCGCCAGTGCGCCGTGGCAGTGCTTGTATTTCTTGCCCGAGCCACAGGGACAGGGCTCGTTGCGGCCGACTTTGCGCCCGTCGCGCACGAACGGCGCCGCCCCGGCGCCACCGGCACCGCCCGGGCCGCCCGCGCCACCGCCGCCGCCCGGGGCGACGCCTCCAGGGCCGCCCGGTCCCATTACCGGCCGAGGGCGGATCACGAAGGCGGGTCCGGGCCCTGCGCCCGCTGGGGCTCCAGCAGCGAGCCCCGTTCCCGGCGACGGCAACCCGCCCGTCCCGCCCTCGGCACCGAGGGCGCCGGCGGCGCCGCCGCCCGCGAGCAGCGAGCCCATCTCGGCGTGCTGGGCCTGCAGCGCCTGCATCAGCCGCTCGCGCCGCTCGGCCTCCTCGCGATCGATCTCCTCCTGGGTGCGCACCTCGACCGTCGCCAAGCGCGCCACTGTGTCGAACTTCACGCGGTCGAGCATCGCGGAGAACAGCTGGAAGGCCTCGCGTTTGTATTCGTAACGGTAGTCCTGCTGCGCGTAGCCGCGCAGGTGGATGCCCTGGCGCAGGTAATCCATCGCGGCGAGGTGTTCGCGCCAGTGCATGTCGAGCATGCGCAGCACGATCTCGCGCTCGATATAGCGCATGATCGGCGCGCCAATGCGCTCGACCTTCTTCGCATACGCCTCGCGCGTCGCCTGCACCACGCGCTCGCGCAGCGCCGGCTGCTCGAGCTCGCGCTCGGCCTCGAGCCATGCCTTGGGATCCACCGCGACGTTGAAGTCGCGCTGCATGGCCTCCTGCAGACCCTCGAGGTTCCACTCGTGCAGGCCGCTGCCGGGCACGATGAAGCCGTCGACGACGTTGCCCACGGCATCGTCGAGCATCTGCAGCACGGCATTGCTCATGTCCTGGGTGCCCAGGATCTCGGTGCGCTGCTGGTAGATGACCTTGCGCTGGTCATTGGCCACGTCATCGAACAGCAGCAGCTGTTTGCGGATGTCGAAGTTATGCGTTTCGACCTTGCGCTGTGCTTTCTCGATCTGCTTGGAGAGCATGCCGCTCTCGATGACCTCGCCCTCCTTCATGCCGGCGAACTGCAGCAACCGCTTGGTGCGGTTGGGGTCGCCGAAGATGCGCATCAGGTTGTCTTCCATCGACAGATAGAAGCGGCTCGATCCCGGATCCCCCTGGCGGCCCGAGCGGCCGCGCAGCTGATTGTCGATACGGCGCGACTCGTGGCGCTCGGTGCCCACGATGTGCAGGCCCCCGGCGGCAATCACCTGATCGTGCCGCTGCTGCCAGGCCGTGCGTGCCTCAGCCGCCTGCACCTCGATGATCGCGGCGCGTGCCGCGAGCGCCTGCTGATAGGCCGCATCGCTGACCGTGTCGCTGCCAGCCGTATCGCTGCCCATCACGCTGGCCACTGTGGTGCTGCCTGCTGCCCCGGCAGTATCCGCCGCGGCAGAGGCGCTGTCGCTCGCCGAGGCGCCCGGCAGCGCCGGCATGGGGTGCGAAGCCTGGATCGCCGCGAGCTCAGCCTCGAGACCGCCGCCGAGTACGATGTCCGTGCCGCGGCCGGCCATGTTGGTGGCGATGGTCACCGAGCCGGGGCGGCCGGCCTGCGCGATGATGTGTGCCTCGCGCTCGTGCTGCTTGGCATTGAGCACCTGGTGCGCGATGCCCTCCTTCTGCAGGATCCCGGCGAGAAACTCCGAGGTTTCGATCGAGGTCGTGCCCACCAGCACCGGCTGTGCGCGCTGCACGCAGTCGCGGATGTCGTCGATGATGGCCTCGAACTTGTCCTTCTGCGTCAGATACACGAAGTCCGACATGTCCTTGCGGATCATCGGCCGGTGCGTCGGAATGACCGCGACCTCCAGGCCATAGATCTCCAGGAACTCCGGCGCCTCGGTATCGGCCGTGCCGGTCATGCCGGAGAGCTTCTTGTAGAGGCGGAAGTAGTTCTGGAAGGTGATCGAGGCGACCGTCTGGTTCTCCTCGCGCACCCGCACGCGCTCCTTGGCCTCCACGGCCTGGTGCAGGCCGTCGGACCAGCGCCGGCCGACCATGGTGCGCCCCGTGAACTCATCGACGATGATCACCTCGCCGCCGCGCACGATGTACTCGACGTCCCGGCGATAGAGCGCATGGGCACGCAGGGCGGCATTGAGGTGATGCATCAGGCGGATGTTGGCGGCGTCGTAGAGGCTCTCGCCCTCGCGCAGCAGTCCCGCCTCGAGCATCAGCTGCTCGACGTGCTCATGGCCCTCCTCGGTCAGATGCACCTGCTTCTGCTTCTCGTCGACCGCGTAGTCCCCGGGGCCTCCCTCGACGCCCGGAGCCTCCTGGATCTCCTGCTTCGTCAGCTTCGGTACCAGATCGTTGATGCGCAGGTAGATCTCGGTGCTCTCCTCCGCCGGTCCCGAGATGATCAGCGGCGTGCGCGCCTCATCGATCAGGATCGAGTCGACCTCGTCCACGATCGCAAAGGTCAGTGCGCGCTGCACGCGGTCCTCGAGCCGGAAGGCGAGGTTGTCGCGCAGATAGTCGAAGCCGAACTCGTTGTTGGTGCCGTAGGTGATGTCACAGCCGTAGGCCGCGCGCTTCTCATCGGCATCCTGGCCGTTCTTGATGACCCCGACGGTGAGGCCCAGGAAACGATAGATCGGCGCCATCCAGTCCGCGTCGCGCTGGGCCAGATATTCGTTGACGGTCACCACGTGCACACCCTCGCCGGGTAGCGCGTTGAGGTAGGCCGCGACCGTCGACATGAGGGTCTTGCCCTCGCCGGTCTTCATCTCGGCGATCTTGCCCTGGTGCAGCACGACGCCGCCGATGAGCTGCACGTCGAAGTGCCGCAGCTTGAGCGTGCGGCGCGAGGCCTCCCGCACCACCGCGAAGGCCTCGGCGACCAGCGAATCGAGCGAAGCGCCCTGCTTCAGGCGCTCGCGGAACTCGACCGTCTTGTGGCGCAGGGCCTCATCGGAGAGCGCCTGCAGCGCCGGCTCCATGGCGGCCGCGGCGCGCACCATGCGGCCATAGCCCCTGATGAGCCGCTCGTTGCGGCTGCCAAATACACGCGTCAGCGCCTGTAACACCACGGATCCCTTGAATAAATTTATGGGGCGTATCGGGCGTCGCCGCCCACCCACGCGCCCCCGGTGGCAGGCCCCGGGCCTGCCTCAAGGCGGGTGCGACATTCTATCGATAGACCGGGCGGCGAAATAGTCGTTCGGCCTGACCCCGCCGTGCCGCGACCGCCGTCTCATTGCCGAATGTAGTGGCGGGCGACGTCCAGATTGCAGCCGGGGGGTGCATAGAGCGCGGTCGGCTGAAACTGCCAGGTGATCTCCCCGACGATAGGGCGGGCGAGGTACTCCGGGTCGGATAACTCGAAGTGGTACAGAAGACTGTGCCCATCGTCACTCTGGGTCAGGCGCTCCACCAGATGCTTCTGCGTCCCGGAGGGCAACCCGTAGGCATTTCCGACCAGGTTGACGCTGAAGCGAGCGGTATCGATCACGAGGCTCCTGCCTTCCCAGTGGCCGATGGAGTGTCCCTGCAGCGAGCTGGGCACCCCGTCGTGACTGAGCTGATTCAGATAGACCGTGCGCTCGGCGGCATCGAACTCGCTCTCGATCAGCACGGTATCGCCGCGCTCGGTGATGCGCTTGAGGTCGGGCGTCGTCATGAAGGCAGGCGCGGTATACGCGACGCAGCGACTCGCGGGATTTTTTCGCTCGTCGAAATGCTTGTAGGCGCTGCGTCCCGCGGGCGTCAACTTCATGTGGTCCGGATCCGTCAGATCATCGATGGCCTTCACATAGGGAGTGAGCCAGATACCGCTGATGCCGGAGCGTGGGGCCGACGTCGCCGCCGCGACCGTCGACAACTGCTTCTCCTCCGATCCACGGTCGAACAGCACCGTAGTGCCCGAACGGATGGTCACCGGCAGCAGCGCATGCAGCGAGGGATTACGGGAGGGATGGCCCGTCACCGCGATCGGATCGCCGGCCTTCAGGGTGCCCGGCGACCAGCCCAGGCGATGCAGGATGGAGGGCGGACTGCCCTCGATCTCCCATTCGATGGTCGAGCCGCCTGGTCCTGGCTGCTGGACCAGATAGATGTAGACATGCGGATTGACCCAGACATAGCGGGTGACGAATCCCTGTACGCTGACGGAGCGGCTGGCGTCGTACATCGAATCGCTGTGGTGAGCGAGCGCCGGTGGGAAGGGCCAGGCCAGTAAAATGAGCGCAAGCAATGCGTGCGGCGGCATCGGGCGCCGATGCCGGACGTGCAGAGTGGACGCGTCCATACGTCATCTCCGGGGACCACGACGCGTGAATTATCGGCCCGAGTCCTGGACCGGGCAAACGCCGGGGTGAGACGCCAGCACGGCAGCAGAACGGCAGCAGAACGACAGCGGTGCGGCCGCAGCGCGGCCCTCAGAGCTCAGTGCTCGACGAAGCTCATGGGATTGACCTGCACGCCGTCCTTGAGCACTTCGAAGTGCACGTGCGGACCGGTGGAGCGGCCGGTGGAGCCGACCTCGGCGATGGGCTCCCCGCGCTGCACCTCGTCACCGACCTTCACGAGAATGACGCTGTTGTGTGCATAGCGCGTCGAGTAGCCCTTGCCGTGCTCGATCTCGACCAGATTGCCGTAGCCCTCGCGCGGGCCGGCCCAGGTGACGAGGCCGGCGGCCACGGCGAGCACCTGGGTGCCGAGGGGGGCGGCGAAATCCACGCCCTTGTGCACGCCCTCCTCACCGGTGAAGGGATCCATGCGCACGCCGAAACCGGAGGAGATATAGCCGTTCTGCACCGGGCGGCCGCTCGGACGGATCTCGGCGGACAGCTGTCGGCCGAGCATCACGTTGGCCAGAGCGTTGAACTGCGCGCTGCGCCGGTCGATGGTCTGGCTCAGATCGTCGATCATGCCCGTCAGCGTCGACATGGCCGCCACGTGCACCGCGTTGGCGTCCTCCGGTCCACCGAGCGCCGGGACGTGATCGAAGTCGAACTCGCTGCTGTTGATCTTCGCCATCTGCGTGAGGCGCTTGCCGAGCGCATTGAGGCGGATGATGTTGGCATCCAGCAGGCCCAGGCGCATGGCCAGGGCATCGACCTTGTCCTGCATCTGGCTGCGCAGCTGCGCGATCTGGCCCTGCTCGGCGCGGAAAGCGGCGGCAGGCCGCAGCAGCGCCAGGCGCGCCATGTTGTGTTCGCCGAACTGCTCGCCGACGGCGAAGACGCCTGCGAACAGGCTTATCCCGAGCAGCAGGACGATGGCGAGGGTCAGCGGCTGGGCGAGGTTCAGGTGCCGGGCCCGACCCTCGCGGCGAGAGAAGAAAATGACGTTCATACTGTCGCTCCAGCCCAGCGCGGCGCCACCGCCACTGTGCTCGTCCAAAATCCAGCGACCGGCACGCTGCGGGTACCGAAGCCCGCCACGCACCCCTCTAACTGATCCTGATCGCGCTCGCCCTGCCCGAACGCCTGGCATACGCTTGCCTGACGTATGCGTTTTGGCTGCCTCGAAGGCGCCTTTGAATCCGTTGAACTGACTATGCACAAGAAGCCTGGCGCTGGCAAGAAGACTGGTGCACGAATTGACCTTTCGGGAGCCCCCCGGGCGGTGCCGGAGCGGGCCACCCCGGGCGGGGTGAAGCTCGCCCGGCGCGCACGTCAGGTGCCACGTTCTGTCAACGAGCTGCTCGCCCGGGGGTCGAGGTTACGTCAAGTGGCGCAGGCCATGCCCGAGCAGCAGGCCTGGGCCGAGTGGCTGCGCGAGCGGCTGCCCGCGGAGCTGGTGCCCCATCTGCGCAGCGCCGTGCCCAAGGGCAGCGCCGGCTCGCCACGCGAGCTGGTGCTGCTGGCGGATTCGGGGGCATGGTGTGTGCGGCTGCGCTATGCGCTCGAGCCACTCGAGGCAGAGATTCGCGCGCGCGATGTCACCATCGCGCACATCAGGGTGCGTGTGGGACGCTGAGGGCTCGAGCCCGGCTGAACGTCAGGAAGCCAGGGCCGTGGGAGCCGGCGAGTGGGCCGGCACGAACGATATCGGCGCCTCCTCGGCATTCTCGAACACCACCTCTTCCCAGGCATCACGATCCGCGAGCAGCGCGCGCAGCAGGCGGTTGTTCAGATCGTGACCGGATTTGTGTCCGGAGAACTCGCCCACCAGGCTGTGGCCGAGCAGGTACAGATCGCCGATGGCATCGAGGATCTTGTGCTTGACGAACTCATCCTCGTAGCGCAGGCCATCCTCATTCATGACGCCGACATCGTCGAGCACGATCGCATTCTGCAGCGTGCCGCCGAGCGCCAGATTGTGAGCACGCAGCGTCTCGAGGTCGCGCATGAAACCGAAGGTGCGCGCGCGGCTGATTTCCTTCAGAAACGAGGTGGTCGAGAAATTCATCGAGGCGCGCTGCAGGCGGCGCTTGAATACCGGATGGTCGAACTCGATCTCGAAGTTGACGCGAAAGCCCTCGTGCGGATCGAAGCGCGCCCACTTGTCACCATCGCGCACCTCGACGCTCTTGCGTACGCGGATGAAGCGCTTGGGAGTCGCCTGCTCCTCGATGCCCGCGGACTGAAGCAGAAAGACGAAGGGGCCGGCGCTGCCGTCCATGATCGGCACCTCCGGGGCGGTCAGTTCCACGCAGACGTTGTCGATGCCAAGCCCCGCGAATGCGGACAGCAGATGCTCCACGGTCGAGATGCGCGTGCCGGCCCCGACGAGGGTCGTGCCGAGAGTGGTCTCCCCGACGTTCTCGGCGCGCGCGGCGATGTCCACCGGCTGTGACAGATCCACGCGCCGGAAGAGAATGCCGCGATCGGCGGGCGCGGGCCGCAGCGTCATCATCACTTTCTTGCCGGTGTGCAGGCCTACGCCAGTGGCGCGGATGGTGTTGCGCAGTGTTCTTTGACCCAGCATTAATGTCGTTCCATCCCTATTTGGTTCTTGCCACGCGGGCGTGAGGCACCCAGGTGGACGCTACCGTACCATAGCGTTCCACCGCTGGCTTGGTGCACGTGCACAGGTTTCGCGCGGCCGGCCCCGCCGGCCGCGCTTTGTCCCACGCCCCCGGATTCAGCCCTGGTTCAGTCCGCCTGGCGACGCAGGAATGCCGGAATATCCAGCAGTTCCTCGGCGCTGACGTCCGAGCGCAGCCCATCCCCCACCGCGCGCTGACGCACGACCGTGGGCTTGTCCAGCACCGAGTAGTCGCTGGCGCTGAGCGGAGCGCGCGAGCGCACCGGCCGCAGCGTGGACTGTGGCTCCGCCAGGCGCCCGGCACCGACCTCGCGACCGCCCGAGGCACGCTCCAGCGCCATCTCGCGCACCAGCTCGCGGGCCCCGCCGAGGCGTCCGTCGCTCTCGGCCCGTGCGCGCTGCACAGCAGCGCCGCGGTTCAGGCCGGTCGCCACCACCGTGACGCGCAGCTGGTTGGTCATGTCCGGGTCGATGACCGTGCCGACCACCACCGTGGCGTCCTCGGAGGCGTATTCCTTGACGATGGTGCCAACCTCCTCGAACTCACCGATCGAGAGGTCCAGCCCCGCCGTGACGTTGACCAGCACCCCATGGGCACCGGCGAGGTTGATGTCCTCGAGCAGCGGGGAGGAGACGGCGGCCTCGGCGGCCTGGCGCGCGCGGCCCTCGCCGCTGGCAGCGCCGGCGCCCATCATGGCCATGCCGGTCTCGCTCATGACCGTGCGCACGTCCGCAAAGTCGACGTTGATGAGGCCCGGACGCGTGATCAGCTCGGCAATGCCCTGCACCGCGCCCTGCAGCACCTGGTTGGCCGCCTTGAAGGCGTCCAGCAGCGTGGTGGCGGGCCCGAGTACCGTCAGCAGCTTCTGGTTCGGAATGGTGATGAGCGAGTCCACGTTCTTGGTGAGCTCTGCGATGCCGTGATCGGCCACGTGCGAGCGCTTGCCACCTTCCATGTTGAAGGGCTTGGTGACCACCGCGACCGTGAGGATCCCGAGCTCGCGCGCCACCTGTGCGACTACCGGCGCCGCTCCCGTGCCGGTGCCCCCGCCCATGCCGGCGGTGATGAACAGCATGTCGCAGCCCTCGATCAGCTCGACGATGCGGTCGCGATCTTCCATCGCCGCCTGCCGGCCGACTTCCGGATCGGCGCCCGCGCCCAGGCCCTTGGTGATGTTGCTGCCGATCTGCAGCGAGGTTTTGATCTTCGAGGCCTTCAGTGCCTGTGCATCGGTATTGATGCAGATGAAGTCCACGCCCTCGATTCCGGTGGTCACCATGTGTGAGACCGCGTTGCCGCCTCCGCCGCCCACACCGATGACCTTGATCACAGCGCTTTGGCTGTATGCATCCATCAGTTCAAACATCGTGTCAGCTCCTTGAGTGTTCCTGTGGTCCGATCGTCGTCCCGTCGTTCCCCGTCGTGTCTTGTCCATCATGGGTTGTTGCGCTTCCCTATCAGAATTGCGTCAGAAATTGCCCTTGAACCAGCTGCGCACGCGGCCGAACATGCCGGCCACGTTGCCGCCCAATGCCGAGGCGCGCGGCGCCCCGGCGGTGTTTTCCCGCGCGTAGAGCAGCAGCCCTACTCCGGTCGAATAGATGGGATTTCTCACCACATCGGCGAGGCCGCGTACCTGCCCGGGCAGACCGAGCCGCACCGGCACGTGGAAGATCTCCTCGGCCAGCTCGATCGCCCCCTCCATGCGCGCGCTGCCACCGGTGAGCACCACGCCCGCGGCGATGATTTCCTCGAAGCCACTGCGTCGCAGCTCATCGCGGATCAGGTTGAAGAGCTCCTCGTAGCGCGGCTCGACGATCTCGGCGAGCGTCTGGCGCGCCAGGCGCCGCGCCGGACGATCCCCGACGCTGGGCACCTCGATGCTCTCGTCGGGATTGGCCAGCTGCGAGAGCGCGCACGCGTGGCGCAGCTTGATGTCCTCGGCATACTGCGTGGGCGTGCGCATCGACACGGCGATGTCATTGGTGACCTGATCGCCCGCGATCGGAATCACCGCCGTGTGCTGGATCGCGCCGCCGGCGAATACTGCGATGTCGGTCGTGCCGCCGCCGACGTCAACGAGGCACACTCCAAGCTCGCGCTCATCGTCGGTGAGCACCGCAAGGCTGGAGGCGAGCTGCTCGAGCACCACATCCTCGACCGACAGCCCGCAGCGCTGCACGCACTTGACGATATTCTGCGCGGCACTGTCGGCGCCGGTGACGATGTGGATCTTGGCCTCCAGGCGCACACCGGACATGCCGATGGGATCGCGGATGCCCTCCTGCCCGTCGATGATGAATTCCTGCGGCAGCACGTGCAGGATGCGCTGATCGGCCGGGATCGCCACCGCCTTGGCTGCCTCGATGACCTGCTCGACGTCCACCGCGGTGACCTCGCGGTCACGGATCGCAACCACGCCGTGGGAGTTGAGGCTCCTCACGTGGCTGCCGGCGATGCCCGCGTAGACTGCGTTGATCTCGCAGTCGGCCATGAGCTCGGCCTCCTCCACGGCGCGCTGAATGGACTGCACGGTGGACTCGATATTCACCACCACACCCTTCTTCAGCCCGCGCGAGGGCTGCGAGCCCATGCCGATGATCTCGATCGCGCCTTCGGGCGTGATCTCCCCGACGAGCGCCAGCACCTTGGAGGTGCCGATATCGAGGCCCACGATGACGTCGCGATCCGACTTTTTCTTAGCCATTAAAATGGGAGTGATCTCCTGTCCTGGCCAGCGGCTGGACGGCGGGCGCATGTGCGCCCTTCCACCCGACCGCAAAGCCGTTGCCATAGCGCATGTCGACGTAACCGATGTCCGCAGCGCGCGTGCGCACCAGCGGTGCCGCCGCCAGCACGAAGCGACCGAAACGCGCATCGACGTTGCTGCGCCCCAGCCGCACCGTGACGGCGTCGGCGAGCGTGAAGTTCCACGCACCGCGCTCATCGAGCGCCAGCGCGGTCAGCGCCAGTCCGAGCGGCTGCAGACGCTGCTGCATCTGCAGGTAGCGCGCGGTCACCTCCTGCTCGGCGCCCTCGGGACCTGAGAGCCGCGGCAGATCCGGCCGCGCGAGCGTCGTCGCCGGCAGGAACAGCTCACCGCGCGCATTCAGCAGGCCCGCGCCGTTCCAGCGCGCCACCGCCACCTGCTCATCGATCTGGATGGCAAGCCCGCGCGGCCAGCGCAGCGACACGTGTGCGCGATCCACCCATGGCAGCGCGTCGAGTGCGCGGCTGATGCGCCCGAGATTGACGGTGACGAGCCCGGCCCCATGCAGCTCGGCGCGCACCACGTCCTCCACCTGCATGACCGTCACGTGCTGCATGGAGCCGCTGACCACGATGCGCTCGATGGGTTGGTTGGCCGCAGCCACCATCACCAGCACCAGCACGAGGGCGCACACGGCACCGGTCAGACGCAGCAGCATGCGTCGCACCTGCGGCGACAGCGCCAGACGCACCATGCCGGTGCCGGAGCGGCGATTGCGGCGGCGCTTGGCCATGTCAGCCGCCCCTCCCGTTGCCAGCCGGGCTGCGCGCAAAGCTGGTTTCGAGCACGCGCCACACCAGCTCCTCGAAGTCGATGCCCGCGGCGCGCGCGGCCATTGGCACCAGGCTGTGGTCGGTCATGCCGGGCACGGTGTTGATCTCGAGCAGCAGGGGCCGGCCGGTGCGGTCCATCATGAAGTCCGCCCGTCCCCAGCCCTCCGCGCCACAGGCGTCGAAGGCCGCGAGCGCAAGATTCGCCAGGTGCGCCTCGGCTTCACCCGACAGGCCCGAGGGGCAGTGGTAGCGCGTGTCGTCGCGCAGGTACTTGGCCTCGTAATCGTAGAAGGCGCGCGGGGTCTCGATGCGGATCGAGGGCAGCGCCGTGCCCTGAAGGATGGCCACCGTGTATTCACCGCCCGTGATCCACGGCTCGGCGAACACCAGCGGATCAAAGCGCAGGGCCTCGCGCCAGGCGCCCTCGAGCTGCTCGGCGCGCTCCACGCGTGCCATCCCCACGCTCGAGCCCTGCGTTGCGGGCTTGACGATGAGCGGCAGCCCCAGTTGCGCCACGGCCTGCGGCAGATCGCCCGGCTCGGTGAGCACCATGTAGGCGGCCGTCGGCACGCCGATGGCCTCCGCCAGGCGTTTGGTGCGCAGCTTGTCCATCCCCAGGGCCGAGCCGAGCACGCCACTGCCGGTGTAGGGCAAGCCGAGACATTCGAGCGCGCCCTGCACCGTGCCGTCCTCACCGCCCGGTCCATGCAGCGCAATCCATACACGCTCGATGCCAGCGGCGGCGAGCTCCGTGAGGGGCCGCTCGGCCGGATCGAAGGCCTCGGCGGCGATCCCGCGCCGGCGCAGCGCCGCGAGCACCGCGCGGCCGCTGATCAGGGAGACCTCGCGCTCGCTGGAGCTGCCCCCCAGAAGCACTGCCACGCGACCGAAGTGCGCGGGCTGCGTGATGCGCCGGCGTGCGGCGAGAATCTCGTGCCGCAGCCGCATCAGACGCTCTCCTCGCCGACGATGCGCACTTCGGGCTCGAGCAGGATGCCGAAGCGCTGCTGCACCGTCGCCTGCACGTGCAGGATCAGACGCTCCAGATCCGAGGCGCGTGCCTGACCGCAGTTGATGATGAAATTGGCGTGCTTCTCGGACACCAGCGCATCCCCGATGCGCGTGCCCTTGAGCCCCGCGCTCTCGATGAGCCGGGCGGCGTGATCGCCCGCTGGATTCTTGAACACCGAACCACAGCTCCAGGCGCCGAGCGGCTGCGTATCGCGGCGCCGCTGCATCAGCGCCGGGATCGTGCCACCGGCCGCCGCCTGCGGATCGAAGTGCAGCTCGGCCGAGAGGAACCACTCGGTCGGCGCTGCGGCCGCGCTCGCGCTGCGCAGCGCGACCGTGCGATAGCCGACCAGATAGTCCGCAACACCGCGGCGGCGGCGCTCACCGGCGCGATCAATGGTCTCGACGGTGTGCACGTGCCGCCAGGTCTCATCGCCGAAGGCGCCCGCATTCATCGCCAGCGCTCCACCGAGGGAGCCGGGAATGCCGGCGAAGAATTCAGCCTGCGGCAGTGACCAGTTGGCACAGTTACGCGCAATGCGCGCACATGGCACGCTCGCCTCGCAGTACACGCTCGAGGCCGAGCGGCGCTCGATGCGCGTGAAGGCGCCGGCGGTCGCGATGACCACGCCGCGGATCCCGCCCTCGCGCACCAGCAGGTTCGTGCCGAGGCCCACCCAGTAGACCGGCACCGACGCGGGCAGCGCGCGCAGAAAGCCCACGAGCTCCTCGATGTCGCGCGGATTGAAGAACGCCTGCGCCGCTCCGCCCGCATGCCAGGAACAATGCGCAGCCATCGGCTCATTGCGCCGCACGCGCGCGGCATAGGGCGCCGGGATCGGCAACGCCGCAGCGCCTTCACCAGCGCCCGCACCAGCATCCGCACCAGCGCCCGCTCCCGGCCCGGCACCCGCTCCCGGAAAACCTGACGCCGCATGCATCCTCATGGCGCCTGCCCCGCCACCAGCCGCGCCGGCAGATCGCGCGCGATGGCACCGATGTGACCCGCGCCCATCATCACGAGCACATCGCCGCCCTGCAGTACCGCGCGCAGCGGCACAGCGAGCTCCTCGAGGCGCTCGACGAAGATCGGCTCGACCTTGCCACGACTGCGCACGGCGCGGCACACCGCGCGGCCGTCGGCGTTGGGTATCTGCGCCTCCCCGGCCGAATACACCTCCGCGATCAGCAGCACATCGACGCCGGCGAGCACATTGGCGAAGTCATCGAGCAGATCGCGCGTGCGCGTGTAGCGATGCGGCTGAAACACCAGCACCAGGCGACGTTGCGGCCAGGCCTGGCGCAGCGCCTCGAGCGTTGCGGCGATTTCGGTCGGGTGATGACCATAGTCATCGACGATGCTCACCGTGCCGCCGCCGGGCAGACTGACATCGGCGATGTGCTGCATGCGCCGGTCGATGCCCTGGAAGCTCTCGAGCGCACGACAGATCGCTGCATCGGGTACACCGAGCTCACTGGCGACGGCGATGGCGGCGAGCGCGTTGCGTACGTTGTGAGTGCCGGGAAGGTTCAGCATGACCGCCAGCGCGGCGCGGCCGGGCAGCTGCACCTCGAAGCGTGTGCCGCTGCGTGAGCGCTCCAGTCCCGTGGCGCGTACATCCACGCCCTCGGAAAGCCCGTACGTCACATGCGGGCGGCTGATCTGCGGCAGGATGCTCTGCACCTGCTCGTCATCGCCGCACAGCACCGCAAGGCCATAGAACGGCAGGTTGTGCAGGAAGCTCACGAAGCTCTGCTTCAGGCGGTTGAAGTCGCCCTCGTAGGTGGCCAGATGGTCCTGGTCGATGTTCGTCACCACTGCCACGACCGGCTGCAGATGCAGAAAGGACGCATCGCTCTCATCAGCCTCGGCCACGAGGAAGCGGCCCGCGCCAAGCCGCGCATTGCTGTCGGCGCTCTTCAGGCGTCCCCCGATCACGAAGGTCGGATCCTCACCGCCCTCGGCCAGCACGCTGGCAATGAGGCTCGTCGTGGTGGTCTTGCCATGCGTGCCGGCCACGGCAATGGCCTCGCGAAAGCGCATCAGCTCCCCGAGCATCTCGGCGCGCGGCACCACCGGGATGCGCGCGGTGAGCGCGGCCTGCACCTCGGCGTTGTCGGCCGGCACGGCGCTGGAGACGACGATGACATCGGCGCCGGCGATGTGCTCGGCGCGATGTCCGATGTGCACCTGGGCACCGAGTGTGCGCAGATGCTCGGTGGTGTCATTCGGCTTCAGATCCGAGCCCTGCACGCGATAGCCGAGATTCAGCAGCACCTCGGCGATGCCGCTCATGCCCGCGCCACCAATGCCGACGAAATGGATGGTCTCGATGCGCCGCATGCGCCCGGTGATGGCGCGGCGCAGCGGCCCACGTGATATGAGACGGGTGGGCGCAGCGCTCATCGGGAGCCTCCCGCGAGCTGCGCGCAGGCTTCCGCCAGCGCCTGAGTGGCCTGGGGGCGCGCCAGCGTGCGCGCGGCCTGCGCCATGCCCAGCAGCTGCGCGCGGCTGGCACAGAGCGACTTCAACTGCGTCGCGAGCCCTTCCGCCGTGAGCGCGGCCTCGGCGATGCGCACGGCGGCCCCCGCGTTCACCATGACCTCGGCGTTGCGTGTCTGGTGATCATCGGTGGCTGCCGCAAACGGTACCAGCACCGCTCCGACGCCGGCGGCGCACAGCTCGGAGATCGTCAGCGCGCCGGCGCGACAGACCACGAGGTCCGCCCAGGCGTATGCCTCGGACATGTTCTCGATGAAGGCGTGCAGCCGCGCGCTCACGGCGGCGGTCGCATAGCTCTGCTGCGCATGGGCCAGCCAGCGCTCGCCGGCCTGGTGGCGCACATCAAAGCGCACCGCGCTGGCAGCCTGCGCGATCGCAAAGGGAACGATGGCATTGAGCCGCGCGGCGCCCTGGCTGCCACCGAGTACCAGCACCCGTATGCCCCGATCGCGCAGTGCGAAGCGCTGCGCCGGCGGCGGTAGCGCCAGAATCTCGCGGCGCACGGGATTGCCAACCACCTCGGCATGCACGCGGGGCGCGAATGCGCCTGGAAACGCCGCGAGCACACGCCGCGCAAAGTGCGACAGACAGCGATTGGTGAAGCCGGCGACCGCGTTCTGTTCGTGGATCAGCAGCGGGCGGCGCAGCAGCCAGGCCGCCACGCCACCGGGTCCGGCCGCAAAGCCGCCGAGCCCCACGACCAGCGAGGGGCGGTTGCGCCGGATGACCGCCATCGCCTGCAGCACCGCACGCATCAGACGTAACGGGGCGCCGAGCCAGACCGCGATGCCCTTGCCGCGCAGGCCGCCGACGGAGAGCCATTCGATTGGAATCCCATCGGCCGGCACCAGCTTTGCTTCCAGGCCGCGCCGGGTGCCGAGCCACACGACACGCCACTCGCGCGCGCGCAGCTCGCGCGCCAGGGCGAGGGCCGGGAACACGTGCCCACCGGTGCCGCCGGCCATGATCAGTGCCAGCGGCGCGCTCATGCGTTGCTCTCGCGCAGCGCGCGCCGGCTGCACTGCACGGCCTCATGATTGACGCGCAGTAGAATGCCGAGCCACGCGAGCGTGACGATCAGGCTGCTGCGTCCATAACTCATGAACGGCAGCGTCAGTCCCTTGGTCGGCAGCACACCCATGTTGACGCCGATGTTGATGAAGGCCTGCACCCCCAGCCAGAGGCCGAAGCCCGAGGCGAGGTAGGAGGCGAACTTCAGTCCGACGTCGAAGGCGCGCCGTGCAATCACGAACGCGCGCCAGGTCAGCGCCAGAAACAGCGCCAGCGTCACGGCAACCCCGGCGAGCCCGAGCTCCTCGGCCAGCACGGCGAAGAGGAAATCCGTGTGCGCCTCGGGCAGGTAGAAGAGCTTCTGCACGCTCGCGCCGAGCCCGACGCCAAACCAGGCGCCGCGGCCGATGGCGATCAGCGACTGCGTGAGTTGAAAGCCACCGTTGAATGGATCGGCCCAGGGATTGAGAAACGCCATGAAGCGATGCAGGCGGTAGGGCGAGAAGCGCACCAGCAGCGCCATGCCGCCGCCCGCAGCCAGCAGCATCAGCAGCAGAAAGCGCAGCCGTGCCCCGGCCAGGAACAGCAGCGCAAAGCCGCTGACGAACAGCACGCTGGCGGCGCCGAAGTCCGGCTCGAGCAGCAGCAGCAGCGCCAGCAGTCCGAGCAGCGCGAGCGGACGCACCAGCGCTGCCGCGCTCTGGCGCAGCGGCTCCTCGTAGCGCACCGCGTAGGCCGCCACATAGATGAGCGCGAGCACGCGTGCTGCCTCGGACACCTGGAAGCTCAGCCCCGCCACACGCAGCCAGCGCCGCGAGCCGTTGACGACGTGACCGATGCCGGGAATCAGCACCAGCAGCAGCAGCACGCCGGCGAGCAGCAGCAGCGGCAACGCCGCCTTCTGCCACTTCTCGGTGGGCACGAGGAAGGTCAGCACGGCCGCCGCGCAGCCGCCGAGCGCCAGCGACAGCTGTCGCTCGAGGAAGGCAAAGGGCTCACCGGCCCGGCCGGCGAACGTGATGGATGCCGAGGTCACCATGATGAGCCCCAGCAGCACGATGGCCGAGGTCAGCAGCAGCGTGGGCCCATCGAGCACCGCACCGCCGCGCCGGCGCCGGGTACGCGCACCACTGCCGGCAGCGGCGCTGCCGCCTGCCGACGCGCCTGCGGCGGTAAGCTCGCTCATGCTGCCAGCCCCCGCACGGCCTGCGCGAACACCTCGCCGCGCTCGGCATAGTCGCGAAACATGTCCAGGCTCGCGCACGCGGGCGAGAGCAGCACGGTGTCGCCCGGGGCGGCGAGCGCCGCTGCGCGTGCCACCGCGGCCGGCAGGGTGGCTGCGTAGTGACACTCGCATACACCCGCGAGGGCGGCGCCCAGAGAGCGCGCATCACGCCCGATCAGCACCGCGCAGCGCACACGACCGGCGAAGCCGGCGCGCAGCGGGGCGAAATCCTGGCCCTTGCCCTCACCACCCGCGATCACGATGACGCTTGCCAGGCCGCTGACGGCTGCGAGCGTGGCCCCGACATTGGTGCCCTTGGAGTCATCGATATAGCGCACACCGCGGATGTCGGCGATCCACTGCATGCGATGGGCAAGGCCCGGGAATTCGCGCAGCGCCGCGAGGCAGTCCACCCGCGGCAGCTGCAGCGCTTCGGCGAGCGCCAGTGCCGCGAGGGCGTTGGCGGCGTTGTGCAGCCCGGTGAGGCGCAGCTGCCCGAGCTCGAGCAGCGGCTCGCCACGCGCGGCGAGCCACGGTGCGGCATCGGCCCCGTGCGGCAGCAGCGTGTAATCGGCAGCAGCCTCGGCGCGCAGCGAGAAGCTCAAGCGGCGCTGCGCGGCTGCGGGCATCGCGGCGACCAGCGGATCATCCAGATTGACGACGGCGACGCGGCAGTCGCTGAAGATGCGTGCCTTGGCGGCGGCATAGGCGGCGAGATCCGCGTACCGATCCAGATGATCGGGCGTCACATTCAGCACGGCCGCGGCAGCCAGCGGCAGCGAACGGGTACTCTCGAGCTGAAAGCTCGAGAGCTCGAGCACGTACAGCTCGGCGCGCTCATCGAGCAGCTCGAGGGCCGGCTCACCGAGATTGCCTCCCACGCGCACGCGGCGCCCGGCGCGCGCGGCCATCAGCCCGAGCAGCGTCGTCACGGTGCTCTTGCCGTTGGTCCCGGTGATCGCCGCGATCGGCGCGCGCGCCACTGCGCCGAAGAGCTCGATGTCCCCGATCATCGCCAGCCCGCGCGCGCGCGCCGCCTCGAAGAAAGCACCGCGCGCGGCAACGCCGGGGGACAGCACGAGCAGATCCGCAGCGGCCAGCAGCGACGCATCGAAGCCGCCGGTGTGCAGCGTCAGTGCACCGCTGTGCGCCTCGGGAAGAGCCGCCAGCGCCGCGAGGCCCGGGGGCTGCTCGCGGCTGTCCGTCACGGCGACGGCGAGACCACGCGAGAGCAGAAATCGCGTGACCGACACGCCGGTCTTGCCCAGACCCACGACCACGGCGCGACGAGCGCCCGCCAGAACATGTGTGCCAAGCTCGTGAGTGCGCTGCGTCTGGTTCATCGCAGTTTCAGGGTCGTCAGACCCGCCAGCACCAGCAACAGGCTGATGATCCAGAAGCGCACGATGACCTTGGGCTCCGCCCAGCCCTTGAGCTCGAAGTGGTGATGGATCGGCGCCATGCGGAAGATGCGCCGCCCGGTGAGCTTGAAGGAGGCCACCTGCAGGATCACCGAGGCGGTCTCGAGCACGAAGATGCCGCCCATGACCAGGCAGACGATCTCCTCGCGCACCACCACCGCGACCAACCCCAGCGCCGCCCCCAGCGCCAGCGCACCGATATCGCCCATGAACACCTGGGCCGGGTAGGAGTTGAACCACAGAAAGCCCAGTCCTGCCCCGCCGAGCGCGCTGCAGAAGATCAGCAGCTCCCCGGCCCGCGGAATCGCTGGAATCTGCAGATAGCGTGCGAAGATCTCGTTGCCGCTGGCGTAGGCGAAGATGCCCAGGCCCGCCGCGAGCAGCACTGCCGGCATGATCGCGAGCCCGTCGAGCCCGTCGGTGAGATTCACCGCGTTGCTCATGCCGACGATCATGAAGTAGGTGATCAGCAGATAGCCGGTCGCACCCAGCGGCACCCGCACCGTCTTGATGAACGGCACGAAAAAATCCGTCTCGGCCATCGCGTGCGCGCTCTTGAAGAGCACGACGGCCGCGCCGATGCCCAGCACCGACTGCCAGAAATATTTCCAGCGTGGGAGAAGCCCGCGCGAATTACCCACAACGAGCTTCAGGTAGTCATCGTAGAAACCGATGATGCCGAACCCGACGGTGACTCCCAGCGCCACCCAGACGAAGCGATTGCTCAGGTCCGCCCAGAGCAGCGTGCTGATGGCGATCGCCACGATGATCAGCGCCCCACCCATCGTCGGCGTGCCGGCCTTGGGCAGGTGGCTCGCCGGCCCGTCGCTGCGCACGACCTGACCGATCTGGTAGCGCGACAGGCGCGAGATCATCGAAGGCCCGACCAGCAGTGACAGGCACAGTGCCGAGGCCACGGTGAGGATGGCGCGCAGCGTCAGGTAGGAGAAGACGTGAAAGACGCTGTGATGCACGGCCAGGAGCTTCGCGACCCAGTAGAGCATCGTCAGTGCACTCCACCGGCCGCGCGGCCCTGGGGCCCATCGTGGCCATGGTGGCCATCGCGGTCGTCGCGATCCTCGCGCTCCTCGGGGGCGAGCGCCTCGACGATGCGCTCGAGGCGGTTGACACGCGAGCCCTTCACCAGCAGGCAGACGTCGGGCTGCAGTGCGCCCTGCAGCGCCTGCGTCAGCCCCTGCGCATCCCGAAAGGCCTCGGCACCGGCGCCAAAGCTCTCGGCGGCCAGCGCTGCAAGACTTCCATAGGTATAGAGCCGCTCCACTCCCATGGCGCGCGCGAGCTCGCCGAGCTCACGATGGCTTTGCGCCGCGGCCTCACCGAGCTCGGCCATATCCCCGAGCACCAGCCAGCGCCGGCCCGGCATGTCGCGCAGCACCTGCAGGGCCACGCGCACCGAGCTCGGATTGGCGTTGTACGAATCGTCGATGAGCCAGGCCCCGTCGCGCCGGCGGCGCAGCTGCAGGCGACCCTTGACCGCGCGCATGGCGGCAAGGCCTGCGCGGATCTGCCCGAGCGTGGCGCCGGCGCTGGCAGCGGCCGCGGCCGCGCCAAGTGCATTGCGCACATTGTGCTCGCCGGCGAGCGCGAGGCGGATCTCGCACTGCCCGTGTGGACTGAGCAGGGTGAAGACCGTGGAGAAGCCGGCCGCATCCACCGCCTGATGCAGCCCTTCGGCACGGAAATGCGCCTCGCGCGAGAGCCCGAAGGTCACGACCCTGGCGGCCGTGTTCGCGCGCCAGAGCGATACGAACGGATCATCCGCGTTCAAAATGGCGCTGGCGTCGCTGGCAAGCGTCGCCACCATCTCGCCCTCGGCGCGCGCCACGCCCTCGAGCGTGCCGAAACCTTCCAAGTGCTCCGCGCCTGCATTGGTGATGAGCCCTACGGTCGGCCGCGCGATCTGCACCAGCTGCGCCACATCGCCGGCGCGATTGGCGCCCATCTCGATGACCGCGCTGGCGTGCGTGTCGCGCAGGCGCAGCAACGTCATCGGCACGCCCAGGTGGTTGTTCAGATTGCCCCGTGTCGCCAGGCACTCCCCGGCCTGCGAGAGAATCGCGCCGATCATCTCCTTGGCGGTGGTCTTGCCGTTGCTGCCGGCCACACCGACCACGGGACCGGCGAAGGCCGCGCGCGCGCGGCGTGCCGCACGGGCCATGGCGCCCTCGACGCTCTCGACGACGATCTGCGGCAGCGCCACCAGCTGCTTGCGCAGCACCAGAGCCCCGGCGGCGCCGTGTCCGGCGGCGTCCGCGACGAACTGGTGGCCATCCAGTTTCTCGCCCGCCAGCGCGGCAAACAGATCCCCCGCGCGCGCGGCGCGTGAGTCGATCACCAGCTCGGCGAAAGGACGATCCTCGCCGATCAACCGGCCGTCACAGGCGGCCGCGAAGGCTGCCAGGGTGCGGATCATGCGGCACCTCGCATGGCGAGCGCTGCGCGCACCGCCTCTGCGTCGCTGAAGGCACGCCGCTCCCCGCCGATGAGCTGATAGGCCTCGTGGCCCTTGCCCGCCACCAGCACCACGTCGCGCGCCGAGGCCTCCGCCACCGCGCGTCGGATGGCAAGCGCGCGATCGTGCACGATGCGCATGCGTTGCCCGGCGCCGGCGGCCGCGGCACCCTCGGCAATCGCGGCAGCGATCGCGGCCGGATCCTCACCACGCGGATTGTCGTCGGTGATGATCAATGTATCGGCCAGTTCCGCGGCGATGCGGCCCATATCGGCGCGCTTGCCCTGATCACGCTCGCCACCGCAGCCGAACACGCACCAGAGCCGTCCCTCACAGTGCAGGCGCGCCGCCGCGAGCGCCTTGGCAAGCGCATCGGGCGTGTGGGCATAGTCGATCAGTGCCAGCGGACGCGTGCCACCGCCTTCGGCCTGCATCCGACCGGGCGGGGCGGAGCACTCCCCGAGCACCTCGCAGGCGCGGGCCAGGGGAATCTGCCACGCCAGCAGCAACGCCAGCACCGTCAGCAGATTGTCGGCGTTGAACGCGCCGCGCAGCGCACTGGCCAGCGTCGCGCTGCCGCGACTGCTTCGCACGGCGAGCACGATGCCCTGGGCGCTGATCGAGACTCGCTCGGCGCACACGTACTCGCTGGGGCGATGCGCACCGTCCGGTACCTGCGCGGCGGCCTGTACCGCCGTCACGTCGCGCCCCGTCACAAATAGCGGCACGTCGCGGTACTGGGTCTGCAGGCGCTGCGCGAGCAGGCGGCCGAAGCCATCGTCGATGTTGATCACGCGCGCGCCGAGCTCGCGCCAGTCGAACAGGCGCGCCTTGGCCGCCGCGTATGCGTCCATGTCGCCGTGATAGTCCAGATGATCGCGCGTGAGATTGGTGAACGCCGCGGCCCGCAGACGCACACCGTCGCAGCGCCCCTGATCCAGCGCGTGCGAGGAGATCTCCATCGCCACCGAGTCGCTGCCGCCCTCGAGCAGCTGCGCGAGCAGGCGATGCACGCTCAGCACATCCGGCGTCGTGTGCGCCAGCGGCCGCAGCGCCATGGCCACTTCGCCGCCGTCGTTGCGTGCGCTGCCCACACCGAGCGTGCCGATATAGGCGCTGCGCCGCCCGAGCAGCGCGAGCGCTTCGGTCAGCAGCCAGGCACAGGTGCTCTTGCCGTTGGTGCCCGTGACGGCCGCGATGGCCAGCTGCGCCGAGGGTGCACCGAAGAAGCGATCGGCTATCTGTCCCAGGCGAGCGCGCAGCTGCGGCACTTCCAGCACCAGCACATTGGCCGGCAGAACCGGCACCTCGATGCCCGGCGCACTCTCCCAGACGATGGCGCGCGCACCGGCAGCGGCGGCGCGCGCGGCGAACGCGAGGCCGTGAGCCTGCCGGCCGCGACAGGCGAAATACGCAGCCCCAGGGCTGACGTCGCGGCTGTCCAGGGTCAGATCCGTGACCATCAGATCGGACGGCAGCTCGGCGATGCCGTGCATGGCCGGACGCAGTGCACGCGGCGTGGCGCTCATCGCAGCGCCACCTGCTGACCGGGCAGCAGCGGCGAGGCGGGCGGTGCGACATCATCCGGCGCGACGCCCAGCAGGCGCAGCGCGCCGCCGACCACCGCGGAGAACACGGGAGCCGAGACATCCCCGCCCATGTGATGACCAGCGGTCGGATCGTCGATCACCACCACGGCGGCCAGGCGCGGCGCGCTGGCGGGGGCGACCCCGGCGAACACCGAGGTGTAGTGATCGGTCGCGTAGGCGCCATTGATGAACTTCCAGGCAGTTCCGGTCTTTCCGGCGACGCGGTAGCCAGGGATGCTCGCCTTCACGCCCGTGGCGCCTTCCTGCGTGGTCACCGCCTGCAGCAGGCCGATGAGCTCGCGCGCCACGTGCGCATCGAGCACACGCTCATCGGGCGGCGGACTGTCCACACGCAGGATCGAGACCGGATGATGCACGCCGAGCGCGCCGATCGTCGCGTACGCGGAAGCGAGCTGCAGCGGCGTCACCGAGATGCCGTAGCCGTGCGAGAGCGTCGCCACGGTGATGGGTCGCCAGTGCGCGTAGTTGGTGAAGACGCCGGCGGATTCGCCCGGCAGCCCGCTGTCGGTGATCTGTCCGAAACCGAAGCGGCTGAGCGTGCTCCAGATCTGCCTCGGCTGCAGTTGCTGCTCGAGCTTGACCATGCCGACGTTCGAGGACTTCGCGAGTACGGTCGCCAGATCGACCACACCCAGATTGTGCTCGTCCCTGAAGATACGATCGGCAACCTGAACGTAGCCTGGATTGGTGTTGAAGAGGCTGTGAGTGCTGAAGCGCCCGGAGGACAGGCCTGCCGCGACGATGAAGGGCTTGATGCTCGAGCCGGGCTCGAACAGATCGGTGACGGCGCGATTGCGATAGTCGGCCGGTGAGAACTGCCCGCGGTCATTGGGGTTGTAGGCGGGCTGAGTGACCATGGCGAGCACCTCGCCGGTGTCCACGTCGATGACCACGACCGAACCGGCGTGCGCTCGATTGGCGAGAATCGCGCGCTTGAGCTCGCGATAGGCCAGGTACTGGATGCGCAGATCCAGGCTCAATGCCAGGTCGCGCCCCGGGCGCACCTCGCGGATGCTCTCGACGTCCTCGACCTTCTGGCCGGTGCTGTCCTGGATGACGCGCTCGGCGCCATCCTTGCCCGCGAGCCAGCGATTGAAAGCGAGCTCCAGGCCTTCCTGCCCGGAATCATCGATGCTGGTAAAGCCGAGCACGTGACCGGTGACCTCGCCGGCCGGGTAGTAGCGACGATATTCGCGCGTCAGGTTGACGCCCGGCACATCCAGCGCCGCCACGCGGCGCGCCTCGACCGGATCGACACCGCGCTTGAGATAGAGGAACTGGCGATCCATGTTGCTCGTCACGCGTCGCGTGAGCTCGCCGCGATCCATGCCCAGTACGCTCGCCAGGCGCGGCAGATCCTCCAGTTGCTCCTGCAGCTGCTGCGGATCGGCCCACACGGAATCGACCGGTGTGCTCACCGCCAGCGGCTCGCCGTTGCGATCGGTGATGTCGCCGCGATGGGCCAGCAGAGTGGTCACGCGCGAGGAGCGGGCATCGCCCTGCTGCGTCAGAAAGCCGTGCTCGACCAGCTGCAGCTCGACGGCGCGTCCCAGCAGTCCCAGTGCGACGAGCGTGAGCGCTGCGAATGCAACGCGCAGGCGCAGGCGGTGCGAATACGGCCGCGCTCGCGCGGCCCGTCCCGCCGCGCGCTTTCCGCGGCTGCCGCGCGCGCGACTCGTACGCCGTCTCATGGGGTGATGATCTCGATGGCGCGCGGATCGGGGGTGCTCATGTGCAGCCGATCGCGCGCGACACGCTCGACCAGCGTGTAGGCGGACCAGGCGCTCTGCTCGAGCTGCAGCCGTCCCCAGTCATCGTCGAGCGCCTCGCGCTCGCTGCGCAGCTGCGTGAGCTGCATGAACAGCTCGCGCGCGCGGTATTTGGCATAGATCGCCCCGGCGGCAGAACCGAGCACCGCGCACCACAGCAGCGGCAGCACGATGATCAGCGCTCGGCGCGAGGCACTCATGCCAGGCGCTCCGCGACACGCAGCAGCGCGCTGCGCGCGCGCGGATTGGCGGCGATCTCGGCGGCGCCGGGGCGCTGTTTTCGGCCCACGCGGCGCAGCGCCAGCGGCTGCACGGCACGCATTTCGCTGGCGCGCAGCGGCACGCCCGCCAGGCCCGCGTCGGCCTCGGCGTGGCGGCGGATGAACTGCTTGACCAGCCGATCCTCGAGTGAATGAAAGCTGATGACGGCAAGGCGCCCGCCCGGGGCGAGCAGCGAGAGCGCCTGGGCGAGGCCCTGCTCGATCTGGCCGAGCTCGTCATTCACGTGCATGCGCAGCGCCTGAAAGGTGCGCGTGGCCGGATGCCTGCCGGCCTCGCGCGTGGGAACGGCCGTGGCCACCAGCGCCGCCAGCTCTGCGGTGCGGGTGAGCGGCGCCTGGGCGCGCGCGCGCACGATGGCATTGGCGATACGGCCGGCGAAGCGCTCCTCTCCGAGAGTGCCAATCACGCGACGGATCTCGTCACGACCCGCTTGCGCGAGCCATGCGGAAACCGGCCGGCCATGCGTCGGATCCATGCGCATATCGAGCGGGCCGTCCTGGTTGAAGCTGAAGCCGCGCGCGGGGTCATCGAGCTGCGGGGAGGAGACGCCCAGGTCGAACAGGATGCCGTCGGCGTGCGCCCTCGCCGTCTGGGAGCGCACCGCGGCGGCGAGCTGCGTAAAGTCGGCGTGCACCAGGCGCAGGCACGGTTGCTGGCCAAAGCGCAGGCGCCCCGCCGCGATCGCCTCCGGGTCGCGATCGAGCGCCACGAGCTGCCCCTGCGCACCGAGCGCCTGGAGGATGCGCGCGCTGTGACCGCCACGACCGAAGGTCGCATCGACATACAGGCCCGCCGGGCTGACCGCCAGCGCTGCGAGAACCTCCTCGAGAAGCACCGGCGTGTGCTCATCCAATGCATCCCCCCTCTGTCATGCGCGGACGCCGCCTCAAAGCGACAGCGAATCGAGCTGCGCCGGCAGATTCGCAGCCGACGTTTCGGTCGCGAGCCACGCATCGCGTCGCTCATTCCAGCGCGCCTCATCCCAGAGCTCGCAGCGCGCGCCCTGACCGATCAGGACCGCATGCCGATTGAGCTTGGCGAGTTCACGCAGTTCCGGAGGCAGGAGCATGCGGCCATGCCCGTCGAGCGACAGGTCGGCGGCATGCCCCACCATGATGCGCTGCAACCGACGCGACTCTTCGTTGAAGGTCGGCAGCTCCATGATGCGGCGCTCCACCTGTTCCCAGTCGGTCAGCGGATAGATGAGCAGGCAGGCCCCGTCGAGGTTCACCGTGACGACCAGCTGGCCCTGGGAGCGCTCGAGCAGTCGCTCGCGGTAGCGTGTCGGTACGACGACCCGACCTTTGTCATCCAGGGTGATTTTTGCTGCGCCGCGGAACATTAGACCTGGGAATCAGGGCCATTGCGACCCATTCCCTCCCACCTTTTCCCACTTGGCTCCACTATAGGAATGCAAATACCCCCCTGTCAACGCTTTCCGACAGTAATTTTTTCAGCAGCTGTAGGGACTTACAGCCCCAAAGCTCAGGTGGGACGGTATGCCCATTAACGAATCTTTAGGGATCAGAGGGTTGAGCCCCAAAGCTCGAAGACAAGTGATTTTTCGGATGCACCGCCGCGCAAGGGGACGAATCGCGGCGCATCAAATGTAGGAAGAAGCGAAGAGCCGGCCTATAAGCCGGGTTCTGTCGTGAGCAGCCATTCCTCTGGGACGTGCGTCACCGCACGCCTCAAGCGGCCTACCCGGAAGCACGCGCGGGCGATCGCTGCAGCCCACGGGCGGCTGCGACTTCCCTATTTGGCCTTGCTCGGGGTGGGGTTTGCCATGCCGTCGCGTGTTACCACTGACGCGGTGCGCTCTTACCGCACCGTTTCACCCTTACCGGCGCCGTTTCCGACGCTTGGCGGTCTACTCTCTGTTGCACTTTCCGTGGGCTCGCGCCCCCCAGGCGTTACCTGGCACCCTGCCCGCCGAGCCCGGACTTTCCTCCATGGGCGCGAAACTTGCGTCCCGCTCCCACAGCGGCTGCCCGGCCGGCTCCTCGCGCGGCGCACGATACGTGCTTCAGGGGGGCGGCTCAACTTCTTGCGCGTCTCGCAGGCGCTGTGCCAGCGCATAGGCCTCGCGCCGCGGCACCCCCGCCAGCTGCGCAGCGATCGCGGCCGCCCGCCCCGGAGGCAGCTCCGCCAGCAGCAGCCGCAGTGCCTGCGCCAGCAGCGCCCCCCTCGCCCCAGCCCCTGCCGCGCTCCTGCCCGCGCCGCTGCCCGCATCCGTGTCCACGCCCACGCCCGTGCCCACGCCCGTGCCCGTGTCCGTGCCCGTGTCCGTGTCTGCTTCCGCCCCTGTCGCGGCAGCGACGGCGGCAGCCTCGGGCTCGGCGCCGGCTGAAATTTCCTCGCCCGCTCCCTCGACGATGAGCGTGATCTCTCCGCGCGCCATATTTGGCTCTGCATCCAGCGAGCGCAGCAGCGCCGCCAGGGCACCGCGATGCGCGCTCTCGTGCAGCTTCGTGAGCTCGCGCGCAATGACCGCGCGCCGAGCGCCACCGAACAACGCTGCCAGATCGCGCAGTGTGGTGGCGATGCGATGCGGCGCCTCGAAGAACACCAGCGTGCGCGGCTCGCTCACGAGCGCCAGCAGGCGTGCACGCCGCGCACTGGCGCGGGCCGGCAAAAAGCCTTCGAATACGAAACGATCGGTGGGCAGCCCGGCGATGCTCAGCGCGGCGGTCAGCGCGGAGGGACCCGGTAGCGCGCGTACCGTGATGCCGGCCTCCGACGCAGCGCGCACCAGCGCATAACCCGGATCCGACACCAGGGGTGTGCCAGCGTCGCTGACCAGCGCGACGATTGCGCCCGCGTGCATGCGCTCGATGAGCTCCTGCACGCGCGCGCTCTCGTTGTAGTCGTGCAGCGATAGCAGAGGCGCCTGGATGCCAAGCGCGCGCAGCAGCGCGCCGGTGTGACGTGTATCTTCCGCTGCCACGAGGTCCGCGGCCGCGAGCGCGTCGCGCGCACGCGGGGTCAGATCGGCAAGATTACCGATAGGAGTTGCAACCACATCGAGTCGCCCGCGTGCGTTGCGCTGCGCACGGCTCGCGGCGTGCTCTGCAGCGCGGACCTGATCGCGGCGAGCCACTATAATCAAATCCCGTTTCATCCGTGGGCGAGCCGAAACCCGCATGATGCCACCGAAAAAGCGACTGTGGATTCTGTTCGTGGCGGCCGCGGCGCTCGCCGCCTGCGTGAGCCTGCCCCCGCCCTCCGGCGAGGCGCCGGCTGCCCCCAGCGGGCCGCAGCTGGCACGCCGCGGCGATCACGTGCAGGCCGCCCTCGCCTACGAGGGCGAGGCCATGCGCAATGTCGCTGCCCGCGCGCAGCTGCTGCTCTCCGCGGCGCAGGAGTGGCTGGCCGCGCAGCGCCCGGCCGACGCCCAGCGTGTGCTCGCCACGCTCAGCGGTCCGCTGGCCCCCGCGCAGCACTACGAGCGCGAACTGCTCGGTGCCAGAGTCGCCTATCAGCTGCATCATGCGCAACTCGCGTGGCGGCAGATCAGCGCCCTGCCGGCCGCCGCCGGCGCCGCGGCCGCGCTCGACTTCTACTCGCTGAAAATGCAGATCGCCTTCGCGGCCGCTCGCCCGGTCGATGGCATTCGTGCGGAGCTGAGCGCCGAGGCCTACGCCGGCAGCAACGCCCAGCGTGTGCAGCTGCGCCGCACGCTGCTCGATGAGCTGCTGCAGGCACGCGCACGCGGTGTGGACCTCACGGCGCGCCCCGGCACCGATCAGGTCGTACGCGGGTGGCTCGAGCTCGGCGCCACGGCGGCGCAATCACGCTCGCTGTCGCTCAACAGCGCGACACTCGCGGCACGCTGGCGCGCACGCTATCCGAATCATCCGGCGCAGGCGGTCCTCGATCAGGCCTTCCCTGCACCGCTCGCAGCCAGCGCGCCCGGCGTGCGTGTCGCGCTGCTGCTGCCGCTGAGCGGCCCCTATGGCGTCGATGGCACGACGGTGCGCGATGGCTTTCTGAGCGCGCTCTACCAGCTGCCGCCGGCGGCGCGGCCGCCGCTGCACATCTACGACACCGCCGCCGTGCCGGCCGCGCAGGCGCTGGCCCAGGCCCGCAGCGATGCCGCCAGCTTCGTCGTCGGGCCGCTGATACCGGCCGCGGTGGCCAGCATCGCCGCGCAGGGCCCCGAGCCCGTGCCGATGCTGGCGCTCAACTTCCTGCCCGATGGCATGGCCGCCCCGCCGGGGCTGTTCCAATATGCGCTCTCGCCCGAGCAGGAAGCACAGCTCACCGCACAGCGCATCCTTGCCGACGGTCACCACCGCGGCATCGTGATCGTGCCCCGCAACGATTGGGGCACGCGCGTGGCCAGTGCTTTCTCGCGTGCGCTTACCCTGGGCGGCGGCACGGTGATCGCAGCCCCGACCTATGATCCGGCAGGCCACGACTACAGCGATGAGCTGCGCGCCGTGCTCGGCATCGATCAGAGCCAGGAGCGCGACCAGCGCCTGCAGCGCGCGCTCGGCACGAAGTTCAATTTCGAGCCGCGCCACCGTGGTGACATCGAGTTCGTCTTCATCGTGCCCTACAGCGCGCTGAACGCGCGGCTGATCATGCCGCAGCTGAACTATTCCTATGCCTATGACATCCCGAGCTACTCGATCGCCGAGGCCTACGAGCCCGATTTACGCGATTCCAATAGCGACATCGCCGGCCTGATGTATGCGGATATGCCCTGGATGATCAGCGGCCAGACCGCTCTATCGGACCTGCGCGACACTCTGTCCGACACCTGGGGCAATCGCGTCGCCTGGCGCAGTCGCTATTTCGCCTTCGGCTACGATGCCTGCCAGCTGATGCTGGCGATGTCGGCGCCCTATGGCACGCCCGCCGCGGTGCAGATCGATGGTCTGACCGGCCAGCTGCACTTCGACGCCGATCGGCGCGTCCAGCGCGAGCTCATCTGGGTGCGCGTGGATCGCAACGGCAATCCGCGCCCTCTGCCCCCACCGAACGGCGCCGCCGCCCTGCCCGGCGCGACCGGGACTGCTGGCGCGCCTGGGGCGGCCCCTGTGGCACCGCTGCCGCCCTGAGGGTGCTCTGATCAGAGTCCCTTCAGCAGAAAGTCCATCGCAGCGAGAATCATGCCGCGATGTTCCGCGAGACTGCCGATCGGGGGACCGAGTTCCGCATGAGCAATGCCTGCCAGCTGCGGCGTGAGCAGCACATAGGCATCCGCTTCGAACGGCACAATCGGCGTCAATTGGTCCAGAGGATGCCTCGCCAGGGAACTGGCGCGGCTCATCGGAACAACCACGCGCGTCTTCAGCGCATCCAGCAGATCGGCCTGCACATCCAGCAGCAGCGGGAACGCACCCTTGGTGCGTGAATTCCTGTTGCGATAAACAGTGAACTGCGCCAGCGTTGACGCTCTCGCACTGCCAACTCTTCCCTCAGACCTCTTTCCAGCGTAGCCGACAGGTTTATGCCGGCTGCGCGAGCTGCTGCGAGCAGGTCGGCCCGAACGGTGACGTTTGTGGCGCGCTTCAGGGCGGTGACAAGGGTACGCGGCACGAGTGCTCTCCTGGTGCGGCTGAACATATGTGAGCACATTCACATGCGCATCGTGATGCGCATTAATCTGTCATCGCGCGGCAGGACCGGATGCAACGCCCGGGCGTATTTCTGCACCGACGCGTCGATTTGGCGCATCGCGCATGCTCGACCGCGCGCGCAGGCTGCGGCGAGTGATGACATCAACCCCGCTCGATCGCCACGCACTCGGGGTGCAGGCCGAGGAACGCGCTGCCCAGCTGCTGCAGCAGGCAGGCTTTCGCATTCTGCTGCGCAATTACCGCTGGCGCGGCGGGGAACTCGACCTCGTCGCCTGCCGCGGCGACCTGCTGGTCATCGGCGAGGTGCGTTTGCGCTCGAGCAATCGATTCGGCGGAGCCGCCGCGAGCATCTCTGCCGCCAAGCGCCAGCGCATGCTGCTGACCGCAAGGCACCTGCTCGCGCGCCGTCCCGCGCTTGCACGGCTGAACGTGCGCTTTGATGCATTGCTTGCGGGCGGGACCGGGCAACCCATCGAATGGCTGCAAAATGTGATGTAGCGCCTGCGGCCGCTGGCGTAGGCGCGCCGCCTGGCTCGCGGCTCGCTACTTGACGACGGTGAGCTTCGCCCGGCGGCGCCCGGGAGTCTCGGGCGGCGGGGTTTCCGGCCCGGGCCCGGGCCCCGAGGGTGGGGTGGGCCCTTCGGGATCGGACTCGGAGAAAATCATGCCCTCGCCGGTCTCACGTGCGTAGATGCCGAGAACCGCCTGAATCGGCACTTTCACGTGGTGCACGATTCCGGCGAAGCGCGCATCGAACTGCACGCTGTCGTTCTTCAGCTGCAGGCGCTGCGTCGCCGTGGTCGACAGGTTCAGCACGATCTTGCCTTCCTTGACATAGGCGACCGGCACCTCGACGCCGGCCTGCAGCGCGTCGACGATGACGTGGGGCGTATAACCGCTATCGCTGATCCACTCGTGCATGGCGCGCAGCAGATAGGGACGCCGCGGGATGGCCGCGCGCCGCGCACCGCCGGGCCCGTCGCCGGGCCCGCTGGGGGAAGGGCTCATCAGTCCGCCCTCATCTCGTGTTCGGCTTCCGACAGGCTGGCGCGGAATGAAGGGCGCGCGAAGATGGTGGCAGCGTAGCGCGACAGCGCCTGGGCCTGCGGCGGCAGGTCGATCTCGTAGCGGCGCAGCCGCCAGAGGATCGGCGCGATGCTCGCATCCACCAGGGAGAATTCATCGCTCAGGAAGTACGGCTTGACCTTGAAGACGTCTGCGCTCTGCAGGATTGCATCGCGCAGGATCTTGCGATTCCTGGCGACGTGCTTCTTGTCATGATCTTCATCGATCGCCTGCGCCAGAGCGTACCAGTCGCGCTCGATGCGATAGAGCGCCAGCCGGAACTGCGCGCGCAGGATCGGATCCACCGGCATCAGCGGCGGATGCGGAAAGCGCTCGTCCAGGTATTCGATGATGACGCGCGAGTCATACAGCACCAGATCCCGGTCCACCAGCGTCGGCAGGCTGTGGTAGGGATTGAGATCGAGCAGGTCCTCCGGATAGCGCCCCGGCACCACGTTGATGATGTCGATCTCGACACCCTTCTCCGCCAGAACGATACGGGTGCGATGGCTGTGGGCTTCTTCGGGCGCCGAGAACAGCGTCATGACCGAGCGGCGGGACATGAATCACCTCCCCTGCCAACGACGCGAGTAACTGCGCATCTCAAACGCTCAATGCACGTCTTTCCAGTATTCCCTCTTGAGCAGCCAGGCAAAGCCCGTCAGAACCAGCAGGAACAGCACGACCCAGATGCCGAGCCTCTGGCGCTCGATTTGCGCCGGCTCCCCGACGTAATCGAGGAAATTGACCGTGTCGCGCACGAAACCATCGAACTGCTCGGGCGTCATATTGCCCGCAGAATCGGTCGCGAAATGATCGAATACCTGCTGCGTGGTCCCGTCCGGCCCCTTGACCGTACGGAACACCGCTTCCTTGACGCCCTCGAGGTCGGAAAGCACATTGGGCATCGCCACATTCGGGTCAGCCAGATTGTTGCTGCCCGTGGGACTGCTCGGATCCGCGTAGAAGGTCCGCAGGTACCGATAGATGTAGTTGGTGCCCTTGTAGCGCGCCATATCCGACAGATCCGGCGGGACCTTGCCGAACCAGGCGGCCGCATCTTCGCTCGGCATCGGCGTGCCGATGTAGTCGAGATTGGTGCTGCCGGGCGCGACCAGGTTGGCCGCCAGCACGGAATCGGGGATCTTCAGATCCGTGGCCATGCGCTGGTAGCGCTCGTACTTCAGCGAGTGGCAGCCCTCGCAGTAGTTCATGAAATTGCGCGCGCCGCGCTGCAACGAGGCCAGGTCGCTGACGTTGTTGCCGGCGGTCCAGCTGTTCCAGTCCACCGGTTCGGTGTTCGCGGGCACGCCGGGAATCTCGGCCGCGGAGGCGCTGCGCACCGCGGCGACGCCGACTGCAACCGTCAGCGACAGCGCCGAGGCGCACAGGATCAGACGCGAGAGCTTGCCCATGATCTTAATGGTCATGATGGAACGTGACCCTGTCGGGCACCGGCTTGACCGGGTCGATGAGTGAGTACCACGGCATCAGCACGAAGAAGCCGAAGTAGCCCACCATGAACACGCGCGAGATCACGTAGGCCGTGGGAGTGGGCGGCTGCATGCCCATGTACATCAGCCCCAGGAATGAAACGGTAAACACCGCGAGGAAGAGCTTGAAAATCCAACCGCGATAACGCACCGACTTGACCGGCGAGCGGTCCAGCCACGGCAGGAAGAAGAACGCCAGCACCGCCAGCAGCAGCATCAGAGCGCCGATGCGCTGATTCGGGATGGCGCGCAGGATCGCGTAGTAGGGGGTGAAGTACCAGGAGGGGGTGATGTCAGGCGGCGTGGACACCGGATCGGCCGGGGTGAAGTTCGCATCCTCGAGAAACAGCCCACCGAAGGTCGGCACGAAGAAGATGATGCCGGCGAAGATGGTCAGGAAGGCGCAGATGCCCACCAGGTCCTTGACGCTGTAGTAGGGATGAAACGGAATGCCATCGAGCGGCTTGCCGTTCGCGTCCCGATGCGCCTTGATCTCGATGCCGTCGGGATTGTTCGAGCCCGAATGCCGCAGCGCCACCAGATGCAGTACCACCAGCAGCAGCAGCACCAGCGGGATGGCCACGACGTGCAGCGCAAAGAAGCGATTGAGTGTGGCATCGGCGACGCCGTAGTCGCCGCGGATCCACAGCACCAGGCCACCACCGATGACCGGGATGGTGCCAAAGATGTTGATGATGACCTGGCAGGCCCAGTAGGACATGTTGCCCCAGGGCAGCACATAGCCCATGAACGCCTCGGCCATCAGCGCCAGGTAGATGATCATGCCGAACAGCCACAGCAGCTCGCGCGGTGCCTTGTACGAGCCGTAGAGCAGGCCGCGGTACATGTGCAGATAGATCACCGCGAAGAACGCCGATGCACCCGTCGAGTGCATGTAGCGGATCAGCCAGCCGAAGTCGACCTCGCGCATGATGTACTGCACGGAATCGAAGGCGGTGGCTTCCCCGACCTTGTAGAACATGGTCAGGAAAATGCCGGTCAGCAGCTGGATGACCAGCACCACCACGGCGATGAAGCCGAAGAAGTACCAGAAGTTGAAGTTCTTCGGTGCGTAGTACTCGAGCGCCTGGCTGCGGATGAAGCTCTCGGCTGGAAAGCGCTTGTTGATCCAGGCCCACAGTCCGCTCTGAGCCGTGGCGGCACCGCGCTGCTGGTCGTACTTGTGATCGGAAATATCGGGCATCAGGCGGGGCTCCCGGAGCTGGCGGAGCTGGCGTTGTCCAGGCCGACGACGAGCGTGGTCGGAGTGCGATAGCTGTAAGGGGGCACGACGAGGTTGTAGGGTGCCGGGGCACCATCGAATACCCGCCCGGCCATGTCGTAGCGCGATCCGTGACAGGGGCAGCGAAATCCGCCCGGCCAGGTCGGCCCGAGCACGGGATCGCCCGGATCGAAGAACGCCTTGGGCAGACAGCCCAGGTGCGTGCAGTAGCCGATCATCACGAGAAACTCAGCCGTGCGCGAACGCATCTCGTTGCGCGCGTAGTCGGGCTGGGTCGACTCCTTGGAGTCCGGATCCTTCAGTTCAGGGTTGTTTTTGGACAGCGCATCCACCAGGTTCTGCGGCCGGCGCACGATATAGATGACCTGCCGACGCCAGGTCGAGGTGATCAGCTGCCCCTCTTCCATCTTCGAGAGGTCGACCTCGACCGGAGCGCCCAGCGCGCGGGCCCGCTCTGACGGGTTCCAGGACTCCACGAAAGGGACCACCGTGGCCACGGCGCCCACTGCGGCAAGCCCGGCGGTGGCGAACGTGAGGAACTTCCTGCGGGTCTGATCCACTTCGTCGGCAGCGGGAGGCGCTGCCATCACGCCAACTTCACTCATGTCCCTCTCTCATACGCGCTGGCATCCGGCGCGTGGCCATCGCATGGCACACACGGGTGGACGCTACGTAAACGTCAGGAAGTGTCGCATTATACACAACCGGTCGGCCTTGCCTGGCCGCCTGATGTCATCCGCACCTCTTGATCAGCCGCGCACGACCATGAACCGCCGCCCTGAAGGCCCGAATCTCCCCGTCAGCCCGTCAGCCCGTCAGCCCGTGAGCCCGCCATGAAGCCCCATCCCCTCCTCGGCCGCGCTGCGCTGTTCGTCGCCGGCAGCGTCATCGGCGGCCTGGCGCTCGCCTTCGTCATCGTGTTCATTCACCCACAGCTTCTGTTGCGTCCCGGCATGCTGACGCAGCCGCCGCCGGTGCGCGCCTCGACCAGTGCCGATACCGCCGAGCTCCCCGGCAGCGCTGACGCGAACCGCGACGGCCTCGCCGCCCCCGACGGCGCAAACGCTGCCCCGTCGGGCACGCCCGCCAGCGACACAGCCACCAACGGCGCCCCGGTGGGCGATCTGCCCGCGGACGCGGCACCGGTCGCCGCCGGCAACGCATCGCAGGCACCGGCAGGCCAGCCCGACAACACCGGCTCCTACGCCGCGGCGGTGCGGCGTGCTGCGCCCGCCGTGGTCAATATCTCCACCCGCCGCCTCGTGACCGAGCAGATCCAGCCCGGCCCGTTCGGGCCGCTGTTCGGCGACCTGCAGCCCTTCTATCGCCAGCGCATGGAGAGCGCGCTGGGCTCGGGTGTGATCGTCGACGCCGCCGGCCACGTCGTCACCAACAACCACGTCATCGAAGGCGCCGACACCATCATGGTGTATCTGGCCGACGGGCGCGTGACCAGCGCCAGCGTCGTGGGGCGCGATCCGGATACCGACCTGGCGCTGCTGTCGATCCGGCTGAAAAACCTGCCCGTGATGCCGCTCGGGCGCTCCGACATGCTGCAGGTCGGCGACCCGGTGCTCGCGATCGGTGACCCACTGGGGCTTGGCCAGACGGTCACCCACGGCATCGTCAGCGCGACCGGGCGGCGCTCACTCGGTGTGGCGACCTTCGAGAATTTCATTCAGACCGACGCCGCCATCAACGCCGGCAACTCCGGTGGCGCGCTGGTCGATGCGCGCGGCGAGCTCATCGGTATCAACACCGCGGTGCTGAACAACAGCGGCAATCTCACCGTCGAGGGCATCGGCTTCGCCATCCCGGTGAATCTGG
>DATJUN010000059.1:0-24462 GCA_035502275.1 Steroidobacteraceae bacterium
CGTGATGTACCTGCCGGCGGGCTCGCGGATCGTCGCCCTGGATGCGGACAGCGGCAAGGAAGTCTGGAGCTACGACCGGGAGGGCGCGGAACCGTCCACGCGCGGGGTCGCCTACTGGCCCGGCGATGCGCAGGATCCGCCGCGTATCATCGTCACCACCTTCGACAAGAAAGTCGAGGAGCTGGACGCGGCGACCGGAAAGCCGGTGCCCGGCTTCGGTGACAGCGGCGTCGTCACTCTGGACGTCGGCTACGTGGGTGTGCCCACCGTATTTGGCGACATCATGTACCTCGGAGCCACCGTGGGCGAGGTTCCTGTCGGCCCGCCGGGTGATACACGCGCGCTCGACATCCGGACCGGCAGGATACTCTGGGTGTTCCACACCGTTCCCCGACCAGGCGAGGTGGGTCACGACAGCTGGCTGAACGACAGCTGGAAAGACCGCTCCGGAACCAACGTCTGGAGCTGGTACATGACCGTGGATGCGAAAACCGACACCTTATTCATGCCTGTGGGCGGCGCTTCGCCGAATTATTACGGCGGCGATCGCCCGGGCAACGATCTGTTCGGCAACTCGCTGGTGGCCGTCAACGCCAAAACCGGAAAGCTCAAGTGGTATTTCCAGACCATCCACCACGGCTTGTGGGATCAGGATTTACCATCAGGCCCCGCTCTGCTGACGATCGATCGTGACGGCAAGAGGGTGCCCGTGGTCATTGCCATGAACAAATCCGCCTGGATGTTCATTCTCAACAGCCAAAGCGGTAAGTCGATTTTCGGCGTGAGGGAGCGCCCGGTACCCAAGGGAGACGTGCCGGGCGAATGGTATTCGCCGACGCAACCCTTCCCGTTGAAGCCTGCACCGCTCGCGCGCGACAGCTACAAGCCTTCCGATCTGGTCACAGCGCAGGACACCACGGCCCAGCACGCTGCCGCCTGTCAGGCTTTGGTGGAAAAGTCCGGCGGCTTCTACAACGCAGGCCCCTTCACGGCCTGGCTGTATCACAAGGAAGGCACTCCGGTGCACAGCTCCATACAGTTTCCCGGAGGCACCGGCGGCTCGAATTGGGGCGGCGTGGCCGTGGATCCCACCGACGGGTATGTATTCGTCCACATCCACAACAACGCCTTGATCGGCTGGATCGAAAAGAAGAAGCCCGGCCTGGATTACGGGCGCGGCACCGAGGGCTCGACACAGCAGTACGATCGCGCGAGCGTCGTGGGCCCCGGTCCCTACGCCGGCTTCTCTGCTATTGCGAAAGACGCGGCGGGCAAAGTTCTCGGCAACTGGCCTTGCCAGAAACCGCCCTGGGGAAAGTTGATCGCCGTCAATGCCAACACCGGAGAGATCGCCTGGTCGGAGGTTGCCGGTATCACCAAGGGCCTGCCGGCGGACAAGCAGCACACCGGCAATGGCAGCAGCGCCGGACCGATTGCTACAGCGGGCGGGCTGGTGTTCGACGGGGCTACGACCGACCGGATGTTCCGCGCCTACGATTCGCACACCGGCAGGATGCTGTGGGTCACGGATCTCGGCGGCAACGGCAACGATCCTCTGAGCTATGAAGGCAGGGACGGCAAGCAATACGTGGCCATTACGGCAGGAAACATGGTGCATGTCTTCGCGCTGCCGTAGCCACGGCGCAGCTTGCGCTGTCGAATCACCGACCATCAATATGTAAGAGTGAACGCGCTGCCGGCCAGCGCCGGCATACCGCACGGGGGCAGTCAATGAAGCGATCGAACAGTTCCGTCACGCTTGCAGCCACAGGGCTGCTTACCGCGCTTGGCCTTCTTGGCGCCAGCGCGAGTTTTGCGCAGCAGGATGCCCTGCCCAAGGATGTCAATCCGCAGACGCGTAACCGGCTGTCCTTGCTGAATCCCGACGATGCCGGCGCACGCGCCAAGCAGATCTACGACAGAGGCATGGCGAGCTTTGCGGGCGCTGCCCCCAAGGGGCCCTCGATGCGGCTGCACGGCACCCCGGAGCCGGCGCTGGACCTGCAGATGCTCTCGCCATTGGGCCTGGGTGTGATGCAGATCCCGGTGCTCGTCACGGGACGCGCCCTCGACCAACCGTACGAGTGGTCGCTGCACGAAATGCAGGCGCTCGCCACATCGCTCGATCCGGCCGTCATCAACATCATCCGCCGTAACCTCCCCGTAACGGCGCTCGCGTCCAAAGGCGAGCTCGGGGCCAGGGAAGCAATCATTATCCAGGTTGGCCGTGAGATCTTTGGTACTCACAAGCTCAGCTCGGACACTTACGCCCGCGCCCTGCGGGTGCTCGGCGAGAAAAACCTGGTGGATGTCGTAAGCGAGATGGCGGACTACGCCAGTGTGTCGGCATCCTTGAGCGCCTTCAACCAGCAAATGCCCCCAGGCTTCAAGCAGTTTCTGCCGCTGCCATTCACCCCTCCCGACGACATCCATCCGGACTCCAGAAACCGCCTTCCGCTGCTGCCCGAGCCCACCATCAGACCGGGCCTGCTCTATAGCCGTCCCCTGGGAGGCTCGCCCGCGGGTACTGGGCCGCTGCAGATAGGGCTGCATGGAGGTCGTGGTGGAGTGAAGGCTCTGCAGGCCAGCGTCGGGCAACCCGTGATCGACGTGGCAATCCTGGTGACAGCGCGCGAGCACGATTCGGCATATGACTGGACAGTCAACGAGCTGGCGGCCATGAAGGACGGTCTGGCGGCAAAGGTTATCGATGTCATCCGCAAGCGCGAGCCGACGACGGGTCTGGACGAGAAAGACGCGAGCCTCATCGAATTGGGCCGGGAGCTGTTCGACAAGCACTACGTAACGGCGGCCACCTACGCGCGGGCGGTAAAGAGTTTCGGAGAACGGGATCTGGTGGGCCTCGTATCGGTGATGGGCCAGCATACGGGCGAAGAGGTGCTGCTCGCCGCCTTCGACCAGCAGCTGCCCGCGGGCCAGGCGCCGCTGTGCTGCGTCTCGACATCGACGCGCCACGTGCACTCAGGGAGTTGACGTATGCGCATGGCTTGGCCTCGTTCTTCGGGCTGGGTCCGCCTCGGGTACACCACAGCGCTGACGGCGCTCTGCGGCTTTGGCGTGCCTGCGCGGGCGCACGCGCAGGGCGTCTTTGGCAGCGGGCCGGTCAGTTTCACGGCCCCGCAGGCCGCGCGCGGCAAGGCGGCCTACGATGATAGTTGTGCATCGTGCCATGGCGCGCACCTGGATGACGGGCAGTTCGGGCCGCCGGTCAAGGGGCCGACCTTCCAGGCCCAGTGGCACAACCAAAGCGCCGCAGCTTTATTCAGTCTCGTGGCAACGAAGATGCCCCCGGCAGCTCCGAACAGCCTCGATGGCCAGACCTATGCTGACATCGAGGCCTACATCCTGCAGCAGAATGGTGCAGCAGCGGGGCAATCGGTACTGTCGGCGGCCGAGCTCGCGAAAGCTGCGTCCTCGGCGCGCCGGGCCGGCGGCTACGGATTTCTCGGCAATCACGATGCGATTTATCAGGCAGCCATGGCGCGCCGTGGCGCCCTGCTCGACGCGCTCACGCCGGTCACTGCCTCGATGCTGCGCAACCCACCCGCTGCGGACTGGCTGATGTGGCACGGTACCTACGCTGCCACCGGCTACAGCCGGCTCAATCAGATCAATGCACGCAACGCCGGCGCTCTGAGAGTGGCCTGGACGATCACGCTGCCGGCCAGCGGCAATGAGATCACCCCCCTGGTGCACGATGGGGTGCTGTTCATCGAGAGTGCCAACACGGTGGAGGCGCTCAGCGGCAGCGACGGCAGCATGCTATGGCAATACGTACGCCAGCTGCCCCCGCGGCTTCACGAGGGTCGTCAAGCGCACGTGAAGGCGCTCGCGATCTACCAGGACAAGCTGTACGCGCCCACGGCGGATGGTCACATGGTGGCGCTGGACGTCAAGACTGGCAGGCTGATCTGGGATACCGCGATCGGCACGCCAGACCCGGGCACGCACGAGGATGCGCCCAGCGGCAGCCCCTACACACTGTCGGGCGGTCCCATCGTCGCAGACGGCAAGGTGGTCATCGGCGTAAGCCTTGCGCTCAACGCCCCCGGCGGTGACTTCATCGTGGCTTTGGACGGGCAGACAGGCAAGGAGCTGTGGCGCTTTCATACCATTGCGCGCCCGGGACAGCCTGGCGGGGACAGCTGGAATGGGGCACCCGTCAGTCAACGCTATGGTGGCGGAGTCTGGACAGTCGGAAGCTTTGATCCCGACCTGAATCTGCTGTACTTCGGCACCGGCAATACCTATGACACGGGAACGCTGCTGCTGCCGCGCTCTACCCCGGGGGACTCCAACGACGCGCTCTATACAGACTCCACCCTGGCGCTGGATCCAGATACCGGCAAGCTGGTCTGGTATTACCAGCACATGAACCGTGACGTCTGGGACATGGACTGGGTGTTCGAGCAGTCGCTGCTCACGCTCCCGGTGAACGGCCGACCGAAGAAACTGCTGGTCACCGGCGGCAAGCTCGCCATCTTCGATGCGCTCGATCGTGCCGACGGCAAGTACGAGTTTTCTACTGAGCTCGGCCAACAGAATCTGGTCACGCGCATCGACCCCAAGACCGGCGCCAAGATCGTCAATCCGGCGTTCGATAATCCCAAACCCGGCCAGAACTACGTCATCTGCCCGAGCACCGACGGGGCTCGCAACTGGATCTCGACCTCGTTCGATCCGAGCACCGACATCCTGTACGTGCCCCTGCTCGATAACTGCATGAACTTCCACCTGGTGCCGCGCGATGCCGCGCAAATCGCCGCCGGCGGAGACGATATCAGCCGCGCGCCGATCCCCCCACAAGGCAGCGACGGCAAATTCGGCCGCATCGAGGCGATCAACCTCAGGACGCGCAAGGTCATCTGGACGCTGCGTCAGCGCGCGCCCATCGAGAGCTCGACGCTCGCATCAGCCGGAGGCGTGATCTTCAGCGGCTCGCACGATCGCGAATTCCATGCCTATGCTTCCGCGACCGGCAAGCTCCTGTGGCAGACAACGCTGAACTCCGCGCCGAGCTCCTCGCCGATTACCTACGAGGCCGGCGGCGAGCAGTATCTCGCCGTGGTGGCCGGTAGCGGCAGCGCGATGGACGCGTTTTCCAGTGCTCTGACTCCCGAGATTGATGATCCGAGCGGTAGCACCACGCTTTGGGTGTTCAAGCCAAGCGATGCCAAGGCGTCTGGGCATTGACCGGACACGACGCGATGAAAAAGAACTGCGTGCTCGTCGCTATCTCCTGTTTCCTGATGCTGGCCGCGGTATCGGCGCGAGCTCAGACGCCTGACGGCAAGCCCGAGATCATCAGTCTTGATCCGGCGATGGACGCTATCGTCTCTCCCGACGCCAAGCTGCAAGTAGTAAAGAGCGGCTTCGGCTTCACGGAGGGATTGAATTGGGTGCATCAGGGCAAGACCGGTTACCTGGTGTTCAGCGATGTGCCCGCAAACGTCATCGATAAACTGACGCCGGACGGCGCCGTGTCCGTGCTCGTCAATGAAAGCGGCTACGGTGGACCCTGGAACGGCTACATGTCATTGCGCGTGGGTCATAGGCAAAGCAATGGCGCGGACCGGAAAGACCCCCTGCACCAATTCATGATGCTCGGGTCGGACGGGCTTACCCTGGACCCGCAAGGCAGACTCGTAGTCTGCAACTACGGGGGCCGGTCCGTGTATCGCATCGACTGGTACGGCAACCGCGTCCTGCTGGCAGATAGCTACGAAGGAAAGCGGCTGAACGGCCCGAACGACGTCGTCGTGAAGAAGGACGGAACCGTCTACTTTACGGACACATTTAACTGGGCACTTGGCGATAAAGACCCTACGACAGCGCTGCACTCCCTGGGCATTTACATGATCAGGGATGGCAAGGTTACGCTGGTCGTCAACGACATACGCACTCCCAATGGGCTCGCCTTATCGCCTGATGAAAAATTTCTGTACGCGAATACGAGCACCTCCAATACGATCCGGCGCTACGAGGTGAACGCCGACGATACGTTGACGAACAGCCAGTTGTTGATTGATTTGAAGAAGGAGAACATCGCCCCGGGGGAAAGGAGGGGAATAACAGACGGCATGCGAGTGGATTCGGCAGGAAACATTTACTCATCCGGTCCCATCGGCGTCTGGGTCATCTCGCCGGACGGCAGACACATAGGCACGATTCGCATACCCGAGACATTTGCCAACTTCACCTTCGGCGGCGCCGATGACAAGACCCTGTACGTCGGCGGAGTCACGACCATCTACAGAATTCGGTTGAAGATTGCGGGCAAGCACACGGGGGCAGCGATCGGTGAATATTGACGGACCGGTTGCCTCGACCGTGTCGCGACGCAGAAGCTGCCGCTCGCAATCGATGAGCCCGGCCAGAGGCAATCGCAGCCGCCCGCCCTACCTGCTATCTGCGCGGGAGCTGCACTTGCGCGTGATCCCCTTCAATGCGCAACGTCGTGCCAAACGGTCTGGACAGCGCCGCGAGACGCTGCAGGATGTAAAAGCCCTTGCTGCCACTGGCTGGCGCCGGCAGTCCGCGCGTGTCCAGAAAAAGATTGTTCACGTACCTGTCGTGCACCTCCGGCTGACCCTCACCGATCGCATTGAGCACGATGGGTTGCAGATCGATGCTGCGCAGGATCCCGCGCTCGAAGCGCACGTGTGCGACGACACTTTCCCAGACCATCGGCTCCTCGATGAAGGTGGTTGTCGGGGACAGGTTGTAGATGAAGTTGCCCAGGTCATAGAAGATGGGTCGTCCGTGGTAGATCTCGATGCCATGCAGCAGCGGCGCTCCGTGCATCACGACGATATCGGCACCGGCGTCGATCTCAGCGTGCGCCCAACGCGTCACCCACGGGTTCGGCGCCAGCCGCTGCGCCATGCCCTCCGAGAAGATGGTTCCGAAGGATTGCAGGCCGAAGACGTGATTATGTTGGTAGACGATCACCACATCGGCATGTTGCCTGGCCTGGCGGATGCTGCGCAGAATGCGCGCCGCATCATTCTTGTCGGGCACGTTTTCGGCGTTGCCGGGCAGATTGACCATGCCCTCGTTGACGTGACCGCCTGCTTCGACGTGCAGCTCGTTGAGTCCGGGGTGCTGCGCGGTTGCGTCCGCATCCGGCGAGAGTGCCCCCGAGGCGCTCGCGATCAGCGCCACCGTGCCGTGGGCGGTGTGCAGGTATGCCGGCGCAGCAGCCTGCTGCAGGTCATCTCCGGTGCCGGCGTGCACCAGATGGCGCCGGTCCGCTTCGCGCAGCGTATTTTCGAGGCCGACGGCCCCCAGGTCGTAGGAGTGATTGTCCGCGAGTGCCAGCAGATTGAAGCCCGCAACCTGCAGCACATCGAGCGCCTGGGGCGGTGCGAGGAACGCGCTGCCGTGGCGCACCGACTGTCCGGGCTCTGCCACCGTTGCTTCCAAATTGGTGAACACCACGTCTTCGCCGGCCAGAAGCGAGCGCATCACGGGCAGCTCGGCCGGGGCCGTGACCCGCAAATCCGACCGGATCGTGGACTGACCGGCCAGCAGGATGTTCAGCACCTGCGGCTGCGCCTGCACGGTCGTGGCAAGCAGAGCGGTGAGCAGCGTACCGGACACGAGACTCACTCTGCAGACGGCGCTGAAGGGTCGTATCGAGTGCATGTATGGCGGGGAGAAGAAGAAGCCGGGAAGGACAAGATGTGTCCTTGCTGGAGCCTACCACGCATCCGGCATGCCGGCCACAGCGCTAACTATCAGCTTCGCCCGCGAATGATTGGCCCGCGGATGATTGGTGATAGTGAACACGCCGGGACGTCACAAGCCATATTTCACGGGCGCGATTGCATAGGCGGCGCGCCGCGCGGACCAGCCGCGAATCGAACTGACGACTGCGAGGGGACAGCGAGCTCATCCTGCAGAACAGCCGGTTGCACCCTACCAAGGCGGCGCGCATCCTCCGATCAGGTGGCCAGATACAACGCGATTCATGTCGGGGTATGGCTGGCATCAAAAGCACGAAGGCGATGAAAGCAATAAGAGGGGGCTACAATGATTGCGCAACTCGACGGGCTGGTTAGTCGCTACGAGAAGGGGCAAATTTCACGGCGGGAACTGATCTGTGGTTTGACGGCGATAGCGATGGCGCCCTCATTGGCGAATGCCAAACCGGCGATTGGAACGGCGGCCTCGATCAATCACGTGTCAATCGTGGTCAAGGATGTGCAGAAGTCCCAGCAGTTCTATCAGCGTCTATTCGGGATGCCGCTGCTGACCCGTCAGGATTCAGAGGGTGGGGTCAACCTGAGCGCGGGATCGAGTTTCTTTGGTATCTATCCCGCCATGGGCCACCCCACCGGGCTCAATCATGTGTGTTTTGGCTTGAAGAATTTCGACGCGGACGCAGTGGGGTCCGAGCTGCGTGCATTAGGTGTTGCTGCGCACGTTTTCAGTCGCGGTGATACCAGGGAACTTATGTTCACGGACGCCGACAACGTCAGGGTGCAGTTGCAGGACACCCGCTACCGAGGCGGTGTCGGGCCTCTCGGTGACCGCGATCCGGTGTAGGCAGCGTATTCGCAGGTCGCATCGCCGGATGCGAGGGGGTGTATGCCATGGAGCGTTTGTTGCGGTCATTCAGACCGAACTCATTGCCTGCTTTGGCAATGCTTTCGGCCGGGGCAATCGCAATGCTCGCGATTTTGCCCACCCGGAATGCAGCCGCCAGTGAGACGCGGGGCTACGTCGTAAGCTTGTTTACGAACGCCGCCTACTCGACCAAGGACGATTGCCGGGACGGCGTCGATCCCTATCACGTCCAGCAGCTGACCGAAGAATTGGTGGCGCTGGGGATGTCGCGCGCCAAGGCGGAAAAGACGCTCGAAGTTTACGAAAACGGTGGTCCCGAAGCCGCTGCCGCCCGCGACATGATCACCAACCGTGGTCGCGTAAACGGCAAACCCGTCAATGCCTATGTGAATCCGGCAGCCGTTATCGATCCGAAGCTTCACTGGGTCATCGGCCACTACGCCTACGGCTTCAATCTGGACGGTCGTGGCGCAGACTCTCCAAATTCCTTTGAGGACCCTGTCACCCACGAGAAGGGCGTCAACAATCAGTTGTTTCGAGTGTTCGGTTGCGCCAACGATTTTCGCGGACCACCCGCTACCCTTTCGACTCCGTCCTTCTATACCGTCGAGTGGAGCACCCTTCGTCCCTCATTTCCAGCATGGCTGATCACAATCAGCGGCGCCGACCTCAGCAAGGACGGCCCGGTGACGATCGACATCACCCGATCACTCGATCACGTTCTGCTCAACGCGCAGGGCAATACCGAGTCGAATGCGACTTTCCGAATCGATCCCGATCCGCGGTCCCATAATGTATTCGCGGGACAGATCAAAGACGGAATTGTCACGCTTACCGATCATCACGACCTGCATCTGCTCGGCGACCCGGTTCTGGTGAGCAGGCTTGATCTTTCCCACACGCATTTACGCCTGACTCTGAAGTCCGATGGCGATGCGGATGGGATTATTGGTGGCTATCAACCTTGGATGGAGATTTTTGCCCCTATCGGTCACGGCGCGATCAATTTCGAGCAAGGCCAGGCCGGCGTCGATATTCCGGGGCTCTACTGGGCGCTGAGGAACCTGGCTGACGCGGACCCTGATCCCAGAACAGGACAGAACCAATCGATATCGACCGCATGGGCTATCGAAGCCGTACCGGCCTTCATCGTCACTGCACAAGGCACCGCCCTGCCCGCGCCGGTGCAGATGACGCTCGCAAACAAGCCGCAGCGCTCCAGCGCTCCGGGGAGTCCCTGATGATGCACGAGCAGGTCTCGGCGCCGCACCGATCAGCTGTAGTGCCAGCGATATGCCTGGCATCGGCTTGCCTGGCATTAGCGGCGATGCCGAGCAGTTCCGCGCAGGCAGCGTCCGAACAGGTATCTGGATCTTCTGCGCCCAGTGTGGCCGTGGGTCCTGCGATGCTCGTGCGCCTGAGTCCAAACCAATATCGCCAGGTTGTCACGGATATATTCGGATCCGACATCGCCATCGGCGGGCGGTTCGCGCCGGAGATCCGGCAAGACGGGCTGCTCGCGATCGGGGCGGGCAGCGAAAGTATTACCGCCGATGAGCTGGATCAATATCACGCCATGGCGCAGTCGATAGCCGCGCAGGTACTCGACGACTCACATCGTGCAGAGATGGTGCCCTGCACTCCGATCTCCGTCACCACACCCGACGACCACTGCGCCAGCCAGTTCATTGCTGCCGTCGGGGAGCTGCTCTACCGACGCCCGCTCACCGCAGAGGAACTGCGTACACAGATCGGGATTGCTCATGACACTGCACGGCAGACAAGGGACTTTTATGCAGGACTGCAGGACAGCCTGGGGGAGATGCTGGTCTCACCGGAATTCCTGTTTGAATGGTACAACGTAAAGGGTCCGATAAAAGCAGGTGCGCCCTCCACGCTCGATGCCTATGCTCGCGCTTCAAAGCTCAGCTTTCTTTTGTGGGATTCGGCGCCCGACCAGCAACTGCTCGATGCGGCCCGGCGCGGCAAACTGGACTCGCATAAGGGCTTGGCGCGAGAGGTGGACCGAATGTTGGCCTCTCCCCGCCTCCAGGCCGGCGTCCGCGCTTTTTTTGAGGACATGCTGGAGTTCCAGTGTGCGGACTTTCCTTGTGAAGACAGCAATTTTGTCAAAGACACCACTATCTACCCGGATTTCACGCCGCAGGTGGCTGCCGATGCGGAGGAACAGACGCTGCGCACGCTCGTTGATCTGCTCATCACGCACGACGGCGACTACCGCGATATATTCACCACGCGCAAGACCTTTTTGACCCCCGCTCTCGCGGCGTTATACGGGGTGCCGGTTCCGAGGACCGCGCCCAATGGGGAGCCCACCCCCTGGCAGGCGTACGCATACGCACCGGGCGATCCACGAGCCGGGATCCTGTCCGAGATCAGCTTTGTTGCCTTCCATTCACACCCCGGACTTGCCTCGGCCACCCTTCGAGGCAGGGCTTTGCGCCAGGACATTCTTTGTGAAAAGGTGCCGGATCCGCCACCCAACGTGAGCTTCAAGCTCGTGATGGATACGTCGAATCCTGAGTACAAGACCGCTCGTGAGCGCCTCAGCGCACATAGATCCAACCCCGTCTGTGCGGGTTGCCACAAGCTCATGGATCCCATGGGTCTGGCCATGGAGAATTTCGACTCGGATGGGAGTTTCCGCACGCGTGAGAATGGCGTTCCCATCGACACCAGCGGCGAGCTTGACGGCGTGAAGTTCACCGGTATGGTGGGACTCGGCAAGACGGTCGCCAATAACCCGGCGGCGCCCGCATGCCTGGTGAGGCGGCTGGCGGCATACGCGCTCGGCCGAGAGCCGACCAAGGACGACGCCGCCTGGGTCAGCGGCTTGAAACAGGAATTCATGACTGACCATTACCGCCTTCCAGCACTCCTTCGCCAGATTGCAACGAGTGACATGCTTTATCGCGTCGAATGGAGTGGCGCCAAACCGAGTCCCGCGGTGAGCTCTGCGCTGGCATCCAGATAGTGAAGATCATCCGATAAGTCTGTTGAAGCGTTCTGGCAGGAGAGTGGCGATGGGCAAAATAAACCGGCGACGCGTGCTGCGCGGCATGTTGGGCGGCGCCGCCATAAGCGTTGGGTTGCCACTGCTCGATTGCTTTCTCGATGACAATGGAACTGCCCTGGCCGATGGAGCTCCCCTACCGGTTTGTTTTGGAACCTGGTTTGCGGCCCTGGGGTACAACCCGGGATTTTGGGAGCCCAAAGTCATCGGTCCGAAGTACGACATGAGACCGCAGCTGGGGGCACTCCAGCCCTTCAAGGACAGGATCAACATCTTCAGCGCAATGGAGGCATTCCTGGATGGGCGCCCGCTGGCAACGCACCTGACCGGTGCGCAGATATGCACGATGGGCGCGATCCCGGTAGATCAGGACATCGATACTCCGAGCATTGATCAGCTGGTGGCGGACACGATTGGCACCAGGACACGGTTTCGCTCTCTGGAAATCTCCTACGAAGGCATCCCGACCAGTTGGAGCCGGCGCAGTTCCACGTCCATCAATGCATCGGAAATCTCGCCACTGGCTCTGTACCGCAGGATTTTTGGCGCGGGGTTTGTCGACCCCAATGCCAGCACATTTACGCCCGATCCCGCCATCATGCGGCAGCGGAGCGTGCTCTCGAGCGTCAAGGATCAGCGCTTGGATCTGATGAAAACCCTCGGGTCCTCCGACCGGGCGCGTTTGGATGAGTACTTCACTTCGCTGCGTCAGATCGAGCATGAACTCGACGTTGATGTGCAGAAGCCCACACCCATGGTGGCGTGTTCGATGCCCGCCCCTCCCCCGGAGGGAACTACGGGCCAGACAGCGGAAGAAGTGCGCAGGAATGGACACCTGTTCGCAGGGCTTCTTGCGCATGCGCTGGCGTGCGGGCAGACCCGCGTATTCAATGTATCAGTCACGCTGGGTCCCTCGGGGCTGCGCAAGGCCGGCAGCGAAGGCACCTATCACGTAGACAGTCATGAAGAAGCCGTCGATCCGAAATTGGGCTATCAACCCGAGATGACCTGGTACATGCAGCGATGTCTGGATTGCCTGGCGGACACGCTCACGACGCTGGATGGCGTGCGTGAGGGGGCGGGCACGCTGCTGGATCGCGTGCTGATTTACGGCTCGACGGACCACGGATATGCACGGCTGCATTCGCTGACGAACATGCCCCTGCTGCTCATGGGGGGAGCCAACGGCAAAATGCGAATGGGCTACCACCTCGAGGCGAGCGGCGCCAGCGTGACCCGCGTTGGCTTGACTGCCTTGCAGGCACTCGGGGTGCCGGTAAACAGTTGGGGAACGCTTTCAAACCACACGTCGAATGCGTTCGGTGAACTGATCGTCTGAGTATCGGAGCCGACTAATGATACGGATCGGGTCTTTCCGAGCAGCTCTGGTCGCACTCGCGGCAGCAGGCGCATGCGTGTATTCGCTCCCCGGCGCAGCTGCATCAAAGGATGTACCAGTCGCGACGCCGGCAGGTATCACCCTTCAACCGCTCGGCACTGGCCAGGGATATGGCATGGAGGCGCTGCTCACGGAGCTGCCACGAACGCAGATTGCGTTCGCCGATGCCAGGGGCAGGACGCTCTATACCTTCGACAAGGATGGGCCCGGAACGTCGCGATGTGCGGCAGCCTGCGCGAAGATCTGGATTCCTGCAGCGGCACCAGGCTACGCAAAACCGCTCGGCGATTGGGCGATATTCACCCGCGGGGACGGAACAAAACAGTGGGAGTACCGGGGTAAGCCTGTTTATACGTACGTTCGCGATACCGACATCGGTTCGGTATGGGGTGTTGACCCCAAACATCTGCGTCAGGACGTGGGATATCAGGTGCATGCTGGCGGACCCGCCGAGCAGCATCCTGCAGGATGGCATCCGGCTCTGTTCTTCCCAATGACCGGCGTTGTGATGCCAAGCGGCATCGCGATACGGGAAGTTGAGGACGCAGGTGGCCTCGCGTTCGTCGACGCGCACGGCATGACGCTCTATTCCTATGCAGGGCGCGGTGGTGCAAAGGAGCTGGTAGCCCTGGCAAACCAGGCCGCCCAATGGAAGCCGCTGGTTGCTCCCGAGCTGGTGCATGGCGTGGGCCAATGGTCCATCCTGAGCCGAAGCGACGGCATCCGGCAATGGGCCTTCAGGGGCAGACCGCTCTACACATTCGAGGCAGATCTTTGGCCAGGAGATGCCAACGGGGTTGGGTGGGATAAGCGATGGAATCCCGTGTTGGCGACTTCCGTATATCTGCCCTCGGACGTCCACTTTGAGCAGACGCTGGGTCGCGGCAAGGTATTGGCCACTGCTACCGGCCTGACCCTATACCGACGCGACGGCGTAGCCCTGGACACCGGCGGAGGCCAGAGCCTTCGACACAGCATACCTATCAGGCCGGGAATCGCCCGGAATATCGGCGTCAAAGGCTGCGAAGGCGCGTGCCTGAAATCCTGGCATCCGTTTGTCGCTCCCGCGAATGCGCATCCCGACGGCTTCTGGGACGTAGCGGTACGAGCGGACGGCACCCGGCAGTGGGTGTATCAGGGTTATCCTCTATATACTTATGCAGGTGACCAGAAGCCGGGGGATATGAACGGAAACGACACGTTCAACTTTCTCGTCAGTGACAGTCCAAATCAGGTGAATGACGTCGGTACGCCCATGCATGGCACGGCAGGTCTCTATTGGACGGTGACCTACCCGTGAGCACCCGATCGCGGCTTCGGACGCGCACATGAGGCTGTCTGATCTGGATGCCCTGATCGTCTTGCTCCGCGAGCTGCCCGGCCGCTGGCACTGTATGCGCACGGGTTCGCCTCATTCCACGGGTTGGATTCTTCTTTTTGGCCACATCGGCGTTCTGACCGTGCTTGCCGCCTCGTGCTTGACGGCGCCGACGCCGGTCTCGGCACAGCAGCCTGCCCAAGCCCTGTTCGACAGCGGCCCGGTCAGCTACACCGATGCGCAGGCCATGCGCGGCCGCGAGGCCTATAGCGACAATTGCGCCATGTGCCATGGGGTCCACCTGGATGACGGCCAGTTCGGGCCACCGGTCAAGGGACCAATGTTCCAGGCGCAGTGGCATACTCAGTCGGCGGCAGCGCTGCTGAGCTACATGGCGACGAAGATGCCGCCGTCCTCTCCGGACAGCCTGCCCAGCCAGGCCTACGCCGATATCGGCGCGTACATCCTGCAGCAGAACGGTGAGCACACCGGGGCAAGCGAGCTGGCCGCAGGCGTGGTCGCAGCAGCAACGGCGCGCCGCGCCGAGGCCAATGCCTTCCGCGGCATCGACAATCACGACGCGGTCTATCAGGCTGCCATGGCACAGCGGGCAGCCCTGCTCAACAACCTCACCCCGGTAACCGCGCAAACGCTGGCCAATCCGCCCGCAGCCGACTGGCTGATGTGGCGGGGCAGCTACGATGCCATCGGCTACAGCCGGCTCGATCAGATCAATGCGCACAACGCCTCCGACCTGGAAGTCGCCTGGACCCTGGCCTTGCCGGTCAGCGGTAACGAGATGACCCCGCTGGTACACGACGGGGTGATGTTCATCGACAGCGCCAACACGGTGGAGGCGCTCGACCCTGCCGACGGCAGCATCCTCTGGCAGTACGTGCGAGCGCTCCCGGCCAGACTGAACAACGGCCGCAATGCGCGCCAGAAGAGCATGGCCATCTACCAGGACACGCTGTACGCCCCCACCGCCGATGGCCATTTGGTGGCATTGGATGTGAAGAGCGGCAAGCTGCTCTGGGATGCGCAGATCATCGCGCCCGGACAGGGCGTGACGCTCTCCGGCGGCCCCATCGTGGCGCACGGCAAGGTGATCATTGGCGTGAGCCTCGGCGTCAACACCGCCGGCGGGGACTTCATCGTTGGGCTGGACGGGCAGACCGGCAAGGAGCTGTGGCGCTTCTATACGATCGCGCGCCCTGGTGAGCCTGGCGGCGACAGCTGGAATGGAGCTCCGGTCAATCAGCGCTATGGTTCCGGCGTGTGGACGGTCGGCAGCTACGACCCGCAGCTGAACCTGGTGTACTTCGGCACCGGCAATACCTATGACGTCGGTACGCTGCTGCTACCCCAGGCGCACAAGGGCAAATCCAACGATGCGCTCTATACCGACTCGACGCTGGCGCTCGACCCGGACACAGGCAAGCTGGTCTGGCACTACCAGCACATGAAGCGGGATGTCTGGGATCTGGACTGGGCGTTCGAGCAATCACTGATCACTCTGCCGATCGATGGCCGGCCGACGAAGCTCGTGATCACGGGCGGTAAATTGGCGATCTTCGATGCGCTCAACCGCGCCGATGGCAAGTACGTTTTCTCCAAGGATTCCGGATTGCAGAATCTGGTGGTGGGCATCGACCCGAAGAGCGGTGCAAAGATCGTCAATCCGGCCTACCGGACGCCCGTGGCCGGGCGCAGCGACTACATCTGTCCCAGTGACCATGGCGGACGCGACTGGATTGCGACCTCGTTCGATCCGAGCAGCGATATCCTGTACGTGCCGCTGCTGGAATCGTGCATGAACTACCGTTTCGTTCCGCGCGATGCCGAGCAGGTCGGCGCGGGCGGCGTCGACATCCGCTACGGCGCGAATCCACTGCACGGCAGCGACGGCAAGTTCGGACGCATCGAGGCAATCAACCTCCGAACGCGGCAGATCGTGTGGACCATGCGTCAGCGCGCGCCCATCGAAAGCTCGATGCTGGCATCGGCCGGTGGCGTGGTTTTCGGCGGCTCGCATGATCGCGAGTTTCATGCATACGATTCCAAGACCGGTCAGCTGTTGTGGCACACGACACTGAACTCAGCGCCGAGCTCCTCGCCGGTGACCTACGAGGCGGGCGGCGTGCAGTATGTCGCCATCGTTGCCGGCGGCGGCAGCGTGCTGGATTCGTCGGGTGATACGCTGACCCCGGAGATTGCCGATCCGAGCGGCACCACCACGCTATGGGTGTTCAAGCTGCACGGCACCGGGCCCGGTGCGCAGTGACCAGCGACGCAACCAGAGCGTAGTTCCAATCCCATGAGATGGTCTTGCTTCAGATGCAAGGCTTGCGGCGATTCACCATTCATTTGATTGCAGGACGGGGGTATCACCATGGCAAAAGACGGCAATGCTGCGCTCGCGGGCCGCCGCAGATTTCTCCAGAATCTGGCCGGCGGCAGCGCCGCTGCGGTCGCGCTTGCGCAAAGCTGGACAGCACACGCCCAGGGCCGCCGCGCCGCCGAGGCCGATCTGGACGCCGGCAAGACCGGCTACAGGATCAAGCGGATCACGGCGTCATCGCTCTCCACTCGCGGCGATTTCAATTATGGCGGCGTGAAGAAGACGATGGGCGGGGGTGGCTGTTACGTCGAGATCGAGACCGAAAATGGCACCATCGGTACCGGCATGACCGCCATCGTCGATACCAATGCGGTGGCCTATATCATCAACACCGCCGCCGCCCGCGCCGTGATCGGTATGGATGCGCTGCGCAACGAGGAAATTTGGAACCGTCTTTACTGGATGCTCGCGCCGCGCGGGCAGACGGGGCTGGCCGGCCATGTCATGTCGGCGATCGATATCGCGGTGTGGGACATCAAGGGCAAGGCGCTGGGCGTACCGGTCGCGACGCTACTCGGCGGGGCCCGGAGCAAGGTTCCGGTCTATGCGACCTTTGGGCCGGCCAATTTCACCATCGACGAGCTGGTCGCCGTCGCCACCGCGATGAAGGCCCAAGGCATCGTCAATCTTAAGATGGTGGTGGGCAACGGCGCCATCGAGGCCCGCCACGATGCGGCAATGGACACGATCATCGAGGAGGACATCCGGCGCGTCGCCGCGGTTCGCATGGCGGTGGGCGACGATGTCAATCTGATGGTTGACGGCAATTGTGGCTTTGACTTGCCGGGGGCAGAGCGCCTGGTTCGCGGGCTGATGCCGTACCGGATCACATTCTTCGAGGAGCCGCTCGCCCAGAACGACGTGCAGCTCATGGCGCAATTACGCAAACGAACCGGCATTTCGCTTGCGGCCGGACAAAACGATACCCTCGCCTATCAGTATCGCGACATGATCCTCGCCGAAGCCGTGGACTACATTCAACCCAATGTGATGATGGCCGGTGGCTTTACCCAGGTGGCGAAGATCGCAGGCATGGCGCAGGCCTTCAATGTCGATATCACCAACGGTGGCGCCGGAGCGCTGCAGAATATGCATCTGCACGCCGGGCTGCAGAATGGCGGCTATTGCGAATGGCATCTGCCCTGGATGACGTTCGACAAGATCATCTACAAGAACATGCCCGAGCCGGTGGATGGCTTTCTCACCATTCCCGATGTGCCCGGCCTCGGTATCGTGCCCGACGAAGACGCCATCCGCGAAGCCGCAAAGCCCCCGCGCCGCGGCGGTGGGGGCAGCGGCGGGGATTAGGCGGGGATCAGGCGGGGATCAGGCGGGGATCAGGCGGGCGTGGGATCGCTCCCGTGCGCGATGGCAGCGACGCCCGCCCGGGCAACCTGGGCGTCCTGCTCGGGTTTGACGCCCGAGACACCAACCGCGCCGATGCACTGTCCGTCGACCAGAATCGGCACGCCGCCCTCGAGCAGCCCGCGGCTGATCTCGCTGACTGCGAGGAAGGCGGTGCGACCGGCGTTGATCATCTGTTCGTAAGCCTTGGTTTCGCGACGGCCAATGGCGGCACTGCGGGCCTTCTCCATCGCGACATAGGCGCCAATCGGCGCGCAGCCGTCCATACGTTGCAGAGCCAGCGGATGGCCCCCTTCGTCGGCGATGCCAATTGCGACGTTCCAGCCGTTGCGCGTGGCTTCGGCCCGAGCGGCGTCGACGATGCGATCGATTTCCAGGTGGGTGAGCACCGAGCGGGTAAGCATGTGCTGTCCTTGTATTCCAGTGGGGAGGGGATCAGGCCTGCATCGCCTGGTCGACGATCTCAATCCAGTGCCGCACCGGCACCTTGGCGGCAGCGCCCAGATGCACCTGGCAACCGATGTTGGCGGTGACGATCTGTCTGGGATCGCCGCTCTGCAGAGCGGCCAGCTTGCCGTCGCGCAATTGCTTCGACATTACAGGCTGCGTGAGCGAGTAGGTACCCGCTGAGCCGCAGCACAGGTGCGCCTCCGGTACGGCGGTCAATTGAAAGCCCAGGCGGCGCAGCACCTCTTCGACCGCACCGCCCAGTTTCTGGGCATGCTGCAGCGTGCAGGGACAGTGGAAGGCGAGGCTGCCTTCGCCCGCGTCTGCGAGACGCAGCCGCTCCAGCGGTTCACGGCGCACCAGTTCAACCAGGTCGAGCGACAATTGGCTGACCTTCCTCGCCTTGGCTGCATAGGCGCTGTCGGCTTGGAGCAGATGGCCGTATTCCTTGACGAAGGCACCGCAGCCGCTTGCTGTCTGCACGATCGCCTCGCAGCCGGATTGGATGGCCGGCCACCACGCGTCGATATTCCTGCGTGCGTGCTGCAGACCCTGTTCCTGCGCATCCAGATGATAATCGACAGCACCGCAGCATCTGACATTGGCGCCCGTCCTGAGCACCTGTATGCCGAGCCGGTCGAGCACACGCGCGGTGGCTGCATTGGTGTTGGGCGAGAGGCTTGGCTGCACGCAGCCTTCGAGCAGCAGGACCGTGCGGGTGTGTGTTCCCAGCGGACGCTTGCCCGGGGGGACCGCTCTCGCCGGGACTTTGTCGCGAATGAAGCTCGGCAGCGCTGGGCGGATAATCTGGCCGATGCGAATCAAAAATGCGAACAACACGGGGCGCGTCACCAGCGTGCGAAGCGCGCCGCGCAACAGGCGCTCCCTCCAGGTGCGCGCAACACGCTTGGCAAGCTCTTCGCGACCGATGTCGAGCAACGAGTGATAACGCACACCGGACGGGCAGGTAGTCTCGCAGTTGCGGCAGGTGAGGCAACGGTCGAGATGTGCCTGAGTGGCCGTTCCGGCCTCGGCGCCTTCAAGCATCTGCTTGATGAGGTATATGCGCCCGCGCGGTCCATCGAGCTCGTCACCGGTCAGCTGGTAGGTCGGGCAGGTGGCATTGCAGAAGCCGCAGTGAACGCAACTGCGCAGGATGCTTTCGGCCTCGCTGGCCCGCGGCATCAATCGCGAGAGAGAGCTGAGGTTGGTCTGCATCGCACTCAGCGTCCGGCACACCGGCGGCCAGGGTTGCTGCGCCACAGTCCCGCAGCGTGAGCAGGTCCCCGGCGATCGAAGGCGCCGGCTATCGCGCGCGACAAGGCAGGTCAGTCCTAGACGTCCAGGATCGCCATACATTCGGCGATGTCCCGCACCGGGTCCGAGCCCGGTGTCGGGCGCCATTCATGGCAGACGTAACCCTGGTAGCCGAGGTCGGCAATGGTCTGCGCAATCATGTGGAAGTTCAGTTCCTGGCGTGCATCAATCTCCTTGCGGGTGGGCACGCCGGCAACGTGAATGTGGGCGATGTGATTGATGTCGCGCTTGAGGCGATAGGTCACGTCGCCGTCCATGATCTGCAAGTGGTAGATGTCGCACAGCAGCTTCACGTTCGGCGAGGCGACGCGCTCCACCACCTCGATGCCCCAGTCCCAATGCCCAAACACCATGTCCTCACGGGCGAGGTCAGCGTCTGCGCCGCGCCGATCGTTGACGTTCTCGATCACCAGGGTCACGCCCGTGGCCGCGAGCTTGGGCGCCAGTCGGCGGCAGATGGCCACGGCGTTGTCAGCCGCGGTGGCGTAGTCCATGCCGCGCCTCTGCCCCGCCGACAGGCCGATGATGTGCACATTGTTGGCGGCGCAGAGGTCAGCCTGGGCTGAGATGGCGGCCAGGGTCTGCTCGTGGATCTCCGGATGAATCAGGCCGCCAAGGTAGTCCGTTCTGCCCGGTCCCACCATCAGTGGGTCGAGCCCATGCCTGCGCAGGGTCGGCCAGTCCTGCGCCGGGATGACGTCGAAGCCATAGGCGCCCATGCTCGCGGCCACCGCACACATCTGGTCGAACGGGACCTTGCTGCCGTGGCCCCAGTTGATCTTCCACAGGCCCTGCTTCAACCGGCCCTTGTGGCGCGGAAACGGCGCGGGCGAGCTTACGGTCTGGGCCTGTCCCGGCGTGGTCAGAGCGGCGCCGGCCACCAAGGCCGCCGCGCCCGCGAAAAACGTCCTGCGCTGCATTTAAGTCCCCCCGGTTGTATCGAGTGCCAGAATAGAGCGGCCGCGAGCGCCGCACCAACTGGGTGCGCAGGCGCTCCTAATGAATTCGTAAACAATGCGTCGCAAGTGCTTGAATAATTGCGCGCCCGGAGGGATTCGAACCCCCGACCCTCAGGTTCGAAGCCTGATGCTCTATCCAACTGAGCTACGGGCGCAGCGTGGGGCTGCATGGTCGCACGAAGCGGGCCGCCGGCGCACGCCGATGCGCCTGGGTCCGAGGGCACCCACCGAGGGATCAGGCCGCCAGGTGCGTACTTTTGCTCAGAGGCGGCGCGCCTGATGCGATCGGGGGCCCCTTCTTCTATGATTTGTCTGTCTCCGACCACGCAGTCGGGACCGCCGGGAGGCCAGGGCGTATGTCGATCGATCCTTCGCTGCAATCGCTCGAGAGCGACGTGCTCGCGCGCATCCGCGCGCACCGCGAACACTCCCATACGCGCGGCGCGCTGCCCCTCGGAGTGGTGGTGACCGCCTGTGCCCTCATCGTGGGCCTGGGCGTGGGCGTGGCCAGCGCCGAGCATCACCAGAACATCGGCGCCAGTGAAGCCGTGGTCCTTGGCGAGGACGCCTCTCTGGCACCCTCGAGCCTGCTGGCCAATGGTCCGTGACGCTCTTCCAGCGCCAGCTGATCATCACAGTGCTGCTGGCAGGCCTTGCCGGCTTCATCGGCGTCTGGGTCGGAGTGCATCGGCTCGATGCCAGCCTCTATCCGCCCGCGCAACCCCTGCGCGCGGCGGTCGATGAGCTCTCGCACCGCGGGCTGACCGGGCTTACGGCGCAGCAGAAGGCGCAGATCAACGCGATCGACCAGCGCTACGCGCACACGCGCACGGTACTGCGTGCCCATATCGCCGCCGCCAATGTGGAGCTGAGCAATGCTCTGGCCGAGGAGATGGGCTTCGGACCGGCCGTGGAGAAGTCCATCAACGATCTTAAGTCGGTCGTCGGCGAGCTGCAGCGCCAGACGGTGCTGTATGTTCTGAGTCTTCGCGCCGTGCTGACGCCGCAACAGCAGGCGATCTTCGATGAAAAAGTTGTTGCGGCACTGATGACGGATACGCGTTGACCGAAACCGGGGGGGAGTCCGACGCAACGCTCGTGCGGCGTGCGCTCGCGGGCGAGGATGATGCTTTTGCCCGGCTCATGGGGCGGCACAAGCAATGGGCCTTCCGTTTCGTGCGCCGCTACGTCGGCAACGCCGACGATGCCTACGACATTCTTCAGGAGACGTTCTTTTCGGCCTGGCTGGCCCTGGGGCGCTATCAGCCCGAGCGTCCCTTCGAGGGCTGGCTGCGCCGTATTGCACTGAACAAATGCCGCGACCGCGCGCGTCGCGATGCCGTGCGCCGGGTGTTCTCCCGCCTGGCTGGCGCGGAGGGCGAGACCGAAGCGCTGCCCGATCCGGGGCCGGGACCGGAGGCCGCGCTGGCCACCGAGCAGGAAGTCGCACAGCTGGAGCGCTCGATCGCCGCGCTGCCGCGCTCGCTCAAGGAGCCGCTGCTGCTCACCGCGCTCGAGGGGCTCTCGCACCAGCAGGCCGGGGAGCTGCTGGGATTGAATGCCAAGGCGGTGGAGATGCGCATTTACCGTGCGCGCGAGCGTCTGGCAGCTCTGCGTGCGGCTCGGGGGAGCGCCTCGCGCTAAAATGCCGCCGTGCTCGATCCAGCCACCGCCGACCAGCTCATCGCCTCGCACCTCACCTGCCTGCCCATCGAGTCGCTGCCGCTGGCGCAATGCGCCGGCGCGGTGCTGCGCGAGAACGTCTACGCTGAGCGTGACCAGCCACCCTTCGATCGCGTGATGATGGACGGGGTCGCCCTCGCCTCCGGCGCCGCTGCCGACGGCCTGCGTCGCTTTCGCCTGCAGGGTACACAGGCGGCGGGGGATGCGCCCCTGACCCTCAGCTCCCCGGCGCATTGCATCGAGGTCATGACCGGCGCGATGCTGCCGGCTGGGTGCGACAGCGTGGTACCGGTCGAGCAGACTCAGCAGGCCGACGGTCAGGTGCAGCTCGCCGATGCCGCGCGTCCGAGCGCCTGGGCCTGCGTCGCGCGCCGCGGCAGCGATCGCGAGCAGGGTGCCCTGCTGCTCGCGGCCGGCACGGTGCTGCACGCACCGGAGGTTGCCATCGCCGCATCGGCCGGCATGGCACGCATCCGCGTCAGCAGCCAGCCGGCCATCATGGTCGTATCGACCGGCGATGAGCTCGTGGAGCCGGGCGATCCGATTGCACCTCATCAGATCCGCCGCTCAAACGCCTATGGGGTGGCCGCAGCGCTGCGTCAGCACGGCTTCCAGCGCGTGGCCGACGATCATCTGCCCGACAACGCCACGGCGCTGCGGGATCGGCTGCGGCTGCACATGGACACCCACGAGGTGCTCGTCCTTTCCGGGGGCGTGTCGATGGGGCGCTTCGACCTGGTGCCGGCGGCGCTGGCGGAGCTCGGGGTGCAATGTGTTCTGCATGGTGTGGCCCAGCGCCCAGGCAAACCCATGTGGTTCGGTACTTCCACCGAGGGCCACGCTGTGTTTGCCCTGCCGGGCAATCCGGTCTCCACCCTGGTGTGCGTCATCCGTTATGTCGTGCCGGCACTCTACCGTGCCATGGGTATGCCAGCGCGGCCCGCCGAGCGGGTGGCCCTGAGCTCCCCGGTATCCTGGCAGCCGGCTTTGACCGGCTACATGCCCGTGCGCCTCTCCTACGACGATTGGGCGCGCCCCTGGGCAAACCCCTGCCCGACCAATAACTCGGGGGACTTTTCCGCGCTGGCGCTCACCGACGGTTTCATCGAACTGCCCCCGGGGCCGGCGGATCTGGCGAAGGGATATGTCGCCCGGCTGTTCCGCTGGTAGCCTAGGCATATGAGCTCCCCTGCCCAGGTTCATCCGCTGCTGCCGCGCTCCCGGCGTCTGGCCGATCGGCTCGGCCGCCCGCTGCGCGATCTGCGCATCTCGGTGACTGATCGCTGCAATTTCCGCTGTCCCTACTGCATGCCGCGCGAGCGCTACCACGAGCAGTACCGCTTTCTGCGTTCCGCGGAGCGGCTCTCCTTCGAGGAGATCGCGCGTCTGACGCGCGTCTTCCTGCCCTTGGGAGTGGTGAAGCTGCGCATCACGGGCGGTGAGCCCCTGCTGCGCCCCGGTCTGCCGGACCTGATCGGGGACCTGACGAGCCTGCCGGGCATCGAGGATGTCGCGCTGACTACCAACGGCGTACTGCTCGGGCAGCAGGCGGCGGCGCTGCGTGCGGCGGGACTGCAGCGCGTCACCGTCAGCCTGGACAGTCTGGATCCGACCACTTTCGCCACGATGGCGGGGGGCTTCGGGCGGCTCGAGGAAGTCCTGCAGGGTATCGAATCCGCGCAACATGCCGGATTGAACCCGATCAAGATCAACGCGGTCGTGCAGCGGGGCGTCAATGACGCTTCGGTGCTCGACCTGGTCGAGCGCTTTCGCGGTACCGATGTCATCGTGCGCTTCATCGAGTACATGGACGTCGGCAACCGCAACGACTGGCAGCGCGAGCGCGTCGTACCCTCGCAGGAGCTGATGGCGCGCATTCATGCGCGCTGGCCGCTGCGGGTGGCCGATGCGCAGTATCGCGGCGAAGTCGCGCGCCGCTACGTCTTC
>DATJUN010000060.1:0-75938 GCA_035502275.1 Steroidobacteraceae bacterium
AGAATGGACTTCCACACCTGCAGGCGTGTATTGCGCGTGCGCTCCTGAAGCCGGTCAGTGTCCTTCGCCTTGTCGGCTGCCGCGATGGCGTCCAGCACGGGCAGGCGAGGGTAGCGCTTACTCACATTGGACGGCACCCGCGCCAGGTTGAGGTACGCGGTGCGCATATCCTCTTTGCTGATCGCAGTGACAGGCTTGTCCCCTAGGGAAGCTCTGCGCAGGTGAGCGCATAAGAGCTGGTTAATATGCAGAGAGTGGCAAAGATCATAGTTGGGCACCGCGGAGTGCGATTTGCCGCGCATAAGAGCCGATTTTTAGGTTCTTTTTGCTGCTCATCGCTATCAGCAGGGACACGTCCACTGCGGTGGCAGCAACCGCCGCCTCAGCATGTACAGATTGGCCAGCGCAAAGGCGGTAAACAGTCTGGCGGTGTTCTTCGTCAGCCCGCGGTAGCGGACCTTGCTGAAGCCCCAGAGCCGCTTGACCACGTGGAAGGCGTGCTCACCACGAGCCCGGGCTCGCGAGCGGCAGCGATTGATGAACCTCTGATAGTCGGTCAGAGGCTTGCTCGTGCTGCCGCGGCGGTTGATCCGATAGCGAACGCCAGAGTGCTGGGCACACTGGCGATGAAACTCGCTCCAGTAGGCCTGGTCCCCAAAGACTTCCTTCTCCTGACCATGCAGCAGCGCGGGCAGCTGGGTGATGTCGGCCACATTAGCCGCCGTGGTGCTCAGGCTGTGAACTATGCCCTGCTTGTCCGTACCCACATGCGCCTTCATCCCGAAGTGCCAGTCCTTGCCTTTGCGGGTCTGATGCATCTCCGGGTCTCGCGCACCCTCGGCATTCTTGGTGGAAGGTGGGGCCGCGATGATGGTGGCGTCCACGATGGTGCCGGACTTCAGCAGCAAGCGCTTCTGATCCAACAGCCCCCGGATGTGGCCGAAGATCGTCTCGCTGAGCCGGTGCTGCTCGAGCAGATGCCGGAAGCGCAGGATCGTCGTCTCGTCCGGCACAGCATCTTCGGCCAGCTCGATGCCCGCAAAGCGCCGCATCGACTCCGAGTCGTACAGTGCATCCTCCATCGCCGGGTCCGAGAGGTTGAACCAGTGCTGCATGAAGTGAATACGCAGCATGCGCTCCAGGGGCATCGGCTGGGTGCCGTTGCCGGCCTTGGGGTAATGCGGCTCGATCAGATCGGTCAGTGCCTTCCAAGGGATAACCGCGTCCATCTCCGCCAAAAAACGCTCGCGGCGCGTCACCTTGCCCTTGTTCTTCCAGGCCAAAGACTCGAAGGTGGTCTGCTTCATCGTCCTACCGCTACTGTCCCCTGCACACAGTATCGGTCAAGCCAGGACACCTGTGCAGAGGTTCCCTAGCGCCTAGCGCGTGCGCAGGCCCGCGTCGGTCCGCGACCGATGCCAAAAAAAACCCCGCTTGCGCGGGGTGTAATTTTCACAAATGCACAGGTCCGTCGCGAGCGGGCGGTCAATATGCTGCAGGCCTGAGTCTCCGGCTCAATGAGCCTGTCCCAAAAAATGTGGGACGGACGCGTCAATTCGCGCCAGGAGCACTCGCGGAAGGCGGTAAAAAGATCGCCTGCCGCGGCCTGTGTCCGCTGCGCCAGCCTGAGTTCTCCCGAATCCGTCCGTTCCGGCATCGGTCGATCCAAACTGTCGGTTTGTTGCTGCAATCACTTGCAATGCAACACGTGGCAGATGATAACGCCGCCGTTCAGATAAAGACATAGTGCAACGAGATTTTTTCGCCCTGAGGCGCTATAGGACGGCGCCGTCACGGTGGCGTTTCTGTAAAATGTGGCAGATTTCACACATAGTTGAGCGTCACGCAGCGCCAGCACAACGCAGGTACCCGGAGCCTGACGTGCCTCAGCGCCTCAAAAGGCCGCAACCCCGGTGACGGCCCGGCCCACCGAGAGCTGGTGCACGGTCTGCGTGCCCTCGTAGGTCACCACAGTCTCGAGGTTCAGCATGTGTCGCAGCGCCGCGTGCTCCAGGCTGATGCCTGCTCCCCCGAGCAGGTCGCGGCACTCGCGCGCAATGTCCAGCGCGACGCGGCAGGAGTGCCACTTGCCCAGGGAGATCTGGGCAGGCGTGAGCGTGCCGGCATCCTTCAATCGCCCCAGCTGCAGTGCCATCGCCTGGGCCGAGGCCAATGCACGCACCATCTCGGCCAGCCGGATCTGCACGGCCTGCGTATGGCTCAGCGGCCGGCCAAACAGCACCCGCTCCTGCGTGTGCGCGAGCGCCTCGGCAAGGCAGGCCTGCGCCGCGCCGAGCGCTCCCCAGGCAATGCCGAAGCGCGCCTGCGACAGACACGACAGCGGCGCCTTCAATCCCTGTGCGCGCGGTAGCATCGCCTCGGCCGGCAGGCGCACCTCATCGAGAAACACTGCGCCGGTGCTCGAGGCCCGCAGGCTGAATTTGTGTGCGAGCTCCTGAGTCGTGAACCCCGGCGTGCCCCGCTCGACCAGAAAGCCGCGCACGCCGGCTTCGGTACGCGCCCAGATCAATGCGACGTCCGCGATGGGTGCGTTGGTGATCCACATCTTGGAGCCCGAGAGCACCCAGTCGCCCCCTGCCCGGCGTGCCTGCGTGCGCATCGCGCCGGGATCCGAGCCACCCTGCGATTCAGTGAGCCCGAAGCACCCCAGGGCCTCCCCGCGTGCCAGGCGCGGCAGCCACTGCTGCTTCTGTGCCTCACTGCCGTAGGCGTCGATCGGATACATGCAGAGACTCGACTGCACCGAGACGAGGCTGCGCAGCGCACTGTCGCCACGCTCGATCTCGCGACAGATCAGCCCGTAACTGACCGCATTGAGCCCGGCGCACCCGTAGCCGTGCAACGTCGGACCGAACAGCCCGAGCTGCGCGATCTCGGGCACCAGCTCGCGCGGAAAACGTCCGGCCTCGAAGCACTCGGCGATCAGCGGCAGTACGCGCTCGGCGACCAGCCGCGCGACCGTGTCGCGCACCGCGCGCTCCTCGGGGCTGAGCTGTGCATCGAGGCTGATAAAGTCCAGCGCATCTTCCACCCCCGCCTCATGGGCGTTCGCGCTGCCAGGACTCGTCTGCGGGGCCATCGCATCCTCCAGCATGATTCGTGCATCATGCGCCAATGCGGGACGGGATGAATCGGCGGCGGGCCGGCAGGCCGGCGCGCCTCGCGGCGCTCACTGCAGCGCTGTTCACGGCCTGCGGCGCGCTCGCAGCGACGCCGCCGGACCCGGCGCGGGTGCCCTGGGGCGTGCGGCACGAGCTGAATCGCGCCGAGGCACTGCTGCGGCATGAGGATGCGCGTCTGCGCCTGGGCGATGACGTGCAGGTACTGCGGGAAAGCGCGGAGGAGGTGGTGCTGCGGGTGCCGGCGCGGCTGCTGTTCTCACCGGACAGCGAAGCCCTCCGGCCTGGCCTGAAGGCCGCGCAGATGCTCTCGGTACCCACCACGCTGCTGCGCCGGCGGCGGCATCTGATGACGCGCATCGAGGTCTACACCGACAACATCGGCGGGCTGCAGCTCAATGAGCAGCTCTCGGCACGCCGCGCGTCGGCCCTGGCGGACGTGCTGCGCTCCGCCGGCATCTCGGCGCACCGCGTGCAGGCCTACGGTCGCGGAGCCGTGCAGGCCCTCGCGGGCAATGACAGCGCCGCGGGGCGCACCCTCAATCGACGGGTGGAATTCGTCTTCGCGCGCATCGGCAGCCAGGCGGCACAGCCCCTGCAGTCGCCACAGCCCCCGCCGCCCGATGCCTCGCCCGCCAGCGCCGAGCTCAGGCCGGCGCCGGCAGCAGCGCCTTCAGGCGGCTGATCGCGCCGGCCTCGATCTGCCGGATGCGCTCGGCCGACACGCCGTATTCGTCGGCAAGCTCGTGCAGCGTGGCCTTGTCCTCGGTCATCCAGCGACGCTGCAGGATTGTGCGGCTGCGATCATCCAGCCGCGCAAGCGCCACGGACAGCTGCTCGGAGGAGGTGGCGCTCCATTCTTCGCGCTCGGCCTGCTCGGCCGGATCTGCATCGGGCGCAGGCAGATAGGCCGCCGGGCCGTAGCTTTCCTCGTCTTCGCTGTCGCTGCTGTTATCGAAGGAGAGGTCGCGCGCCGAGAGGCGGCGCTCCATCTCCGTCACTTCGGCCGGGCTGACGCCCAGATCGTGCGCGACCGCGCGCGTCTCCTCCGGGGAGAGCCACGCGAGGTTCTTTTTCAGACGGCGCAGATTGAAGAACAGCTTGCGCTGCGCCTTGGTGGTGGCAACCTTGACCAGGCGCCAGTTGCGCAGCACGTGTTCATGGATCTCGGCGCGGATCCAGTGCACCGCGAAGGACACCAGGCGTACCCCGACGCTGGGGTCGAAGCGCTTGACCGCCTTCATCAGCCCGATATTGCCCTCCTGCACCAGGTCGTTCATCGGCAGTCCATAGCCGCTGTAGCCGCGCGCGATATGCACCACGAAGCGCAGGTGCGAGAGCACCAGCTCGCGGGCCGCTGCAAGATCGTCATGGCGCCGGAAGCGCTGGGCGAGCTCCTGCTCGCGCTCGCGCGAGAGCACGGGAATGCGGCTCACGCGCTCGAGATAGGCATCGAAGCTGCCGATCGGCCCAGCCAGGCCGAGACCGGCAGCCGGAGCAACTGCAGTCTGGGCACTCATCGTGTATTTCCCCTCATATGGATGGAGCAGAATTTTAGCACTCTTCATGCGGGAGTGCTAATGGTGGGCAGAGCCGAATTCCACGCGACCGGGCAGCTTCCGTGGTCTTCCGTGGGACTTGCCAGGGTGGCGGCAGTTCCCCCTTGATCAGCGGATTTTGAGCTTACGCCTCAACCAGTTAGCGGGACGGTAGGCGGGCCCCCCAGGCGGGCGGTGCAGGCCGCTGACGCGCTGCGGCGAAGGGCGGCTCAGGCGGCCCGAGGCTCGATGCGGGCCAGCTGGCGGCTCGCGGCAACCGCGGCGCCGAGCCAGCCCAGCAGGGCGCCCGCACCGACCAGCAGGCCGAGCTCGCGCGGCCCGGGGCCTTGCAGTGCAAACTGACCGCCGTAGGCGGCCGAGAGTGCCGCCACCGGATCGCTCAGCGCGATGCGCGCCAGCAGCACGATGCCGAAGCCGAGCAGGCCGGCCAGGCCGCCATAGAGAACGCCCGCATACAGAAAGGGCCGACGCACGAAGGCGTTGCTGCCGCCGACGAGTTTGGTGACTTCGATCTCCGCCCAGCGGCCCTGGATCTCGAGTCGAATGGTGTTGCCGATGACGGCGATGACACCCGCGGCGATCAAGCCGGCGCTCACCAGCAGCGCCTCGCGTGCTACGGCGAGAATCGCATTGAAGCGCAGCGCCCAGTCGCGATCGAGCTGTACCGCATCGACCGAGGACAGCGCGGCGAGCCTGGCGCGCAGCGCCTCCAGTCGCTGCGGCGTCGCCGCGAAGGCCGCCGGATGCACTTCCAGCACATTGGGCAGCGGGTTGTCCGTCAGCGAGCCGAGCGCGGCGCCAAATCCGGATTCGGTGCGCAGCAGCGCCAGTCCCTGCGCGGCGCTGATGAGGCTGACACTACCCACACCCGGCTGCGCCCGTACCTGCGTCGCGAGCGCTCGTGCCTGCGACTCGGACATGCCGGGCTTCAGATACACCGACAGGCCGAGGCTCTCATCGAGCGTGCCGCCCAGCCCGCGGACGTTGTTCACCAGCAGACCCAATGCCAGCGGCAGGGCCAGCGCGAGGCTGATGGCGATCACCGTGAGTGAGGTGGCGAGCGCATGGCGCGAGAGATGTCCCAGCGTCGAGATGAAGGCGTGGCCGTGACGGGCCGCCCAGTTGCCGAGGCGCGCGCTCACCGGACCGCCGGATTCACCAGCGTCGCGATGTCACGCGGCAGCCTGTCATCTGCCGGCGGTGGTGGCGGCGAGGACCCGGCAGACGCAGCGCCTGCGAGTGCCGTCGTCGCCGGCTGCGCGCCCATCGTGGTGGGCGCGGTCGCTGCGGCCAGGGTGCCGCCCTCCAGGCGCAGCTCGCGCCGCCCCGAGGAGCGCACCAGTGCGAGGTCGTGCGTGGCGATCATCACCGTGACACCCACGGCGCTGAAGCGCGCGAACAGATCGAGCACTTCGCTCGCGAGCGTCGCATCGAGGTTGCCAGTGGGCTCATCGGCAATCAGCAGAGGCGGTTTGCCGACGATGGCGCGCGCGATGCCCACGCGCTGCTGCTCTCCGACCGACAGCTCGAGCGGCAATGCCCGCTCGCGACCGAGCAATCCGACCTGATCGAGGGCCGCGCGCACGCGTCGGTCGATCTCGCGGAAGGAGATGTCGGCGGCCACCAGCGGCAGCGCCACGTTGTCGAACACGGGTCGGTCACGCAGCAGGCGATGGTCCTGGAATACCACGCCGATTCCGCGGCGAAACTGGGGAATGCGCCTGGCCGCAAGCTGCGCGGTGTTCTGGCCATTGACCCAGACCTCGCCGCGCGAGGCTCGCTCGAGCAATGCGATGAGCTTGAGCACCGTGCTCTTGCCGGCACCGGAGCGACCGGTGAGGAACAGCATCTCACCGCCGGGCACCTCGAAGCTGAGCTCCGAGAGCGCCTCGCGGCCGTTCGGGTAGCGTTTGCTGACGCGCTCGAAGCGGATCACCCGGCCCGCGCCCCCTGTGACACCCCCGCGCCCGTCTCGCCCGCCGCCGCACCGGCCTCGCCGGCTCCCTCCACCAGCGCGCTGGCGAAGGCGCGTGCATTGAATACGCCGAAATCCTCGGCGCGCTCGCCCACGCCAATGAAGCGGATCGGAATGCCAAGCTGACGGGCGATGGCGACGACGATGCCGCCGCGCGCCGTGCCATCGAGCTTGGTGAGCACCAGGCCCGTGACGCCCAGGGCGGCGTGGAATTGCTGTGCCTGCGCCAGCGCGTTCTGTCCCTGGTTGGCGTCCAGCACCAGCAGCACCTCGTGCGGGGCGGTGGGCTCGACGCGCTGGATCACACGCTTGACCTTCCTGAGCTCGTCCATCAGATGCGTCTGGCTGTGCAGCCGCCCCGCGGTATCGGCGAGCACCACGTCCACGCGCCGCGCCTGCGCGGACTTCACTGCATCAAAGATCACCGCGCCCGGATCGGCGCCGGTCTGCTGTGCGCTGAAGAGCGCGCCGGTGCGCTCGGCCCAGACCGAGAGCTGCTCGACCGCCGCGGCGCGAAAGGTATCCCCCGCGGCCAGCATCACGCTGCGACGCTCGGAGAGCAGGCGCTGCGCCAGCTTGCCGATGCTGGTGGTCTTGCCCGAGCCATTCACACCCACGACCAGCACGACGAAGGGCTTGACCGGGCCGTCAACGGACAGCGGCCGCTCGCAGGGTGTGAGCAGCTCCACCAGTCGCTCGCGCAGCGCATTGACCAGCGCATCGACGTCATCGAGCTCGTGGCGCGCGACGCGGCGGTTCAGATCGGCGAGGATATCGGCGGTCGCCTCCACGCCCACGTCCGCCATCAGCAGGCGCGACTCGAGGTCCTCGAGCACCGCCGCATCGATCTTGCGTCCGCGCAGCAGGCCGCGCAGGTCACGCGCCAGCGAGGCGCTGCCACGATTGAGGCGCGCCTTCAGGCGCGATAGAAAGCCCTTCGGTTCGTCGCTGTCTGCCATGCTCGGTCGATTGTCGCACGCCCTGGGCACCGGGGAAGCCGGCGCTGCGCTACGCTCACGCCATGAGCTCGCGCCATGACAGACCCCCGGCCTCGCTCCCGGGCAGCGCGCATCGCTCCCGCGGCACGCGCGAGCGGCAGCTGCGCATCATCGCGGGTCGCTGGCGCGGCCGGCGCTGGCGCTTTCCGCCCTCGGCGCTGCGTCCGACGCCTGACCGGGTGCGCGAGACGCTCTTCAACTGGCTGCAGCAGCGCACCGAGGGGGCGCATTGCCTGGATCTGTTCGCCGGCTCCGGCGCCCTGGGGCTCGAGGCACTCTCGCGCGGCGCCGCCTCGGTCACCTTCGTCGAGCAGCAGCGGGTGCTCGCCGATGCGCTCGAGCAGCTGCTCAGCGACTGGCAGGCCACCGGCGCGCGCGTCGTCTGTGCTCGCGCGCAGCAGTTTCTCGCCGGCCGCAGAGGCGCCGCGCAGCACGCGACTGCGGCGACCTCAGCGGACGCAGCGACCGTCGCGAACACCGATGCCGCAGCGGGGCGCGGTTTCGACCTGGTCTTTCTCGATCCGCCCTTTGCCGCCGGCGAGCTCGGTGCCGTCACGGCACAGCTCGAGCGCCGCTGGCTGGCGCCCGGGGCGCGCATCTACCTCGAGCATGCACGTGCCGCCCCGCTGCCGGCGCTGCCGGCGGGCTGGCAGGAGCTGCGTGCCGGCACGGCCGGGGAGGTCGGGTATCATCTGTTCGCGCCTGCGGGAGGGGCGACAGAATGAAAAGCAGCGCGGTCTATCCGGGCACCTTCGATCCCTTCACGCGTGGGCACGAGGACATCGTGCGGCGTGCGGCCGGCATCTTCGAGCGCGTGGTCGTGGCCGTGGCGGCGCACACCACGAAAACGCCGGCCTTTCCCGTGGAGGAACGTGTGCAGCTCGCACGCGGTACGCTCGCCGGACTCGCCAACGTCGAGATCGTCGGCTACACCGGTCTCACGGTGGAATTCGCGCGCGAGCGCTCGCTGGCGGTCATCGTGCGCGGACTGCGCGCAGTGTCCGACTTCGAATTCGAATTCCAGCTCGCCAATATGAGCCGGCACCTGCTGCCGGATATCGAGACCGTCTTCATGGTTCCGACCGAGAAGTTCACCTTCATCTCCTCGACGCTGGTGCGCGAGATCGCAAGCCTCGGCGGCGATGTCAGCAGTTTCGTGCATCCGCTCGTGGAGGCTGCGCTGAAGCGACGCTATCGCACGGGCTGATCCGCCAGGCGGTACTCGGGCTGCCAGCCGAGCTCGCGGTGCGCCTTCGCCGCGCTGATGAAGCCGCGCTCCTCGGCGATATTGAAGACGCCGCGCCGCTGCGGATGCAGCGCCAGCAGCGCCGCGTGTGCCGCGGCATCGACGTGCACGGGCACATCGCCGGCCGCCGTGGCGTTCCAGGTGCCTGGCCCATAGAGCATGCCGTAGCGAAGCACCACGCCGCGCAGGGGCGGGGACTGAAGCGTCATCTGCTCGAGCGCCATGACGCCCTCGACGGTGGACTTGGACGTGCCGGCGCCGGCGCTGTCGAGCGGATCCGTCTCGGTGTGCGGACCCTGGCCCGCGGGGGAGGAGGCGGCATAGAGCCACGCCAGACTCTGGGCGATGAAGGCCTGCGCCTGCGCCGCGAGCGCGGCGTCGACCAGATTGCGCCCACCTTCTGCGCGCACACGCGCATTGCCGGCGAGCACCTGCTCGGAAAGAGCGCCGCCCGCAAGGCTCTGCGGCAGGTCGGTCACCTGATGCATGACCGTGTCCGGCCGCGCCTCACGTACCGCGTCGATCAGCGCCTGACGATCGAAGATATCGACGACGATCGGCACCGCGCCCAGGCGCTGCAGCAGCGCCGCGCGCTCGCTCGAGCGAGTGGTGCCAAAGACCGTATGGCCCGCGGCGATGAGCTGCGGCACGAGACGCCGGCCAATGGCCCCACCCGCGCCCGCGATGAAGATGCGATGCGTCTTCATCGTCAGGGCCTGCTGCGCAGCGGACGCGATCCGTGCCGCGCCCGTTCAGTCCCCAAGTGCGGTGCCCTCGCGGCGCGGATCCGCGGCGCCTTCGTAGTGTCCGTCCGGCTGCACCAGCACCCCCTGAATCCCCGAGCCTTCGAAGCGCGAGGCCCGGATGTCGAGCCCATGATCGGCCATGCCCGCCAGCAGTGCCGGCGGAAAGCCCGCCTCCCCGGCAATACGCGCACCGCTGGCCACGACGTTGGGCAGATCGATCGCGGCCTGCATCGACAGATGCCAGTCGAGCGCGCCGATGAGCGTCTTCATGACATAGGAGATGATCGCCGGGCCGCCGGCGGAGCCGGTCGAGGCCAGAAAGTGTCCGTGCGCATCGAACACCAGCGTCGGGGACATCGCCGAGCGCGGCCGCTTGCCGGCTGCCACCGCATTGGCCGCCGGTGCGCCGCTGGGCTCGCGCGGCGAGAAACTGAAGTCGGTGAGCTGATTGTTCAGGAAGAAGCCATCCACCATGCGGCCATCGCCGAAGATGCTCTCGACGGTGGTCGTCATCGATACGACGTTGCCGGCGCGATCGACGATGATGAATTCGCTCGTGCCGCCCGGCTCCACGGTGTGGTCGGCAGCGAAGGCGAGCGCGCCGGGCGGATGGCCCGGTGCCGGCGGCATCGCGGGCATCGCGTGCCCGATGAGGCCTGCGCGCTGCGTGACGTAAGCCTCGTCGAGCAGCCCCTCGATGGGCACATGCACGAAGCTCGGGTCACCGACGTAGTAGTCGCGATCGGCGTACATCAGCTGCTCGGCCTCGGCGAGCTCGACCCAGGCGATCGGATCGTTGGCATTGCGCTGCGCGATGTCAGTGTGCTCGAGCAGCAGCAGACCTTCGAGTACACCGATGCCCCCGCCCGGTGGCGGCGCCTCGCAGATCCGATCGCCCTGCCAGCGACGGCACAGCGCATCGCTCTCCTGTGGCCGGTAGGCGGCCAGGTCCGCCAGCGACAGCGTGCCGGGGATCGGGTCGGCGTGTACGCGCGCGACGATGTCCGCGGCGATGCGCCCATGATAGAGCGCGCGCACACCCTGCGCGGCCAGCAGACGCAGTGTCGCGGCATAGGCCGCGTTTTTCAGCACATCGCCCGCGACGTAACGCGAACCGTCGGGCCTGGTGAAATAGCGCCGCGCATCGGGCGTGGACGCCTGTGGCACCCGCGACGCGATCATCATCGCCAGGCGCGGACTGACCGTGAAACCATCGGTTGCCAGTCGCTCGGCATCGCCGAACAGCGCGCTCCAGTGCAGCTGGCCGTGCTCGCGCTGCAGGAGCGCCAGCGCCGCCACCGCACCAGGCACCCCGCAGGAGCGCCCGCTCAGCACAGCCGTGAAGAAGGGCAGGGGATGGCCCTGAGCGTCCTCGAACATATCCGGCGTCGCACCGGCCGGCGCCTTCTCGCGCCCGTCATAGGCGCGCACCCGATGCGTTTTCGCATCGTAGTAGGTAATGAATCCGCCGCCGCCCAGTCCCGAGGCCTGCGGCTCGACCAGTCCGAGCACCGCCTGCACCGCCACCGCGGCATCGGCTGCGCTGCCGCCCGCCTGCAGCACACGGTAGCCAGCCTCGGTCGCGAGTGGATTGGCCGTGACGATGACCTCGTGAGCAAACACGCGGCCATGCGCGGAGGGGTCGAGCCCAACGTGCGCCCGCTGCGCGACCTGGTCGTCATGCGCGGCAACGCCCGCAGCGTTGGGGGCCGCCGGGGCGTCGGCGGCCACTGCAGCCGGCCCCGGCACGCCAGGCATGAGAGTGAGCAGGGTCAGCGTCGCGGCCAGCAGCATCGCCCGACTCATGAGTGCCGCTCCACCGATGCGCTCTTGCTCGCGGGACGGCCGGGCCGGGAGGCCCGGCTGCGCCGCGCGGTTGTGCCCCTGGATGCGCGCACCTTCCGGCGCGCTCGGCTCGTCACGGGGGCGAGCTTGCCGGCGAGCTTGCGGATGGCAATGCGGGCCCGACGTGCACAGCGCGGCAGCGTGCCGCTGCGCTCGAGCTCCACGGCGCGCCACAGATACCAGGCTGCGAGACTGCGGTGCGGTTTCCAGCGCTCACCGAACGCTGCGAGCGCGCGCGGCTGCGGCATGCCCGCAAGGCCATAGGCGAGGCGGAAACCGTTGCAGACGCCAAAATCGTCGACCGGCAGCACGTCCGGACGGCCGAGCTGGAAGATGAGCATCATCTCCACGGTCCAGCGACCGATGCCGCGCACGGTCGTGAGCCGCTCGATGATCTCAAGGTCGCTGAGCGGCTCGAGCGCTGCGGCCTCGGGCACCACACCCTCGAGCGTCTTGGCCGCCAGATCCTTCAGCGCTGCGATCTTCGAATAGGAGAAGCCGGCGGCGCGCAGCGCCTCCGCGTCCGCAGCCAGCAGCTCACCGGGCGCGGGAAAGCGCTGCCCGAAACGCGCCATCAGCCGGTTGAGGATGCTCTGCGCCGCCTTGCCATTGAGCTGCTGATGCGCGATGGCGCGTGCGAGCGACTCATAGGGGGAGTGATGCTCGAGCGAGACCAGTCCCCCGAGGGCGGCAATGCGCTGGGGGCCCACAGCCCCGATCAATCCGGCCATGACGGGGTCGGCCCGGAGAATGCGATGCGCGGCATGGTGAGGCTTCACGAAAGTCTTCCTCGCTCTACCTGGGCTGGCACTGCGGGCAGTAGTAGGTCGATCGTTGCCCCTGCCTGATGGTGCGGATCAGGGTACCGCATCTGCGGCAGGGCTGACCATCACGCTCATAGACGTAGAGTTTCTGGCGGAAGGCGCCGGGATTGCCGTCGGTGCCGACGTAGTCGCGCAGTGTCGTGCCGCCGGCGCGGATGGCGGCGCTGAGCGCGGCACGCACGCCGCGCAGCAGCTTCCCACAGTCGCGCTCGGAGAGGCGGCCGGCGCGGCGGCGCGGGTGGATGCGCGCGCGAAACAGCGCTTCGCTGGCGTAGATGTTGCCGACGCCGGTGACCAGACGCGAGTTCATCAGCACCTGCTTGATGGCGGTGCGGCGCCCGCGGGTGATGCGCCGAAGGTAGGCGGCATCGAAGTTCGCCGCGAACGGCTCGGGCGCCAGATGCTGCAGCAGGCGGTGCTTCGCGGGATCCTCGAGCGTGTAGTGCAGGCTGCCGAAGCGGCGCGGGTCGTTGAAGCGCAGCGTCGTATCGTTGGCGAGCAGCAGATCGAACTGATCGTGCTTGCGCAGCGGTGCATCCGCCGGAAGGATCCGCAGGCTCCCGGACATGCCCAGGTGCAGGATGAGCGTGCCGCGCTCGAGCACCAGCAGCAGGTACTTGGCGCGCCGCCCGGCGGCGGTCAGGGACTGGCCGGCGATCTGGGCAGCGATGGCAGGATCGACGGGCCAGCGCAGGCGTGCATCGTAGATGCGCAGCTCGCGGATGCGCTGGCCGGCCGCTGCGCGCTCGATGCCGCGGCGGGTGGCCTCGACTTCGGGCAGCTCGGGCATACGAGGTTGCCGGCGCCGCCGCGGCCGGTGCGATTACTTGATCTTGGTTTCCTTGAACGCGACGTGCTTGCGCACGACCGGGTCGTACTTGCGCACTTCCATCTTGTCCGGGTGCAGGCGCTTGTTCTTGGTCACCACGTAGAAGTGACCGGTGCCGGCCGAGGAGAGCAGTTTGATCTTTTCACGCATGATGGATGCCTCTGACCTCTTCTCTGACGCCTCAGAGCTTGCCGCCGCGGCGACGCACGTCGGCAATGACCGCGGCGAGTCCCTTCTTCTCGATCGTGCGCAGCGCATGGGTGGACACGCGCAGCGAGATCCAGCGTTTCTCATCCTCGAGCCAGAAGCGCTGCGTGTGCAGATTCGGCAGGAATCGCCGACGCCGCTTGTTGTTGGCGTGCGAGACGGTGTTGCCCGTCGCCGGGCGCTTGCCGGTCACCTCACAGACGCGAGACATGGAGCACTCCTCGAGGGTCGAAATCGCCCGAAATCGCCAGGGGATCGGATTCGCCGGACAGGGTGCGGCGAAAGGGCCGCTTTATACCAGCCTGCCGCCGCCCGGGCAACCGCCGCGGTCCGCCCCCGCCGCCTGCCTCACGGGTCCGTGGCCTGCCAGCCCAGCGAAGAGCCTGGCGGGGAGCCCGGTGCCGGCGTGGTGCGCTCGCGCTGGGCGAGGACCAGGGTCACCCCCAGCAGCACCAGCACCATGGAGATCACGGCCGGCTCGGTGATGCGCTCGTGCAGCACCAGGGCCCCGAGCGCGAGGGCGATGATGGGGTTGACCAGGGCGTAGGTGGCGATCTTCTGCGGGGCGACATGCGAGACCAGGAAGGCATAGCTGCTGAAGGCAATGATGCTGCCGAAGATGCTGAGGTAGGCCAGCGCCCCCCAGGACAGCAGCGAGGCGTGAGCCGGTGAGAAGCCGCGCCACTCGCGATCGACGACGCCCAGGGCGAGCTGAAAGCCGGCCCCCACCAGCATCTGCAGGCAGGTGAAATTGATCACGCGCGAGGCGGGCGCATAGCGTGGCTGCAGCAGCGTGCCCAGTGCCCAGGCGAGCTCGGTGACCAGTACCGCGATCACGTGGATGGGGCGCACATGACCCGACAGGCCCTGCGTATTGAGCGACAGCACGACGATGCCCGTGAGCCCCAGCAGCACCCCGACGCTCGCCAGAGCTCGCGGGGCGCGCCGCGCGAAGAACAGCCAGTCCAGCAGCAGGATCCACACCGGCAGCGAGCCGACGAACACCGCTGCGATGCCCGAGGGCAGCGCAAGCTGCGCCCAAATCAGAAAACCGTTGCCGATTCCTGTCAGCAGCACTCCGCACAGCGCCGTGCCGCCCAGCGCCAGCCCCGCGAAGGGCCGTGGCTCGCGCCAGCGCAGCCAGGCATACATCAGCAGCGAGGCACTCAGGAAACGTATCCCGCCGCCGATGAAGGCAGGCAGCGTGCGCAGCATCAGGCTGATGCCCAGGAAGGTCGTGCCCCAGATGATGTAGATGGCCGCGAAGGCCAGCAGCGTCGCGGTGGTTTGAGAGCGGGCCATGTCTCTAGCCTGCCGTCCGCGCCGTCGCATTGTCCACCGCGCACCAGGTTCAAAGAAATCCCGATTCGGCGAAGGACAGACAGGTGTTGTCGGCGACGATCAGGTGATCGAGCACGCGGATGTCCACCAGCTGCAGCGCCTCGCGCAGTCGTTGCGTGATGAGCCGATCGGCATGGCTGGCCTCGGCGATGCCGGAGGGGTGATTGTGCGCGAAGATCACGGCGGCGGCGTTGCGCGCCAGGGCCTGCTTGACGACTTCGCGTGGATGCACACTCGCCCCGTCGATGGTGCCGCGGAACAGCTCGTCGAAGGCGATGAGGCGGTGGCGGTTGTCCAGATGCAGGCAGCAGAACAGCTCGTGCGGACTGTCACGCAGTCGCGCGCGCAGAAATCCCTGCGTCGTCGTCGGCGAATCCAATGCCGGCCCGGCGCGCATGGCCTCTTCATAGTGACGGCGCGCCAGCTCCAGCGAGGCCTGCACCCGGCAGTAGCCGACCAGACCGAGTCCCGGTTCGCGCCGGGTACGCGCGCGCTGCACCGACAGCGCCGAGAGCAGGCCACGCAGCGTTCCATGCCTTGCCAGCAATTCTCGAGCTCGGCCCACCGCATCCAGTCCGCCACGCCCCGCTCCCCCGAGCAGCAGCGCCAGCAGCTCCGCCTCGGACAGGGCGCGCGCGCCCTGCGCCAGCAGCTTCTCGCGCGGCCGCTCCGCAGCGGGCCAGTCCCGGATCGCCATCGCGCAAGTCTGCGCTGCGCCGGGGCGGGGGTGCGACCGGCATACGACCCGCAGGCGTGTCGAAACACGGCCGGGAGCTAGGGGCCGCCGCGCTTCTGGGATTCCTCGATCCACAGGCGGTAGCAATGCAGGTGCATGCAGAGGCTGCGCACCTGCTCGGGTACGTCCGCCGTGGCGCTGTCGCGCTGTTCCACGTCGTATTGCACGTCGGCCGGCGCAATGGGCTCATCGCAGCAGGCGCAGAGTGTCCCCTCGCCGCGGCCGCCGAAGGTGCGCTGGTCGCGATGGCGCGGCAGCACACCGAGCGTGAGGCGTTCGACGATCAGGCGGCGCTGCCGGCGCGTGCCGTCGGGCTCATCGCTCATGGCGCTCCTTGGTCAGCGCGATGCCGGCCAGCACGCCCGCATAGCGATCCATGAGCTTGAGCGTGCCGGGTGAGATCGTCAGTACGTCGGAGCGATGGTCGCGATTGTTGGTCCGCCGGTGGATGACGTCCTTGCGCACCAGGGCGGTCAGGCGGCGGCGGACAGTCGTGATCGAGCCGATCTTCAGCAGGAAGAGCTGCTTGGGAGTGAGCGCCTTGCCCTGCTCCTGCGCATACCCGACTTCGATGATGATGTCGAAGTCGATGAGCGACTTGATGAATGGAAACTCCAGCTTTTCGAATTCGCGAATCTTCTTCAAGGTCGCAAACAGCGTCGTGAACTTCATAGATCTGCAGACGTGGCGGACTGAAGCGGGGTCGTTGTAGTTATTTGATGGTCTATGCTGCGGCTGCGTCACGGGACTGGCAAGACAAATTAGGTGCCAACTTGGCGGAGTTTTCGATCGCACCGCGAACAATTTGCGCTGCATCTGATAGGCAGGCCACGGCCGTCACGGCGCGCACGCCGATCGCCTGCTTCCTATCGCAAAGCTCGACGGCGCGCAGTGTTTCGACACCGCAGATGGGCCGTTTTGTTCAATAAAATCAAGTTTTTAGGCAGGGCTGGCCGCCCGAGGGCACGGCCGCCGGCGCGACGCCGGCGCGAGCGTTCGGCCACTCGCCCCTATGCCCGCTGCGTGTGATGTTCATATCGTGCGCGCATGGGCCGGAGGGCCGATAATCCGCTCATGCAGGGCAAGCGCATCGTGCTGGGCGTGACCGGAGGCATCGCGGCCTACAAGGCGGCGGATCTGGTGCGCCGTCTGCTCGAGCGCGGGGCCGAAGTCCAGGTCGTCATGACTGCCGCGGCGCGCCAGTTCGTCACGCCCCTGACTTTTCAGGCGCTCTCGGGCCGCCCGGTGCGCAGTGACCTGTGGGATCCGGCGGCCGAGGCCGCGATGGGTCACATCGAGCTGGCGCGCTGGGCGGATCTGGTGCTGGTCGCCCCCGCCAGCGCGGACTTCCTGGCACGCCTCGCCCACGGGATGGCCGACGATCTGCTGACAACGCTGTGCCTCGCCACCGCGGCGCCGCTGGCCCTCGCGCCGGCGATGAATCAGCACATGTGGAGTCACCCGGCTACGCAGGCCAATGTGACCCTGCTCTCACAGCGCGGCGCGCGCCTGATCGGTCCGGCGTGCGGCGAGCAGGCCTGTGGTGAGCACGGCCCGGGTCGCATGCTCGAGCCGCTCGAGATCGCGAGCAGCGTCGCGCCGCTGCTCTCTGGCGCCGGCCCACTCACTGGACGGCGCGTGGTGGTGACGGCCGGTCCGACACGCGAATGCATCGACCCTGTGCGCTTCGTCAGCAACCGCAGCTCCGGCAAGATGGGCTTCGCCGTGGCGCAGGCCATGCAGGAGGCCGGTGCTGAGGTCATCCTGGTCAGCGGTCCGGTCTGCCTGCCGACACCGGCGGGTGTGCGGCGTATCGATGTGGAGAGCTGCGAGCAGATGCACGCCGCGGTGCTGCAGGAGCTGCCCGGCACGCAGATCTTCGTCGGCACGGCGGCCGTGGCCGATTACCGCCCCGTGGTGTGCGCCGAGCAGAAGATCAAGAAGCGCAGCGATTCGCTGACGCTGCCGATGGTGCGCACCACGGACATTCTGGCGGAGGTCGCCGCAAGCGCCCCGCGCCCGTTCGTCGTCGGCTTTGCCGCCGAAACGCAGGCGCTCGAGCAGCACGCGCGCGAGAAGCTGGTCAACAAGCAGCTCGATCTGATCGCGGCCAATGAAGTCGGCCACGCCAAGGCGTTCGACACGGATGAGAACTCGCTGCTGCTGCTCTGGCCGGGCGGTCGCGTCGAGTTGCCCAGCGCCAGCAAGCGCGAGCTGGCCCGTGCGCTCACCAGCGTGATCATCGAGCGCTACCTGGAGGGGCGGGGCAATCCCGCCCACGACGCTTCCCGGGATGGCGCTTGCGGTACGCGCGACGCCAACCCTGCTGCCAGCCTCGTGGGCCTCAGCCCGGCATGAGTGAGGACCCGTCGAGGACGCTGCGCGTTCGCATCCTCGATCCGCGCCTCGGGCAGGAATTTCCACTGCCCCGGTATGCGACCGCCGGCTCCGCCGGCATGGACCTGCGCGCCTGCATCGATGCGCCCGTGCGACTGGCCGCGGGCGCCGCGGAGCTGATTGCCACCGGCATCGCCATCCACCTGGAGGATCCGGGGCTGGCCGCGGTGGTGCTGCCGCGCTCGGGACTCGGCCATCGTCACGGCGTGGTGCTCGGCAACCTCGTCGGCCTCATCGACTCCGATTACCAGGGTGCACTCATGGTGTCCTGCTGGAATCGCGGCAGCGCTGCCTACGAAGTGCAACCCGGGGAGCGCATCGCGCAGCTGGTCATCGTGCCGGTGGTGCAGGTGCAGCTGCAGATCGTCGAGGAGTTCAGCCGCAGTGCGCGCGGGGAGGGCGGCTTCGGCCACAGCGGCCGCCATTGAGCGGCGCACCGGCGCCAGCGTCCGTGCGATCAGTAGTTCGACGCGACGTGCGCCGTCAGCTCGCGAAAGCGGGCGATGTCCGCCTCGAATTGCACCCGCATGTCGGTCTGCGCCTGACGCTTGGCTTCCAGGGCGCTGCGCTGCAGGCGTGCCTCATTGCTCGTGTTGACGAGCTCCTCGGCCAGATCGTCGGGCATGCGCTGTGCGTTCGGGGAGCTGCTGTAGGGCGCGAAGTGCTGGGCGCGCTCCTCGAGTGCCGCAAGACGCAGCGTGAGGGAGTCGATGTAGCTGGCCGACGCCTTGATCTGGCCGTCGATCTGGTCGAGCCGCTCGTCACGCAGCTGCTCGATCTCGTTGGTGGAGGCGTAGGTCGTCAACAGGAATTTGTCATGCTGCGCGCGTTCGGCGGCCTCCTGCGCGGCCTGCGTATCGGCGCTCAATTGCGCGGCGCTCACGCGTCCGGCGACGTGTCCGATCTTGACGCCCTCGCCATTGAGCACGTCGCGCGCATCCTGCGAGAACTGCGGCGGCACGCTGTCGCCGTAGTGCACGATGCCCTGCTCATCGGTCCACTTGTAGACACGCATGCTGCCGTCCTGGCCGTTGGGGGCGGCCAGTGCAGCCAGCGGCAGCAGCGCCAGCGCCCCGCACAGCGCGAGCGCGCCGATGCGAAGACGGGTCCTTTCGATGCGGGGACAGTCCATGGTGCGATTCATCGTGCGATTTCCGTGCGACCGGTGGCCACGACAGCGCCACCGAGCCTGCACGCATTGTGCTCGGGCGGGCCCAGAGGTCCAGAGAAGCGCGTCGCGCGTCGCGAAAGGCCGCACGAAACTGTGACCCGCATCACATATCGGGTCGCGCTCAGCCCTTCGCCTGCACGCCGTAGCGGCGCCGGTAGTCGCGCATCGCCGCGATCTGCGCGGCCGCGGGTGCGCCTGCAGCGTGTGCGCCGGGGGGCGCATCGGCGCTCTGCGGCTCGAACGCCGCGATCAACTCATCGAGCGTCACGATCGGCACACAGCGCAGTCCATACTGTCGCTGCACTTCCTGCACTGCCGAGTACTCGGACAGTCCGCGCTCCTGGCGGTCCAGCGCCAGCGCCACGCCCACCGGCTGCGCGCCCGCCGCGCGGATCAGGTCGATGGACTCGCGCACCGCGGTGCCGGCGGTGATGACGTCATCGACGATGATCACACGGCCGGCCAGCGGCGCACCGACGATAAGTCCGCTCTCGCCGTGGTCCTTGGCTTCCTTGCGGTTGAAGGCCCAGGGAATGCTGCGTCCGTGGGTGCTTGCAAAGGCGATGGACGTCGTCGCCACCAGCGCAATGCCCTTGTAGGCAGGGCCAAAGAGCATGTCGAACTCGAGCCCCGCGTCCGCCAGCGCTGCTGCGTAGCACTGTCCGAGCGTTGCGAGCGAGGCGCCGTCGTTGAACAGGCCGGCATTGAAGAAATAGGGGCTGATGCGGCCGGACTTGAGGGTGAACTCCCCGAACCGCAGGGCGCGGCGCGCCAGCGCCAGCGCAATGAATTGTCGCTGATAGTCGTCCAAGGCTCACATTCCGGCCGCGGACGGCAAGCGTATCATCCGCGGATGCAGATCAGTACACAGGAGCAGCCGGCGCGAGCCGACGACCCCGCTGCCTCTGCCGCACCGACGCGGCCGGCGTGGCAACGGGCGCTGCTCGTTTACCGCGAGCCGCGCGTTCTGTCGATGCTGTTTCTCGGTTTCTCGTCGGGGCTGCCTTTTTATCTCATCTTTCAGACGCTGTCTGCGTGGCTGCGCCAGGACCACATCGTGCGCGCCACGATCGGCATGCTGGCCTGGGCCGGGCTGTTCTACCCGCTGAAGTTCCTCTGGGCACCGGTGGTGGACCGCGTGTCGCTGCCGCTGCTGCATCGCTGGCTCGGTCGCCGGCGCAGCTGGATACTCATCGCGCAGCTTGGGATCGGCGTCTGTCTGCTGGTACTGTCGCGCAGCCACCCGGACAGGAGCCTCGCCTATGTGGCGATTGCTGCGGCGAGTCTGGCGTTCTGCGCCGTCACGCAGGACATCTCCGTCGATGCCTGGCGTATCGAATCGGCGCCCCCCGAAGAGCAAGGGGCCATGGCAGCCGGCTACCAGCTCGGGTATCGCACGGCACTCATTGTCGGCAGCGCGGGTGCCTTGGGCCTTGCCCAAGCCGTCGGCTGGCAAGCCAGCTATACCGTCATGGCCTCTCTGGCCGTCGTCGGTCTGGTCACCACGTTGCTGGTGCGCGAGCCGCATCCAAGTCCGGCGCGCAGCTCGTTATTCGCCGAGGCGCGCACGATCGCCTGGCTCGAGCGCCGCGCACATTGGCCCCCGGCGCTGCAGCACGCGGGCGCCACCGTCGTGGGTGCTGTCGTCAGCCCACTGGTGGACTTCCTCGATCGACAGGGACTGGTCAGCACGATTCTGCTGCTGATGCTCATCGGCACCTGTCGTCTGACCACCTACGCCATGGGATCGATGGTAAATCCCTTCTACATCGATCATCACTACACCCTCGAGCAGATTGCCACCATCGTCAAAGGATTCGGTCTGCCGGTGTCGCTCGTCGGCGTGGTGATCGCCGGCTCGCTCATCGTGCGCCTCGGCGTGCGTCGCACCCTCATCCTCGGCAGCCTGGTGATGCTGATCTCCAATCTGAGTTATGCGTTGCTGGCGACCACGCATGGACCGACGCTGGTGGGTTTGACCGTGGCCAACAGCATCGACAACATGGGACAGGCGCTGCAGGGCACGGCATTCATCGCGCTGCTATCCGCGCTCACCAGTCCTCGCTACACGGCGACGCAGTACGCGCTGTTCTCGTCGCTCTTTACGCTCACGGGCAAGCTGCTCGAGGGCACGTCGGGCTTCGTCGTCGATGCGATCGGCTATCCGCCGTTCTTCATTTACACGGCCTCGTTGAGCCTGCTGCCGGTGCTGCTGATCTGGCTGCTCTCGCGCCGGCCTGACCTGGATGCGCACGCCGCGGTACTCGCCTCGGCGTGACGGCGCTGCCCGAGGCGCCCCGGATGCTGGACGATGCCTGCCCGCCCACCATCGACATCGATGCGCACGGACCGGTGCAGCTGTGTACGCTCGCGCAGCTCGAGCCGACCGGCTGTCGTGAATTCCGATTGGGCAGCGGGGACTGGCCCCTGCGCGGATTCGTGGTGCGCGCAGGCAGCGAGGTGCGTGCCTACCTCAATCGCTGCCCCCATCAACTGCTTCGCATGAACTGCATGCCCGATGATCTGCTGACCGCGGACCGGCGCTACATCGTGTGCGAGATGCACGATGCTCTGTTCGAGAAGGACTCGGGGCTGTGTATCGCCGGACCGTGTCTGGGCCGCAGACTCTGGACGCTACCGGTACGGATCGATGCCGGGCGAGTGCTGCTCGAGCCCGGCACGGATATTCATGCGCTGATCGCGCGCTTTACCTAGGAGAATGCGTCCAGGAGGGCGCGTCTAGGAGAGTGCGTCGGGGGATTCGAACAGGTCCAACCCGTCGAGGCCGCCGGCCAGGCGATTGTCGTTCTCGTAGCCGCTGTTTGGCGAAGGGGACTGATCCTCGTCGTCGACGTCGACCGATCCGCTCCAGTCCTCGGGCGCCTCCGCGTCGGTGATCTCACCGTTGGCACGCTGCGCCTCCCAATCATCCAGATCGAATTCTTCCACCGTGCCATCGAAGTACTGCACTTCGACCGTGCCGTCATCCACATCCACGGCCACCACTTCCAGCGTGGTGCCGCTGCTGGTTCGATACCAGTCGCCGACTTCCGGTCGCGCGCTCATTGCATTGCTCCCGTGCTCAGCAGAACGATCGATGTCATCACCCACCGATCAGGACGTAGTTCGTAATTCATGTTGCGCCTGACTAGCTTCCGGTTCAAGGCCATTTCGATGGCGCCTTGCATCATTTAAGCGCACAGCGTTCATTCGCAACAGGCGCACACGTCGCGCGCTCGCGTAGGTGTCGACGGACGCACTGTGCGCGCACCTCCAAGCCATACGAGGGATCCCAGCGATACCAGCGATAGCCGCGATCAGGGCCGTCGCAGGTAGAGAAATTCGTGGATGCCATGGCCGAGACGCGTGCCGCGTCGCTCGAAACGTGTGGCGAGCCGCGAGCTGGCCGCCAGCTGCGGCAATTGCGTGGCGATCAGCAGCAGCTCACAGGCGGCAAGATCGGCGGCGATCTGTTCGGCATAGGGTTGCCAGTCGGTGACGATGTGCAGTCGTCCCGCGGGCCGCAGCGCCCTGGCCAGCAGCACGATGAACGAGCTCTGCAACAGTCGGCGCTTGTGATGACGCTTCTTCGGCCAGGGGTCCGGGAAGAGCACCTGCACTTCCTCCAGTGCCCCCGCGGGCAGCTGCTGCACGAGCGGGACGGCGTCGTGCACGATGACGCGCAGGTTCGAGAGTTGCGCGCCCGCGGCGCCAAGCAGCAGATGCCCGACACCGGGGCGGTGCACTTCGACGCCGAGGAAATCGCGGTCTGGCTCGGCCGCCGCGCGCGTGAGCAGGTTGTCGCCATTGCCGAACCCGATCTCCAGCGTGCAGGGCGCGCGCCGGCCGAAGAGTGCCGGCAGATCCAGGGGCTCGCCCGCGAAGTCCACGCCGTAACGTGGCCAGAGTTGCTCGAGCGCGCGCTGCTGAGCGGGGGTGATGCGTCCGGCGCGTACGACATAAGAGCGTACGCCCCGGGCATCCGGTGGCCGGCTGGCGGCCCCGGGGTCGCCAGCGGGGTCGGCGGCCGCGGCCAGGGCGGGCGCCGTCGCCGTCTGCGGGGGGATACGCGTCGGAGTGCGCATCGGGGGATTATCGCATCGGCCAGCGCTTGCATTCGGCCCGGACAGGCACTGGTATAAGGAGTACTGCGTGGGGTGCTGGCGTGCTCGACTGGCTGCTGAAATATCCCGGGACCGATTTTGCCCGCGGCAAGCTGGCCTTCCTCGGTGTCTGGCCGGCGCTCGGCCGCAATGGCACGCTGCTGCTGGGTGGTGCCGTGCTCCTCGCTGGCGTGGCCCTCATCATTGTCACGGCCACCCGGCAACGTGCACTGCCACCGGGACGGCGCGGCCTGGTGGCGACACTGCAGGCGCTCATGCTGGCGCTGGTGCTGCTGGTGCTCGCGCAGCCGGCGCTGCGTGTATCGACACTGGCTCCCGGGCAGAACACCATCGCGGTACTGCTGGACGATTCGGCGAGCATGACGCTGCGCGACGGCCGGGACACGCGCCTGGCGCAGGCGCGCGCGCTGCTCGATTCCCCCGCGCTCGCCGATCTCGGCCGCCGCTATCGCGTACGGGACTTCGTCTTTGCCGGCAGTGTGCAGCCGGTGGATGGGTATCAGCTGCTGCCGCTGCCCGGCGAGCGCACGGCCATCGGCGCGGCGGTGCTGCGCGTGCTGCAGGCGATGCATACCAGCGCGCTGGGTGCCCTGATCCTCATCAGCGATGGCAACGACAGTGCCGGCGCGCTCTCGAGCCAGCAGCTGGCGCAGATCGCCTCCTACGGGGTGCCCGTGCATACCATCGGCATCGGCCGGGTGCGCATGCCCGAGGACCTCGAGCTTGCGCAGGTGACGCTGCCCGAGCGCGCGCTGCCGGGCACGACGGTGGTGGCGCGCGTGAGCGTGCGCCACGATGGTCCGGGCAACACGCGGCTCAAGGTCTACGATGGGGATCGCTTTCTCGCCAGTCGAGATCTCGCACTGGCCGATGACGACGGTGTCGCGAGCGTGCCGATCAGCTTCACGCTCGATCAGCCGGGAGAGCGTGTGCTGAGCTTCAGCCTCGAGCCCAAGCCCGAGGAGCGCGAGCTGCGCAACAACACACAGCTACGCACGGTGCAGGTGCTCGCCCAGCGCGCCAGCGTGCTGTATGTGGAAGGCGAGCCGCGCTGGGAATACAAGTTCATGCGCCGCGCGCTCGAGCAGGATCCGGGCGTGCGGCTCGTGTCCCTGCTGCGCACGAGCACCAACGGCTACTACCGCCAGGGCGTGGATTCGGCACAGGAGCTGCGCGACGGCTTCCCCACCGATGCATCGACGCTCGATGCCTATGATGCGCTCATCGTCGGCAGCCTGCCGGCGGCCTGGTTCCAGCCCGGGCAACTGCAGATGATTCATGATTTCGTCAGCGAGCGCGGGGGCAGCCTGCTGCTGCTGGCCGGCCCCGAGGGGCTGGGCAACGGCGGCTGGGGACAGGGGATGATCGGGCAGATGCTGCCCGCACACCTGCCCGCCAGTCCCGCCGCGGGCGGGCGCGACAGTTTCCATCGCGAGCGCGTGGCCGTGGCGCTTACCGCCGCAGGCACGCAATCGGCGATGCTGCAGCTCGGCGGCGCTGAGCCGGGCGCCGAGGTCGCTTCCGAACAGCGCCTGTGGAGCACGCTGCCGCCGGTACAGGATTATCAGGACGTGGGCAGCACGCGGCTCGGGGCCACGACGTGGTTGAACGTTCGCGTGGGGCAGCGATTGCAGCCGCTGCTGCTCAGCGAGCCCTATGGGCGAGGCCAGACCTATATTCTCGCCACCGGCGGCACATGGCGCTGGCGTATGGGGCTGCCGAGCACGGACGAGCGGCACCAGCAGTTCTGGCGCCAGCTGCTGCACGCGCTGGTGGCCGGCGTGCCGCAGCCCTTCGAGCTGACGGCGCGCACCGTCGGTGATGCCGTGCAGGTGCGAGCGCAGCTGCGCGATGCGGCCTTTCGTGCGGTTGAGGGTGCCACCATCACCGTGAGCGTCAGCTCACCGCACGAGGCGTTCAATTTCACGCTGCCCCCGGTGGCCGGGCAGCCCGGCATCTACCAGACGAGCTGGCAGCCCGCCGATGCGGGTCCGATCGTCTTCGAGGCAAGCGCACGCCGTAACGCCCAGCCTCTGGGCAGCGCACGCGCGAGTCTCGAATACACGCGTGGGGACGCCGAGTTCTTCTCGATCCGCCAGAACCGTGCCCTGCTGCAGCAGCTTGCCGACAGCACCGGCGGGCGCTACTGGCAGCCGACTGACCTCACCAGCCTGCCGCAGGTGATCGGCGCCTCGAACGCCGGCGTGCTCGAGCAGCAGCTGCTGCCGCTGTGGGATGCACCGCTGCTGTTTCTGCTGCTGGCAGCACTCAAGTGCAGCGAGTGGTTGCTGCGACGGCGCTGGGGGTTGCTCTGAGTCGCCGCGGCGCCCTGGCCGTGCTGCTGCTGGCAGGGGTGACGGCGATCCCGGCTGCGCAGGCGGGCGCGCACGTGCTCATCATCGAAGGGCTCGGTGGCGAGCCGCGCTACACCCGGCAGTTCGATGCCCAGGTGCAGGCGCTGGCTGCAGCCTCGCGCGCGCTCGATGGCAACGACGCGGTACGCGTGCTCGCCGGTGAGCAGGCAACGCGAGCGCGCATTCTGGCGCAGTTTCGGCACTTGACCTCGCAAATGGGGCGTCGCGACGAGCTCATCCTCTACCTCATCGGCCATGGCAGCTTCGACGGGCGGGAGTACAAGTTCAATGTGCCCGGACCGGATCTGAGCGATGTGGATCTCAAGGCGGCGCTGCAGGGGGTGCGGGCCGAGCGGCAACTGGTGATCGTCACCGGCAGTGCGAGCGGCGCACTGCTGCCGACCCTCGGTGCGGCGCACCGGGTGCTGCTGACGGCCACGCGTAACGGCGATGAGCGCAATGTCACGCGCTTTGGCGCCGCGCTGGTCGCTGCCTTGCAGTCTCCCGAGGCCGATACCGACAAGGATGGCCGTATCAGCGCGCGGGAGGCTTTCAGCTACGCACAACGCAGCGTGCAGGATCAGTACCGGCGCGACGGGCTGCTCGCGAGTGAGCATGCCGTTCTGCAGGGGGAGCAGGCCGACGGCTTTCTGCTCGCCTCCCTCACGCGTTCCGCCCCGGCGCAGGTGCCCACCGGGCAGCTGCGCCGCCGCGACGCGCTGAATGCGCGCATCCGGGCGCTCGAGGCGCGCAAGGACACCCTGGCCCCTGCGGACTATCAACAGCAGCTGCAGGATCTGCTGCTGCAGCTTGCGCGCCTGCAGCAGCAGATCGATGCGACCGGCGCGCCGCAGCCGGCTGGGGGAGGAGGGCCGCATGCACCGCCCTGATGCGTCTCGTGGGCGACTCGGGCTGCCTGCCCTGCTTGCCATGTTCGCCCTGGCGCTGCTGTGCTCGACGGCGGGCCGCGCACGCGACATTCCCTATGGCGAGGTGAGCGATCCGGCCGTGCAGCGCTGCGATGCCCTCAATTGGAGCCCGCAGCACGCGGCGGCCGCGCCCTGCTATCGCGCGCTCGCCGGGGGCGAGGGACCGGCCGCCGCGGCGGAAGGGGCCTGGGCACTGGGGGATCTGGTGCGAGCCAACGCGCTGTTCCGGGCCGCCGCCGCCGCCCGCCCGCGCGATGCGACGCTGCGGGTGCGCTGGGGCGAGCTTTACATCGATTCACATCAGCCGCAGCAGGCGCTCGATCTGTTCCACGAGGCGCTCGCAAACGATCCCCACGATGACTATGCGCGCATCGATGCCGCGAGCGTGCTGGACGATCAGTTCGCCGTGCAGGCGCACGATGAGCTGCGCGCGGCAATGGCCGATCCGGCGCTACCCGCGGGTGCACGGCTGCGCGGCCTGCTGCTCTCGGCGGGCGCGGCGCTGGAGGAGGGCGATGCCGCCAGCACCGGCCCGCTGCTCGATCAGGCGGAGGTGATCGCAGCGGCGAAGCGGCTGCCGCACCTGGAGATCGACGCGCTGCGCGCCGCGTTGGCGCAGCTTCAGGGCGAGGATGGCACCGCCTGGATCCAGCGAGCGCTGCAGGAAGACCCAGCCTTCGGGGCCGCCTACGCCCTGCCTGCGCACATCGATGACATCCGCTGGCGCGCGAGCGATGCGATCGCGCTGTATCGGCAGGCAATCGCTGTCGAGCCAACGCTGTGGAGCGCGCGCGTGCAGCTGGGTGACTGCCTGCTGCGCCAGGGACAGTTGGGCGAGGGACGCGCGATGCTCGAGAGCGCCTATCGCGGTGATCCCTACGATCCGGTGACGGTGAATCTGCTGCGTCTGCTGGATTCGCTGCAGCACTTTGCGGTGCGCAGCTACGATCGTGCGCCCGATGGCGGCCCGGCCCTGATCCTGCACATCAGCAACGCCGAGGTGCAGGTGCTCGCGCCCTACGTGCGGCGCCTGGCGGAGCGCGCGCTGCGCACCTACGCCCAGCGCTACCGATTTGAGCCGCGTACGGCGATTCAGATCGAAGTCTACCCGCACCATGACGATCTGGCCGTGCGCACCGCGGGGCTCCCGGGGCTGCAGGGCGAGCTCGGCGTCACCTTCGGTTACGTCGTCGCGATCGACTCGCCCGGTGCTCGGCCGGTGGGCGAGTTTCACTGGGGCGATACGCTCTGGCACGAGATGGCACATGTCTACACGCTCGAGTCCACCGACTTCGACGTGCCGCGCTGGCTCACCGAGGGCCTGTCGGTGTTCGAGGAATGGCGCACCGGCCCGAGCCCCGGCGTGCAGATCCCGGCGTATGTGCTGGCGGCATTCGCGCACGGACGTGCCCTGCCGGTGATGCGACTGAACGGCGGTTTCGTGCACCCGCAGTATCCCGAGCAGGTCGTGGTCTCTTACATGCAGGCCGGGCTGATCTGCGACTACATCGATCGCGCCTTCGGCTTCGATCGGCTGCGCGCGCTGCTGCATGCCTTCGAGCACACCAGCGATGTCTCCGTGGCGATGCAGAGGTCCCTGGGCCTCAATGCCACGCAGTTCGATGCGCGCTTCGGAGCCGATCTGCAGCAGCACTATGGTCGCGTGTTCCCGCAGATGGACCGCTGGCTGACGCTGCGCAACCAGGCAGCGCAGGGCGCCGCGCGACAGGATTGGCCGGCGACGCAGGCTGCCGCGACCGAGGCGCTGGCACTGCAGGCGCAGGATGTCGGTGAGGACAGTCCCTACCTGCCGCTGGCACAGGCCTGGGCGGCGCAGAACCAGCCGGCGCGCGCACTCGCGACGCTGCTGGACTATGCGCAGCGGGGCGGACACGATCCGCGGGCGCTGCGCACGCTCGCCGACGCACTCCATGCGCAGGGCCGCAGCGCCGAGGCCATCGGCGTGCTCGATGGCGTCAATGACATCGCTCCCTTCGACGAGGCACTGCATGGGCAGCTCGGCGACTGGCTGCTGCAGGCCGGAAGGGCTGCCGAGGCACTGGCCGAATATCGCGTCGCCCTGGCGCTCGATCCGCCCGATCGCGCGAGCGCGCATCTGCGCCTGGCACGCGCGCAGTACGCGCTGCACGATCTGCCCGAGGCACGGCGCCAAGTCATCGCCGCGCTCGAGGTGGCGCCGAATTTCCGCCCCGCGCAGCAGCTGCTGCTGCAGCTCGCCGCCGCCCCCAAATCCGCCTATTAGGCTCAAGGACCGTCCATGAAAGACAGCCCCCCCGCTCCCAGCACCGAGACGCCGGCGGCCGCGCTGGTCGCCGAGTTCCGTCCGGTCATGCAGGCGATCCGCACCGAGGTCGGCAAGGTGCTCATCGGCCAGGGCGAGGCGGTCGAGCAGCTGCTCGTCACGCTGCTGGTGGGCGGACACTGCCTGATCACGGGCATGCCGGGCACAGCCAAGACGCTGCTGGTGCGAACGCTGGCGCAGGCGCTGGGACTGACCTTCCGCCGCATTCAATTCACACCCGATCTGATGCCGACCGACGTCACGGGCACCGACATCGTCGAGGAGGACGCAGCCAGCGGCCGGCGGCAATTTCGCTTCGTGCCCGGCCCGCTGTTTACGCATGTGCTGCTGGCCGATGAGATCAATCGCACACCGCCCAAGACCCAGTCGGCGCTGCTCGAGGCGATGCAGGAGCGCTCGGTCACGGTACGCGGCCAGCAGCATGTGCTCGAGCCCCCCTTCTTCGTGCTGGCCACCCAGAACCCCATCGAGCTCGAGGGCACGTACCCGTTGCCCGAAGCGCAGCTCGATCGTTTTCTATTCAACGTCATGCTCGATCACCTGGGTGCCGAGGAGGAGCTCGCGGTGCTCGCGCGCTTCACGACGCGCGTGGACCTGCCGCAGGTGCATGCCTGCACCAGCGCCGCGCAGCTGCTGCGCTTTCAGTGGCTGGTGCGCCAGGTACCGGTGTCCGAGAGCGTCAGCCGTCAGGCCGTGGAGCTGGTGCGCGCCACGCGTCCCGAGGATCCGCTCGCGCCCGAGGCCGTGCGCAGCTACGTCAAGTACGGCGCCAGCGTGCGTGCCACCCTCTTTCTGGTGCTCGCCGCCAAGGCACGCGCGTTGCTGCAGGGACGCTATCACGTGACCGAGGCGGATCTGGTCGCGCTGGCGCTGCCGGTGCTGCGTCACCGGGTGCTGACCAACTACCAGGCCGAGTCGCATGGCAAGGGCAGCGACGATGTGCTCACCTCGCTGCTGCAGGCGCGCGCGCTGCGCGGAGCGGCCTGAGGGCCCGGCTGCGCGGCAAGCCAGCACAGCAGCATGAGTCCCACTCCCACCGCCAGCGAAACGCGCGCGCGACTGCTGCGGCCCGACGTGCTCGCCGGCCTTGCGAACCTGAAACTTGCGGCGCGTGCCGCGGTGGAGGGGACGCTGCTGGGCGCGCATCGGTCCACCGAGTTCGGCTTCAGCCAGGAGTTCGCCGAGTATCGTGCCTACGCCGAAGGCGATGATCCGCGCTTCATCGACTGGAACGTCTATGCGCGCACCGATCGCGTCGTCGTCAAGCGCTTTCTCGGCGAGACCAACAGCCACCTGATGTTGCTGCTCGATGCCAGCGCCTCGATGGCGTTCGGCCCCTCGGGACTGAGCAAATTGCGCTACGCGCAGCTGCTGGCGGCGAGCCTTGCCTATCTGGCCTCGCGTCAGCATGACGCCGTGGGAGTCGCGGTGTTCGATGAGGCGGTGCGGGCACTGCGCGCGCCCTCGACACGGACCGGTCAGCTCGACGGCGTGCTGCATCTCATCGAGGCGGCGCGGCCCGCACATCGCACCGACTTCAGCCATCCGATCGCGCAGTTTCGCGCGCGGCATGGACGTCGTGGCATGGTCGCACTGCTGTCGGACTTCTATGTCGAGCCTGCGGTGCTGATCGAGCGCGTGCGCCCGCTCGCCTGGCAGGGCAGCGACGTGATGCTGCTGCAGATCCTCGATCGTGAGGAGCACTGCCCCTCGCTGACCGAGGCGACGCTGCTGGAGGACATGGAGAGCGGCGAGCGGGTGCAGGTGTCGGCGCAGTTTGCGCGCGAGATCTACCCGGCGCGTCTGCAGGCGCACATCGGCGCACTGCGCGAGGCGGCCGCGGCCGCCGGGATGCAGCACCTGCTGCTCGATACCTCCGTGCCGCTGCAGGTGCCGCTGCGCGAGTATCTGCGGTTCCGGGAGCGACGCCGGTGACGCTGCTTGCGCCACTGTTTCTCGCCGGGCTCGTCGCGATCGCGCTGCCGCTGTGGCTGCACCTGCGACGCGAGCCGCGGCGCATCGCCCGGCCCTTCAGCTCCGCCATGCTGCTGGCGGCGGCACGCGAGCCCAGGCGCGTGCGCCTTCACTGGCGCGAGCGGTTGCTGCTCGCGCTGCGCGTGCTGCTGCTTGCCGCGCTGTGCCTCGCCTTCGCCCAGCCGCTCTGGCCCCACCGCGCTGCGAGCGCCGCCGGCGCGGCACCGTTGCAGCTGATCGTGCTCGATACCTCCCTGTCGATGAGCGCCACCGGACGCTTTGCACGCGCCCGCAGTCTGGCACGTGAGCTCATCGCTGGGCTCGGGCCCGGGCAGCGCGGGCAACTCGTGAGTGCCGGGGATGGCCTGACCGTGCTCGCGAGCGCCGGTTCCGCGCCCACGGCCGACCGCGTCGCGCTGCAGGCTGCGCTGGCCGGCCTGCGGCCGGGCAGTACCCGCCTGGACTTCGGCGCGGCGATGGCGGGGCTCGACAGCGTACTCGCCGGGCGGCGCGGCGACATCGATGTGCATTTCATCAGTGACCTGCAGTCCACGGGCCTGCCCACCCGCTTTGCGGATCTGCTGCCGCCATCGGCGCCGGATCGCTCGATCCGTGTGCTGCTGCACCCGGTCGCCCCGACGGGGCCGCAGGCGAACTGGGCCGTGACGGGTCTCACGCGCAGCGGGGCGGACGTGGAGGTCACGGTGCGTGGCTTTGGAACACCGGCACGCACACTCACGGTGGCGCTCGAGATCAATGGCCACGAGCTCGCCCGAGAGCGCGCGGCGGTGCCGTCCGACGGGGAGGCGCGTTTCGTGTTTGCGCATCCGCTGCTCGCCGTCGGAGACAATCGAGTGCGGGCGCGGCTGGTCGATGATGCCGGCCTTGCCGCTGATGCGCTTGCCGCCGACAACGATCGCGTCGCCGTCATCCGCAATGCCCCGGCCGATCCGGTGCCGCTGCTGACGGCGCAGCCGGCGGATCGCGCGGTGAGCTATCTGTCCACGGCGCTCACCGCCTCGGGCGCCGGCTATGCCGCCGAAGTACAGCCGCTGCAGCGCTTCGACGCACGCGCGCTGCCGCGCTATCGCTGGGTCATCGTCGATGATCTGGGTGCGCTGGACGCGACGCTCGCGGGCGAGCTCGCGGACTACGTCCGTCAGGGCGGTGCGCTCTTCGCCGCACTGGGGGAGATGAGTGCCACGCGCGATCGGCTGCCGTTGCTGGGCGATGCGCCGCACGGTAGCGCCGGCAGTGATGATTCGCCGCTGACGGTCGGCGCGATCGATGCCGGCTCGCCGCTGCTGGCGGGCCTCAGCGGCTGGGAGGCAGTCAGCATCCGGCACGTGTTGCGCCTGGCCGTGCGGGCGGGCGATCACGTGCTGGTCGCGGCCAGTGATGGGACGCCGCTGCTGCTCGAGCGGTCCATGGGCCGCGGCCGGGTGCTGCTCTACGCGGGGGATCTGGAGAATGCGGGGAATGATCTGCCGCTCCAGCCGCTCTTCGTTGGCCTCATGGCGCAGATCGCCCGCAGCCTGTCGGGCCGCGGAGAGTTGCCGGCGCAGCTGCCGCTCGATGCCTCGCTGGCATTGGGAGAGCTGGGGAGCGGAGCGGGCCAGCTCATCGACCCGGCCGGACACACCCTGCTCTCTCTGGGCCAGACACGGCGCGCGCCGACTGTGAAGCTGACCCAGACCGGGTTTTATCAGATCTATACTCCCGCCACCGAGGCGCTGGTAGCCGTGAATCCCGATCCGCTGGAATCCGATCTGGCGCCGATGTCCGCGGCCGCGCTGGCGCGCTGGCGCACGGCTCTTGCCAGCGGCGAGACGGCTGCCACCGTCGCGGGCGCCTCGGCCGCGACGGGTGGGACGACGCCGGTGCACGTGCCGCTCGCACCGCTGCTGCTCTGCCTGCTGTGTCTTACGGTCATTGCCGAATCGCTGCTCGGTAACCGGGTGCTGCGCGATCCGGCGCCGCCGCAGTCGTCGCTCCCGGGGCGCTCGCAGGCAGCGCAGGCATCGCGGGCGCCGCAAGGAGACGCGCTGACATGAGCGAGTCGCAGCTCGGGCACTATCTCGAGGCTTTCGAGGGCCGGCTGCGTCGTCTCATCTGGCTGCAGGGCGCGGCGGCGGTCCTGACCGTGGCGCTGCTGTTCACGCTGGCGGGCGTCTGGCTCGCGATCCGCACTGGATTTGCCTCCGGCACGCTCGCGGCCGCGCGTGCGGCGCTGCTGGGCGCGCTGCTACTGGCGGGCACGCTGCTGGTGTTCCGGCCGCTACGGCGCCTGCAGCGTCAGCGGCCGCAGATCATCGAGGGACTGGCGCACGAGTTCGAGGGACGCCTGCAGACGCTGGCGGAGCTGCCAGCGGGGCACACGTTCCGCGCTCTGCTGGCCGAGGATGCGCTCTGCATCGCTCAGCGCCATGCCCCGAACGCACACGTGAGCCGTGCGCGCCTTGCGCTCGCGGGCTGCGCGCTGGCGCTGCCGGTGGCGGTGCTGCTGTGGCTTGCATCGGCCGCTCCGGGACTGTATCGGGACGGTACACGGGCGCTCTGGGGCGGCTGGCTGTTCGGCAGCCTCCTGCCCGCCGAGCGCCTCGCGGTGCAGCCCGGCAACCAGGCGGTGCGCCTCGGCGGCGCGGTCACGGTGCGCTCGGTTCCACAGGGATTCGACCCGACGCGCGCGCAGCTGCATGCGCGCGTGGGGTCGGGCCCCTGGCAGCAGATCGATATGGCGCGCGAGGGCCACGCCTTCTCCTTCACCTTTTTCTCGATGCGCGAACCGGTGAGCTACTACGTTTCGGCGGCCGGCGTGCGCAGTCCCGCGTACACCTTATCGGTCGTCGCCGTGCCGGGTCTGGAGCGGCTGCGTCTGGTGTATCACTATCCGGACTGGGCCCACCTGCCCGACCGTGTGCAGGAGGGCAATGGCGACATCGACGCGATTGCCGGCACACGCGTGCAGATCCAGGCGCATGCCAGTGTGACGCTGAAGGCCGCCGAGCTGGTGCTCGATGGCGTGTCGGACCCGATGCAGACGCGCGGGCAGGACGCCGAGGCGCAGCTGCAGGTGACACGCGATGCGCGCTACTACCTCGCCACGCGTATCGGTGCCGAGCGCGTGCGTCTCAGCGACGATTTTCTGATCCGGCGCCTGCCCGTGCCGGCGCCGAGCGTGCGCTTCACCTGGCCGGGACGTGACTATTCGGCCAGCAGCATTGAAGAAGTGACGACCGACGTACAGGCGAGCGATGCCTATGGGCTGCAGGCGCTACAGCTGCGTTATGCGGTCAATGGCGGTCCGTGGCATACGGTGCCGCTGCCGGCGGCGGGTGCCAATGCCAGCGGCGAGCACGTCTTCTCGCTCGAGTCGCTGCGTACCGATGGCGTGGCGCGGGCGCTCGCGCCCGGTGATCTCATCACCTATTACGCGATTGCGCGCGGCCACGCGCTGTCTGCACAAAGCGATCTGTATCTGATCGACGTGCAGCCCTTCGATCATCGCTATTCGCAGTCGCAGTCGGACGATGGCGGCGAGGCGAACGAGCAGCAGCAGATCTCCGACCGCCAGCGCCAGATTCTGGTGTCGACCTGGAATCTGCTGCGCGCCCAGGGCAGCGCCACCTCTGTGCACGATAACGCGGCGCTATTGGCGACGCTGCAGACCAGGCTGGCGGCCCAGGCCCAGGCGCTGGCCGGTCGCACGCAGGCCCGCCAGCTCTCGCAGGATGCGAAGATTGCGCGCTTTCTCGACAGCATGCGCCATGCGGCGGCGGCCATGCAGCCGGCGGCCTCGAGCCTCGCCGCAACCGAGCTCTCCGCGGCCATCGCCCCGGAGCAGCAGGCCCTGCAGTACCTGCTGCAGGCGCAGGCGCAGTTCACCGATGTGCAACTCGCCCGAAAGCAGGGGGGCAGCGCCGGGCAGTCAGGACGCGATCTGGCGCAGATCTATCAACTCGAGATGGATCTGCAGAAGAACCAGTACGAGAGCGGCGCAGGGGCCTCGCCGCAGACCCCCGACAGACAGAGCGAGGCACTCGCGCGCCGCCTGCAGGAGCTCGCGCAGCGCCAGCAGCAGCTGGCGGACCAGATACAGCGCACGCCCCTGGCCTCGCCCGAACAGCGCTGGCAGCAGCAGACTCTGCAGCGCCAGGCCGAGGATCTGCAGCGCGAGCTGGCAGCGCAGGCCCAGGGCGGCAGTGGCCAGGGCGGCGGTGGCCAGGGCGGCGGTGGGCAGGGCAATCAGGGTAACCAGGGCAACCAGGCAGCAAACCCTGGCAGCGCGGCCGGCAGTGCGTCATCGGGGGCGGGCGCCTCCGCCGCGAGTGCGGGCACGCCCGCCTCGCGCGCACCGGACGGTACTGGCACGACACTGCTCGGGGAGCGGCTCGAGGCGGCAATCCGCGCCATGGGAGAGGCCAGCCAGGCGCTGGGCGCCGGCGGCGGCGCGGGCGGCGCGGTGCGTGAGGATGCCCCGGCGGCCGCGCGCCGTGCGCAGCAGGCCCTCAGCGCGGCGGACAGCGAGCTCGCACGCGAGCGCGCACAGCAGCTGCAGCAGTCGGTCGCGCAGCTGGCTCAGCGTGCCGGGCAGCTGGAGGCGCAGCAGGCCGCCTCGGCCCAGGCGCTGCACTCGCTCGACGGCGCGGATGGTCTCGGCCAACGCGCGCTGGCCGACCAGAAGCGCGCGCTCAGCGCCGGCGTGCGTCAGCTCGCCGATGCCATCGCGGCCGAAGCGCGTGCCCATCGCGACGATTCCCCGACCACGGTGGCCGCACTCGGCAGCGCGCAGGCAGCCATTCGCGGGGCGGATCTCGCCAATCGTCTGGACATCGCCGCACAGGCGCTCGATCAGGGGGCGGCGCGTGCCTTGGGAGCGGGGGAGGCTCAGGTCACCCAGGGGCTCGCCGAGGTGCAGCGCCGACTGCAGTCGGCGGCGGTAATCGCCGGCCAGGGCGCCACGCCAGCGGGTGCCCGCGCCGATGCGCTCGCCGATGAGCTCGCGCGCCTGCGCGCTCTGCGCTCGCAGCTGCAGCAGTCGGCCAATGCGGCGCAGAGCGCCGGCACGGTCCCGGCCGGCGACGCCACGACGCCGGCGGCTGCGCGTGGCAGCGGCACCAGCCCCGCGGATGTGGCCGCTGGGGCGGTACGCCTCACGCCGCTGCTGCGCGCACAGGGTGCCGATGCGCGCCAGCTCGCAGCGCTGGAGCGCACTGCGCGCACGCTCGGGCAGTCCCCGCCGCTGCCGGGCGGCCGCGCTGCGGATGTACAACGTCTGCGAGCCGAAGTGGATCTGCTCGATGCGCTCGAGCTGCAGCTCGAGCAGCGCGCCGCCGCCGGTCAACCGACCCGCACGGCAATCGCAGGCCGGGGCGCCGAGCAATATCAGAGCGCGGTGGCCGAATACTACCGGCAGCTCAGCCGCCAGTAACGAGCGCCCCCACTTTGTCCGAGCGCTTCAGTGGCAAGGAGCTGCGCCTGCTGTGGCTCGTGGCGGCGGGCTTCTTCATGCAGACGCTCGATTCCACCATCGTCACCACGGCGCTGCCGGCCATGGCGCGCAGTCTCAACGAGAGCCCGCTGCGCATGCAGTCGGTCATCATCGCCTACACGCTGACGATGGCGCTGCTCATCCCCGCCTCCGGCTGGCTGGCCGATCGCTTCGGCACGCGGACGGCGTTTTTCAGCGCAATTCTTCTGTTCGTCGCCGGATCGGCGCTGTGCGCCCTGTCTGCCAGCCTGCGCGAGCTCGCGCTCGCCCGCGTGGTGCAGGGGGCGGGCGGCTCGATGCTGCTGCCGGTCGGGCGGCTGGCGGTGCTGCGGAACATTCCGCGCGAGCGCTACCTGCCAGCGCTCGCGCTGGTGACGATTCCCGGGCTCGTGGGGCCGCTGATCGGCCCGACTCTGGGTGGCTGGCTGGCGCAGTATTCCTCGTGGCACTGGATTTTCCTGATCAACATTCCCGTCGGGGCCGGCGGCGCGCTGTTCACGCTGACGATCATGCCGCAGTCGCGCCGCGCGCCGCTGGAGCGCTTCGATCTGACCGGCTACGTCATGATCGCCATCGCCATGGCAACGCTGTCGGTGGCGCTCGATGGGCTCGCCGAGCTGCATCTGCAGCACCCGGTGGTGCTGCTGCTGTTCGTGTTCGGCCTGGCCACGCTCAGCGGCTACTGGCTGCACGCTTCACAGCACGGGCAGCCGCTGTTTTCGCCGCGTCTGTTCGGGGTGTCGAGCTTCAGCATCGGTCTGCTGGGCAACCTGTTTGCACGCATCGGTAGCGGCGCGGTGCCCTACCTGCTGCCGCTCACGCTGCAGGTGGGGCTGGGGTACTCGCCGCTGCAGGCGGGGCTGATGATGATTCCCACGGCAGCGGCCGCGATGCTGACCAAGCGGCCGGCGACCCCGTTGATCACTCGACTCGGTTACCGCCGGGTGCTGATGGGCAATACCCTGCTGGTGGGTGCCTCCATCGCAGGCTTCGCGCTCGTGGGGCCGGGGCAGCCGCTGTGGGTGCGAGTCGTGCAGTTTGCGATCTTCGGAGCGGTAAATTCCCTGCAGTTCACGGCCATGAATACGCTGACGCTCAAGGATCTCGGTCAGGACTTCGCCAGCAGCGGCAACAGTCTGCTCTCGATGGTGCAGATGCTCGCCATGAGCTTCGGGGTCGCGGCCTCTGCCGCGCTGCTGACGACCTTCACCACCATGCTGCAGGCCGTGCAGCCGCGCGAGCTGCTGCGCGCCTTTCACCTGACCTTTCTGTGCGTCGGCCTGATCACCATGGCCGCGACCTGGATTTTCTCGCAGCTCGCCCCGCACCTGCGCGGTCGCGGCGAGCAGCAGGAAGTGGACATGGCGCCCTCGTAGCGCGCCGCTCAGGCCGCGGTGCGCGCGCCGACCAGCCGCGACCAGATGCGACCGTAGGCCTCGCTGCGTGCGCCACCGCTCTTGAGTGCCGCCAGGACCTGCTCCTCGTCCATGACACCGTGCGCATGCAGCAGCGTCAACGCGCCGATGAAGCGTCCGAGCTGCAGCGAGCGGCCCAGTGCCGTGGCCGGTACCGCGGCGGCGGCCGATTGCTCCGCCAGCGCCGTGTCCATGCGCTCGGAGAGCTCCCAGCTTGCGGCTATGCGACGGCCCACCGGTGCGCATTGCAGATCGATGAGCGCCGCGAGTGCGGTCGGATTGGGTCGCAGCCGGCGCGCCAGAAATTCATCGGTCGCGACGCGAAATACCACGATCGTGGCGAGTCCCATGATCAGCGCCAGCAACTGTGCGGCGAACGGATCGGCATTCTCCAGTACCGCGGCGTGAGCCTCCGCGGCCGCACCCGAGTAGAGCGTGTGCTCCCAGCTGATCTCTCCGAACTGCAGGAACATGCCGCCGCTGATGCGGAACACCGGCTGCAGCAGCGCCGCGGAGATCAGCGAGCGCATGCCTTCCAGCCCCAGCAGTGCGATGGCGCGATCCAGGCTCTCCACCGGCTCTGGCTGCAGGCGATAGAAGGGGCTGTTGGCCAGTCGCAGCAGGCTGCCGGCCAGCGCCGGATCGGTGGCGATGATGCGCGCGAGCTCGCGGCGCGAGACCTCGTTGTCGTTCATCGCCTGCATGAGCTTGGGCAGCAGCAGCGGGCGGCGTGGCGCATAGTTGGGCCGCTCGACGATCTCCAGCAGCGTCTGATGGATCGCAGCGGTGGCGGCCTCATGATCCGCGCCGGTGTTGCTGCCCGGCGCGGACGCAGCCGCCGCTTCGGGGCTCGCGCTGCCCGGGCGGGGGCGCACCGCACCCGGCGCGGGCGCGAGCGGTGCGCTGAAGGCCAGTGTCTGCAGCGCCTGCTGGGCGGCAAGTCGCGCGCTGCGCAGCTCCGCAGGCTCTGCCTGCACCGTCGCGGCCGCGGGCGAGGAGGCGCCCGGCGCGGCGGCCGCAGGGGATGTTTCGATGCGCTCAGCCGCAGGCGGTGCGTCTGCGCCGCGCCGACGCGGGACGCGCGCCAGCACGGCGATGGCCATGACGAGCACGGCCACACCTACGAGCACCCACACGAGCTGCACGCCGCTCATGGCCGCTGCGCGGGGTGCGCGCCTTCCTGAATTGCGCGCATCGCCATAGGGTAGTCGATCTTGCAAATATTGCAGCGAAGAAAGCATGCAAATTTGACCTGGTGCGCATTGACTGCTGCGCACGGCGGCGGCTAGCGTCGCGGTTCCGGTCCTGCACGGACCCCAAGTGGCCACGGCTGCCTCCCATGTTCCGCTCGCTCCTGCTGCGCTCGGTGCTGCCGCTGCTGATTGCCGCGGGGGTGGTGGCCTTGTTCGCGCTGCCCTACGTGGATCGGCTGCTGCGCGACTGGTTCAGCGCCGACATGCAGGCGCGCGCGCGACTGGTCATGAGCTCGCTGCAGGAACCGCTCGCGCCGCTGGTGGCGCACGACGACATCGAGGGCATGGGACGGCTCGCCAATCGCACCACCGCCGATGAGCGGCTGCTCGGGCTCATGATCTGCGACGGCAATGGCCGGCTGATGTACGAGACCGCGCGCGCTTCGGGCACCGTCAGCTGCCTTGCGGCCTCGCGCGTGGAAGACGGTCGCAGCGCCATCCTGCAGACCGGCACCGGCTCGGTGCAGCTGACGATGTTCGCTCAGCATCCGCACGATCAGCGCCCCTATCGGGTCGGCGTGCTCTACGACATGAGTTTCGTCGATCGCCGCCAGACCACCGCGCGCGACTACGTCATCACCTTCGGTGCAGTGTCGGTCGTGGTGCTCGCCGCGTTCCTGGTGCTCGGCGCCTGGCTGGTGCTGCGCCGCTGGGGCAACGTTCTGGTGCACGACATCAGCGGACGACGCTTTCTGGACAATGCGCAGAGCGCGCCGCTGTGGATGCCGGTGTTGCGCCAGGTGCGCAAGGTCCTGCACGAGATGGAGGAGAGCCAGCGCCTGGAGATGGATTATCGCGAGAACTGGACGCCGCAGGCCCTGCAGCAGGTGGTACGTGAGCAGCTGCATTCCCCGCGCATGGTCGTGGTGTCCAACCGCGAACCGTACATTCACGACTACACGCCGGGCGGGTCGGTGATGGTGCAGGTGCCGGCCAGCGGCATGGTCACGGCGCTCGAGCCGGTGATGCGCGCCTGCTCGGGCACGTGGGTCGCGCACGGCAGCGGTCCGGCGGACCGCGAGGTCGTGGATCGGCACGATCGGGTCGCGGTGCCGCCCGGACAGCCAAGCTACACGCTGCGGCGCGTGTGGCTCTCGGCCGAGGAGGAGGAGGGGTTCTACTACGGGTTGTCCAACGAGGGGCTCTGGCCGCTGTGCCACCTCGCCTATGTGCGGCCGACCTTCCGTGAGGACGACTGGAACGCCTACCGAGCCGTGAACCGCAAGTTCGCCGAAGCGGTCGCGCACGAGGGTGGCAACGGCGATCCGGTGATCCTGATCCAGGACTATCACTTCGCCATGCTCCCAGGGCAGCTGCGCCCGCGCCGCCCCAAGGCGACGATCCTGCTGTTCTGGCACATTCCCTGGCCCAACGCCGAGACCTTCGGCGTGTGCCCGTGGAAGCGCGAGATGCTCACCAACATGCTGATGGCCGACGTGCTCGGCTTCCACACGCTCTATCACTGTCAGAATTTCCTCTCCACGGTCGACCGCTTCATCGAGTGTCAGATCGACCAGGAACGCATGACCGTCGCACTGCAGGGGCACGTCTGCCACGTCAATGCCTATCCGATCTCGATCGAGTGGCCGCCGCGCTGGCTCGAGCACGCGCCGGAGATCGCCGAGTGCCGGCGGCAGGTGCGCGAGCGTTTCGGCATCCGCGAGCACGTCGCGCTCGGGCTCGGCGTGGAGCGCTGGGACTTCACCAAGGGCGTCATCGAGCGCTGTCAGGCGCTCGAGCTGCTGCTCGATCAGCACCCGGAGCTGCGTGGCCAGGTGACGCTGCTGCAGATCGCGGCACCCTCACGCAGCAAGCTGCCCGCATATCAGCAGCTGCAGCAGGGGACGCTCGCGGAGGTCGAGCGCATCAATGCACGCCTCGCTACCGCCGACTGGAAGCCGATCGTGCTGGTCGGGCGCCACCAGGCGCCCGAGCAGGTCTTCGAGCTGTATCGGGCCGCCGATTTCTGCATCGTCAACAGTCTGCAGGATGGCATGAACCTCGTCGCCAAGGAGTTCGTGGCCGCGCGCGATGATGAGGATGGCACGCTGATCCTCTCGACCTTCACGGGCGCCTCGCGCGAGCTGGTGGAGGCGCTGCTGGTCAATCCCTTCGATGTCAGCGAGACCGCCGCCGCGATCCTGCGCGCGCTGCAGCTGCCACGCGAGCAGCGCCGCGAGCGCATGCGGCTCATGCGGCGCACGGTCAAGGAAAACAACGTGTATCGCTGGGCCGGCCGCATGCTGATGGATGCCGCCCGCATCCGTCAGCGCCAGGCGCTGAACCTGGGCGAGGCCACCGCGGAGCGGCGCTGGCGCGTCAGTTGAGAGCCGTCGCACGCCGACGGCGCAGCGCCGTGAGCCCATAGGCGCCCAGCGCGATGACCAGCTCCGCGAAACTGACGTAGAACTGGCTGGCCAGTCCCGGCGTCAACGCCATCGCCGCCAGCACCGCAAGCATGCCGACGATCGCCAGCCCGGTGGCCCACGGGAATAACCACATACGCACCGGTGGCGTAGTGACGCAGGAGCGGCGCAGACGCATCTGTGCCCAGGCCGTCGCCAGGTACACGAAGACGATCAGGGCCCCGGAAGCATTCATGAGGAAGGAGAACACCCGGGCGGAGGACGACCAGCTCGCCGCGCCAACGCCTGCGAGGCCCGCAGCACAGCCGATCATCACCGAGCGCGCCGGCACGCGCCGCGCATTCAATTGCACCAGCCAGTGGGGCGCATCGTCGTTGGCGGCCAGCGTGAACAGCACGCGGCTGGTCACGTAGAACGCTGAGTTCAGGCACGAGAGCACGGCGGTCAGGATGATCAGGGCCATGGCCTGCCCGGCCCAGGAAAAGTGCATCACCGCCAGCGCCTGGGTGAACGGAGATTCGCCGGGCACGACCCGATTCCATGGCACGACCGTGACGATCAGGAAGATCGAGGCCACGTAGAACAGCAGGATGCGCGAGATCACGGCCGTGGTCATGCGGGTGAGCGCGCGCTGCGGGTCGCGCGACTCGACGGCCGCGACCGTGGTGATCTCGGCGCCCGTGAGCGAGAAGAACACGGTGGTGACACCGGCCAGCACCGCGAGTGTGCCGTGCGGCAGAAAGCCGCCCTGACCGGCGAGGTTCTGGACCGGCCGCGGCACAGGCGAGCCCAGCAGCCCCAGCACAAACGCGCCCGCCAGCACGATGAACAGTACGATGGCCGCGACCTTGATCGAGGAGAACCAGAACTCGAACTCACCGTAGGAGCGGGCGGACATCAGATTCACGCCGGTCATGATCAATACCAGCAGCGCGCCCAGCAGCGGTGCGGGCAGCGCGACCCACTGATGCAGCAGGCCGGCACCCGCGATCGCCTCGACCGGCACGACGATGACCCAGAAGAACCAATAGAGCCAGCCCACGACGAAGCCGGCGCCGCGTCCGAGTCCCGCACGCGCAAACTCCGTGAAGCTGCGCGCCGCGGGTGTGATGCTCGCCATCTCCGCGAGCATGCGCATGACCAGCAGGATCAGTAGCCCCGCGATCAGATAGCTCAGCACCACGGCCGGACCCACGGCGGCAATTGCCGCGGAGCTGCCGACGAACAGGCCCGCCCCGATGATCCCGCCGATGCTGATCATCGTCACGTGACGGGGTGCGAGCGAGCGGCTGAGGCCCTGCGTGGCCGAGGTCGCGGCGGTGCCCTCGCTGCTCATGGACTTTCCAACCGCGCGATGGCGCTTACAATGGACGCCTTCGAACCGCCCCGGCGGAGCAACTGGGAGTCGACTGTGCGCGCCATCTTCATTCGCCTGCCTCGCGCTCTCATGCGCCTTGCCGCTCTGCCGCTGCTGATACTGGTGATGATAGTGCAGGCGCCGCAGCTGCGCGCCGCCGACAGCGGTGACGCCAGCACCGACAATTCCTCGGCAGCCGACAGCGCCTCGCAGGGCGGCGCCCACCGCGACAGGCACGAAGAGCATGCGCACGAGCATGGGCACGACGAGGATCAGGACGATGCCGCCAGCAAGGGTTTCATGCCCGGGCAGCAGCGCAGCACGGGCTCGGTCACGGTCGGCGGCCAGCGCATCAACTACGTCGCCTACGCCGGCACCATCGTCGTTCACCCCAAGGGCTGGGACGATGTGCCGCAGGATGCGCCCAAGGACCAGGACAAGGGCGATCAACCCGAGGCCTCCATGTTCTACGTCGCGTATTTTCGCGTCCCCGAGGCTGCCGGCGCGGGGCGGGCGCGCGGCGCGAAAGGCGGGGAAAGCGAGCAGGGGGCAGCGGCGCCCACGGACCTGAGCGCGGTCAGCTCACCCAGCCGGCCCATCACGTTCCTCTACAACGGGGGACCGGGCTCCTCCACGGTGTGGCTGCACATGGGAGCCTTCGGGCCGCGGCGGGTGATGACACTGGATGATACGCACACGCCGGCGGCGCCCTATCAACTGGTCAACAACGATCACAGCCTGCTCGATGCCAGTGACCTGGTGTTCATCGATGCGCCGGGTACCGGCTTCTCGCGCATCGGCGGCAAGGATCGGGACAAGAACTTCTACGGCGTGGATCAGGATGCCTACGCCTTCTCAGACTTCATCGTGCAGTTTCTGTCCAAATACGGCCGCTGGAACTCGCCGAAGTATCTGTTCGGCGAGAGCTACGGCACGACCCGCTCCGCGGTGCTGATCAACATGCTGGAGAACGACCGGGAGGTCGACTTCAACGGCGTGATGCTGCTCTCGCAGATCCTCGCTTTCGACAACAGCCCCGACGCACCGCAGGTGAATCCCGGCATCGACCTGCCCTACGAGCTCGCACTGCCGACGTACGCGGCCACAGCCTGGTACCACCACCGTCTGCCCGCCCAGCAGGACCAGCCGCCAGGCAGCCAGCAGCCGGATCTGCAGATGCTGTTGCAGCAGGTCGAGCATTTTGCGATGAACGACTACCAGCAAGCGCTCGATCAGGGTACGGCGTTGCCGCTCGAGCAGCGTCAGGCCATCGCGCAGCAGCTGCATCAGTACACGGGCCTGCCGGTGGACTACATCCTCAAGGCGAACCTGCGCATCAACGGCGGGGAGTTCGAGAAAAACCTGCAGGGTAATGACGATCTGACCACCGGGCGGCTCGACACGCGCTTCTCCGGTCCGACCTATGATCCACTCAGTGAGGAGGCCGAGTACGATCCACAGTCTGCGGCGATCAGTTCCGCCTATGTCTCCTCATTCAATGACTACGTGCGACGGCAGCTGCACTACGGCGAGGGCAAGCTCTTCAAGCCCGAGATCGACATCGAGAACTGGAACTACCAGCATCAGCCGCCCGGTCAGGGCATGCCGCTGCAGGCGAGCACCAACGTGATGCCGGATCTCGAGATTGCGCTGAAGACAGATCCGCGGCTGCACGTACTGCTGAATGCCGGCTACTTCGATCTGGCAACTCCCTTCTATGAGGGTGTCTACGAGATGCACCACCTGCGCATTCCCGATTCGCTGCGCTCCAACATCAGTTTCGCGTTCTACCGCACCGGGCACATGGTCTACGTCAGCGAGCAGGGGCTGGCGCAGCTGCACGACAATGCCGCAAAGTTCATCCACGATACGCAGAATCAGGCGACGTCCCGCTAAAAGACTGTCATGCCCACGTTCGTGGCGGCCGCGGAATTCGTTGCCGGTTGCCTCGACAATCGTGCTCGTCCTAGAATCGCGGCCCGGCCGCGGGTGTAGTTCAATGGTAGAACTGCAGCTTCCCAAGCTGCTAACGTGGGTTCGATTCCCATCACCCGCTCCAGTCTGAGCCTTCGCCAGGCGACGTCGGGCATCGGCGATCGCGGACAGAATCCGGATTGCCTGGGGCGGCCGCGCAGAGCGCATCTGTGCAGGATCGACGGCCTGCCGCGCGGCTTGAGTTCGAGCCGCGTCAACCGTTCCAGTCCTGCTGACAAAATCAAGGCATAATCGTCGGCCATGCGCATGCCGGTGGCCGATTCTGACTTGGTATCGCGTCGCGCAGAGTTTCTGGGCGCGCTGCGCAAGCTCGTGCCCGGTGAGGGGGTGATTGGCACGCCCGAGGAGCTCGCGGCCTATGAATGCGATGGCCTCACGGCGTATCGGCAACCGCCGCTCGCCGTTGTGCTGCCAGGCGATACCGCGCAGGTGGCGGCGGTGCTCGCCTACTGTCATTCGCAGGGGCTCAAGGTGGTGCCCCGCGGCTCTGGTACTTCGCTCTCCGGTGGCGCGTTGCCGCTGGCCGATGCGATCGTGCTGGGACTGAGCAAACTCAATCGCGTGCTCGAGATCGACTACGCCAATCGCTGTGTCATCGCGCAGCCCGGAGTGACCAACCTTGCGATCACACAGGTGGTGGCCGAGCGGGGGTTCTACTACGCGCCAGACCCTTCCAGCCAGGTTGCCTGCTCGATCGGCGGCAATGTGGCGGAGAATTCCGGTGGGGTGCATTGCCTGAAGTACGGCATGACCACCAACAACGTGCTCGGCGTCGAGATGGTGCTCATCGACGGAAGCATCGTGAGACTCGGTGGTCGCGTTTACGACGCTCCGGGATACGACCTGCTCGGAATCGTCACCGGCTCCGAAGGGTTGCTTGGCGTGGTCACCGAAGTGACGGTGCGCATCCTGCCGCGGCCCGAGCACCAGCAGGCCCTGCTGATCGGTTTCCCGAGCATCGAGGCGGCTGGCAGCTGTGTCGCGGCGATCATCGGCAACGGCCTGATTCCCGCCGGCATGGAGATGATGGACCGGCTGGCGATTCACGCCGCCGAGGCCTTCGTACATGCCGGCTATCCGCTCGACGTCGAAGCGCTGCTGATCGTGGAGTTCGATGGTCCACGCGCCGAGATCGAAGAGCACGTACAGATCGTGAGGGACCTGGCAGCTCACTGCGGCGCCGATCATCTGCGCATCTCCGGTAGCGAGCGCGAGCGGCTGCAGTTCTGGGCCGGCCGCAAGGCGGCGTTCCCTGCGGTCGGCCGGGTGTCTCCGGACTACTACTGCATGGACGGGACCATTCCGCGTCACTGCCTGCCACAGGTACTGCGCCGCATCCGCCAGATGTCGCAGGCCTACGGTCTGGCGGTCGCCAACGTCTTCCATGCCGGCGACGGCAATCTGCACCCGCTCATTCTCTACGATGCCAGTCAGGCCGATCAGCTCGAGAAGGCGGAGCGCTTTGGTGCCGAGATCCTCACGCTGTGCGTCGAGGTTGGCGGGGTGCTCACCGGCGAGCACGGCGTCGGCGTCGAGAAGCGAGATCTGATGGAAGTGCAGTTTCAGCCACCCGATCTGGAGCAGCAGCAGCGACTGAAGTGTGCCTTCGACGCGGACGGCCTGCTCAATCCGGGCAAGGTATTCCCGCACCTGTGCCGCTGCGCCGAGCTCGGCCGCGTGCACGTGCACGCCGGAGCGCTGCGCTTTCCGGACCTGCCGCGGTTCTGACGCTGTGCAGTCGACGCTGCGTGTTACCGATGCCCGCGAGGCGCAGCAGGCGATCGCCGAATTGCTCGCCGGCGCCCGCACAGCGGAGATTGTCGCTGGCGCGAGCTGCCGATCCTACGGCCGACCGCTGCGGGCCGATGTGCTACTGGATGTGAGTGCGCTGGCGGGCATCACCATCTACGAACCCGCAGAGCTCGTCCTCAGTGCGCTTCCGGGCACCCCGCTGTCGCTCATCCGCACCACGCTCGCCGACCAGCGCCAGCACCTGGCATTCGAGCCGCCGGACTTCGGCCGGCTCTGGGGCAGCGACCCTGGCCACGGCACGCTCGGCGGCTGCCTGTCCATCGGCGCGGGCGGCCCGCGTCGGCCGAGCGCAGGGGCGCCGCGTGACCATTTTCTCGGTGTCAGGGGCGTGAATGGTTTCGCTCAGGCGTTCGCCGCCGGCGGTCGCGTGGTCAAGAACGTGACTGGATTTGATCTGCCCAAGCTGCTCGCCGGCAGCCTCGGCACCCTGGCCGTGATGACCGAGGTTACCGTCAAAGTCATGCCCGCCCCGCCGCGCACGAAGACGCTGCTGCTGCATGGCCTGGAAGACGCTCAGGCGGTAGCGGTCATGAGCGAGGCACTCTCTGGGCCGGCTGCGGTGTCCGGCGCCGCGCACTTCCCGGCCGCGCTCGCCAGCACATTGCCGGGTCTGCAGGGCGCATCCGCTGCAGTGACGGCGCTGCGGCTCGAGGGGCTGGAGCGATCCATCGATGCGCGCCTCGAACAACTGAAGCAGCGGCTTGGGCGAGCCGGGAGCGAGTGCACGACACTCGATGAGGACGCCTCCCGTCAGCTCTGGATTGATGTGGCCGATGTGGCGGCATTCGCAGGCCCGCTTGAACGACCCGTCTGGCGTCTGTCGCTCCGTGCCTCCACGGCGGTCGGCCTCATCCGCACGATCCATGAATCGCTCGAGTGCCGGTATTACTTTGATTGGGGCGGTGCGCTGCTGTGGGTGGAGCTGCCGCCTGAGCCGCTGGCGCACCAGGCACTGGTTCGCGACGCCTGCCTGCGCGTGGGCGGTCCCGACGCGCATGCCACCCTCGTGCGTGCCACCGAGCAGGTGCGAGCCAGTGCTGCACCGCTGCCGCCGCTCGCAGGGCCACTCGCCACACTCACTGAGCGCATCAAGACGCAGTTCGATCCACAGCGCCTTTTCAACCGCGGCCGAATGTACCCGGGGCTTTGACACTGCCAGTGGCCGGCGGCCCCGCTGCGGAGTGGAGTTGACACCACCGTCTACATATGTAATCGTTTTACGACTACATTTGTCATCGAAGTACGCGATTGCCTGCCATGAAAAATCAGCCGGCCGTCAGCGACGCGGAAGCGGTGGTCATGGCGGTCCTGTGGCGAGGCGGCGCCATGGCGAGCGAGGCGGTCGTGACGGCGCTCGCCACCGAGCGGCAATGGCAGGAGTCCACGATCAAGACCCTGCTGAGTCGGTTGCTCAAAAAGGGCGCCGTTCGCGCCAGAAAACAGGGACGCCGCTATCTGTATTCACCCGTTCTCACGCGGGAACAGTGGTTGTCCAGCGAAAGCGAGGGATTGCTCGACAGACTATTCGGCGGCCGGGTCGCCCCTTTTGTCGCCCACTTCAGTAAGCACAGGAAACTGAGCAGGCGGGACATCGAAGAGCTCAAGCGGCTGATCGAGGAGCTCGACGATGATTGATTACCTGATGCTCTGCCTGGTGAAAGCGACCCTCGCTGCCAGTACGGCCATTCTGGTCATCGGCCTGATGCGAAAGCCCCTCAGGCGTGCCGTGGGCGCGCGTGCGGCCTACCTGGTATGGCTTTTGGTCCCGTGCAGTGTGCTGGCGTTGATCGTGCCGGCACCCTCGCAGCCGGTGGCGATGGTCATGGCGGCCGTGCCCCATCCCGTGAACGACGCCATTGGCAGGGCAAGCCTGGTTCTGTATGGAGCGCAGAGCTCAGGCAGCGACCTCGTCGTGATGTTTCTCGCGTGGCTGGCAGGTGTGGCGGCCATGTCGGCCGTTGCAGTTCGCCGTCAGCGCCACTTCGTTCGCTCACTGGGTCGCCTGGCTTTGCGGCAGGACGGTACGTATCGCAGCGAGTGCGGCCTCGAGCCCATGCTGGTGGGATTCTGGCGACCACGGATCGTCCTGCCGGCAGATTTCGAGGCGCGCTATACGCCCGAAGAGGCGTCATGGGTCCTCGCCCACGAACGCGCGCATCTGCAGCGGGGCGACGCGCTGGTGAACGCCCTCGCCACGGGGTTGCTGTGTGTGTTCTGGTTCAACCCCCTGATCTACCTGGCAGTTGGATGGCTTCGCTTCGATCAGGACCTTGCCGCCGATGCCCTGGCATTGGCGGCGGCAGGTACCTCCCGACGAGGCTATGCCAATGCACTGCTCAAGACGCAGCTCATCTGCGATTCCGCCTGGCGTCTGCCGGTGGGGTGCCAGTGGCAATCCAGCCATCCGTTGAAGGAGCGGATCGGGATGCTGCGTCGCCCCCTGCCTGGCAATTTCCGCCGATCCCTGGGGATCTCGCTAACGCTGGCGTCAATCGCCTGCAGCGTTTGTGCCGTTTGGGCGGCCCAACCGGCGCGGGAGTCCGCAGCGTCCGGCACCCCCATCGCGATTCATATCAGATGGCTGCTCAACGGCGAGGACCTCCTGGCCGTGAAGGGACGTTCCTCGATGCCAGATTTCCTGGTGAGCGAGGGTGTCGACTTCGTGCGTTCCTCTACCTCCCCCGGCCACGTCCAGCAGCTGCGGTGCGTGGTGTCGTTGCCCAGCACTCGACACGCCTCACGAGGCTGGAACGTGCCGGGGATTTGGCAAAAATTCAAGAAGACAGGGAAGGCCACCGATGGCGTGCTGCTGGTCCAGTGCATCTGGCGCGAGAACGGCAAAATCGTCATGCAACCCTCCCTCTTCTTCCGCAGGGGTGAACCCGCTGCCGCGGAAGTGACGGACGGGGTGACCGATCGGAGGCTGGAGTTCAAGGCGGCGACGTCACCGCGAGCCGCCATGAAGGCGCAGTCACCTGGTTACACGCGGATCAATCTCTGGGGCCAATGGAAGGTGTGCCTCGTCACGACCTCGTGCTGGGCCCTGGCACGGAAAACACCCCCCAGGCTGTGTCCGGATGGAGCCCTATCGTGCGCGCGAGGAGCCGGCCGGGTAATCCCATTGGCTCTGCGCGAGCGGCCGCTGCCTTTTGATCGCTGACGAGCCGCCGGGCCTGTTATCGCCAGACCTCATGTGGCCCCGTGCGCTCATCTGAATAGGTCGAGAATCTGATGCATCCAGGCGGCGCCGAATGGCGCATGGAAGGCAGCGTCCAGTGACTGCAGTTCCCGAGGGGTGAGGGCGATCGAGAGGGCCACGGCGTTTTGCCTGACATGCGCCGGGGAGCCGGATTCGGGAATCGCGATCACCTGCCCGCTGCGAATCACCCAGGCGAGGGCGACGGCCGCAGCCGAGCAACCGTGTGCAGCGCCGATCTGTCCCAGCGTGCGCTCGCCGAGCACGAGGTCTCGGTCGCCGCCCAGCGGTGAGTAGGCCATCACCGGTATGTTGTGCTGGCGGCACCAGGGCAGCAGATCGCGTTCGATGCGGCGGTTGTTCAGGCTGTAGGGCACCTGATTGGTTGCGCAGCGGTGGCCGTCCGGAACCCGCAGCAGATCTTCCATCTGCTCAACGTTGAAGTTGGATACCCCCCAGGCACGAATCTTGCGAGCCGCACGCAATTGCTCGAACGCCGCCACCACGCCAGGCAACTGCGCGCTGAGAGTGGGCGAATGCAGCAGGTAGAGATCGAGATAGTCGGTGCCCAGGCGCGCAAGGCTTGCCGCGCAGGCGCGCTCGATGCCATCGCCGGCCACCTCATCAGCCTCCACCTTCGACACCAGGAAGATGCGCTCGCGCTGACCGGCCAGCACATGACTGATGAGGCGCTCCGAGCGGCCCGCGCCGTAGTTGCCAGACGTATCGAGCAGTGTCATGCCGAGCGAAATGCCGGTCCGCAGCGCCTCTTCTTCCAGAGCGGGCGGATGTCTGCCCTGACCCAGATGCCAGCAGCCCTGTCCGAGCGCGGGCAGCGTGTGGTCTGCAAGGCGGACGGTCCGCGCCGCAGGCGTGGGCGTTGAGGGCGCGCCCGAACCGGGCGCTTGGGCATGTGCCGCCAGCGTCTTCATCGCGCTGAGGGCCGGGACCGACAGGCCAAGCGCCGCGCAGCGCGCCATGAATTGCCGTCGATTGGGCAATGGGTCTGTCAGGGCTGGCGCCCGCGCAGGGGCGAGGAGAGGCCCACCGCAAGCCCGCCATCCTTGCCACCCCGGAACCAGCCTTTCAGCGAGCGGTAGACCCGACGCGCGTAGCGCAGCTGCGGCGGCAGTGGCATGTGGATGAACGCCAGCTTGCGCACGTACACCGGGACGTTCCAGTGATAGCGCGAGCCGCTCGGAAACAGATAGGTATCCCTGGGATGCAGCGTATGCCGATGGCCCTGCGGGTCGGTGACGATGACCGAGCCTTCCAGCACACAGATGGTCTCGTCGGCGTCGTAATACCAATTGAAGCGGCTCGCCGTGCAGTCCCACATGACCGTGAAGGCCCGATCGTCGGTGCTGCCGGATAACATGCGGCAGCGAGTCACGGGCTCGCCCTCCAGAATCCATTCGGGTGGAATGGGTGCAGGTTCGAGGCCGTCATCCGGGGTCGATCCCGTCTGTCCGCGGCCCCAGGCCTCACGCCATTGCACTCTGTTCGTCCCGTTCATCGGGCGGCAAACCCGTCGCCTGGATTGCTCGAGACCTGATCCATCCTGCACTCCTCATGGGCTGCAGATGCGCCGCGGCGCATCGGGAAGTTGTTGACGGCGAACAGTCGTGCTTGCCTTCGAGCGGTCGGCTTCCCTGCCCGCGCCGAGGCGAGAACGCGACAGCGGCCAAGAGGGCCGCCGGTGCTCACGAGGACGATGGCGCCAAAACCGCGTCAATCGCCCGCACACCGCCAGGGCAAACTAACGGAACACCCCCGGGCATTTCGCGACATAAGCATGTCGGATTGCGCCGACCGGCGCACAATGCCGGACAGTGGCCGAAGGCACAGCACCAGGGCGCACGTCGGCGCCGCTGCACGCGGGCGCCGCCCGGCCGTGCCTCGAGGGTGGCATCCGCCACAAACCTTGCGGACAATGCGCACCTCACCGTGCGCCGACTGGAAAGGATGGCCCATGACGGATGCCCCCGAACTGCCTGCCGTGTTTGCACCGGGCAACGTGGCGGTCGTGACGGGTGCTGCCAGCGGCATCGGCTGGGCGGCCGCGCGGCGCTTCTTCGAGATCGGCATGAAGGTCGCACTGGCCGACCGTGAGCAGGATGCGCTGCTGCAGGCCGCGGCGGCGCTGGTGGCGCGTGCACCCGAGCGCGCCGCCGACGTTCTCGCCGTGCCGACCGATGTCGCCCATCGCGAGCAGGTGCTGGCGCTGCGCGCTGCAGTCGAATCGCGCTTCGCGCGCGTGTCGGTGCTGATGAACAATGCCGGAGTCGGCAGCAACCCCGGGCAGCCCTGGGAGCACGGCGATGCCTGGAAGAGCCTCGTCGCGGTGAATCTCTGGGGCGTCGTGCACGGTGTGGAGGCTTTCGTCCCCGCCATGCTCGGCGCCGAGACGCCGGCATTGATCATCAACACCGGATCGAAACAGGGCATCACCAGTCCGCCCGGTAACCCCGCGTATAACCTGTCCAAGGCCGCGGTGAAGAGCTACACGGAGTCGCTCGCACATGCGCTGCGCGAGCGCACCGGCGATCGCGTGCGTGCGCACCTGCTGATACCGGGATACGTCTTCACGGGCATGACGCGCTCGGGCAGCGCCGCTCAAAAGCCGCCCGGGGCCTGGACGGCCGAGCAGCTCGTGGAGTTCATGCTCGCCCGGCTCGCCGCCGGTGACTTCTACATCCTGTGTCCCGACAATGAAGTAGACCGCGCCACCGATGAGCGGCGCATCCTTTGGGCGGCCGGGGATATCATCGAAAATCGGCCGGCGCTGTCGCGCTGGCATCCGGAATACAGTGAGGCTTTCGAGCGCTACATGGCTGGGACCTGAGCGCGCATCGGCGGCGAGCGCGCTCGAGCCCGGCTGGCGCTCGATATCCATTCACTCGATATCCATTCATGCGGGAGCACAACGAATGCAGTGGCGACATCTGGCGTGGTTGACAGTCACGGCGCTGAGCCCTGCCGTAGCCTGGTGCGACCAGGCGCCGCCGCCCGTGCCCATGGGCGTGTGGAGCGGCAAGGGTCAGCTGGGTTTTCTGGATTCCCAGGGCAACACGGTGGCCGAGTCAGCCAATGCAGCGCTCGACATGGCGCTGCTGACTGGCCCCTGGAAGCACACGCTGCACCTGGAGGGCCTCTACGGCAAGAGCGCCGACGTGGTCTCGGCTGAGCGCTATGAAGGGCTGTGGCAGAGCAATTACAACCTCACCTCGGCACTGTTTGCGTTCGGCGCGCTGCGTTACGAGCACGACCTGTTCAGCGGTTTTCAGTATCAGGGCAGCGCGACGGCCGGTATCGGCTATCAGATCTTCAACAGCGCGCGTACCAAGCTCTCGGTGCAGCTCGGCGCCGGCGATCGGGACGAGCGACCCGAAACTCTGTTGAAGGACAACAGCGGTGCGGTGATACGCCGTATCCCGCTGGCACGCGACAACGGCGCGATCGGCACCGCCGGTCTCAACGTCACGCAGTACCTGACGGCCACGACCTCTTTATCCGATACGGCACTGGTGGAGGGCGGAGGCAACAACACCCTGTTTACCGACACGTTTGCGTTGACCGTCAAGGTGTCCACCAAGGTGGCCTTGAGTGTCGGATACAATCTGCAGGACAACACCAATCCGCCGCTCGGGCTCAAGAAAGTCGATTCGACCGAGACGGTGAATCTCGTCTACTCGTTCTGAAGATCCGCCTTCAAGGAGGGAGCGACATGAGCCTCAGTAAGGAATTCAAGGAATTTGCCATGCGCGGCAACGTCATCGACCTGGCGGTCGGTGTCGTGATCGGCGCGGCGTTCGGCACGGTGGTCAATTCGACCGTCAACGGCATCATCATGCCGGTGGTCGGGGTGCTCACCAGCGGCAAGGATTTTTCCGAAATGGCCGTGCGCATCGGCACCGACCCCAAGGGCATGGCGGTGCTGCTGAAGTATGGGCAGCTGGTGCAGGCGATCGTGAATTTTCTCATCATTGCCGCCGTGCTTTTCATTGCGGTCAAGGGCATCAATGCGCTGAAGAAGCCCCCGGCCCCGCCGGCCGAGGCGCCACCGCCGCCGCCGCCGCGCACGGAAGTACTGCTCGAGGAGATTCGTGATCTGCTCGCCCAGCGCACGGGCGCGCCGGGCGCCGCAGGGGCCAGCGCCGGCAGCGCCTCGGCGAAAGGCTGACAGCACCCAAATAGTCGATGTCCAGACGCAGGTGAGCGTTTGCGCCGGGATGCGGGCGCGAACTTGCGTCCCCCGCTTCCTACAACGCGCGGATGGGCGCGTCGGCGCGCTACACTCGCGTCCATGGTAACGGCGGTCTCACGGACTTTCGCGAACGGGGCGCGCCTGAGCCTGGGGGCTCGAGTGGCGCTGCTCGGGCTGGTGCTGTTCAGCGAGAAGTTCGCGCTCAACTTTCTGGTCGATTTCAACGCCACCCAGCATGCGAGCGGGCTTGGCGCGGTGGTGCGCGACGCGCAGCACCTCGGCTTCCGCTTCCTCGTCGCCCTGGCGGTCTCGCTGGCCCTGCTCGCCTATGCGCGTGCCGATACGCGCTGGCCCCAGCTCAATGAGGCCGCGCGCGATGCACCGGTGCGCCTGAAGTGGCTGCTGATCCATGCGCTGCTGCTGCTGCCCTTGCTGCCGCTGTCCTATTACATGTACGGCAATCGCGGGTCACCGCTGCCTTTCGCGCTCATGGCGCCGCTATGGGCGCTGTGCGCGGCGGGCGCCGTGCTGGCACTGGTGGCAGGACTGGCGCCCGCGCGCGTGTGGAAGAGCGCGGCGCGTACGCTCGGCGCGCTCTGGCTGTACGCGGCGCTTGCGGCGGCCGTCGCGGTCAGCGCCATGCAATGGAGCGCGGCGCTGTGGCGCCCGACCGCGGCGATCACCTTTCGCGCGGTCCATCAGCTGCTGGTGCCGCTGATTCCCAGCCTGAGCGCCGATCCGCACACGCTGGTGCTGCGCAGTCGCCGCTTCGCCGTGCAGGTGTCCGATCAGTGCTCGGGACTGGAGGGAGCGGGGCTGTTGCTGGCCTTCTGTGGCGCCTGGCTGCTGTGCTTTCGACGCGAATACTATTTCCCGCGCGCGTTGTTGCTGCTGCCGCTGGGACTGGCCTTGAGCTTTGCGTTGAATGTGCTGCGCATCGCGACGTTGATGCTGATCGGAGATGCCGGTTATCCGCAGATGGCCATCTACGGCTTTCACTCGCAGGCGGGCTGGATCGCCTTCAATTGCACCGCCGGCCTGATCGCCTTCGCCAGTCGCCGCAGCCGGTGGTTCAATCGCGTCGCGCGAGAGGAGCGAGGTGCGGTGGCGGTCGCAGTCGCGGCAGCGCCGGGCACGCCGGCGCTTACCGGCGCCGCCGAGAATCCAACCGCCGCGTATTTGCTGCCGTTTCTGCTGATCCTCGGCGCCGGCATGATTGCGCGTGCGCTCTCGAGCGGCTTTGAGACCCTGTACGTGCTGCGGCCCTTGGCTGCAGGCATCGCCATCGTCCTGTACTGGCCGCGGCTGCGGCGGCTGCAATGGTCCTTCAGCTGGCGCGGACCGCTGGTGGGCGCGGCCATCTTCGTCCTGTGGGTCGGCATCGGCCATCTGCTGACCAGTCCCGTGGGGATGTCGCCGGCCCTGATCGCGTTGCCTGCGGGCGAGCGCATCGCCTGGCTGGCCGTGCGCATCGGCGCGGCCATCGTCACGGTACCGATCGCGGAGGAGCTCGCGTTCCGCGGGTACCTGCTGCGTCGCATTGAATCGTCCGATTTCGAAGCTGTGCGCTTCCGCAGCATCGGAGCCACCGCACTCATCTTCAGCGCCGTGGTGTTCGGTCTGGAACACGGTGCCCTGTGGCTGCCGGGAGTGATCGCCGGGCTTGCCTACGCGGCGATCGTCATGCGCACCGAGCGCTTTGGCGAGGCGGTCGCGGCGCATGCAACGACCAACGCGCTGCTCGCCGTGTATGTGCTGGCATGGGGTCAGTGGCAGTTATTGTAAAAAAACAAAATTGTTGCGTCGCTTCGACGCACGCAACAGCAGCGCTGACTTCGAGCTCGACTGACATACCATAAGTTGCTTCCTACAAATCTGTAGGGAAATGGCGACGCCGCTGCTATAGTTCCAGAGGTGATGAGATTCACGAAAACAAACGTGTCTGGCCAGGAGAGAACAGTGTCCAAGGTGTTTGCTAAGGTCATTGGAATTCTCGCGCTGTCCGCGGGCACGGCATCCACTGCCTTTGCCGGGCACTGGACCGCCTCGGCCCGCTACGGCATTTTTACCCAGCCCAGCGTGACTACGCAGAGCGTTGTGTCCGCGCCGGAGATCGATCCTGCCGGGGCACTGAGCGGCCTGACGCTGCTGCTCGGTGGTCTCGCCGTGGTGCGCGGAAGCCGCGCGAAGAAGTAACTGCAAAGCTGACTGATCGCACTCACGGGCCCGGATGGCGACATCCGGGCCCGTTTGCGTTTGTGAAAGCTCTCTGCCTGACCCGGCAGGCCTGCATCCCTCCTACAGCTGTCGGCTGCGCTCCGACACGGTCTGTTGAGCATCACTGGCATCTGCGCCACACCCCGTTGCCTAGCATGGAGCTCGCGTAAAGGAAGAGAGAAGTGAGAGTGTTTGTGTCTCAGGAGAAAACCATGACCAAGGTGTTCGTTGCTAAGGCCATTGGCGCTCTCGCGTTGTCCGTGGGCATGGTATCGGCTGCCTTTGCCGGGCAGTTCGTGCCAGCCGCGCATGTCGGGTTTGCAATTGCTCCGCACATGGCAGCGGCCGTGACCTCAGCACCGGAGATCGATCCGGCCGGCGCACTCAGCGGCTTGACGCTGTTGCTCGGTGGATTGGCTGTGGTGCGTGGACGTCGCGTGAAGAAGTAAGTGATGAGGTCGCTGGACGAGTGACCTGCGGGCTCGGGTGGCGGCATCCGGGCCCGTTTCCCGCGGCCGCCGCAGTCATCGGGTGTCGTTTCCCGCGGTAGTCCCAGGCTGACGCCGTTTTTTGCGCTGCTGCTGCAGGCTCCATCCCAAGCGCCCGAAGCGCCGCGCATTTAGGCGGCACCGTACGCCGAAACGGACCCCCCGGCAGTCCCACGGCAACGCTGCGGGCCGCCGGCTGGCGCCCGCGCCACCCCGCCGCTAGCATCCTCGAGGTTCGTTTGCTGAGTCCTGTGTGTCGAGGAGTCAACCATGCGCAAGGTGGTGATTGAAGCGATTGGCGTTCTCGCCTTGTCGCTGGGTGCAGCATCGGCTGCATCGGCAGCCCAGTGGGCCGGCGCTGCCCATTACGGCTTCCAGGCGGCTGCGCATACCAACTGGGCCACGACCCAGTCCACGTCTGCGACATCCGCACCGGAGATCGATCCCGCTGGGGCTCTCAGCGGCCTGACGCTGCTGCTCGGCGGGCTGGCAATCGTGCGAGGACGCCGGCTGAGAAAGTGAGGGTCTGAGCTCTTCGGCGGGCCCGTGAGCACGCGGGCCCGCCTGCGTTTTGCCGCAGGCGATCAGCGCCTGCATCATTGCCGCCCGCGCCGTCCGTCCATCCCCTTTCCCGCGCGACCCTTGTCAGCGGCTGCACGCCGCAGTAAATTGATTCATCAATGAATAATTCACCAGGTCAAGACCCGGCGTGAGGGACCTGCTCGAGGAGCTGCAGGGAATCGAGGGCGGCCTGGCGCGCATCGCCCGGCACATCCCGGACATGCCTCGCCGGGAAGTCATGCTGATACGCCTGCTGAGGCTGTCGGCCGAGGGACTCGGTGATACGCTCACGACGCTGCTCTCGCCGCATGATCTGAACGAGAGCGAATTCAGGACGCTGATGCAGCTCTTCAGCAGTCCCAGCGGCAGTGCCTATCCGGGCGATCTGTGCGCCCTGGTGGCGCAGATGCCCACCAACATGACCCGCATCACCGGGGTGCTGCTGAAGCGCAAATTCATCACGCGCGGCCATGCCCGGCAGGACCGGCGACGGGTGCAGCTGTGCATCACGCCGGCCGGGCGCCGCTTCGTGAGCGCGCTGCTGCCGCAGCTCTTTCCCGTGGTGCGGGCATCCTTCGCTGCGCTGAGTGAGACGCAGCGCCAGACGCTGCAGAGGCTGCTGCAGCAGCTGGTGAGATCCATCGCGCGCGCAGGAGCCGAGTCGGAACGCGCCAACACAATCATGCGACGCCGGGCCAGGGCGTAGATGACCGGGAGCACAAAGGTGGTGAATCCATGAACAGCGCCGAGGAGCAGCGCAGCCGCGATGGCGGCACGCAAGCGGCGGACGACGCCGGGGAGGGCAAGGGCGCGGGGGGCAGGCGCGCGGGCATGGACCCGCGCAAGCGCCGCCGCTTCGTGATCATCGCGCTCATCGTCGTGGCCGTGGTCGCCGTCGCGGGCGTGCTGTGGTGGCTGCACGCGCGCCAGTATGAGAGCACCGACGATGCCTACATCGACGCCCACATTGCCCATATCTCCCCGCAGATCGCCGGTCGCGTGCTGCATGTGCTCGTCAACGACGACGCTCGGGTTCAGGCGGGACAGCTGCTGGTGGAAATCGATCCCACCGACGCCCAATCGCGCCTGGCGCAGGCCACGGCCCAGGCTTCCGAGGCGGAAGCGCAGCTGGCGCAGGCACAGGCGGATCTGCGCGTACGGCAGGCGAATTACCAGCAGGCACGCGCGAGTGCCCGGGGGGCTCAAGCACAGGCGAGCAACGCCGCGCAGGATCTGGCGCGCTATCGCAGCCTGCAGTCGAAGATGCCCGAGGCGGTGGCCGCGCAGCAGCTGGATCAGGCGCGCACCACGGCCGTCAACGCCGCCGCACAGTACGAGAGCGTGGACAAGCAGATCGGTGCGGCCTCGGCGCAGGTGCGGGCCGCGCAGACGGCCGTCATGGGCGCCGAGGCGGCCCTCAAGAGTGCGCAGTCGCAGGTCCAGCAGGCGCAGATCAATCTGGGCTACACACGCGTATTGGCGCCCGAGGACGGCACGGTGGCCGATCTGAACGCCGCGGTCGGCAACGCGGTCGCGCCCGGCTCGGAGCTGCTCGCGCTCGTGCCCTTCACCGTCTGGGTGACGGCGAATTTCAAGGAGACCCAGCTTGCTTTGATGCGGTCGGGCCAGCCGGTGGATATCAAGGTCGACGCCTTTCCCGATATCGCCTTCCACGGCCACGTCGACTCGATTCAGCGCGGCGCGGGCCAGGCCTTCGCGGTGCTGCCGGCGCAGAATGCCACCGGCAATTTCGTCAAGGTGGTGCAGCGGGTTCCGGTGAAAATCGATATCGATGGCCCGCAGCAGTGGCTGATGAGGTTGGGCCCCGGGATGAGCGTCGTGGCGCGGGTGCATGTGCGTTCATGAGCGCTGCGACACCATGATCTGCCCGACACAGCCGGAGTAATTGCATGGCGCAAGCGCAGGATCGCGGTTGGACACCGGCACGCTCCGTGGCGGGGGGGCGCAACCCCTGGAGCGTGGTCGGAGTGGTTTCGCTGGCGACCCTCATGGTGGTGCTCGACACGACGATCGTCAACGTGGCGCTGGCCCATATCGCCGGCAGCCTGTCCGCCAGCTACGAGGAGGCCACCTGGGTCGTCACGAGCTATCTGATCGCCAATGCCGTGGTGATTCCAGTGAGCGGGTGGCTGGCGGATGTCATCGGCCGCAAGCGCTATTACATGATCTCGGTGGCCCTCTTTACCGCCTCCTCGGTGTTGTGCGCGCTGTCTCCCAACCTCACGACACTGATCATCATGCGCGTGCTGCAGGGAGTCGGTGGTGGAGGCCTGGCACCAGTCGAGCAGTCGATGCTGGCCGACACCTTTCCGCCAAGCAAGCGCGGCCTCGCATTCGCCGCCTATGGACTGGTCGTCGTGACGGGTCCGATCGTGGGTCCGATCCTCGGTGGGTGGATCACGGATCAGTATTCGTGGCACTGGTGTTTCCTGATCAACCTGCCGGTCGGGCTTGCCTCGCTGTTGCTGGTGTCGATCTTCGTCGATGAGCCCAAACCGATGCGCGAGCAAACTGCAAAGCTGCGGGCAGAGGGGCTGCGCATCGATTACATCGGGTTTGCGTTCTCGGCTTTGCTGTTCGCCTGTCTGGAAGTGACGATCGACCGGGGTCAGACGGACGACTGGTTCGCCTCGCCGGTGATCACGGTGGCCGCCATCGTCGGGGCGCTCTCGCTGCTGGCGCTGATCCCCTGGGAGCTGATGCAGGATCGGCCCATCATGAATCTGCACCTGTTCCGGCAGCGCAATTTTGCCATCTCCAGTGTGCTGCTGCTCGTGGTCGGGGTGGTGCTGTTCGGCACCACACAGTTCATCCCGCAGTTGCTACAGGAGGTGCTGGGATACACGGCCACGACCGCGGGCCTGGCCCTCACTGCCGGCGGCGTCGTCACCATTCTCGGCATGCCGTTAGTCGGTGTGCTGACCAGCCGGGTCGATGTGCGTTATCTCATCGGCTTCGGATTTCTCATGCAGGTGTTGGCCTTTTCCGCCATGAGTCATTTCTCGACCGAGATGGCCTTCTACAACGCTGCCTACGTGCGCGCGATTCAGGCCGCCGGACTGCCCTTTCTCTTCATTCCGGTGAGCACCGTGGCCTATGTGGGACTGCGCCCGGAGGAAAACAACCAGGCCTCTGCGCTGATGAACGTGGTGCGCAATCTGGGCGGCTCGATCGGCATCGCCACCGTGCAGATCATGCTCTCGCGCGGCCAGCAGATTCACCAGTCGCAGCTGGTCGACGGGTTGAGTCCTCTGAATCCGAACTATGTGCGTGCGCTCTCGCACCTGACGCAGGCGCTCACCGGCCATGCGGCGACGGGAACGACAGCGGCCGCCAACGCGCCGGCCCTGGGCATCCTCTACCGCCAGGTGCAGGAGCAGGCGGCGATGCTCTCCTATCTGGCGGCGTTTCGCTTTCTGATGATCGTTGCAATCTGCGCCATGCCGCTCATCTTCCTGATGCGCAAGGGCCACGGCGGCGCCGGTGGTGGCGAGGGAGCCGTATGAAACCAGGATCAGGCGTGGCACTGCTGGTGCTGCCGGCGCTCGGCGCGCTGTCGGCGTGCACGGTTGGCCCGAGTTATCGCACACCTCCTGTTCCCGTACCCGCGGCGTATTCCGATGCCCACCTGCCACCCGCGCTGCCGATGGCGGCAGGCCCTGATCGCTGGTGGCAGCAGTTTGCCGATCCGGAGCTCACCTCCCTGGTCAGTCGGGCGATGATGGGCAATCTGGATCTGCAGGCCGCCTCTTCGCGCATCCGCGCGGCGCGCGAGCAGCTCATCCTGGCCGGCGCCGCGCGCCTGCCCTCGGTCAATGCGGACGCGAGCGTCAATGAGACGCATCTGAGCCGGAACTCCGGCATCAGCCAATTTGCCAAGTTCCTGGGCGGTGGCTCATCGGGGCAGGGCGGCGGCGCGGGCGCGAGCGGTCTGGGCGTGCCCGGCACCTCGTTCACCACCTACAGCCTCGGCTTTGATGCCTCGTGGGAAATCGATGCCTTTGGCGGGGTGAGGCGCTCGATCCAGGCGGCGCAGGCGCGGGCCGAACAGGCCCTCTGGAGCTACCGCGACAGCGAGGTCAGCATCAGCGCCGAGGTCGCCACGGATTATTTCGCGCTGCGCTCGCTGCAGCGGCAGAGCGCCATCACGCGAGATGAGATCGACAGTCAGCGACACATGCTCGAGCTGGTGCAGGCGCGCCACGCCGCCGGCTTCGTCACCGGACTGGACGTGGAGCAGCAGAAAGCACAGCTCGACTCGAGCGAGTCGACGCTGCCGGCCCTGGATGCCCAGGCAGTCGCTCAGATCCATGCCCTGGCGGTGCTGATCGGTCAGACACCCGAGAGCCTGGAGAGCGAGCTCACGCCCGCCCGGCCGCTGCCCGCGGTGGCGCTGCACGTTCCAGTGGGATTGCCATCGGATCTGCTGCGACGGCGGCCTGATATCCGCGTGGCCGAGCGCGCGCTGGCGGCCTCGAGTGCCGACATCGGTGTCGCCGTCGCCCGCCTGTTCCCAAAGTTCGATCTTTCCGGTGCGCTCGACCTGGTGTCGCTGGATCTGTCGCACCTGCTCGAGGCGTCCAGTCTCCAATACACTCCGACGGCTGCAATCAGCTGGCCGATCTTTGCCGGTGGCCAGGTCCGCGCCAATATCGATCTGAAGAAGGAACAGAACCGGCAGGCGCTGTACACCTACACCAAGACCGTCATCGGCGCCCTGAGCGATGTCGAGGACAGCCTCAGGCGCTACGCCGATGAGAAGCAGACCAACGATGCCCTGAGGCAGGCGGTCCAGGACGCCCGCAGCGCCAGCGCGATTGCCAGCGCTCAGTATCGGGCCGGCCTGACCGACTTCACCCGCGTGCTCACGGCACAGGACAGCGAATTTCGCGCTCAGAGCGAATTGGCGCAGAGTGAGGGCAATCTCGCGCGGGACCTGGCCTCCATCTACAAGGCCATCGGCGGGGGCTGGCAGCGCTGAGCGCCGCGCGGCCGCCGCCTGCTCAAAAACGCCCCCGAAAACGCCTGTTGCAACTTTGAGCGCGCCGCCGGGTTCTCGGGGGCGCAAGCGCACGGTGTGCGTGGTGCCCTGGCAGGGCGACGCCGTCGCGCCGAGGTCATCTGACGGTCACATTTGCAGCGCGAGGGCACCATCCGTAGAATGAACGTTCATTCACGGTGGGGCAGACGGCAGCGGTGGCCACGGGGCCGCCCGGACGCTCGTCTGTCCCCGTTTCGTCGAGTCTGTCGAGGGAGCACGCGCATGCAGATCCCGTCTGGAATTCAGGCCTCCCGTCTGGCTGCCGCCCTCGGCGGCCTGCTGCTCATGGCCGGCTGTGCGCGTCAGGCCGGCCCGCCGGCGGGCACGGCCGGCATGGCCGACTTTCGCCCGCAGGTCACGGTGGTGACCCTCAAGAGCGAGCCCGTCACCCTCACGCGTGAGCTGCCCGGACGCACCAGCGCCTTCCTGGTGGCGGACGTGCGCCCGCAGGTCTCGGGCATCGTCAAGCGGCGCCTGTTCGTCGAAGGCAGCCTGGTGCATGCCGGCCAGGTGCTCTACAGCATCGACGAGTCGCTGTATCGGGCGCAGTACGACAACGCGCAGGCTGCACTGCAGAAGGCGCAGGCCAACGAGGTCGCCGCGAACCTGGCCGCCAAACGCTCGGCCGACCTGGTCAAGATCGATGCCGTGAGCGCCCAGGACAACGAGAATGCGATCTCTACCGAGCGCCAGGCGCAGGCCGACGTCGCCGCTGCCAAGGCTGCGCTCGATACGGCGTCGGTCAACCTCGGCTACACGCGCATCACCGCGCCGATTACCGGCCGCATCGGCCGCTCCGCGGTGACCGAGGGCGCTCTGGTCACGGCCGATCAGTCCACGGCGCTTGCAACCATTCAGCAGCTCGATCCGATCTACATCGACGTCAATCAGTCGAGCGCCGACTGGCTGGCGCTCAAGCAGGAGATCGACTCCGGACGCATCAAGTCACGGGGCGCAGGCACGCCGGCGACCATCGTGCTCGAGAACGGCTCGACCTACCGCCATCCCGGCAAGCTGCAGTTCGCGGACGTCACCGTCGACCCCACCACCGGAAACTTCCTGCTGCGCGTGCTGGTGCCGAACCCCGAGGGCCTGCTGATGCCCGGCATGTATGTGCGTGCGGTCATCGACGAGGGGATGCTGCCGCACGGCGTGCTCGCCCCCCAGGAGGGCATTCAGCACGATCCGCGCGGCGACGCCACGGCGCTCGTGGTCGATGCCGATGGCAAGGTCGAGCAGCGCAAGGTCGACGTGTCGCGCGCCGTGGGCAACCGCTGGCTCGTGGACCAGGGTCTGGTGGCCGGTGACCGACTGATCGTCTCGGGCGTGCAGAAGGTGCAGCCGGGCATGAGCGTGCAGGCCGTCGAGGCCATGCCCGCCGCCACCGCATTCGCTGCCAGCGGGGCTGACCCCGCCGGCGCGGCGCCGGTCGCACGCTGAGACCGGCAGGCCGCCCCATGGTCGAGGAGGGAGGAGCCCGCATGTCCCTGTCGCGCTTTTTCATCGAGCGACCGATCTTTGCCTGGGTCGTGGCGCTGATCATCATGCTGTTCGGCATCGTCTCGATCACGCGGCTGCCGATCTCGGAGTATCCGAACATCGCGCCGCCGGCGGTGACCATCAGCGCCTCATATCCTGGTGCCGATGCGAAGACGGTCCAGGATGCCGTCACGCAGATCATCGAGGAGAACATGACGGCCCTGGATGGGCTGCTGTACATGTCCTCCAACAGTGACAACGCCGGCAACGTCAGCATCGACCTGACCTTCGCCAGCGGTACCAATCCGGATATCGCACAGGTGCAGGTACAGAACCGCCTGCAGCAGGCCGTGCCGCTGCTGCCTCAGGTGGTGCAGCAGCAGGGTATCAGCGTTCGCAAGGCGACCGATTCCTTCTCGATGGTGGTCGGGTTCATCTCCCCCGACAACAGCCTCTCGGCAGCGGATATCGGCGACTACGTGGCGACCAATATCGCCGATCCCATCAGCCGCGTGGCGGGTGTGGGATCGATCAATGAGTTCGGTGCCAAGTATGCGATGCGTATCTGGCTCAACCCCGACCGGCTCAATACCTATCGGCTGACGCCCGATGACGTGGTCGCGGCGATTCAGGCGCAGAACGCGCAGGTTTCCGTGGGCCAGCTCGGCGCCGACCCGGCGCCGCGAGGGCAGCAGATCGATGTGACCGTGACGGCGCAGGGACGCCTCAGCACGCCCGAGCAGTTTCGCGATATCGTTCTGCGCAGCAATACCGACGGTTCGACGCTGCACCTGGGCGACGTGGCGCGTGTGGAGCTCGGGCAGTCCGACTACAGCTTCAACGTGTTCGACAACGGCCAGCCAGCCGCCGGTGTCGCGGTCATTCTCGCAAGCGGTGCCAACGAGCTCGCCACGGTCGCGGCGGTGAAGGCCGAAGTGGCCAGGCTGCAGCCGAGCTTCCCGCCTGGCCTGCAGGTCGTCTACCCGTTCGACACCACGCCGTTCGTGCGCAAGTCGATCCGCGACGTCATCGTGACGCTGGTGGAGGCGATCGCGCTGGTATTCCTGGTGATGTTCGTGTTCCTGCAGAACATCCGCGCCACGCTCGTGCCGGCGATTGCCGTGCCGGTGGTGCTGCTGGGAACCTTCGGGGTGCTGTCGGTCGTCGGCTACTCGATCAATATGCTGACCATGTTCGCCGTGGTGCTGGCGATCGGACTGCTGGTCGATGACGCCATCGTGGTGGTGGAGAACGTCGAGCGGCTCATGACCGATGAGGGCCTCTCGCCGAAGGAGGCCACGCGTCGATCGATGGACCAGATCACCGGGGCGCTGATCGGTATTGCGACCGTGCTGTCGGCGGTGTTCATTCCGATGGCCTTCCTGCAGGGCTCCACCGGCGTGATCTACCGGCAGTTCTCCGTCAGCATCGTCTCGGCGATGATTCTTTCGGTCATCGTCGCGATCGTCGTGAGCCCGGCACTGTGCGCAACGCTGCTCAAGCCCGTGAAGAAGGGCGAGCACCACGGGCAGCGCGGTTTCTTCCGCTGGTTCAACCGCGTCTTCGACCGCAGCAACGAGCGCTACCAGGGCATCGTGGCCCGCATGGTGCGCCGCCCGCTGCGCTACCTGCTCATCTATGCAGGGCTCGCCTCGCTCATGGCGCTGCTGTTCTTCCGGCTGCCGACGGCGTATCTGCCCGAGGAGGATCAGGGCTATCTGTTCCTGATCGTGCAGACCCCGGTGAATGCCAGTCAGGCGCGCACGCAGTCGGCGCTGGACAAGGTGCGCAACTATTTCTATGAGCATGAGCGGGGCGTCTACGACTCGATCTTCACCATCTCGGGCTTCAGCTACGCTGGCCGCGGGCCCAACGCCGGCATGGGCTTCGTGCTGCTGAAGGACTGGAGCCAGCGCAAGTCGCGCTCGATGTCCTCACAGGCGATCCAGATGCGCGCCAACCGCGCGCTGTTCGGCCTCTCGGATGCGATGGTGTTCGCCATCGCGCCGCCGGCGGTCACGCAGCTGGGCAATACCGCCGGCTTCGACTTCTATCTCAAGGATGACAGCGGCCACGGCCACGATGCGCTGATCGCCGCGCGCAATCAGCTGCTCTTCATGGCCTCGAAGGACAAGCTGCTGGCCAACGTGCGGCCCAACGGTCAGGAGGACGCACCGCAGTTCCGCATCGACGTGGACGCGCAGAAGGCCGCCTCGCTCGGGGTGTCGGTCGCCGCCGTCAACGACACCCTGGCCCTCGCCTGGGGCGGCCGCTACATCGATGACTTCATCGACCGCGGCCACGTCAAGCACGTCATGATCCAGGCCGATGCACCCTTCCGCATGCAGCCCGGGGACTTTTCACGCTGGTACGTGCGCAATAGCGCCGGCTCGATGGTATCGATGGCCTCCTTCATCAGCACGCACTGGAGCTACGGGCCGCCGCAGCTGGTGCGTTTCAACGAGGCCCCGGCGGTGGAGATCAACGGCGAGGCCGGGCCCGGCACGAGCTCGGGCACCGCGATGGCCGAGATCGAAAAGCTGGTGGCGAAGCTGCCCGCCGGCTATTCGGTCGACTGGGCGGGCGAGTCCTATCAGGAGCGCGCCGCCGGTGCGCAGCTGCCGATGCTCTATGGACTGTCCCTGGCCGTGGTCTTCCTGTGTCTGGCGGCCCTCTACGAGAGCTGGTCCATTCCCACGGCGATCATCATGGCCGTGCCACTCGGGGTCATCGGCGCGGTGGTTGCGACCGCCCTGCGTGGGCTCGAGCGTGACATCTACTTCCAGGTCGCGATGCTCACGACCATCGGCCTGGCGTGCAAGAATGCAATCCTGATCATCGAGTTCGCCAAGGAATACGTCGAGGCGGGCTTCGGTGTCATCGAGGCGACGCTGCACGCCGTGCGCGATCGTCTGCGGCCGATCCTCATGACGTCGATCGCCTTCGGCCTGGGTGTGCTGCCGCTGGCGATCGCCACCGGTGCGGGCGCGGGTGCGCAGCACGCGATCGGTACCGGCGTGTTCGGTGGAATGCTCGCAGGCACCTTCCTCGGCATCTTCTTCATTCCGGTGTTCTTCGTGGTCGTGCAGCGCGTCTTCCACAGCCTGCGCGAGACGCCCGAGAGCGCGGCCGCGAGCGCCAGTCGCGAATCCACATCGAGCCGGCGCGGCCTGGGCGGCGGGGCACTCGGCGATCCGACCGATCCGCACCCCGCGGCGCCGCATGGCCCGGCGCACGGCCCGGAGCGCCTGCCATGAGCCTCGACCGCCCGGTCCTGCGCCCCGTGCTGGCGGCACTCGCGGCTACCACGCTGGTCGCCGCGCTCACCGGCTGCACGCTCGAACCGCACTACCGCCGGCCGACGCTGCCGGTTTCGACCGCGTGGCCAATCCCGCCCACCACAGCGGTACCGCAGGCCCCCGCCGGCGCCCCCGCCGCCTCGCTCAACCAGTTGCCGTCCTCCGGCCCCAATCACGGCGCGATCGGCGGTACGCGCCGCGCCGTGGACATCGGCTGGCGGGATTTTTTCGCCGATCCACAGCTGCAGCGGATCATTGCCGCGGCATTGGCGAACAACCGTGATCTGCGCGTGGCGGTGCTCGACATTCAGCAGGCGCATGCGCAGTACGTGGTACAGCGCGCGCAGAGCCTGCCGCAGTTCGATGCCAATGGCGCCTATACGAAGGAGAAGCTCTCCGCGGCCCAGTTCGGCTTTCCCGTGACGACCGCCTACTTTTCGGCCGAGGCGGCGCTGTCTTCCTTCGAGCTGGATCTCTTTGGTCGCATCAGGAGCCTGGATCACGCGGCCCTGCAGCAGTACTTCGCGCAGAGCGAGGCGCGCCGCGCCACGCAGCTCTCGCTCATTGCGCAGGTCGCGCAGCAGTACCTGACGCTGCTGTCGGATCGTCAGCTGCTCAAGCTCGCGCAGGACACGCTGCAGAGCCAGCAGGCCTCCTATGACATCACCGTCAAGGAGCACGATCGCGGCCAGGTCTCCGGTCTGGACGTCGCGCAGGCCGAATCGACCGTCGAGACCGCTCGCTCGGATGTCGCGCGCTACCAGGGCAACATTGCGCAGGACGGCGATGCCCTGACGCTCCTGGTCGGCGCGCCGGTGGACACCACGCCGATGCCCCGGGCCCTCGATGACAGGACCTTCGGCATCGCCGCGCTGCCGGCTGAGCTGCCTTCCCAGGTGCTGCTGCGCCGGCCGGACGTGCTGCAGGCCGAGCACACGCTGCTCGCCGCCAATGCCGACATCGGTGCGGCGCGCGCGGCATTTTTTCCAGCCATCAGCCTGACGGGGGATGCCGGCGGGGTCAGCACGGATTTCGCCAACCTCTTCACGCCAGGGGCTGCGACCTGGGCTTTTTCACCGCAGCTGACGCTGCCATTGTTTCATGGCGGCCAGCTCGCCGGTAACCTGGCCGAGGCGCGCGTGAGCCGCGCCATCGCCGTCGCACAATATGAGAAGGCGATTCAGACCGCCATCCGCGAGGTCGCCGATGCGCTCGCGCTGACCGACACGCTCGAGCATGAGGTCGAGGCGCAGCAGGCTCTGGTGGGGGCCACCGGCCGCGCCTACGAGCTCTCGCAGCAGCGCTACAAGGCTGGGCGCGACAGCTACCTCACCGTGCTCGATTCGCAGCGCAGCTACTACTCGGCGCAGCAGTCGCTGATCGCCGCCAAGCTCGCGCAGCAGAACAATCGCGTGACGCTCTACAAGGCGCTCGGCGGCGGCTGGCGGGAAAACTCGCCATGAGCCGCACCGAGGAGCGCACCGACCGCGCTGATCGCGCAGCCCCCGGCGCGGGCCGCCGCGACGACGCCGGCTCCGATACGCAGGTCAACAGCGCCGTGCCCCGACCGCAGATGACCGACGCTCTGGTGGGCGGGGACGCCGACGTCGGCGCTGCGGCCGCATCGGTCACGGCGGCGCTGCCCACCGCGCTGCCGACGGCGCACCGGCGCGCCCGGGCACGCACGCGTGGCCGGGCCGTGCGCGGCTCGCGCACGCGCGCGGCGGTGAGCGCGTCGGCGAAGGCCATCGCGACCAAGTCCCAGGAGGCCAGCGAGCGCATCGCGCGCCAGCGCGCCCGCATTCTCGACGCCGCCGAGCGCTGCTTCATCGAGCACGGCTTCCATGCCGCCAGCATGGCGCACATCGCCGCCACCGCCGGCATGAGCGCGGGGCTCATCTATCGCTACTTCGCCGGCAAAAACCAGATCGTGCAGGCCATCATCGAGCGCCATCTGGAGACCGACGGCTGTCCTGCGATGTCGCGGCTGAATTCGCGCGAGGACTTCTGCGCCGAGGCGCTGGAGATGTTCGAGCGCTGGCGCCGCCGCGATGATCCGCACATGAATGCCGCACTGATGCTCGAGCTCACGGCCGAGGCCGCCCGCGATCCGGAGATCCTGCGCATCACGCGCGCCAAGGATCAGGCCGTCATGCAGACCCTGGCGCTCGCCGTGCAGCGCGCGGCGCTGGAGCAGGGCGTGCGGCTCACGCCGGCAGCCGCACAGATGCGCTCAGTGGTCCTGCAATGCCTGGTGGAGGGGCTCGCCTGTCGCGCCGTGCGCGATCCGGAGCTCTCCGCGCGCCAGCTCAAGCCCCTGGTCGCCAAGGTCATCGCCGCGCTGATGGGTTGAGCGGCGAGGCGTGGGTCCCGTCTCCGTGTCGCCCCCTGCCATCGCTGAGGCCCTGATCCACTGGCAGCGCGTGCATGGGCGGCACGACCTGCCCTGGCAGCGCGAGCGCACTCCCTATCGCGTCTGGATCTCCGAGATCATGCTGCAGCAGACGCAGGTGGCGACGGTCATCGGCTACTACGAGCGATTCGTGCAGCGCTTCCCCGATGTCCTCGCGCTGGCGAGCGCGTCGCTCGATGAGGTGCTGCACCTGTGGTCGGGCCTCGGCTACTACTCGCGTGCGCGCAATCTGCAGCGCGCCGCGCAGCGTATCGTCGCCGAGCACGGCGGGCAGCTGCCCGAGGATCCCGCGGTGCTCGAGTCTCTGCCGGGCATCGGCCGCTCCACGGCCGCAGCAATCGTTGCCCTGTCGCTCGATCGGCGCGCCACCATTCTGGACGGCAACGTGCGGCGCGTGCTGGCGCGTTATTTTGGCATCGAGGGGACGGCGGACGATCGCGCCACACAGGCGGCGCTGTGGCAGCACGCGCAGCGCTGCACCCCCGAGCGCGACGTCGGGGTCTACACGCAGGCGATCATGGACTTCGGCGCGACGCTCTGCACGCGCAGCCGTCCGCTATGCATGCACTGCCCGCTCAATGCCGACTGCGTCGCCCACGGCAGTGGCCGCGTCGCCGAGTTGCCCACGCCGCGCCGGCGCCCCCAGCGCCCGACGCGTCATACCGTCATGCTGCTGGCGGTGCGCGCCGATGGCAGTGTCCTGCTGCGACGACGACCGGCGCGGGGCGTCTGGGCACAGCTGTGGACGCCGCCCGAGTTTGCCGATCTCGACGCAGCACGCTCGTTCTGCGCGGCATCGGCCGCGCCAGGCCTCGATGCGCTGCCACGGCTGCGGCATGCGTTCACGCACTTCGACCTCGAGATCACGCCGCTGCGCGTGGCATGGTCCGGTGGCGCGGACGGCGCCGTTCGCGAGCCGCGCGGCGGCGTGGAAGGGCCGGAGACGCTCTGGTATAACGCGCGCCAGCCGCCGAGGATCGGTATTCCCGCACCGATTGCGGTGCTGCTGGCGTCGCTGTCGACGCTGCCGCAGGCGCAGCCGCCTGCCGATGGCTGACCCGGAGGGTCCATGGCTCGCAACGTCCACTGCGTCCTGCTCCAGCGCGAGGCTCCCGGCCTCGACCGACCTCCCTATCCGGGCCCCCTCGGGCAGCGCATCTTCGAGAACGTCTCCCGGGAAGCCTGGGAGCGCTGGCGCGCGCACCAGATCATGCTCATCAATGAGTACCGCCTGACCCCCGTGGACCCCAAGGCGCGCAAATTCCTCGAGGAGGAGATGGAAAAGTTCCTCTTCGGGGGCGGCTCGGACAAGCCGAAAGAGTACCGTCCCAAGGCGTAGCCCGGCGCAGCGTCACGGTGCCCGCGACGGCGCTACACTGTGTCATGGTCGATCGGCGCACATGGCTGCAGCGCGCGGCAGCGGCGGCGACGCTGCTGGGCACGTATGGGGCGGCGAGTGCGTCGGGCACAGCCGGCGCCAGCGACGCGCAGGCCGCCGCGACCGGGGCGACCGCGGGCGCTGCCACCGACACAGCGCCGCCGGTCACCGCGCGCCTGGCGCGCTATGCGCGCGAGATCTCGCTCGCCGACTATCCCGCCGACGTGCGCCACCAGGGCGCGCGCACGCTTCTCAACTGGCTCGGCTGCGCGATCGGTGGCTCGCACGATGCGGCGGTCGTGCACGCGGCGGCTGCCCTGACTCCCTTCGCCGGGCCCCCGCAGGCACAGCTGCTCGGTCGCACCGAACGCGTCGATGCACTCACCGCGGCGCTCATCAATGGCATCGCCGGGCATGTGCTCGACTACGACGATACGCATCTGAAGACCATCATTCACCCCGCCGCCTCGGTCGTGCCGGCGCTGCTGGCGCTGGCTCAGCACCAGCGTGTCAGCGGGGCACAGTTTCTCAATGCGCTGCTGATCGGCGTCGAGACTGAGTGCCGCATCGGCAATGCGGTCTATCCAAGCCACTACGAGCTCGGCTGGCACATCACCGGCACCTGCGGGGTGTTCGGGGCGGCCGCGGCCTGCGGGCGGCTGCTCGATCTCTCGCAGGAGCAGATGGTCTGGGCCTTGGGCCTGGCGGCCTCGCAGCCGGTGGGACTGAAGATCCAGTTCGGCACCGATACCAAGAGCTTTCATCCGGGGCGCGCTGCGCAGGGCGGCCTGCTCGCGGCGCTGCTTGCGCAGCAGGGCTTCACCGCCGCCGCAGCGAGTCTCGAAGGCAGGGACGGGTGGGGACAGGCGCTGAGCCGCGCGCATGACTGGAGCCAGATCACCGCGGGCCTCGGCACGCACTTCGAGAGTGCGCTCAACACCTACAAGCCATTCGCCTGCGGCATCGTGACGCACCCGGCGATCGATGCGGCGATCCAGCTGCGAAACGCCTACGCGCTCGGTGAGCCGGTCGGCGAGCGCTCGATCCGCAGCATCCAGTTGCAGGCCAACCCGCTGGTGCTGTCGTTGACCGGCAAGCACAGCCCGCAGAGTGGGCTCGACGGCAAGTTCAGCATCTATCATTGCATCGCCGCGGCCATCGTATTTGGGGCTGCCGGCGTGCATCAGTTCACCGATGCCGCCGTACGCGATCCGCGTGTGATCGCGCTGCGCGACCGCGTCAGCGTGCAGACTGATCCGGCCGTCAGCACCGAGCAGTGCACGCTCACGATCGCTCTCGCCGACGGGCGTCGGCTGTCGCGGCATATCGAGCACGCCATCGGCAGTCTGGAGCGACCGATGAGCGATGCGCAGCTCGAGGGCAAGTTCCGCGACCTCGGACGCGACGTGTTGCCCGAGGCGCAGCAGACGCGCCTGTTGCAGCTGTGCTGGCAGGTCGGGGAGCTGTCCGATGCCGGTGCCATCGCGCACGCAGCGGCGGCGGCCACGCCCGGCAAGACCCAACAGACCTGATAGACCTGACAGACCCACAAAAAAGGGGGGGGACCCACATGCGACACGGAAGCGTGATCGCGCTGAGCGTGCTGTGCTCTCTGGCGACGGGAGCCGCGCAGGCGCATCTGCTGCGATTGACGATCACGGGGCGCTCTACGGCCTTCGCCGGGCGGAGCTTCGGCGCGACCGGCCGCTACGAGCTGCTGGTCGGCAAGGCGTACGGCGAGCTCGACCCGCGCGATCCCCATGATCGCGGCATTCAGGATCTGACGCTGGCGCCCACCAACGCTGATGGGCGCGTCGAGTACTCGATGGACGTCGTGATCCTGAAGCCCGTGGATGTGACGCGCGGCAATCACGCGATCTTCTACGAGGTTCCCAATCGCGGCCACTTCGGCACGCAGCGCATGTTCAATGTCGGCGCCGGCGCGCCCAGTGCGCAAGCCGACGCCGGCGATGGCTATCTCGAACGGCTGGGCTTCACGCTGGTGTGGGGCGGCTGGCAGGCGGATCTGCCCGCGAGCCCGGGCACGCTGCGACTGACGGTTCCCATCGCACGCGGGCGCGATGGCCGGCCCATCACGGGCCGTGTGCTGGCGGATTACGAGTTCCGGCGGCCCAGGCCGGGCACCGAGATCGGCTGGAGCTTCGTTGGCGCCGAGGACGGACCGCCCGCCGTCAGCACCGACAATCGCGACGCCATCCTCACCGAGCAGGTGCATGCGGCGGATGCGCCGGTGACGATCCCGACCACTGACTGGCGGTTTGCCGACTGTTCGACGACGCCGTTTCCCGGCACCCCGAGCACGACGGATGTGTGCCTGAAGGGCGGTTTCGACACCAATCACATCTACCAGCTCATCTACACGGCGAGCGGTCCCGAAGTCAGCGGCATCGGCTTTGCCGCGACACGCGACCTGGTCAGCTTCCTGCACTACGAGACGCGCGATACGGCCGGCACGCCCAACCCCGTCGCGGGCGGCAATGCCAGCGTGCTCGGCCTCGGTATCTCGCAGGATGGACGCTTCCTGCGCGATTTCCTCTACCAGGGATTCAATCGTGACGAGCGCGATCGACGTGTGTTCGATGGCCTGGACGTGCACATCGCCGCGGCCCGCATGCCGTTGAATCAGCGCTTCGTGCAGCCGGGCTACAACGCCGTGCAGCACGAGACCCGGCTGGCGGCCACTCAGGACATGCCGCTGTCCTGGGCCGTGATCCGCGATCCGCTCACCGGCCGTGTCGACGGGATCCTGCGCGTCTGCCAGCAGACCCACAGCTGTCCGGTGATCTTCCAGACGATGAGCTCGCTCGAGTGGTGGCAGGAGCGCATGTCGCTCGATACCACCGATGGGGCGGGTCACGATGTGCCGCTGCCCTCGAATGTGCGCGTGTTTCACATGAGCGGCACCCAGCACGGGCCGGCGCGGGAGGGCGCGCCAGCCGGGGTGTGCCAGCAGCGTCCCAATCCCAACTCCTATCAGGGTGCGATGCGCGCCCTGCTGCCGAAGCTGCTGGCCTGGGCCGCGCACGGGGACGCTCCGCCTGCCAGCCGTTATCCGCGCGTCAGCGACGGCACGCTCGTCAGCCCCGATCAGGCGTCGACCGGTTTCCCTCACATCCCGGGCGTCACCTACAACGGTCTGGTGATGTCGCCGCCGAACTTCGATCGCGGCCCGGGCTTCGATTCGCCGCGCGAAGCGGGCGTCATCAGTGTGCTGCCGCCGCGTCCCGAGGACGCCGGGCGCCGCTACGACGTGCTGGTCCCCAAGGTCAACGCCGACGGAAACGAAACCGACGGCGTGGCCTCCGTGACCCTGGAGGCGCCGCTGGGCACCTACACCGGCTGGAACCTGCGTCGCGCCGGCTTCTCGGAAGGTGATCTGTGCTTTCTGTCCGGCAGCTTCATCCCGTTCGCGAACACCCGTGCCGAGCGCCTGCGCTCGGGTGATCCACGGCCCTCGCTCGAAGAGCGCTACCATGACCACGCGGGCTACGTCGCGGCCGTGCGCGCGGGGGCTCTGAGGCTCGAGGCGCAGGGATGGCTGCTCAAGCAGGACGGCGAGCGCGCGATCGCGGTCGCGCAGGCAAGCGAGGTGCTGCGGTAAATCAGTTGCGGCCGCGGCTGCGGCGGCGGCTGCGACTGGCCGGCCGGGAGGCGGTACGCAGTGCCTGCTGCATCCACAGGGCATTGCCGAGCGCATGGCCGTGGGCGGTATTGTCGAAGATGCACCAGACCGAATCGCTCTCGCGCGCGGCGCTCTGCAGTGCGTGGCGCAGCTGCTCGAGCCGCTCGGGCTCGTAAGTGGAGAAGTAGAGCCTGGGCGATCCATGCAGCCGGAAGTACGCCAGGCGCCGATCCCCGCCCGGTCGGGCATCCGCCTCCCAGCGCGCTGGGTCCGCCGCCACCCGGCTGACGGCCAGCTTGCTCAAGAGCTCATCGACCGCTGCCGTGCGCCAGCTCGGGTGCCGAGGCTCGCAGGCAATCGAGGCGCTCGCCGGCGCCCGCGCGCGCAACCTGGAGAAAAAAGCGCGGGCGGCGCGCCGGTCGAATGCCAGGCTGGGCGGCAGCTGCACGAGCAGCACGGCCAGCTTGGCGCCGAGGCCGGCGACCTCGGCGAGAAAGCGGTCACGTACCTCGCTGGCACCCGTCACCAGCGCACCTTCGTGGGTCAGGGCCTTCGGCAGTTTGACGCAGAAGCGAAAGTCGTCGCCGACGCTGGCCGCCCAGCGCTCATAGGTGCTCACGCGATGCGGCCGGTGGAACGAGGAGTTGATCTCCGTGACGGTCAGCACGCGCGCGTAACGCAACAGGTGAGTGCCGCCGGCCGGAATCTCGTTGAGGTAACGCGAAGGGATGCTCCAGCCGGCGGTGCCGATCCGCACGGCGCCCCCCGTCACGGCGCGCCGCGTGGTTCGCACGGGAAGTGGTTTCGAATGTGGGCGTTGAAGAATTCCCCCTTCGAGAAGGCTCGCCTCATGGCCAGATAGAGCGGCTCGGGAACGCCCTGGTAGGCATATTCGCGCCCGGACTGAAACCCGATCCGTAGCTCGCGCTCCTCGGGTAAGTAACGAAACCAGCGAATCACCCTGGATGGCATGACGGCGTTGTCGCTGAAGCACCGTCGCCTGGGCAGTCAGGCAGCTTTGCTTCGAAGCGCCATCCTCCGCGCCGGATGTGAGCAGAGGGGTCCTACCGCGCGGGCCTGGACGCGACATACGCCCGGCAGGAGGGCCCTGTCGATGTCGATGTCGATATCGTTGCGGCAGCCGATGCGCTAATGCCCTGGCTTCTGCGGACGCAGGATCGGCAGGCGCTGCCGCTGGGCACCTTTCGCGTGGCCCGGGGTATCCGCCAAGCTCCGTGCCTGGGCGGTGGCGGCCCGAGTTCCCAGGCAAAACAGGCGCTTAGTCGCCGCCCGAGCGCCCTTGACGCTCCGGGCCGCCGCCCGCTCTAATACGCGGCTCGCCGAAGACGGCCAGGTAGCTCAGTTGGTAGAGCAGCGGACTGAAAATCCGCGTGTCGGTGGTTCGATTCCGCCCCTGGCCACCATTTTAACTAGGGTCTATAGCCAGATTTGCTCAAGTTTCCGCACTCGGCCGCGCTCGAGTTGCGTTGGCAGATTGGCAACAGTTTGCTCTTTGTTTCCAAAAACCAAGGAGGCGAGCCGATCAGACAGTTACGCAGCTCCCCACACCCTGACAAATAATCGGCGC
>DATJUN010000061.1:0-93218 GCA_035502275.1 Steroidobacteraceae bacterium
CATCTGCAGCCCCTGCCCGAAGGAGGGCGCCAGACGACGCAACGTCGCACCGTGCTGGGCGATCTCCGGCGAGTAAGTACAGAACAGGTCGGTGAGCATCTCGCCGACCACACCGGCGACGTGGTAGCAGTAGCTGTCCAGGTCGGACAGGCGCGGCAGGCCCTGCGTGCTGGCGCTGCGCTGAAAGTGATGCATGCCCACGCACATGATCTCCACGCAGCGGCCGATGGCCATCTGCGCGCGCGGATCCAGACTGCGGCAGACGCGCATGACACGGTCCATGTTGGCCACCAGGTCGCGTTCGTGGCTGAGTGTCTTCTCCGACAGCAGCGGCGTGAGCTCGGCCGCCAGGGCCGCCGCATCGGCCGCACTCGCGGCGACCTTGCTGAAGCACGTCAAATAGTGCAGTTTTCGAGCCCCCGACAGGCTGGCCTCGTCCTCGATCGTGTCCGCGATGCGGCACAGGAGATACGCCGTGGTCACCGCCCGGCGTAGATCGCCGGGCAATTGGGGAATCGTCAGGGCAAAGGTGCGCGATACATGAACCAGGATCTGCCGCTGGTACTTCTCATCCGCAGCATCCGCGGGCGTTGTGCTGTCGATGGTCATGGCACCCTGGCTAAGCAATCAGTCACACTCACCGCACCGACCAACGTGGCCTCCCATCGTGTCTCTGCATCCTCCGCGTTCGCATGACCTGCCGCCCACCGATGGGCACTGCACTCCCCAGCCTGGTCCGCGACCGGCGAGTCGTCCCGGTCCTGCCTGCCGTATGAGTACGGTCGGCGCGCGCTCGCCGAGTATCGCCTGTCTGGGGTTGATTTGCAGCCTCATCATGATAAGTGCCCTGCCGCTTCCCGCGCAGGCGCTTACCCTCAGCCAGTGGCTCAATCCCTCAACGGCGCCCTTTATCCCCATTCCGGAGATCGATACGGATCCGGACAGCGGTCGTACCTTCGGCATCATTCCGACCTTCCTGCAGAGCGACGCCAAGGGCGACATCAACAGCATCATGGCTCCGCAGGTCTACCACAACAGCTACTTCGGCTGGGGTATTGGGGCCAGCATTTTTCAATACCCCTCCGCCGACGAGCAATGGTCACTGGAGGGGGACGTCGAGCAGCGCGTGGAGCGCACGGTGGACTTCAATTACCAGCAGGGTCTGCTGCGCCTGGGCCCGTTGTCGTTCACGGGCCGATTGCTCTACGACCGTAACGGCACGCCGCGCTTCTTCGGCATCGGCAACAACACGACGTTCGCGGACCAGACCAACTACACCAGCGCCACGGAGCTGGCGCAGGCCACTCCCGCCTGGAACATCACCCCGCAGCTGCAGCTCGGCTACACCCTGCGCGCCGAAACCGTGGACGTCACACCGGGCTCCATTCCCGGTGTCCCGTCCATCGAGCGCCGCTTCCGCAACCCGTCGAGCCTCGGCACGGTCAGCCTGTGGCTGCACCGGCTGCTGCTGACCTACGACTCACGCGACAGCCTGAACCTGCCCACGCGCGGCACGCAGCTCATCATCTATGGCGGCATGGCGGCGCGTAGCGGCTTCATCAATGACTCGATGTACAGCGAGGCCGGCTTCGAAGGGCGCGAGTATCTTCCATTGGGACACCAGGCGGTACTGGCCCTGCACGCGGCGATCCGTTACCTGCCCTACGGGCATGGCCTGCCGTTCTGGGCGCTCAGCAGCATCGGCGGGGACCGTGCGTTCCTCGGTGGGGCGCAGCCGCTGCGTGGCTATGGACTCGGGCGCTTTACCGACCGTAACTCATTTTCCTTCTCGGCGGAGTTCCGCCGTACCATCGGCTCGCTGAACATCGTCTCCTCGCAGATCGATTTCCAGATCGCACCCTTCGTCGATGTCGGCCGGGTATTTGCCCGGCCGAGCACCAATCCGCTGTCCCACCTGCACAGCGTCGGGGGCCTGGGCATGCGCGGCCTGGCACCGCCCTTCATCGTCGGCTATGTGGATGTCGGCTATGGCAGCGAGGGCGTCGCCGTATTCACCGGGATCAACTATCCCTTCTGAAGCGACGATCGACAGCTGAAGCGACCGTTGAAGCAACCAGCGGCCGCCGGGCGGTGCGGCTACTCCCCCGAGAGCAGCGGGGCGACATCGCTGAGGCGTGCCAGAGCCATCAGCGCGTCCGGAACGCGTACGTAAGTCAGGCGCTTGCCGGCGTTGCGCGCGCACGCCAGCCAGTCGATCAACAGGGCCAATCCCGCACTGTCGGCGCCTGTCACGGCGGACAGATCCATTCGCAGCTGCCCCTGCGCGGCGCTGATGAGCGCCACCCCCTGCTCGCGCAGCCCGGGGACCGTGCTGAACAGCAGCGGCGCCTGCAAGCGATAGCCGCCCTCGCTCTCGCCGAAGGGCGCATCGGGCAGCGATGCGCTGGCCTGGGGTGCCGTCAAGTCAGCCGCCCGTGGTCTTCTTGATCGCTGCCGGCGTCTCGCCATGCTCCAGGCGTGTGATCACCGCATCGATTCCCTGACGCTCGATCTGCTCGGAGAAATCCTGCTGGAAGCTCTTGTCGTAGCTGATGCCCTCGACGACCACGTCCCACACCTTCCATTCATGCCCATCGTTGTGCAGCTGGTAGTTCACGGCGACCTGGGAGCCGTTGCTGCGCCGGACGCGTGTGTCCACCACGGCATAGGCACTGCCAGGCTCGCCGCGGAAGGGCAGCACCTGCATGCTGTTGGCGGTGAAGCCCAGCAGCGCGGTACCGTAATTGTTGAGCAGGGAGTTGTAGAACGCCTGGATGAAGTGCTGGCGCTGCTCGGGCGTGGCCTTATTCCAGTTACGGCCCAGTACCGCCCGCGCTGCGAGCTCGGTATCGAAATGCGGCAGCAACACCTGATCGACCAGCATGCGCAGCTTGGCCGGATCCTGACGGTATTCGTCGCGATTCTGATCGAGGTCCTGCAACAGCGTGCTGGCGGCACTCTTGACCAGCGCATAGGGACTGGCGCTGTCGACCTGCCCGCCGGAGGAAGTCGTCGCGCCGGCGCCGCCGGCCGCTGCAGCTGCGGCCGCCGGATGCGCCGCCCCGGCTGCCGCCGCGACCAGAATCCAGGCGATCGCGGGAACCCACGCTCTGACTGTCCTTTCGTGCATAGCTGCCTCTTGCAACATGGTTGGTTACCCTCAACGTGTGGCCTCAGTGGCCCGAGGGTGGGGTCTCGGGCCGCCCGGCACTGTTGGCGCCGCTGCCCGAAGAGCCGGAATTGCCCGCGCCTGGCGCCCCACTCGCGCCCGAGCCGCTGCCCCCCGAGCCGCTGCCGCCCGAGCCTGCGCTAGCGGAATTGGCAAAGAATTTGTTGACGATGTTCTCCAGTACCAGCGCCGACTGCGTAAAATTGATCTCGCTGCCGGCATGCAGGAACTTGTCCGAAGAGCCGGCCGCGACAGCGATATAGTTCGCGCCCAGCAGACCGGCGGTGTCGATGGACGCACTGCTGTCATCGGGGATCTGTGCATAGCGCTTCTCGATGCCGAGCGTCACGCGGGCCCGGTAATCCGCCGGATCGATGGCGATGGCATTGACCGCGCCGATGCGCACACCCGCCATCGTGACCGGTGCGCCTACCTTCAGGCCGCCGATATCATCGAACTCCGCGGTGACAGTGTAGCTGGGGGGGCCAGTGGAGATTTGTAAGCCGCTGCCGGGCAATTGCGTAGTCAGAAATGCCAGCGCGGCAAATCCCAGCAACACGAACAGTCCCGTGCCGATCTCGAGTGTGCGATTGCCCCTGGCCATGATGATCTCCCGATGCGAACCTACAGAAACACGGCGGTCAGCACATAATCGAACAGCAGGATCAGCACCGCCGAGTTCACCACGGTGCGCGTGGTCGCAAGTCCCACACCCTGGGCGGTCGCTTCTGCGTGAAAGCCCTCGTACACGGCAATGAGGCTGCACAGAGCGCCAAATACCAGACTCTTGACGATGCCCTCGTAGACGTCGTGAAAGCCGACGGCACCCTGCATCTGTGACCAGAAGGTACCCGACTCCGCACCCATCATGCCCACACCCACCAGCTGCGTGCCGTAGATGCCGATGCAGTCGAAGATCGCCGTCAGCAGCGGCAGCGCGATCAACCCGCCGATGAAGCGCGGGGCAACCACGTGGCGTACCGGGTCCACGGCCATCATGTCCATGGCCGCCAGCTGATCGGTGGCGACCATGAGACCGATCTCCGAGGCCAGGGCGGTGCCGGCACGTCCTGCGAACAGCAGCGCCGTGATGACCGGGCCAAGCTCCTTGATGAGCGCCAGGGCGCTCGCCTCGCCCAGGGCGGAAGTCGATCCGAATCGTTGCAGCAGATCGAACAGCTGCAGCCCGAGCACCATACCGAGAAACAGCCCGCTGAGCATGACGATCACGAGCGAGCGCGAGCCGGTGTTGTAGATCTGCATCGCGATCGGGCCGGGCCGGCTCAGCGCCAGCACACTCTGGCCGAGCACGCGCACGAGAAACAGTCCCACCGCGCCGAGCTTGCGCACTCCCCCGATCAACCAGCTCATCGGTCGCGCTCGATGAGCTGCTGGTAGTAATCGCCGGCCGGATAATGAAACGGCACCGGGCCGTCGGGGCTGCCGCTCATGAACTGCCGCACCACCTCACCGCTGGCGGCGGCCAGCTCGCCCGGGCTGCCCTCGGCCACCACGCGCCCGCCCGAGAGCAGGTAGCTGTAATGCGCGATGATGCCGATCTCGTGCACGTCGTGCGACACGACGATGCTGGTGATGCCGAGCGTCTTATTGAGCGATTCGATCAGCCGGCAGATGACGCCCATGGAGATCGGATCGAGGCCTACGAAGGGCTCATCGTAGATCAGCACCTCCGGGTCCATGACGATGGCGCGCGCGAGCGCCACACGTCGCGCCATGCCGCCGGAGAGCTCGGCGGGCATGAGCTCGGCGGCGCCGCGCAGACCCACCGCCTGCAGCTTCATCAGCACCAGCTCGCGCAGCACCGACTCGGGCAGGCGGGCGTGCTCGCGCACCGGGAACGCAACATTCTCGAACACCGACAGGTCGGTCAGCAGTGCCCCGTTCTGGAACAGCAGTCCGATGCGCTGGCGCAGCGCATAGAGCTGCTCGCGTGATAGGCGGTCGACTTGCTCGCCAAACACGCTGAGCGTGCCGCTGTCGGCCCGCGTCTGGCCCATGATGAGCCGCAGCAGCGTGGTTTTACCGGTACCGCTCGGTCCCATGACGGCGGTGATGCTGCCGCGTCGCACCTGCAGCGACAGGCCCGCGAAAATCTCGCGCCCGCCGATCGAGTAGTGCAGGTCCTGCACCTGCACCACGCTGTCCTCGGGTTGCAGCGCTGCCGGGGGAGCGCCGCCCGCGCGCGTGGGTGCGCGCTGCGCGGCCTCCCCCGCCGCAGCCGGTGGCGGCGGCGCTGCGCTCATGCGGCCTGCTGTTCCATTCCCGCCTGGTAGCGGCCGCTGCGGGCGAGGCCATTCAGGCGCGCCCAGCGGTGGAACTCACGCTGTCCGGCCTGTAACTGCGCTCCCTTGCCGCCCCAGGCGGCCAGCGCCGCATCCTGCAGCGCGCGGCCGTAACTGAAGGACAGCTGCCAGGGCAGATCGGCACCGCGGTTCATCAGCGATAGATGCAGCGTGGCCTGAGCGGGTGACTGCCCGCCCGACAGAAACGCGATGCCCGGCACCGCGGCAGGCACATGGCGCTTCAGGCAGCGCACCGTGGCCGCGGCGACCTGCTCGGGCGAGGCCTGCGTGGGACACTGCTTGCCGGCGATGACCATGTTGGGCTTGAGGATCATGCCCTCGAGGTAGATGCGGTGCAGGTGCAGCTGATCGAACACCGTGGCGAGCACCTCGTCGGTCACCGCCTCGCATCGCTCGATCGTGTGCGCACCGTCCATCAGCACTTCCGGCTCGACGATCGGCACGATGTTCTGTTCCTGACAGAGCGCGGCGTAGCGGGCGAGCGCCTGGGCGTTGGCCTCGATGGCAAAGCGCGAGGGGATCTGTTCGCCGATGTCGATGACGGCACGCCACTTCGCAAAGCGCGCCCCGAGGCGGTAATACTCGATGAGCCGCTCGCGCAGCCCATCGAGCCCCTCGGTGATGGTCTCGCCGGGAAATTGCGCCAGCGGCTTGGCGCCCTCATCGACCTTGATGCCGGGCAGGATGCCTAGCCGCGTCAGGTACTGCGCGAAGGGCACGCCGTCGCGGGTCGACTGTCGCAGGGTCTCATCGTACAGAATGACGCCGCTGATCCATTGTGCGACCTCCGGGGTCGTGAACAGCAGCTCGCGATAGGCCCGCCGGTGCTCCTCGGTGGATTCCAGCTGGATCTTGTCGAAACGCTTCTTGATCGTGCCGGTGCTCTCATCAGCCGCCAGCAGCCCCTTGTCCCTGGCCACCATCGCTCGGGCAACGCTTTCGAGCTCATTGCGATTCATCGGACTGCTCCTCCGCAGGCTGCTGTGGGTCGAACTGGAACCCGACCGCCGGGCGGCCCGGATCCATGGGGCGGGCAAGGATAGCAAAGCCGCACGAGTCGCTGGATCGGCAAAAGGCTGAGCGCGAGCGCCGCAGCGCACGCCGGTCTGCCGCCGGGGCCCAGGACGGGGGGCCCAGGACAGCGTCCCGCGAGTGGCGCGGGCCCAGGCGCTGCGCTTTTCAATGCGACCATATGGCACTAAAATAGTCCTACTTTGCAGGACTCCCCATGCTTCGCATCAGCAAACTCACCGACTACGCCACCCTGATCCTGGCGCGGCTCGCCTGGCAGCCCGGCCAGCGCCTGACCGCCGCGCAGATCGCCACGGAAACCGGCCTTGCGATACCCACGGTTTCGAAGCTCCTGAAGCAGCTGCACCGCCAGGGCCTGGTGCAGTCCACCCGCGGACTGCACGGCGGCTATCTGCTGGCGCGTCCGGCCGGTGAGATCAGCGCCGCCCACATCATCGATGCGCTGGAGGGCCCGGTCGCGCTCACCGAATGCTCCGGCCGCGCCAGCCACTGCTGCATCGAGACCACCTGTCTGGTGGGACGCGCCTGGCAGCGCGTCACGCAGGCAATTCGACGCTCGCTGCAGGAAATCAGCCTGCTCGAGCTCGCCGGCCTCACCGGCGCGGCGTCGGCAGCGGCGCAGTCGCCGCTGGATCGCGGCATTCCACTGCCCTCCCCGGGGCTGCGCCCGGGCAAGCGGGAGCCGGCATGAGCGGCCCGGCAGACGATATAGCGGTGCAGCAACCCTCCGACCTGTCGGCGCTGGTGAACCGCAGCTACCGTCACGGCTTCGTCACCGACATCGACTCCGACACGGTAGCCCCCGGCCTGGACGAGGACGTGGTGCGGCTGATCTCGCGCAAGAAGCGCGAGCCGCAGTTTCTGCTCGACTGGCGCCTGCGCGCACTGGCGCACTGGCGCACCATGCGCGAGCCGCACTGGGGTCAGCTGCGCTACACCCCGATCGACTACGACGCCATTTCCTACTACTCCGCGCCCAGGCAGGCAGCCAACGCCCCCAAGAGCCTTGCGGAGGTCGACCCGAAGCTGCTGGCGACCTACGACAAACTCGGCGTGCCCCTGCACGAGCGCGCACGCCTCGCGGGCGTGGCGGTGGATGCGGTGTTCGACAGCGTCTCGGTGGCCACGACCTTCAAGGAGCGTCTGGCCGCCGCCGGCGTCATCTTCTGCCCCTTCTCCGAGGCGGTACAGAAGCACCCCGAGCTCCTGGAGCGTTACCTCGGCTCGGTGGTCCCGTATACCGACAATTTCTTTGCGACGCTCAACTCCGCGGTGTTCTCCGACGGCTCGTTCGTCTACGTGCCGAAAGGGGTGCGCTGCCCGATGGAGCTGTCGACCTACTTTCGCATCAACGCGATCAACACCGGGCAGTTCGAGCGCACGCTCATCATTGCCGATGAGGGTGCACACGTAAGCTATCTTGAAGGGTGCAGTGCACCCATGCGCGATGAAAACCAGCTGCACGCCGCGGTCGTGGAGCTGGTCGCGCTCGACGATGCGTACATCAAATACTCGACGGTGCAGAACTGGTACCCGGGCGATGAGCAGGGCCGCGGCGGCATCTACAACTTCGTGACCAAGCGCGGCGAGTGCCGCGGGCGCAACGCCCACATCTCCTGGACACAGGTGGAGACCGGCTCGGCGATCACCTGGAAGTATCCGAGCTGCGTGCTGCGCGGGGAGGGCTCGGTCGGTGAGTTCTACTCCGTGGCGACGACGAACCATTTCCAGCAGGCCGATACCGGCACCAAGATGATCCACATCGGCCCCAATACACGCAGCACCATCATCTCCAAGGGCATCTCCGCCGGTCACGGGCAGAATGCCTATCGGGGCCTGGTGCGCATCCTGCCCACGGCCGCCGGCGCACGCAATTACACGCAGTGCGACTCGCTGCTGATGGGCAAGCACTGCGGTGCGCACACCTTTCCCTACATCGAGACGCGCAATCCGAGCGCCACGGTGGAGCACGAGGCGAGTACTTCGCGCATCAGCGAGGAGCAGCTGTTCTACTGCCTGCAGCGGGGCATCGACGCCGAGGATGCCGTCAACATGATCGTCAGTGGTTTCTGCCGCGCGGTCTTCAAGGAGTTGCCGATGGAATTCGCCGTGGAGGCGCAGAAGCTGCTGGCCGTGAGCCTGGAAGGAGCCGTGGGATGAGCGCCCTGCTGGACGTCCGTGACCTGCACGTCAAGGTCGGCGAGCAGCCGGTGCTGCGCGGGGTCAGCCTGACGGTCCAGGCCGGTGAGGTGCACGCCATCATGGGTCCGAATGGCTCGGGCAAGAGCACCCTGGCCCACGTGCTGGCCGGCCGTCCGGGCTACGAGATCGTCTCGGGCAGCGTGAGTTTTCAGGGCCAGGACCTGCTGGCACTGCCTGCCGAGGAGCGCGCCCGCGCTGGACTGTTTCTCGGCTTCCAATATCCGGTGGAAGTGCCGGGCGTGAACAATGCGTATCTGCTCAAGGCTGCGGTCAATGCCGCACGCCGCGCGCGCGGCCTGCCCGAGCTCGATGCCTTCGAGTTCCTGTCGCTGGTACGCACGCAGATGCAGCTGATGCAGATCGATGAGAGCTTTCTTGGCCGCGGCGTCAACGAAGGCTTCTCCGGGGGCGAGAAGAAGCGCAACGAGATTCTGCAGATGCTGGTGCTCGAGCCGGCGCTTGCGCTGCTGGACGAGACCGACTCGGGGCTGGACATCGATGCACTGAAGATCGTGGCCACCGGCGTCAATTCGCTGCGCAGCGAAAAGCGCGCCATCGTGCTCGTCACTCACTACCAGCGCCTGCTCGATTACGTCGTACCCGATTTCGTGCACGTGCTTGCGCGTGGGCGCATCGCCCTGAGTGGGGATCGCACCCTCGCCCTGGAGCTCGAGCGGCGCGGCTATGACTGGGTCAGCGGGCAGGCCGCGTGAGCCAGCCATGAGCGCCATTGCTGCCACCGCGGCTGCGCGCCGCGAGCAGATCCTCGAGCGGGTGCTGCGCGAGTTCGAATCCGTGGCCGCCGAGCTGCCCGAGGACACCGTGCCGCAGTCGGCTCGACTGCAGGCCGCGCGTGAGCTGACGCGTCTGGGATGGCCGCAGGGTCGCGATGAGCTGTGGCGCTACGCGAACCTGCGCGCACTCGAGCGCGTCGGCAGCTTCATTCCGGCACGACGACGCACGCAGGCCCTGCAGAGCATGGCGGAGGCGAGCACCGCCGCCAGCGCGGTCGCCTCCCTTGCCGCCCTGCCCCCCTCACCGGCGGGCTTTGAGCGCCTCGTGTTCATCGATGGCATTCGCGCTGCAACCAATGCGCCGGCGCCGCGGTCCCTCTCACAGCGGGCGACCCCTTCCGCGCCCGCTGCGCTCTGGCGGCCCGAGCAGCGCCTGGGATTGCTCGGCGACATGTTCGCCCAGGATGCCGCGGTATTACGGGTGGTAGGAGAAGCCGCCGTGGAGGTGGTGTACCTCACCAGCGAGCGCGCCTCGGGAGCAGCCGTGTATCCGCGGCTCTGTCTCGAGCTCGCTGCCGATGCCCGCCTGACGCTCATCGAGAGACACCTCGGAGATGCGGGCAAGCCCGCCCTGGTGAGCGCCACGGTGAGCGCCGAGCTCGCGCGCGGCGCACAGCTGATGCATTACCGCCTGCAGCAGTGCGGCGCCAACGTGCTGTTCGATGAGTCGCTGCAGGCGGTGCTGCAGGAGCACGCCAGCTACCAGGTGCGTCACATCGGCATCGGCAGCCTCGCCGCCCGCACCAGCGCGCGCGTCCGGCTCGCCGGGCGCGCAGCGGCCCTCAGCTGGCAGGCGCTCGCGGTCGGCCGGGGCGAGCAGGTGCACGACTGTTCCCTGGGCGTCGAGCATGCAGCCGCCGACACGCGCACCGAGGAAACCTTCCGCGGCATCGCCGATGCGCGCTCGCGCGTGGCCTTCAGCGGGCACATTCACATCGAGAGCGGCGCAGCCGGCTCACAGGCCCGCCAGTCGCTGCGCGGGCTCATCGAGGGCGCCCAGGCGGAGATCGACCTGCAGCCGCGGCTGCAGATCGACGTGGACGAGGTGAGCGCCCAGCATGGCGCGACGACCGGCCGGCTCGATGACAACCTGCTGTTTTATCTGTTGTCCCGCGGGCTCGATCCGCGCCAGGCGCGCGCACTGCTGAAGTGGGCCTTCCTTGGCGATGTGCTGCGCTCCATCGAGCTGCCGGAGCTGCGCACGCAGGCCGAGCATGCCGCCGCCGGGCAGCTGCCCGATGCAGCGGCACTGGCTGAGCTCACCGCCGCCAGGAGCGAGGCGTGAGCGCCGAGATCCGCCCCGCGCCCCTGCCTGCGGGCGCTGATCCGGCGGCGCTCGATCCGCAGGCCGGGGGGCTGGCCCTGAGCGAGCGCGAGGTCAATCGGCTGCGCGCGGACTTTCCCATTCTGTCGCGTCAGATCAACGGCCACCGGCTGGTCTACCTGGACAGCGCCGCCTCGGCCCAGTGCCCGATGCCTGTGCTGGCGGCCATGGAGCATTACGTCACCACGATGCACGCCAACGTGCATCGCGGGGTGCACAGCCTCAGCCAGTGGGCCACCGATGCCTATGAGCACTCTCGCGAGCGCGTACGAGGCTTCATCAATGCGCGCTCCACGCGCGAGATCATCTTCGTGCGCGGCACGACCGAGGCCATCAATCTCGTGGCCAACAGCTTCGGGCGCAGTCGCCTGCAGCCCGGTGATGAGGTGCTGATCACGCACCTGGAGCATCACGCCAACATCGTTCCCTGGCAGCTGGTGTGCGCGGCCAGCGGTGCGCGTCTGCGCGCGGTGCCCGTGCTGCCCGACGGCTCGCTCGACATGGCGGCCTTTCGCGCGCTGCTCGGCGAGCGCACGCGCCTGGTCGCAGTGGCTCACGTCTCCAATGCGCTCGGCACGGTGTTGCCGGTGCGCGAGATCGTGCAGCTCGCGCATGCGCGCGGCGTGCCGGTGCTGCTGGACGGCGCACAGGCCATTGCCCACGCGCCGGTCGACGTGCAGTCGCTCGACTGCGACTTCTATGCATTCTCCGGCCACAAGATCTATGGCCCCACGGGCATCGGCGTGCTCTATGGGCGCGAGTCGCTGCTGCGGCAGATGCCGCCCTGGCAGGGCGGCGGGGACATGATCCTCACGGTCAGCATCGAGCACACGACCTACAACGACCTGCCATGGAAATTCGAGGCCGGCACACCGCCGATCGCCGCCGCCATCGGCCTGGCAGCCGCACTCGATTATGTCGATGCGATCGGGCGCGAGCGCATCGCGGCCCATGAGCAGATGCTGCTGCGACAGGCCACGGCGCAGCTGGCATCGCTGCCGTACGTGCAGCTGGTGGGCACCGCGCCGCTCAAGGCCGCGGTGCTGTCCTTCACGATGGACGGCGTACACCCGCATGACATCGGCACCATCCTGGACAGCGAAGGCATCGCGATACGCACCGGCCATCATTGCGCCATGCCGATCATGGAGCGCTTCGGACTGGCTGCCACCGCCCGCGCATCGTTCGCGCTCTACAACCGCGCCGAGGAGATCGAACGCCTGGTGAATGCGCTGCGCAAGGTGCGCGAGCTGTTTGGCTGAGTACGCCGGCCTTCACAAGCCGACGGAGAGAGCATGGAACTGAAGGATCTATACCGCGAAGTCATCCTGGATCACAACCGCAGCCCGCGGAATTTCGGCCGGCTGGAGCCGGCCGACGCCGCGGCCGACGGGCACAATCCCCTCTGCGGCGATCAGCTGCACCTGTCACTGCGCCTGCAGGACGACCGGCTCACCGACATTCGCTTCGAGGGCCGGGGCTGCGCGATCTCGGTGGCCTCAGCATCGCTGATGAGCGAGGCCGTCAAGGGTCACAGCCGCGAGGAGGTCCAGTCGCTGTACGAGCGCGTCCATGCGCTGCTGACCGGCGCGCAGGCCGCCGAGCCCGCGGGGCTCGGCAAGCTCGCCGCACTGGGAGGCGTTGCGGAATTCCCGGCACGGGTGAAGTGCGCGAGCCTCTGCTGGCACACGCTGCAGGCCGCGCTCGAGCAGGCCGACCAGGCCGCACCCTCGCCCGACCGGTCGCGCGCACCCGAGACGGTCAGCACGGAGTGAGCGATGCGCGCCTACGAAAATGAGCCTGTGGTCATCATGCGCGAGGTGGACGCCGTCATGGTTCCCTCCGGACAGCCCATTCGACTGAAGATGGGACTGGCGGGCTATATCACTCAGGCGCTGGGCGGCAGCTTTACCCTCTACATCGAGGGCAACCTGTACCGCCTCTCCGGCGAGCAGGCCGACGCGATCGGCAAGGAAGTCGTGCGAGCGCCCGAACTGCCCCCGAACGCGACCGAGGAAGACGTGCGCGAGCTCGCCTGGCAGCAGATGCGCGGCTGCTACGATCCGGAAATCCCGATCAACATCGTGGATCTGGGGCTGGTCTACGATTGCCGCGTGCAGGTGAATGAGGACCAGACGCGACGCATCGACGTGGTCATGACACTCACGGCACCCGGCTGCGGCATGGGCGATGTGCTGGTGCAGGACGTCAAGGAAAAGCTTGCCGCCATTCCGACCGTGACCGACGTGGGCGTGGAGCTCACTTTCGAGCCTCCCTGGAGCCAGTCGATGATGTCCGAGGCGGCCAGGCTGCAGACCGGCATGACCTGGTAGCGCGGAGGACGCCGGCTCGCGTGAAGCGCCTGTTGCTGCTGCGTCATGGGGAGGCCGAGCCAGCCGGCGCTGCCGCCGGCGACTTCGAACGACCTCTGACTGCGCGCGGGCGTGCCCAGGCGCTGCAGGCGGCACATCGGCTGCGCCAGCTGCACTGCACTCCCGATACCATCCTCGCCAGTCCGGCACTGCGCACACGTGAGACCGCCACGATCGTCGCCGCGCGCCTGGAGCAGCTGCAGGCCTTGCACTACCAGAGCAGTGCCTACCCGGGCTCGCTCGAGGCACTGCTGCAGCTCATCGATGCGGTGTCGGACCAGAGCGAGACGCTGCTGCTGGTGGGCCACAACCCGGGCCTGAGCGCCCTGGCGCGCCGACTCGCGCTGTCCGCGTCCGCAGGGCCCACCACCGCCGAGCCGCCGGAGTTGACGACCGGGGGGCTGTGCAGAATCGAGCTCTCAGGGGCAGCCTGGTCGTCGATCGACTCTGGCGTCACGGATGTGACGCTGCTGTCGTAGCCGCGAGCGCATGCCGCCGCCGGCGCTGCCGCCCGGCCCAGCCGTGGCGGCCGCTACTGCACCCCACAGAAGCAGTAGACGTACAGCCCGTTGCGGGAGGACAGATGCGCCCAGTGAGACAGCTCCTGCTCGAGCGGCGCCAGGGGCGCAAGCCAGCCGCTGGGCGGGGTGGACAGTCCCGACAGAGCGCCGAGGGACGTGGGTGCGAAGCGCGCCAGCAGACTGTCGGAATCGCCCTGCACCTGCAGCAGCAGCTGCTCGATCCAGCTCATTGACGGCTCGATGCGGCGCACCCCATAGGGGGCCTTCAGCCCCGCGCGCATGGCGGCATCCGTCACGGCATCCTCGAAATTGCCCAGCCGATCCACCAGTCCGATGCGCAGCGCATCGGTGCCGGCCCAGACGTGCCCCTGCGCGATCGCATCGATGCTGCCAACGGGCTTGCTGCGTCCCTTGGCAACACGCGCCAGGAACTGCTGATAGGTATGATCGACCACGCTCTGCAGCAGCTGTTGCGTGGCGGGTGACAGCGGCCGATCCAGCTGCGCCTGCCCCGATAGCGGCGTGGTGCCGATGCCATCCACATGCACGCCGAACTTTGCCAGCGTGCGGCTGAAGGTGGGAAAGGCGGCGAACACGCCGATCGAGCCCGTGATGGTGTTGGGGCTGGCAATGATCTCGTTGGCACCGGCGGCGATGTAATAGCCTCCGGAAGCCGCCACATCGCTCATCGAGACGACCACCGGCTTGCCGTCCTGCTCCAGCTGCAGCACGGCGCGGTAGATCTGATCAGAGGCGAGCACGCTGCCACCGGGGCTGTCGACGCGCAGGACCACGGCGCGGATATCACTGTCGAGGCGCGCCGCGCGCAGCAGCTCCGCGGTGGACTGTCCGCCGACGGTGCCGGGCGGCTGGCGTCCGTCCAGGATGTCGCCGCTGGCAATGATGACACCGACGGCCGCGCCGTGACCGCGCTCGCGCTGCACGGCGCGGCTTGCGCGCAGATAGTCCTCGACGCTGATCTGACGGAAGCCGCGTCCGCCCGGATCGATGCCGACGAGCTGACTGATGCGATCCTCGACCTGAGGCTCGGTGCGCAGGTCGGTGACCAGGTGGCTGTTCTTCGCCACCAGTGCCGTATCGCCCCCGGCGGCGAGCACCGCGGCCACATAGCTGTCGGCATAGTTCGCCACGGCATCGTCCGGCAATTTGCGCGCTCGCGACACCGCTCGCCCGTACCCCTGCCACAGCGCGGCGAGGTACGCCTGGCTCTCCTCGCGATCCGCCATCGACATGTCGTCGCGAATGAACGGCTCTTCCGCGCTCTTGTATTTGCCGACGCGGAACAGATGCATGTCGACGTCGTATTTCTTCAGGACATCGCGATAATAGAGGCGATAGCGCGCATAGCCGTCGAGCAGCACGGCGCCGAGCGGATCCAGGTAGACCTCGTCGGCCTGCGCGGCGAGCAGGTACTGGCTCTGTGTGAAGGCATGGCCGAAGGCGATGACCTTCTTACCGCTGCGGCGGAAGTCGCGGATCGCGTCGGCAAGTTCTTCGAGCTTGACCTGCCCGGAAGGCGCCATGTCGTCGGTCTCGAGAACCAGCGCACCGATGCGACGATCGGCGCCCGCGGCGCGGATCGCCGCGGTCAGATCCCACAGCAGCGTTTCGGGGGCGCCCTGCCCCTGCGCCTCATTGATGGCTCGCTGCACCGGCTCGCCGCTGAGCTGCTCGACGATCTGCCCCGAGGGGCGCACCACCAGCGCGGCCAGCGGCGGCAGGGGCGGCCCCCGCGAAGCCTCGTATGCGACGAGAACCAGCACCAGCAGCGCGAGCAGCAGCAGCAGGTGCAGCACGCGACGCAGGCCGTCCAGCCCACGCCACAGCACGGAGAGGAACCGGTGCAGGAAGCGCATGCCGCAGCGGGCCCCGCCGCCGGCCTGCCGCTAGACCTTCTCTTCGATGCGGGCGGCCTTGCCGGCGCGCTCTCTGAGGTAGTAGAGCTTCGCGCGTCGCACGCTGCCCCGACGCTTCACCGCGATGGAGGTGATGGCCGGGCTGTGGGACTGGAAGGTGCGCTCGACGCCCTCGCCGTGGGAGATCTTGCGGACCGTGAACGAGGAGTTGAAGCCGCGATTGCTGCGCGCGATGACCACGCCCTCGTAGGCCTGGATGCGCTCGCGGTCGCCCTCGACGACCTTGATCTGGACCACCACCGTGTCACCGGGCTTGAAGTCCGGCACTTCCCGCGTCATGCGCTCGCTCTCGAGCGTCTGAATGATGTTGCTCATGGCTCGTTCCCCTTCTCGTGCGCGCGAGCGCGCTCCCACAAAAATTCCGCCAGCAGCTCGCGTCGCTGGGCGTCCAGCGGCGCTCGACCCAACAGCTCCGGCCGTGTCAACCAGGTACGCCCCAGCGCCTCCCGGCGCCGCCAGCGCTCGATGGCCGCGTGATCCCCCGAGCTCAGCACCGCGGGAATCGCCTGACCGGCGTAGGTCTCGGGCCGCGTATAGTGCGGCCAGTCGAACACGCCGTCGCTGAAGGACTCGGTGGCACTGGAGCGCTCATCGCCGAGCGCCCCGGGCATAAGCCGCGCCAGCGCATCGATCAGCACCAGCGCCGGCAGCTCTCCACCGGAGAGCACATAATCGCCGATCGAGAGCGTGCGGTCGACCGCAACCGTCAGCACGCGCTCATCGATCCCCTCGTAGCGACCCGCCACCAGCAGCAACCCGGGCCTGGACGCGAGCGCGCGCACCTCGCGCTGGGTCAGCAGCGCACCCTGCGCGCAGAGCGCGATGCGCAGGCTTCCGGCCGGCAGACGCGCGCTCGCCGCAGCGATGGCGGCACACAGCGGTTCGGGCTTGAGCACCATGCCCGGACCGCCGCCATACGGCCGGTCATCGACCGTGCGATGCGCATCGTGCGTGTGCTCGCGCGGATCCTCGGTGCCCACCTGCAGCAGGCCCCGATCCAGGGCCCGGCCCAGCACCCCATGGCGCAATCCCTGCGCGATCAGCGCCGGAAACAGCGTCACCACTTCGATCCGCACGCAGCCTCCCGGCCCTCACAGGTCTTCCGGCCATTCCACGTCGATCTGCCGCGCGGCCAGATCCACCCGTCGCAGACACGCAGCGCTCGCCGGCAGCCAGCGCTCGCGCTCGCCACGCACCACCATCAGTGCGCCGGCTGGCGCATCCAGGAAGTGCTGCAGCGTGCCCAGCAGGACTCCCTCGCGGTTGCGTACGGCAAAGCCCAACAGATCGTCACGGTAGTACTCGCGCGGCCCCGGTGCCGGCCGCTCGCTGCGCTCGATCAGTACTTCACCGCCCCGCAGGCGCTCGGCGGCATCACGGTCCGCTATCCCGGCGAGGTTGGCGCGCACCGAGCGCCCGTCCCACACCGCCTGCGCGACCTCGAACTGCTGCTCGCTGCCATCGCGACTGCGCACCCGCCACTGCCGGTGCTGCACCAGGGAAGCGGCCGGATCGGCATAGGACTGCACCCGCAGCGTCCCGCGCACGCCGTGCGGCGCGACGATTCGACCGAGCAGCAGGTAGCGGCTCAGGCCGCCGCCGCAGCCTGCTGTGTGCCTGGGTTCTTGCGATACGCAGCCACGAGCGAGCGCACGCGCTCGGATTCCCTGGCGCCGTGCTGTCGCCAGTAGTCGATGCGCGCCAGGTCCAGCTGCAGCTCGACATCCTTGCCGCGCGGCACCGGATTGTAATAGCCGACCTGCTCGAGCGCGGCCCCGCCCTGGCGCTTGCGGCTATCGGTGACCACGACGTGATAGAAAGGCTGATTCTTGCCGCCGCGTCGCGTTAAGCGAATGATGACCATACCGTGTCCGTCGCGCCCGCCTGGCGGGCCCCCAAAAAAAGAGCGCGGATTCTACGCAAATCGGACCGCACAAGAAAGGCCAGTGTTGAGCTCGCCTGCGGCCCCGGAGGGACCTAAGGCGGCCCTGAGCCCTGGTCAATGACCGCGCGCAGAAACGCCACATGGCGGGCAAATGCCAGACGGCCGGCGGGACTGATGGACACCCGGGTCCTGGGCCGCTTGCCGACGAAGTCCTTGTGGATCTCGACATATCCTGCCCGCTCGAGCGTACCCAGATGCGCTCCCAGGTTGCCGTCGGTCGCCTTGACCGATGTGCGCAGCCGGGTGAAATCGAGCGGCTCGCGCTTCGGCAGGCTATTGAGTGCCGCCATGATCCGCAGGCGCAGCGGCTGGTGAATGATCTCGTCCGCCCCGTCGGCGGGCATGGCTGGGCCGTCCATGGAGAGACTCATGCCGGGTCACCCCCGGCTCAGCCAGAAGCCCGTGGTCAGCAGAGTGCCTCCGCCAGCCGCGGCCATCCATAACATCATGTACTGCGGCAGCAGAAAGTAGCCCAGCAGCGCGAAGGCCGCCAGCGCCACACCGCCGACCACCCAGCGCATCCCGCGCCAGAGACCGATCCCGATATAGATACTCCCGCACAGCAGGGCCGGAAACACCGCGAATTGAGCACTGCGCTGGGGCTGAAACACCGCGTAGGTCGCGTACAGAAACCCGACGGCAGTCGCCAGCAGCGCGAGGATCCGCCAGAACGTCCGGCTGGAGGTACGCACTCCCAGACTGCGCTGCGCGACGCTGCGCTGATGCCGCATGATCAGCACGGTGCCGGCAAATCCGGCCAGGTCCAGTCCCGCCCAGCCCCTGCCCTGCCAGGCCGGCAGGAAATACCCGCCGAGAAATCCCACGACCCAGACACACCCCCAGAGCAGGAAGTAGGGCGCCGCATAGCCGTACCCGCGCAGTGTCGCGACGCGCCGCTGCGCGTCCTGTACCTCTTCCAATGCCTCCAGCGCCTGATTCGATGAGATTTCCACGGCGGCAGTCCTCCTTGAGTCAAGTTGATCCGTTCGCCAGCGCTGCACGGGCGCCAACCCCGCTGCGGTGCGTAGCGACGTTGAAATCGCGGATCGCGCCGTGTGTGAGATCGGCGCTGAGTGTCCGCAGGACGATGACGATCAGCCCAATTTCCGGCGCGATCGTCGCCGGCATCACCAGAGGGTGTGCGCGGGCCAACAGCGAAGAGCCGGCGTTCTTCATGCAGAGTACTCTATCTCATAGAGTTATCTGCGTCAACATCCAACCGCGGGCACAGCGGGGGCAGGTGGACTGACAGGTGAGGGGGGCCGGGGGGTCTGTGGCTCTAGCGCGGCGGCCCGGGGGGCATCGCTCCGCGCAGCCCCGCCAGCAGGCGGCCGAGCTTGCCACCCTTCATGCTCTTCATGACCCGCTGCATCTCCAGGAACTGCTTGAGCAGCCGGTTCACATCCTGGACCTGGGCCCCTGCCCCGGCGGCGATGCGGCGGCGGCGTGAGCCATCGATGATGCCGGCCTGGCTGCGCTCCTGGTGCGTCATGGAGTCAATGATCGCGATCTGGCGCCTGAGCTCGCGGTCGGCCTGCTCACCCTGCATGCCCGAGGCGCGGCTCGCCAGCTGCGCGGGCAGCTTGTCCATGACGGCGGACAGACCGCCGAGCTTGCGCACCTGCTCGAGCTGCTCGCGCAGATCCAGCAGCGTGAAGCGTTTGCCCTGCACGACCTTGCGCGCCAGCTTCTCGGCCTGCTGTGCATCGACCTTGCGCTGCACGTCCTCGACCAGCGAGACCACATCGCCCATGCCCAGAATGCGTGAGGCCATGCGCTCGGGATCGAAGGGACTGAGCGCATCGAGCTTCTCGCCGACACCGAGAAACACGATCGGCTGGCCGGTCACGAAGCGCACCGACAGCGCGGCGCCGCCACGCGCATCGCCATCGGCCTTGGTCAGCACGATACCGGTGAGCGCCAGCGCATTGCCGAAGGCACGCGCGGCATTGAGCGCGTCCTGACCGCCCATGGCATCCACCACGAACAAGCGCTGATGCGCGCTCACCGCGCGATCGATGCCCTGCACCTCCTGCATCAGTTCCTCATCGACATGCAGCCGTCCCGCCGTATCGATGATGAGTGTGTCGAACACACCGCGGCGCGCGGCCTCCAGCGCCGCCGTTGCGATCGCGACCGGCCGGTCGCTCGAGCTGCTCGGAAAAAAATCCGCGCCCACGGTCTCGGCAATCCGCTGCAGCTGCAGGATCGCCGCCGGGCGGCGCACGTCAGTGCTCACCAGCAACACCCGGCGCTTTTCGCGCTCGATGAGCCAGCGGGCCAGCTTGCCCGCGGTCGTGGTCTTGCCCGCCCCCTGCAGTCCCGCCAACAGCACCACCTGCGGCGGCTGTACGTTGAGTGCAAAGCCCTGGCGCGCCTCGCCGAGCAGCGCGATGAGCTCGCGATGCAGGATGCCGATGAAAGCCTGCCCCGGTGTGAGACTGGTGGAGACTTCAGCGCCGAGCGCCCGCGTCCTGACGCTGTCGATGAAGCTCTTGACGACCGGCAGAGCCACATCCGCCTCGAGCAGCGCCATGCGCACTTCGCGCAGCGTCTCGGCGACGTTCTCCTCGGTCACGCGACCACGGCCGCGCAGTGTCTGTACGGCGCGGCTCAGCCGTTCGGTCAATTTATCGAACATGTTGGGTGGGTAACCTGCGATTGCGGGCACACGAGGCCAGGTGGCGCTCTATACAGCCCTCCGGCGACCGATTATAAGAGACAGGTGGACAAAACGCCGACGCCGGTGCTGATCCTGGTTCTGTTCGTGCTGCTGTTCATCATCGCCTTCGCCTCGGGCACGGAGGTGGCGATGCTCTCGGTGAACCGCTACCGCATCCGCCATCGGGCCAATCAGGGCCTGCGTCGCGCGCGCCAGCTCGAACGGCTGCTCGAGCAGCCCGACCGCTGGCTGGGCGCAAACCTCGTGATCCTGGCGCTGGCGAGCGTTGGGGCTACCACCGACGCCACGCTGCTGGCCCTGCGCACCGGCATCCGCATTGCGCCCTTGATCATGGCCGGCCTGCTCACGGTGGTCATGCTGGTGTTCTGCGAATTTGCACCGAAGATCTTCTCCGCGGTGCACGCCGAGCGCGTGGCGCTCGGCTCCGCCTACATCTACCGCGCCCTGCTCTGGATCCTCGGTCCCATCAGCTGGCTTGCGAACCGTATCGCCCAGGGCTTTCTCAACCTGTTCGGCGTCAACCGCAGCAAAAACGGGCCCCAGGCCCTCTCCAGCGATGAGCTGCGCACCGTGGTGGCCGAGGCCGGCACCCTCATCCCGCAGCGGCATCGACAGATGCTGCTGTCGATCCTGGATCTGGAGCGTGTCAGCGTCAACGACATCATGATCCCGCGCCAGGAGATCGCCGGCATCGATATCTCCCTGAGCTTCGAGGACATCCTCGAGCGCCTGCGTCACACGCCGCACTCGCGCCTGCCGGTCTACGACGGGGAGATGGACAAGCTGATCGGCACGCTGCACATGAAGCGTGTCGCACAGGAGCTCGCGCGTGGCACGCTCACGCGTGAGCGGCTGATCGAGCTCGCCGCGGCCCGAGAGCCCTACTTCGTGCCGGATGGCACGCCGCTCACCCAGCAGCTCGCGCAGTTTCAGCGCACGCGCCGTCGCATCGCGTTCGTGGTCAATGAATATGGCGATATCGCCGGCATCGTGACACTGGAGGACATCCTCGAGGAGATCGTCGGGGAGTTCACCACCGATCCGGCCACCATCGTGCACAAGGACGTGCATCGCGACGCCCAGGGCAACTGGCTGGTGAACGCCGGCGCAACCATTCGCGCACTGAACCGCTCGCTCGGCTGGCAGCTGCCCACGCTCGGGCCACGTACCCTCAATGGCCTGCTGCTCGAGCAGCTCGAGACCATTCCTGCACCGGGCACGACGCTGCGCATCGGACCCTATGAGTTCGAGGTGCTGCAGATCGCGGACAATGCCATTCGCACGGTGCGGGTGCGTATGGCACCACAGGCCGACCAGATCGTGAACGCCGGTTGAGCGGCCCCGGTGCAACTGTGATGAGGGACGCGCATTGGCTGCGCCGCGATGCTAAGTTATGCCCCAGGTCCGAGTTGGTGCAGGGAACGTCGCCAGCACATCCGCCCGCCGGGGGCATCCGCAGAGCCGCAGTGTGACGCAGTTCAAACATTCAAGAGTCAGCCAAGACCATTCGTATGCCGCGCGGTAGGGGCCGCCAGAATCTCAAAGGCAAGCTGCGTTGTGTGGGCCTGACCGATACCGGCCGGGTTCGAGATCACAACGAGGACACCATTGCCTTTGACTCGGAGATCGGTCTGATGGTGCTGGCCGACGGCATGGGCGGCTATAACGCCGGCGAGGTCGCCAGCGGCATCGCCGTCAAGACCATCGTCGGGCTGGTACGCGAGGCCGTGGAGCGCGAGGACTGGCGTGTACACGATCCGCAGGCCGGCCTGACCCGTGCCTCGATCATCCTGCGTGACGCGATTGTGCGCGCCAACAAAATCATCTTCCAGACCGCCCGCACCCAGCCACAGTGCGAGGGCATGGGCACCACCGTGGTCGGTGCGCTGTTCTTCGACAATCGCGTCTCGATCGCGCACGTCGGGGACTCGCGGCTCTACCGGCTGCGCAGCGACGGACTCGAGCAGCTGACAATGGATCATTCACTGCTGCAGGAGCTGGTCGACCGCGGCTTCTACTCGGCCGAGGAAGCGCAGCGTGCAGCAAATAAGAACTACGTCACACGTGCCCTGGGTGTGGAGCCCAACGTCGACGTGGAGGTCCAGGAGCATCCCGTTTACAAAGGAGACCTGTACCTCATTTGTTCCGACGGGCTTTCGGATATGGTTGAGGATGATGACATTCACTTAACCATCAGCACCTTTGGTGCTAATCTCGAGAACGCAACCAAGCAGCTGATTCAATTGGGCAATGATAACGGCGGCAAGGACAACATCTCGGTGTTGGTCGCCGAGGTCGTGGAGACCTTCCCCGCGCCGCGCGGCGTATTCGACAAGATGCTGAGCTGGTTCGGCTCTACCTGAGGCAACGTGCATGGCTAGGTTGATTTTGAGTCTGGATGGCAGCGTGATGGCGGAGTTCAACATGAACCGCGAGCGCTACACGATCGGGCGCCTGCCGGACAATGACATCCGCATCGATAACCCGGCCGTCAGCGGACATCATTCGCTGATCATCAACATCCTCAACGACTCGTTCCTCGAAGATCTGAACAGCACCAACGGCACCTACGTCAACGGCAAGCTCATCAAGAAGCATGCGCTGCAGCACGGCGACGTCATCACGGCCGGCCATCATCAGCTGCGATTCGTCGAGGATGACGAGGCCCAGCAGGACGAATTCGAAAAGACACTGGTCATCCAGCCTTCCGCCCGACCGGTGGAGAAGATCCGCGCGGCCGTGGCCGAGGCGAAGCTTTCCGACACCCAGTCGGGCATCAGCGCCAGCGCGGTCAACGCCAACGCCGTCAATGCCAATGCGATCCTGCGTCGCACGCTGGCCAACGGCACCGCGGCGCCGAAGAAGGCCAAGCTGCAGGTGCTCTCCGGCGCCTTTGCGGGCCGCGAGCTCGAGCTCAGCAAGGCCCTGACCACCCTCGGCCGTCCCGGCGTGCAGGTCGCGGCCATCACGCGCCGCTCCGAGGGCTACTTCATCGTGCACGTCGACGGTGAGGGCGAAAACAACTTTCCGCTGGTCAACGGCGCTCCCATTGGTGCGCAGGCACGGCGGCTGACGGACAACGATGTCATCCAGCTCGCCGGCGTGAAGATGGGGTTCTTCCAGGAATAAGCGCCGAGCGGGACCGGCGGGTTGATTTAGACGCGCCTGCCTCCACCCTTCTGTCTGCGCGACAGGGGGAAAGTCATGCCAATCCTGAAGGCCGTACTGCGGGCTACGCTCATCACGGTGCTCGCCACCGTGCTGCTCGTGGGCGCTTACAGTGGAATCCGCTGGGCCAGGCGCGGGGGCACGTCGGCGCGTATGATGGCCAGCGCACTGATGCTGGTGCTCGGGTTGGGCGTCGTCGTCAAACCCCCGCAGCAGGCCATCGAGGAGGCCCGAGAGGACAAGGGCCGCAAGGGCGGCGAGGGCCGCAAGGACCGCGAGCCGGGCGACCCGCCGGGTTGAACCACTATGCTGACACTGCTGCTGTGGGTCCTGTTGTTCGTGCTCTGCTGGCCGCTGGCGCTGCTGGCACTCGTGCTGTGGCCGATCATCTGGCTGATCTCGATTCCCTTCCGGATACTGGGTATCGCGGTGGAAGGCGTCTTCGGCCTGCTGCGCGCGATCCTGTTGCTGCCGGTGCGAATGCTTGAGAACGGCAGACGCCTCTGAGGCACGCAGCTGCTATCCGCCTAGGAATACAGCTCGCAGGGTATCGGCAAGGGCCCGCGGATGCCTCACGAAGCCGGCATGATCGCCCGCCAGCTCGACCAGCGGGCACCCGAGCTGCCCTGCGAGGGCCTCGGCAACCTGCCGCGGCCACGCGTCTCCCGAGTTTCTGCCGGCGGCCGCAATGATGGGCGTCCCGCTGCGGCGCAAGCGCGCAACGTTCACACGATAGCCCGTCACCGCCGGCGCATCGTGAGCCAAAAAGAACTGCAGATTGGAGGCTCGAGCCGCCGATGGCACCGGGGGCGGCAGACCAGGCTCACAATCCGCGGGATTGAGCCGCGTAATCTGGGCGTAGCGCTGCATTGCTGCCACGACCCCGCCAGCCCGGAAAACATCCTGCACACTCCGTCGGGCGGCAATGGCCTGCTCGCGCGGCTCGCCCGACAGTAATTCAGGCGCTGGCGGCTCGAAGGCGATCAGCTTGCATACGGCAGCGGGATGGCGCGCAACCAGTTCCAGGCCGATTAGCGCTCCAATACTCCCAGCGAACACAAACGCAGGCGCTCTGCCCTGCGCCGCCAGGATGGCGGCGGCGTCCTCCGCATGACGCTCGATGGTGATCTCGTGCGCCTCGCCCTCGAGCTTGCTGCGCGACAGTCCGCGCCGGTCGTATGTGACGATACGAAAGTGCGACGCAAGGTGCGGGCTCACGAGATCGAAAGCGTCGGCGTCCCCATCGCCACCGGCCAGCAACAGTAGCGGCGGGCCCTGGCCTACCGCCTTGTAATAGAGACGCGCGTCCTGCGCCGGGACGAACCCTTCAGCGGCGATCGCCATGCCGATGTCTTCGGGGCCGCGTCGCGCGCTCGGGGCTGAAGCTGCTGACGATGACTTCGAGCGCACGCGTGATCTGCGCCACACGGGCGGCGCCTGCCGCACCCAGTCTGTCCGTGAGTGCCTTGACCAGTACGGCTTCGAGCTGGTCAGACGCGCCAGAGTCAGGCTGCGACGCGAGCCGGCTGCGCACCAGCGTGCGACGCCCGTCGCGCGGGTCTCGATAGGCGATCAGCAGCCCCGCCTGGCACAAGCGCCTCACGGCGCCGGACACGTGACTCTGAAGCAGTCCCGTGCGCGCCGCGATCGCACCGATGGCGCTGTCCGGATGAGCAGCCGCATCTGCCAGCACGCTACGTACGCTCAATGGCATGCGAGCGGAGCCGGCCGGCAGCAGCCGCCGCCCCAGTTTCATGACCACGCGACCAGCGAGGTACAGCTCTTCCGCATTCATATCAGGAATGATACATCAAAAAAGATGCATATCGGCAGCGCAAAATCGCAGGTACCGGCAGCGGCACTAGTCGCCTGACCCGCCACGAGACATCCTCATTCGCTTTGGCCAGGCGGCCCGTCCCGCCTCCCCTACCCCCGGAACAGCTCCTTCATGTCCGTGGCCCGATCTGGCCGCTCGGAAATGCGGTCCTGCAGTGCCAGCAGCACGTCATGGCGCTGCACCTCGCCGATCAGCACGGGACTCCAGTGTCCGGACACGACGGGCAAGCGCTTGCAATGATTGGCGATGAAAACATCGAGCGCATCCCCGAGCAGCATCTCCGGCGTCAGCACCGGCGGGGCGCTGTGCATGAGTGTGGCCACCGTGCCGGTGCGCTGTTCGGGTGGCAGGCGCATCAGCCGCCGCAGATCGGCACCGTCGACCTCGCCGACGAGCTGGTGCTGGGCGTCGCTGACGTAGGCGTGTCCGGGGACACGCGAGCCGAGGCGCTCGACCACGACGCCGATGTGCTCATCGCGCTGGATGACCAGCTCGGGTGGGCGGATCAGTGCCGTGATCTGCCGCAGCCGCCACTCGTCCTCGCTACCTGGGCCGCGCGACTGCAGCGAGCGGGTATAGACGGACTCGCCGTGCCGGTAGATACGCGCCACGTAGTGTCCGGTGACGCAGGCGAGCATCAGGGGCAGCACCACGTCGTAGTTGAGCGTCATTTCGAAGATCAGCAGGATGGAGGTCAGCGGTGCGTGCGTCGTCGCGGCCAGGAAACTGCCCATGCCGACGACGGCATAGGCGGCCAGCTGTGAGTGCGAATGCGGATCCATGAGATGCACGGCATCGCCGAACAACGCGCCGAAGGCAGCCCCCATGAACAGCGTGGGTGTGAGGATTCCGCCGTTGGCTCCCGAGCCGACCGAAGCGGCCGTGCTGACGATCTTCGCCACCAGCACCATGGCCATGAGCTGCACGGGCAGCTGGTCGTTGAGCATGGCATTGACGACGCTGTAACCGTTGCCCCAGACCTCCGGAATCCACACCGAGATCAGACCGACCCCCAACCCGCCGAGGGCGAGTGTCGCCGGAGGCGACCAGCGCAAGCGGCGGAACGTGCGACGCGAGCGCTCCAGCAGCGCCAGGAAGGGCGCGGCCCCATGCCCGAGCAGCACGCCGAGCAGCGCATACAGCACCAGCTCCCAGGCGGCACCGAAGTTCAGGTGCGGCACCTGGTAGACCGGGCCATAGCCGAGGAAGTGACGGGCCGTCGCGTCAGCGACCACCGAGGAGACGATCAGCGGACCGAAGCTCTCCATCGCGATCGAGCCGAGCACGACTTCCGCGACGAACAGCGCCCCGGCGATGGGCGCGTTATACGCAGTGGCGATACCGGCGGCAGCGCCACAGGCCACCAGAAGCCGCAGGCGCGGCACCGGCGCCTGCGTCCACTGTCCGATCTTGGAAGCCGACGTGGCGGCCAGTTGCACCAGCGGGCCCTCTCGGCCGATCGAGCCGCCCGAGCCGATCGTGAAGAACGAGGACGCCGCATGCAGCAGCGCCGAGCGGCCACTGAGCTGCCCGTTGCCGACGGCCACAGCCTCCATGTAATCGACCTTCCGGGCCGTGCGCAGCACCCTCACCCGCTGGCCGATCCACAGCAGCGACCCCGCGCAGGCGCCCCCGACAGTGGGGATGAGAATACGCGCCCACCACGGCAGGGATTCGGCGGTCTCCACCAGGCCGTTGGATTGACGGGTCAGCAGGTACTGCACCAGCCGCACCGAGGCACGAAACGCCACACCGCTGAAGGCGCCGCACACGCCGATGAGCGCCGCCCAGAAAATGATTCCTGAGAGCTCTTCGTGCTTGGCGGCGTTCAGTCCGGCGCGGCCGAGGCGCTCGAGTCGATCGAGCACGCGGCTGCCGAGCTGCAGGATAGCTTCCACCACCGGCCCACTTTAGCAGCAGTCCGTGAACGGAATGTCGCGCGCCCGTTTGCGCTTCAAACCAGCTCGACCGGCACCCTCTGACTGACGGCGCACACGAGCTCGTAGGGGATGGTGCCGGCAGCCGCCGCCAGTTCCTCCACCGGCAGCTCTGCTCCCCAAAGCTCGACGCGATCACCCACGGCGATGCCCGGCAGGTCCGTCACGTCGGCGGCGATCATGTCCATCGAGACGCGCCCCACCAGTGGGGCGCGCCGGTGCCCGATCAGCACCGGCGTGCCTGTCGTGAGGCTGCGCAGCAGCCCATCGCCGTAGCCCGCCGCGATGATGGCCACGCGCGAGGAACGCTGCGCCTGCCAGGTGCCGCCGTAGCCGACCCGCTCGCCCGCCAGCACCTCGCGCACGGCGATCACGGTGCTCTCCAGCGTCATGGCCGGCTGCAGGCCGAACTGCGCTCCGCGCCGCCCCGCGAACGGCGAGAGACCATACAGTGCCAGTCCCGGCCGTACCCACTGTGCGTGCGTTCGCGGCTGCGCGAGGATCGCCGCGGAATTGGCGATGCTCAGTTCCGCCGGCAGCCCCGCGATCAGCGGTTGCAGGCGCGCCAGCTGATCGGCGGTGCTTCGACCATCCTCCTCGTCGGCCCCGGACAGATGCGTGAGCACGCGCAGCTCCAGCGGGGCCGGCTGACACTGCATGAGACGCTCCCAGGCGCCCCGAAAACGCTCGGGCCGGAAGCCCAGGCGGTTCATGCCCGTATCAACCTTCAGCCAGAGCCGATGGCGCCGCTGCTGGCGATCCTGCTCGAGCAGGGCGATCTGCAGCTCCTGGTGCACGACCAGGTCGAGCTCCAGATGCCCCGCCTCGGCCAGCTGCTCCGCATTGAACACGCCCTCCAGCAGCACGATGCGCCGCTTGAGCCCGGCGCTGCGCAGCGCGACGGCTTCTTCCAGGCGCGCTACCGCGAAGGCGTCCGCGTCGGCCAGGGCGAGCGCGGTGGCGATGAGTCCATGTCCATAGGCATTCGCCTTGACCACTGCCATGACGCGGCAACCGGGCGCACAGGTACGCACCAGCCGCAGATTCGAGCGCAGAGCGCTGCTGTCCACGCGCGCTCGGATCAGGCGCATCATGGCGTCGGTGCCCCGCTTGCGTGAGGCTGGCTGTGCGTCAATGCCGCGGCGTCAACGCAGCACCCCTTCCGCATAGGCGTCGGGAGCGAAGTTCACGAAACGCGCGTACTGGCCCTGGAACGTCAGCAGGAAGGTACCGATCTCGCCATTGCGATGCTTGGCCAGATCGATCTCGGCGATGCCCTTCTTGGTGGTGTTCTTATCGTAGACCTCGTCGCGGTAGATCAGCAGGATCATGTCGGCATCCTGCTCAATCGCGCCCGAGTTGTGCGTCACGATGCCATCGGCCAGCCAATTGGCAGGCCCCGGCACCGTCAGATCAAACACGTCTTCCTCGCCGTCAGGCTCCACGGCGAGCACGCGATCCCAAAAAAGATCGCTGTCTGCGTGCGCGGCCAATCGAGGCGACTCGAGCCGCCGCGCATAGTCCCTCAGCAGGTCGCGGCTGGGGGCGAAGCGAAAATGGCTGGTGCCGCCATAGGACGTACCCCGTGCGGTCGCCATGGCACGCGTGCTCACACCCCGCTCCGACATCAGCGCGCGTTCTTCATTGAAGATCCCGATGGGCAGCGTATCGACGTTGGTATGGCATTCCACGTGGGCGAGGTGCTCGAGCAATCGCCCCACCGCCTGGACACCCGGCCCGAAACCTCCGACCAGGCGAGCGAAGCGCAGCTGCGATGGAGCACCACTGACATCTGCGGTAAACAGCGGCCGGTCACCCCTCTGCACCGATGAGCGTATGCGCGCGACAATTCCCAGCCGCAATAGCAGCGCCGCGACATCGCGCACCAGCCGCTCACTGCAGGAAGTGAAGTAGACGCGCGGCGCACCTTTCTGTCCCGGCGCCCGTAGCGTGATCGAGCCGTCTGTCGCCCAAAGATGTCTCAGGAGCAGTGCGATCTGCTCGTTACCGAGGGTAAACACTGCTGGCGGCAGGTGCTTCTGGTGGGAGCGCTGGTCAAAGATTCCCAGTCGTTTCAACCAGGCGCCAACGCCGCCCGGGTGCCAGCGATCACCGTTGCCGCAGATCACGAGCTGGTGCCACGCGCCGATCCCCGCATGGCGCGAGACGCGTGAACCCAGTGCCTCGGCCGCAGCCACTACCGCAGCGCTATTCTCCTCAGAGGCCGTGGTATATCGCAGCGGCTGATGGCGCAGGTAACTGCCATCGCCGATCAGATGCCCGAGCAGAATCAGCTCCTGCTCGGCCCAACTCGGCGGGTGTGCCGGCTCAGGCAGCTGTCGCGACAATGCCAGGCGATCTCCGATCCGAAGGCTGCCGACTGTCGTCCAGCCTGTGCCGCCCAATAGTCGATGCTCGGCGGTGGCGCGTATGAGGCGGCCACTGGCGAGACACACGCGGAAAACGGGCCGGCGGCCCACGTACCATACTTTGTCGGAACGCGCTGGCAGTAGTCGGTGCTGCTCATCCACAGCCCACACTTGCGGCGCCGTATCGACCAGCGTGCGAATCGGAACGCGTCGGCCGTCGGTCAGGCAAACCAGGGTATCGCCGGTGACGCATTCGCGCAGATCCGACATCACCGGCTTCTTCTCGGTGCGCTGCTCCACGCCGCGATTGAGCTGCGAGAGTGCGATGACCGGCAGCTCCAGTTCCTTGGCGAGGGCCTTCAGGCCGCGTGAGATCTCACTGATCTCGGTGGCGCGGTTCTCCTTGTTGCCACTGACCTGCATGAGCTGCAGGTAATCGACCACCACCAGGCCCAGGCCATGCTCGCGCTTCAGGCGCCGGGCGCGCGCGCGCAGCTCCGTGGGCGTGAGGCCCGGTGTCTCGTCGATGAAGATCCTGGCGTCCGAGAGCTGACTGGTCGCGGCCGTCAGCCGCACCCAATCGTCATCGGAGATCCGGCCGCTGCGGATGCTGTTGAGCGGCACGTGTCCGATGGAGGACAGCATGCGCGTGAGGACCTGCTCGGAGGGCATCTCCAGGGTGAAGATCGCCACCGGTGCGCGGATCGCCGGATTGACGGCGGCGTACTCGGCCATATTGACGGCCAGCGTGCTCTTGCCCATCGATGGCCGTCCGGCCACCACGATCAGATCTCCCGGCCGCAGCCCCCCCGTGAGCCGATCAAAGTCGGTGAAACCGGTGGCCAGGCCGCGCAGCCGGTCCGGATCGCTGTGCCACTCGTCGATCTTGTCGATCAGCGGCGGCAGCAGCGCACTGACCCGCACGGCCCCCTCGCGCCCACGCGCTCCCTGCTCGGCGATATCGAACACCAGCTTCTCGGCGCCCTCGACCAGCTCTCGTGCCGAGAGCCCCTCGTTGCCGAATATCGACGAGGCGATCTGCCGTCCCGCCGACAGCAGCCGGCGCAGGAGCGAGCGCTCGCGCACGATCGTGGCGTAGGTGCGCACATTCGCGGCGGTTGGGGTATCGCGTGCGAGTGTTCCCAGATAGGCGAGGCCACCCGCGTTCTCGAGGCGGCCGCGACGCTCGAGCTGCTCTGAGACTGTGATGACATCGGCCGGGCGGCCGGCGGCTATGAGCTCGGCCATCGCCTCGAAGATCGCGCGATGATCCGGCCGGTAGAAGTCCTCGGCGGTGACGACATCGGCCGCCTGGTCCCAGGCGGTGCCGTCGATCAGCAGCGCACCGAGCACCGACTGCTCGGCCTCGACCGAGTGAGGCGGGGTCAAGCCCTCGAGGGCAGCTTCCTCGTCACGGCGCGAACGCAGCGGCGTGCTCATGCCCGCACCCCCCAGAAGGGCGCTCAGGCGCTCTCTTCGGCCGCCACTACCACGGTGAGCTGCACGTTGACATCCGTATGCAGGTGCAGTTGCACGACATGCTCGCCCACGGTGCGCAACGGACCGCTCGGCAGGCGCACTTCGCTGCGCGCCAGGCGATGCCCCGCCGAGGTGGCCGCCTCGCTGATGTCGGCGGTGCCGACCGAGCCGAACAGCTTGCCTTCGGTGCCGGCCTTGGCGGTGATCGTGAGCTTTGCGCCTTCGAGCTCGGTGGCACGACGCTGCGCGTCCTGCAGCTCATCGTGCGCGCGCTTTTCCAGTTCGGCACGCTGCGCCTCGAAGCGCGCGACGTTCTCGGCCGTCACGAGCGTGGCCTTGCCCTGGGGCAAGAGGTAGTTGCGGCCGTAGCCGGACTTCACCTTGATCCGATCGCCGATGTTGCCGAGGTTGGCGACCTTCTGCAGCAGGATGACTTCCATGGCGGCCTCAGTGCTGGTCGGTGTACGGCAGCAACGCCAGGAAGCGCGCGCGCTTGATCGCGGTGGCGAGCTGACGCTGATAGAAGCTCTTGGTACCGGTGATGCGACTGGGCACGATCTTGCCGGTCTCGGAGATGAAGTTCTTCAACGTCGCGAGATCTTTGTAGTCGATCATCGCCACGCCCTCGGCGGTGAAGCGGCAAAATTTCTTGCGTCGGACGAAACGGGACATGCGATTGTTCTCCATGGAGCGCTCGGACTGCGTACTCAGGCGCTGGCCGAGACAGGCTCGACATCGTCATCGTCATCGCGCTCGCGATGACCCTCAGCGTCTTCCTCGGACTTCGCCATCGGCGAGGCCTCGGTGATGGCAGTCTCGACACCGGTCACCAGGTGACGCAGAACGGCATCGCTGAAGCGGAACGCGCCGGTGAGCTCCGAGAGTGTCTTCTGATCGCACTCGATATTGAGCAGCACGTAGTGCGCCTTGTGGACCTTGGCGATCGGATAGGCCAGCTGACGGCGGCCCCAGTCTTCGAGCCGGTGAACCTTGCCATTGCCGGCCGCGATCATGCCCTTGTAGCGCTCGATCATGGCCGGAACCTGCTCGCTCTGGTCCGGATGGACCAGAAAGACGATCTCATAGTGCCTCATGTGTCCTCCTCATGGGGTAATGCCGCCCGTAAGGCTTTGGTGCGGCAAGGAGATTGGCGCCCGTCAAAGCAGGGGCGCCCGGTTAAAAACGGGCGCGGAATCTTACAGAAAAGCCGCCCCTCAGGCAACGTCGGTCCCACCGCTCGCGCCGGCAGGCGGCGCAGGCAGAGAGCGCGCGCCCGAAGTACGCTGCCGCACGGCCTCATACAGCAGCATGCCGGCGGCCACCGACACATTGAGGCTCTCCACGGCCCCGACACTGGGCAGGCGCACCAGCCAGTCGCAGTGCCGCTTGGTCAGCTCGCGCAAACCCGTCCCTTCCGCGCCCAGCACCAGCACGCGCGGCCCGGTGAGCTCGATATCCTGCGCGCGCTGCGCGCCGTGGGCGGATGCCCCGACGATCCACAGACCCGCTTCCTTCAGCAATCGCAATGTGCGCGCCAGGTTCGTCACGACAACGACCGGTGTGCTCTCCGCGGCGCCCGCCGCCGCCTTGCGTGCCGTCGCATTCAGCGGCGCGGCGCGATCGCGTGGCACGATGAGCGCCAGGGCACCGCAGGCATCCGCCGTGCGCAGACAGGCGCCGAGATTGTGCGGGTCCTGCACACCATCGAGCGCAAGCAGCAACGGATCGCTCTTATCGCCGCCATCGCCGCCATCGCCCCCCTGCCGCGCTGTGCCCGCGCGTCCCAGCGTGATCGCCTCGATGAGAGCATCCTCATCCCAGGGCGCAAGCGAGAGCACTTCAGCGGCCACTCCCTGGTGGACCACATCTCCGAAGCGCTGGGCAAGACGCGCGCCCTCCACGCGCTCGAGCGCACAGCCCGCCGCGCGCGCCAGTCGCTCGATCTCCTGCGCACGCGCGTCCTGCCGACCCCGCTGCAGCAGCACCCGATGCACACGGCGCGGGTCGCGCAGCAGCAGCGCGCGAACCGCGTGCACACCATAGATCGCTTCAATCTGAGTCGTCGCCGGCATCGCTTGCTAGCTCCAGATCGATCTGACCTTCCACCGGCTTGACCGCCGCGACCATGACACGCAGGCGCACACCGGGCGCGAGCCGGCGCCCGCTTCGTGTCCCGATCCACTGCCCTCCATCGCGCGCCATCTGGTACTCGTCATCGCGCAGCGCGGCCAGTGCCAGCAACCCATCCGCGCCGATCTCCAGCAGCTGCACGAAGCAGCCGAATTCCATGACCGTCGTGATCAGGCCATCGAACGTCTGACCGATGCGATCGCGCAGATAGACGCACTTCAGAAAGGTGCTGACGAAGCGCGCAGCTTCGTCGGCCCGACGCTCCAGGCGCGACAGGTCCACCCCCGCGGCGGCCAGCTCGTCACCCTGCGGCAGCGAATCGGGGCCTGCCGCGCCGATCGCCACGCGCAGCGCGCGGTGAATCATGAGATCCGGGTAACGCCGGATCGGTGAGGTGAAGTGAGCGTAGTCCTTGAGCGCGAGGCCGAAATGACCGAGGTTCTCACTCTGATACAACGCCTGCGCAAGCGAGCGCACGATCAGCGACTCGAGGAACGGACGCGCCTCCGGATCGCGCACCTTCGGGGCAACGGCGCCCAGATCACGCGCGTGCACCGGATCGGAGAGCATCAGCTCGATGCCGAGCACACGCAGCGTGGCGCGCAGCTGCTCGAGCTTCTTCTCATCCGGCGGCGCATGCACCCGCAGCAGAGCAGGCACGTGCCGGCGCCGCAGCTCCTGCGCCACGGCGACGTTGGCGAGGATCATGCACTCCTCGATGAGTCGATGCGCATCGTTGCGCGTGGCGAAGCGCACCGAGTGCACCTGCTGGGCGCCCTCGAATACGAAGCGCGTCTCGGGCGCATCGAAATCGAGCGCTCCGCGGCGCCGACGTGCGGCAGCGAGCAGCCGGTAAACATCGACCAGCGGCAGCAGAGCCGCCAGCAACGGCTCCCCCAGCTGCTCGCGGGCGGCGGGCACGCCGAGAAACAGCGCCTCGTGGGCCAGCGTGTAGGTCAGGCGTGCCGCCGAGCGCATCACGGCGGGATAAAAGCGCGACTCCTCGAGCGCGCCCCGGCGCGAGAGCTGCATATCGGCGACCATGCAGAGCCGGTCCACCTGCGGCTCGAGCGAGCACAGGTGATTCGACAGTGCCGTGGGCAGCATCGGCAGCACCCGCGTCGGAAAGTACACCGAGGTGCCGCGCTCGCGCGCCTCGCGGTCCAGCGCGCTGCCGGGCCGCACGTAATGGCTCACATCGGCGATCGCGACCCGCAGCCGAAAGCCTCCACCGGGCAGAGTCTCGGCGTGCACGGCGTCGTCGAAGTCCTTGGCATCCTCGCCATCGATGGTCACGAGTGGCAGCTCGCGCAGGTCGGTGCGGCGCGCCGCCTCGAGCGGATCGACCCTGCGACCGCAGCGCTGAGCCTCCGCCAGCGCCTCGCCCGAGAACTCCACCGGCAGCGCGTAGCGCGCAATCGCCGCCTCGCCGGCCATCTCCACCGGTCGCTGTGGATCGAGCAGCCGCTCGATGCGCGCCTGGCCCGGCTCCCCCTCGCCTGGATAGCGCATGAGGCGCGCGATCACCCAGTCGCCATGGGCTGCCTGCGGCTCGTTGCCCACCACGCGGCACACGAAGCCCATGCGCGCATCGGCGGCACGCACCGCCAGGCGATGCTCCGGCCCCTCGACAGTGCCGAGAAAGGCCTGCACGCCGCGCTCGAGCACCTCGAGCACCTCACCGAGATAGCGGCCCTGAGCATCGCCCCGCACCTCGATGCGCACCCGATCCCCGTGCATCAGTCCACGCATCTGGCCGGGAGGCAGAAATACCGATTCGACCAGATCCTCACTGCGCACGAAGCCGTAGCCCGCCCGGTTGGCGCTGACGGTGCCTTCGGTGCGCATCAGCACATCGCCGGCGCCGGGGCGCCCCTTGCGTCCGAGTTGCGGTGCACGCATGCGCGCCGCCCCCGGGCTCTCGCCACGCGATGCTGCGGGCTCGCGCCGTGGCCCGTGACTACGACTGCGGCGCTCTGCGCCGCCCTTGCCTCTGCGTCTCAATTGACAGCCTCCAACCCCTTCCGTACATTGCGCCGCCCACCGCATGCCCAGGTGGCGGAATTGGTAGACGCACTAGTTTCAGGTACTAGCGGGGCGACCCGTGGAGGTTCGAGTCCTCTCCTGGGCACCAAAATGCTTCTGATATTCACGACTTATAATATCTTCCTAAATCAGATTATAGCTAATTAGCGTGCGCGCCAGCCGACCTGTTCCCGAGGCGCCACACCCAGCATCACCCGCGCGACGCAGTTGCTATGATCGGGCAGCAGCGCCGGATCCGAAAAGCCCTGTATGTCGATATCAGCCGCCGAACGCGGTGAGTCGTCCGCCGAGCCGGGGGCGCTCGCCGAACGTCCCGTGATCTCCCGCGTCACCGCGCGCGAGGCGCCGCTGCGCCCTCACGGGGCGCAGTATCTGGCCCTCGATGATCTGGAGCGCGCCGCGCGCCGGCGCCTGCCGCGCATGATCTTTGGCTTCATCGCCGGCGGGGCGGAGACGGAAGGCTCCGTGCGCGCCAATCGTGCCAGCTTTACCCGCTACGCGCTGTTGCCGCGAGTACTGGTCGACACCAGCGCGCGCAGTACGGCGGTCACGCTGTTCGGACGAAGCTACGCGGCGCCCTTCGGTATCGCGCCGCTGGGGGCCGCGGCGCTGTGCGCCTGGCGCGGCGACGTTGAGCTCGCGCGCGGGGCGCAGCAGGCCGGTCTGCCGATGATCCTCAGCGCGACCTCGCTGATTGCCCTGGAGGAGGTGCGGGCGGCAGGCGCTGCGTGGTTTCAGGCCTATCTACCAGGCGATCCGGCGCGTATCGAGGCGCTGGTGGCGCGCGCCGCGGCTGCCGGCTACGAAGCCTTGGTGCTGACGGCGGACGTGCCGGTGCCGGCCAATCGCGAAAATAATCTGCGCAATGGCTTCAGCCTGCCCGTGGTGCCCGGACCGCGGCTTTACTGGGAGGCTCTCACGCACCCGCGCTGGCTGTTCGGCACGCTGCTGCGCACGTTGAGCGTCCACGGCATGCCACACTTTGAAAACATGGACGCCGCGCGCGGCCCCCCCATCCTGTCGCGCAATCTCGTGCGCGAGCTCGGCGCGCGCGACCGGCTCTGCTGGGAACACCTGCAGCTGATCCGGCGTCACTGGAAGGGCCCGCTGGTGGTCAAGGGCATCCTCTCGCTCGAGGACGCGGTGCGTGCGCGCGACTGCGGCGCCGACGGACTGATTCTCTCCAACCACGGCGGGCGCCAGCTCGATGGCGCGATCGCGCCCCTGCTGGTACTGCCGCAGATCGCCGCGCGGCTGCCCGATACGCTGCTGATGCTCGATGGCGGGGTGCGACGGGGCACGGATGTGCTCAAGGCGCTGGCCCTCGGCGCGCGATTCGTCTTCCTCGGCCGTCCCTTTTTGTACGCCGCCGCGCTCGGGGGCGCGGGCCTGGTACACGACGCCGCGCGCCTGCTGACGCAGGAGATCTCGCGCGACATGGCGCTGATGGGCGTGAATGATCTGTCCGAGCTCGGTCCCGGGCACGTGCGTGCCGCAGCACCAGGCGAGCCAGCCTAGCTCCCGAGCGCCTCGCGCAGCGCGGACAGCTCTTCCTGCGATTCACTGACCACGCGCCGGCAGCTCTCCAGATCCAGGCCGATACGCACCATCGATTTGCGGTCCTTCAGGCGCTCACGCATGAGTTCCGGCGCATCCTTGCAGAGCGAGAGTATGTCGGCGACCTCCAGCACATCGGCCAGCACCGCGCTGTTGCCGCGCAGCTCCCGCGACTCATCCTCGTAGCAATGCACCGCATCGACGATCTCGTCGGCGACGCCCCAGCTCTCCAGCAGCGCCTTGGCGATATTGGCGTGCCAGTCGCGGATGATGCGCTGGTAGGTCACCTGGTCGGCGAACAGCGCCGGATGGCTCATGGAGTGCGTCAGGATGTAGAGCTTGCCAACGCCGGCCAGCAGTCCCGTGAGCATCGTGGTATCGGGATTGGCGCGATTGCCGCGTCGCGCGATCACGTAGGAGAGCGAGGCGACCAGCACGCTGTGCTGCCAGAGCGCACTCAGGTGCCGCTCGATGCCCTTGAAATTCTTCGCCAGCCGCAGCTGCGCCATGGCGAAGCTGATGACCGCCGAGCGCAGCGCGTCGATTCCCAGGCGCATGACCGCCGCGCGCAGCTCCATGACGGCCTTGCTGCCGGGATTGAGCGCGGCGGAGTTGGCCATGGTCAGCACGCGCGTGGCGATCATCGGCTCGGCACCGAGCACGCGCACGATGCGATCGGTGCTGACCTGCTCGTCGGACAGCACCTTGTGCACGCGCATGGCCACATCGGGAAAGCTCGGCAGCTCGATCGCATGGCTCGAGAGCTGCGTGGCCAAAGCCCGCACGAATTCGAAGGCCTCCATGCTCGCATCGCGCTGCACGGCCACGGGAGCAAGTGATTCGCTTGCGGACGCGCTCATGCTGCTAAGACTCCCAGGGTGTTCCTGCACCTCATGGCTGTTCAAAACTCATCCCAATCCGCGCCCGAGGCGGCGCCCAGCAACTCCTGTGAGGGCGCCAGCGGTCCCGGTGCGGGCCTGGGGGCGGGCGCTTCGCGCCCCTGCGCAGCGGCGCCACGCCGCGCTGCATGCGCCCCGCGCGCCACCGCGCGCCGCCGCGCGGACACCGCCGCGCCGGCAGCACGGCCGGAGAGCGTCTGACGATCACCCGCGAGGCGCGCGTCCCGCTGCGGCTCTGCATGCCCGGCATCCACGGCCGGCTCGGCGAGGCGGAAGAACGCCGTCAGCTCCGTCAGGCGCGCGGCCTGATCGTTCATGGAGCCGGCCGCGGCGCTCGCCTCCTCCACCATGGCGGCATTCTGCTGCGTGCTCTCATCCATCTGCAGCACCGCGCGACTGATCTCCTCGGCGCTGGCGGCCTGCTCCTGGCTGGCATTGGAGATCTCGCCGACCACATCGCTGACTTTTTTCACCGAGGCGACGATCTCGTTCAGGTGCCTGCCCGACTCACTGACCAGACGGCTGCCCTCGGCCACCTTGCCAACGCTGTCGTGGATCAGATCCTTGATCTCCTTGGCGGCCGAGGCACTGCGCTGCGCGAGACTTCTCACCTCGCTGGCCACGACGGCGAAGCCGCGCCCCTGATCGCCGGCGCGCGCCGCTTCGACCGCGGCATTCAACGCCAGCAGATTGGTCTGGAAGGCGATCTCGTCGATCACCGAGATGATGTCGGCGATCTTCTTGCTGGAAACATCGATGGCCGCCATGGCCGCCACGGTCTGCTCCACGATCGAGCCGCCGTGCTCGGCCTGATCGCGCGCCGCCTGCGCGAGTTTGTTGGCAAGCTTGGCGTTATCCGCGTTCTGCTTGACCGTCGCGGTCATCTGTTCCATCGAGGAGGCCGTCTCCTCGAGGTTGGCTGCCTGCTGCTCGGTACGTGCCGACAGATCCGAGGTGCCGGCATTGATCTGGCGCGCGCCGGTGGCCACCGTGATGGCGCTGTCCTTGACACTGCTGAGCACACCGCTCAGCTTGGCCTGCATCGCCTGCAGTGCACGCATCATCTGCGCCAGCTCATCGCTTCCCTGCGAGAGGATCGGCTGGGTGTAGTCGCCCTCGGCGACGCGCGAGACCACGCTGACGGCCGCGTGCATGCCGTTCACCGTGGTGAGGATGACCATTCCCATGAAGCCCACGCCCAGCGCCACTGCGATCACCACCAGCAGCGCCATGTGATTGCGCGTGGCACGCAGGCTGGCGGCGCGCTGCTCGAGCTGCTGCTCGGCCGCATGCTGCATGGAATCGTGAAAGCTCGCGATCGCCGCGGTGAGCTGTGAGGCGTTCTGCAGCACCGAGTCCAGCGGATCGCTGAGCGTGCCGCTGGTGACGTTTTCCTTCACGTAGCGCGTGAAGCCGTCGAAGGCCGACTTGACCTGAGTCAGCGCCGAGTCCGCATCGGCGCGGATCGAGGCGCCGGCGGCGCCGTTGTCCGCGGCATGGTGCACGTCGGCCTCGATCTCATCGAGCGCGCCCTGGGCGAGCACCTGGTCGCGCGTGATCTGCTCCACATCGGCGATCGTGGCCTTGCCCGCCGCCCCGACGCTGGCCGCATGCGAGCGCATCTGCGTCACGTAGCTCTCATAGTCCGGAATCTGCGTGACCGTGGCATCGAGCAGGAAGTGCGTGACCGGATCGCCGTCGAGCACCAGGCGTGAGTCGGCGGCGATGTAATCGCGATAGTCGAGTATTTTCTGCCGCAGCCGACTGTGCATGCGGATGACGTCGGCGACGGAACCGGGCTTGCTGGCATTGATGGCGGTCCAGGCCGCCTTGACCTCGCTCCAGTGATGCGCGTCCTCATCGCTCTGTGCCCCCAGGCGCTGGTTCACAGCCTCCTGCTGCACCATCACCCGCGTGAGGTCGTCGCTCGCCGCCTGCAGCTTGTCGGCGGCACCTTCGCCGGCGGCCGCCGCGGTACTCCAGATCTCGTGCACACCGACCGGCAGCAGCATCGCCTGCAGGTTGCGATAGCGCGTGAGGCCCGCCAGCTCGCGCTGCACATTGTTGATGTTGCTCTGTTCCTGCCCCAGATACAGCCCGCTCAGCAGGATGAGGGGAAAGATGCCGGCGATCATGATCACCAGCAGCTTGGTCGAGAAATTGAGACTACGGATCCAGCGGCTCATGCACGTTCTCCGGGACCGGAATCCGCTGCCCCGGCGCTGCGAACTGCGTCACAGCCGGAAGGCGCCTTGCCGTCGCGGGCGCGGAACAGGCGGACCCTAAGGATGTCGGCCGTTGCGGCAAAAACTTGAATGCTCTCCGAGCGGTAGTTCAAGTGACCGCACTCCCGCGCAGCGTCGGAACCGGGCGGGGCAGCAGCAGCGCCCCGGCCATCTCCTCGATGGGCACCACGCGCTCGACCGCGCCCAGCGCCACCGCCGCCCCGGGCATACCCCAGACGACGCTGCTTGCCTCGTCCTGGGCGAGGGTAAAGGCGCCGCTGCTGCGCATCTGCTGCAGACCGCGCGCACCGTCGGCGCCCATGCCGGTGAGGATGACCCCGATCCCTTTCGCCCCCAGCTGCCGCGCCACGGAGCCGAACAGCAGATCGATGCTCGGGCGATGACGATTGATCGGGGCCCCATCCTGCAGCCGGCAGCGATAGTGGGCTCCATCGCGCTCGATCGTCAGGTGCCGGTCCCCGGGTGCGATGTAGGCGCGCCCGGGCTGGATGAGATCCCCATCGCGCGCCTCCTGCACGCTCAACGCCGAGCAGGCATCCATGCGCGCGGCGAACTGCTGGCTGAAGGCACGCGGGATGTGCTGCGCAATGACCACGCCCGGGCAGTCGGCCGGCAGGCGCGAGAGCACCTGGCGGATCGCCTCCGTGCCCCCCGTTGAGGCGCCGATCGCGATGATCTGGTCGCTGGTCTGGGAGGTGCTGCTGCGGGCAGGCCCAGGGCGCGGGCGCGGCGCCTGGCCGTCCGCGTGCGCATGTGAAGGGCCGGCCAGCGGATCGGCTTCGTCCACCAGCGCCCGCACGCGCGCGCCCGCGGCCGCCTTGACCTTCTCGATGAGCTCGCCGGCATACGCGGACAATTCATGCTCGAGGTCGATGCGCGGCTTGGTGATGAAATCCACCGCGCCCAGCTCGAGCGCGGCCAGCGTCACCTCCGCGCCGTGTGCCGTCAGCGATGAGCACATCACCACCGGCATGGGACGCAGGCGCATCAGATTGCGCAGGAACTGCAGCCCGTCCATGCGCGGCATCTGTACGTCGAGCGTCAGGACGTCGGGACGCAGCGCCTTGATCTTGTCGCGGGCGACGAAGGCGTCGGCGGCCGCTCCGACCACCTCGATATCGCGATCTTCCCCGAGAATGCGCGTCAGCAGCGAGCGCACCAGCGCCGAGTCGTCGATGACCAGTACACGGATAGCCCGGCGCGCCTTTGTCTGCAGTTCCATTGCCATGATCGTCGCTTGCCTTTAGAACGGTTCGATCTCATCGGTACCCCTGCCGGGCGTGCGCATGTAGCGCACCTCCTCGGCCAGCTGGTACTGCCCGCTGCGCGGCAGGCGTTTGACTCGCACCGCACCGCTGTGCGGGTCGTAGAGCACCTTGCGCGGATAGCGATCCCCGAGGTCCTCTCCGAGCATGGTCAGCCCGCGGCTGCGCACGTAGTCGCGCGCGAACTGGATATTGCGTGCCCCGACGTCCGAGAGGGCATCGAGCACCTTGCCGCCACCCACGAGCTTCACCTCGAGGTGCGCGCGATGCGCGCCCCGGCGCAGCAGCGCACCGATCAGGCGCTCCATGGCCACATCGCCGAAGCGCGTCGAGGGCCACGCCGAGCCTGCCGCGCCCGTCGCGCTCTCGCCCTGTTGTGTCGGCAGCATGAAGTGGTTCATGCCGCCGATCGCGAGCCGCGCGTCCCTGATGCAGGCGGCGATGCAGGAGCCGAGCAGCGTACCGAGCAGTTCGCCGGCCGCGCCGATGTAATAGTCGCCCGGGTGCAGGATTGCCACCGTGGCATTGAGGCGCACATCGAAGCGGCGTTGAATGTGCGCAAAATCGCTCTGCGCCGCGCCGGCATCGCGCTCATCGGACCGATCCATCCGGCCTCCGCCGATAGACGGTCTGCCCGGCGAGGCGATACTGATTGCTGACATCCAGCAACGATTCGGAGTGCCCGAGGATGAGGTAATCGCCGGTGCGCTGCAGGGAGGCCATGCGACGCACGATCTCGCGCTGCGTCTCGCGCGAGAAGTACATCAGCACGTTACGGCAGAAAATCACGTCGAAGGGGCCGCGCATCGGCCAGGGCCCAACCAGGTTCAGCGCCTTGAAGCTCACCAGCCGGCGCAGCTCCTCGCACACGCGGTACTGGCGCGGCTCGGTACCCGGCTCGAACCAGCGCAGCAGTCGTTCACCCTCGACCTTTTCCAGCCGTTCCCCGACATACACCGCGCGCCTGGCCTGCCGCAGCATGCCGGTATCCACATCGGTGGCGAGGATGCGCAGGTCCCACTGGCGCAGCGCGCCGAGCGTCTCGAGCATCACCATGGCGATCGACCAGGGCTCCTCCCCGCTGGAACAGCCGGCCGACCAGATACGCAGCCGTCGCGTATCGGCGTTATCGCGCTGCAGAGCCGGCAGCAGCTCGCGCGCCAGAAACCGGAAATGATGAGCTTCGCGGAAGAAAGCGGTCAGATTGGTGGTGATGGCATTGCAGAACTGCTGCAGCTCCTCGACATCGCCCTGTTCGAGGCGCTGCAGATATTCGCCGAAGCCGGAGAGCCCCAGGGCACGCAACCGCCGGCTGATGCGACCGTACACCAGCTCGCGCTTGCCTGCGGCCAGATGAATACCGATGCGCTCCTTCACCAGACGACGGATCTGCTGGAAATCCTCATCCGAGAAGGCATATTCGCGCAGCAGCGCGTGATCGACGCCGGCCGCCATCTAACGCTGCGCACTCAGAAAGCTTCGAACTCGCCAGCCGCGGTCGAGGCGCGCAATCCACTCAGCGCCTTGAGCATCTGATCGGCATTGAGCCCGCGCATCATGAAATCGAACAGCACGCGCTCCTCAACGGTGCTGTAGCGGGCACGTACCTGCTCGAGCAGCGCCGTCCAATCGACGCTGGCGGGCTTGGCTGCCGCCGAGTCCGACGGCATGACCAGTCCCTCGCGCACGTGGGTCAGGCGCTGAATGAGCTTGTCGTAGAACTGCAGCGCGGTGATGGTCGCATCCGTGTGTGCGCTCAACGCCTGCGTCAGCTCGCGGATGCGCTGGCGCGCAAACTGCACCGCGGCCGCATCCGGGGAGTCCAGCGTGCGCGCGGCCTGCTCGAGCGCCCGCGCATCGGCAGCCACGCCGCTGACGGCGCTGGCGAGCTTGTCCACGCGCGCATCGCTCTCGCGCATGGCGGCATCCAGCTGCGCGGCACCGAGCTCGAGAAAGCGCCGCAGCTCGCCGATCACATCGGCCGCGGGCGGCAGGGACTTGGCATCTACTGCACTCATGAGGATAGCTCCACGCTGGCCGCCAGCTCTTCGCGCAGCCCGAGCGCGGCGGCCGCTCCGGTCAGCAGCTCCGTGCCGCCCAGGAGCCGGAGCGTCACACCGCGCTCGCGCGCCGCGCGCCCGGCCACCAGCAACAGCTGCAGCCCCGCGGTGTCGATGCTCTTCAGGTTGTGCGCATCGATGGCGGCGGCGCCACCGGCGAGCAGCACCTGCAGCGCGCGATGACACTCGGCCACCTCCGCGATCGTCAGATTGGGCCCGAGCGCCAGTGCCGGCGCGGACCCGGCCGTTGATCGGCCCCGGGCGGCACGGCGCACGGGCCGGGCGCGTGTGGACTTCTTATGCGTGACCATGATTGCTCTCACCGAGGGTTGTGCCGACCAGGCGCGGCACGTCGAGCAGCACCAGCATGCGCTCCCCGACCATCGCCAGGCCGCGCACGAACTGCGCATCGACGCCCGTCTCCATCTCGGGAGCCGCGCGCAGCTGCTCGCTCGTCAGGCTGCACACCTCGCAGACCGCGTCGACCACCAGGCCCGCTGTGAGCTCGCCGCGCGCAGCCTCCACCCGCACGACGATGACCACGGTGGTGTGCGTCTGCGCTCTCTCGGGCAGACCGAATCGGCAGCGCAGATCGATGATCGGCACGACCGCGCCGCGCAGGTTGATGACCCCCTGGATGTGCGCGGGAGAATGCGGCAGGCGCGTGGGCCGCTCCCATCCCTTGATCTCCTGCACGCGCAGGATCTCCACGCCATAGTCCTGACCGGCCAGTTCGAAGGTCAGATACTGGCGCGCCGGAAGCAGCGATTCCGGCGTCGGACTGACAGTCGCGGCGGCGGCGTTCATATCCTCAGGCCGATACGGTCGCGCCGTTGCCGAGCACGCGCTCCAGAGTTGCCAGCAGCTGCGTGGGATTGAAGGGCTTGAGCATCCAGCCCGTGGCGCCCGCCTGCTTGCCCTGCAGTTTGCGCTCCTGGCTGGATTCGGTGGTCAGCAGCAGCAGTGGCGTCAGCCGATAGGCCGGCAAGGTACGCAGATGCGCCACCAGCATGATGCCGTCCATGTTCGGCATATTGACGTCGGCGAGCACCAGATCGACCCGATGCTTGCGTGCGTACTCGAGTGCTTCGGCCCCGTCGGCGGCTTCCACCACGTCGTATCCCGCCTCGCGAAGCGTCACGCCGATCATCTGTCGCATGGAAGCCGAATCGTCGACCGCCAGAATCGTCTTGGGCATGGAACGTTCCATTATTTCAAATCGAGACGGCTCGCTGTCGGGCCTGATCTCGCGCTACCGGGCCCTGCGCGCCACGCTCATGTCACCGCCCATGATCAGGATCCACTGCGTTCCTGTCCTCGGCCTGCGTCGCACTTCGGACGCATCAGGCGGCGCGTGCCTCGCCCGGACGGCGCGTCAGGCTTGCGACGTCCAGGATCAGGGCCACCGCGCCATTGCCCAGTATCGTGGCCCCGGCGATACCCTCGACATGACCGTAGTTGGTATCGAGGGTCTTGACGACTACCTGCTGCTGACCGAGCAGCTCATCGACCAGCAGCGCGACACGCCGCCCCTCGCCTTCCACCACCATCAGCAGCCCGTTCTCGGCGCTGGCCGCTGCGCTGGCGCTGCCAAACTCTCGTCCCAGGCGCAGCACCGGCAGATATTCACCGCGAAAGACGATCACCTCGCCGTGTCCGACGACGTGGCGGATCTGCTGACGCGCCGCCTGCAGCGACTCGACGATGGCGGTGAGCGGCACGATGTAGGATTCCTCGCCCACCGCAATCGTTTGTCCATCGATGATGGCCAGTGTCAGCGGCAGCGTGATGACGAAGCGCGCGCCCTGCCCCGGCGTCGAGCTCACCTCGATACTGCCACCGAGGGACTCGACGTTGCGGCGGACCACGTCCATACCGACACCTCGACCCGACACGTCGGTGACCTTGTCGAGTGTCGAGAAGCCCGGCACGAAGATCAGCTCATCGATCTGCTGCGCGGAGAGCTGCACATCCGCGCCGATCAGTCCGCGCTCGCGCGCCTTGGCGAGGATGCGTTCGCGATCCAGGCCGGCGCCGTCGTCGATGACCTCCACCATGATGTTGCTGCCGCGATGATAGGCATGCATCTGCAGCTGGCCACGCTCGCTCTTGCCCGCCGCACGGCGCTGCGCCGGGGATTCGAGGCCGTGATCGATGCTGTTGCGGACCAGATGCACCAGCGGATCGCCGATCTTTTCCAGCACCGTCTTGTCGAGCTCGGTCTCCCCGCCCGCGAGGCGCAGGTCGACGAGCTTGCCGAGCCGCTGGCTCAGATCGCGCACCATGCGTGGAAAGCGGCTGAAAACGAACGTGATCGGCACCATGCGCACCCGCATGACGCTCTCCTGCAGCTCGCGCACATTGCGCTCGAGCTGCGCAAGTCCGGCGCGCAGTCGTTCACCCGCCGCCCCGTGCAGCATGCCGGAGAACTGCCGCAGCATCGACTGGGTAATCACCAGCTCACTGACACTGTTCATCAGGTCATCGATCTTCTCGACGCTGACGCGCAGCGAGCCCGCATCCGTACCGCCTGCGATCTCGCTCGCTCCGGGCACACCGGGCGCCGCGGGCGCGGCCGTCGCGACGGGCACCCCGGGCCCTGCGGTCGCTGCCGAGACGGGGGCGCGGGGCACGGCAAGGCCCGTCGTCGCCGCTGTGTTGTGCGAGTTGCCCGTGGCTGCCGCGCTCGCGTGTGTCGCCGGTGTCGCAGCCGCCGCCTGCAATTCGACAACGGGGCGCGTCGCCTCGGCGCCGGCGCTGCCGGAATCCGTGCTGCCGGGCTTTGTGCTGTCGCCTGCAGCGTCTGGCGCATCAGGCACGGCGGCGGCGTCATCCGTCGGCCCGTGGATCTCAAGCAGGCAATCGCCTTCGGCCCAGTCGAATACCTCGACAATCGCCGCGCGCGTGGCATTGGTATTGAGCTGCAGCGTCCAGGCCAGGTGACAGCGCTCCGGATCGAGCTGACCGAGCCGTGGCAGGCGCGACAGGTCCACCTGCGCGCGCAGCTCGCCCAGCGAACGCAGCTCGCGGAACATGCGCAGTGGATCATTGCCGCGCACCAGCATGTACTCGAGCGGGCGGAAGCGGATGTGCCAGGGATGCAGCGGCACGGCCGGTGCGATCACAGCCCGCGCGAGCAGCGCTCCGGCCGCGCTCTCCGCCGCCGTGCCATTCTGCGCGACCGCCAGCTCGAGATCGAACTGCAGATCGGCAACGCGCTGCGCATCCATCGGCTGCTGTGTCTGCTGGGCGCGCAGCATGTCGCGCAGGATGTCCACCGAGCGCAGCAGCAGGTCGGAGAGCGAGCTGGTGACGGTCATGCGCTGAGCGCGCAGCTGATCGAGCAGGTTCTCCAGCGAGTGGGTGAATGAGGCGATCTGGCCGAAGCCGAACGTCGCCGCGCCACCCTTGATGGAATGCGCCACCCGGAAAATGGTGTTGATCGCCTCGGCATCGACCGTGCCGACATCGAGGCTGAGCAGCGCCGCCTCCATCGCACCGACGGCCTCGAAGCTCTCCTCGTAAAAGGTGGCGTGAAATTGTGTCAGGTCGATGGACATGGGACCACCGGCACCTACATGCCCAATGCCTGCAGCAGCGCGTCCACATCCTGCTGGCCCGCCAGGGCGTCGCCTTTGCCCACACCCGGTACCGTGGGACCAAGACCACGCGAGATCGTCTGTTCCTTGGCGGCCATGCCTCCGGCAGCGTCGGTGATGCGCGCGAGCTCACCCAGAGCACGCTCGAGCTCATCGACCAGGTCCAGCACGCTGCCGACGATCTGGCCGGTCAGGTCCTGAAATCCCTGCGCCAGGCGCACTTCCGTCAGACGCGCGCGCAGCAGGCCCATGCCTTCCACCACCCGCTGCAGAAACGACACCACTTGCGCATCCGCGGCCACGCGCGAGGCAGGCGATTCGAGCATTTTGGCCGCATCGCCGGCGATATTCTCGGCGAGCGGGGTGCACTGCTCGGCCAGGTCCATGGTCTGATGGGCCGCCTCGCTCGTGAGCTTCATGACGTGCGCCAGACGCCGCCGCGCGTCGGGTACCTGGTGCTGCGCCAGCCCGATCAGGCGCGAATCCACCTCGAAGCGTTGCAGAGCGCTCTGCAGCTCGACGGTGACCTTGCGCACCCCGGTGAGCACCTCGCCATCGCGCACGCTGTCGAAGGCGGACAAGGCCGTGCGAAAGGCCTGCTGATCACGGCTGGCCAGCGCCGCGGCGAGCGCGGCAACGGCATGGGCGTACGCGTCGATATCCAGCGACTCGCTCATGGGACCTCACGCCGCCGCCTGGGCGGAGAGAATCTTGTCGATCTTTTCCTTGAGCGTCGCGGCGGTGAAGGGCTTGATGACATAGCCATTGACGCCCGCCTGGGCGGCCTCGACGATCTGCTCGCGCTTGGCCTCGGCTGTCAGCATCAGCACGGGCAGCTTCGCCAGCCGCTCATCGGCGCGAACCTGCTTGAGCAGCTCGAGGCCCGGCATGCCGGGCATGTTCCAGTCGGTGATGAGGAAGTCGAACTGACCGCCCTTCAGCAGCGGCAGGGCGGTCGTGCCGTCATCGGCCTCGGTGACGTTGGCATAGCCGAGGTCGTTGAGCAGATTCTTGATGATGCGCCGCATGGTGGAAAAATCGTCCACCACCAGGAAGTTCAGATTCTGCTGCGCGCTCATGGGGGGGCCGCCGGACTTTCCTCGTGCAAAGGATCGTGGCGGTTATATACCGGCATTCATGCTTGATGTCGCGCAACCGCGTCAGCCTCACGCTGCGCGCGCGACGCGCTTCACAGAAAGGGCCCGAGGGCGGCGGCAGTTCAGCCGGAGGCGCGCAGGTACGGCCACGCCGAGCGCAGATACAGCCCCATCGAGATCAGCGTCAGAAGCGCCGCGACCACCGTGAGCCATTGCCCGATCAGGTAGATCGGCAGCGGCCCCAGGTCGGCGCGAAACAGCAGCAGCGTCAATCCCACCATCTGCAGGATGGTCTTGAACTTGCCGATGGTCGAGACCGCCACCGCGGTGCGCTGACCGATGCCGGCCATCCACTCGCGCAGCGCCGAGATCGCGATCTCCCGCCCGATGATGACCGCCGCGGTCAGCACCATCAGCGCACGCGGGTCGCGGCTGACGATCAGCACCAGCGCCACGGCGACGATGAGCTTGTCGGCCACCGGATCGAGAAAGGCACCCAGGCGCGTGATCTGTCCGAGCCGGCGCGCGAGGTAGCCATCGAGCGAGTCGGTGATCGCCGCGACCGCGAACACCACACCGGCCAGCGGGTAGGCCACACTGCCGCGATGGTGTGCGCCCACCAGGAAAAGCAGCACCACCAGCGGGATCGCGAGGATGCGAAGCCAGGTCAAAAGGTTGGGCAGGTTCCAGATCATCCGGCCCCCGGATGCAGATGCTCATAGATCGAGCGCGCCAGCGCCGGTCCCACGTGTTCGACGCGCTCGAGGTCGGCAACCCCTGCACGCATCACACCCTGCAATCCGCCGAAGTGCGTCAGCAATGCCCGGCGGCGCGCAGGCCCCAGGCCCGGCACCGTCTCGAGGATCGATTCGCGGTAGCGCCGCGCGCGCCGGCGCCGATGGCCGGTGATGGCAAAGCGATGTGCCTCATCGCGCACGCGCTGGATGAAATGCAGCGCGGCGCTGTCGGGCTCGAGCGTGAGGGCCACTGGCTCGCCGGGCAGCACCAGTCGCTCCTGGCCGACGCGGCGGTCGGCACCCTTGGCAACCCCTACCACGGACAGACCCTCGCAGCCGGCCTCGTGCAGCGCCTGCACCGCCGCCTCCACCTGTCCGGCGCCCCCGTCGATGAGCAGCAGGTCCGGCCGCGGGCGCTCGCCGCGGGCGATATGGGCAGCGTGCCGGCGCAGCGCCTGATGCATGGCACCGTAGTCGTCCCCGGGCGTGACGCCTTCAATGTTGTAGCGGCGGTATTCGCGCTTGCGCGGGCCCTCGGGGGTGAACACCACGCAGGAGGCCACCGTGCCCTCCCCGGCTGTGTGACTGACGTCGAAACATTCGACCCGCTCGGGCGAGCCCGGCAGATGCAGCAGCCGCGCCAGCATCACGAGCCCTTCGGCCAGCAGCTCCGCCTTCAGTGCACGCATGGCCAGTGCCGTGCGCGCATTCTCCGCAGCCAGCTCCACCCAGCGCGCCGGCAATCCGCGCTGCGGCACGCGCATCTGCACCGCGTGGCCCACCGCGCGCTCGAGCGCCTGGCTCACTGCCTCGGCGTCCGGCAACGTGATGTTGAGCAGGATTTCGGGCGGCACGCTCTCGGCGCGGTAGTACAGCAGCAGGAAATCCGCCAGAGTTTCGGCCGGCTCGCTCAGGGCGTGGCCCGGAAAATGACTGGCCGTGCCGAGATTCTGCCCCTCGCGCACCGGCAGCACACTGATGGCATAGCGTCCCGGCTCCCCGGCGATCGCGATGGCATCCGTGTCGGTGGCTCGGCGCGACTGGGCGCTCTGCTGAGCGCGGATCTCCTGCAGCTCACGCAGCTGATCGCGCAGCCGCGCTGCGTCCTCGAACTGCAGCTCGCCTGCGGCGCGCGCCATGCGCTGCTGCAGCTCGGCGATAACCTCGGCATTGCGCCCCTCGAGCACGCCAATCGCCCCGGCCAGATCGCGCGCGTAATCCTCGCGGCTGATGAGGTTCACGCAGGGCGCCGAACAGCGCCCGATCTGGTGCTGCAGGCACGGGCGGCTGCGGTGGGCGAAGAATGAGTCACGGCAGTTGCGGATGCGAAACACCTTCTGCAGATGCTGCAGCACTTCCTTGACTGCATAGGCGCTCGGAAAGGGCCCGAACTGGCGGCTGCCGGGCTGGCGCGGGCCGCGATAGAACACCAGCCGCGGATAGTCATGACCGGGCTGACACAGGATGTAGGGATAGGACTTGTCGTCGCGCAGCGCGATGTTGTAGCGCGGACGGTGCGCCTTGATGAGATTGCTCTCCAGCAGCAGCGCTTCAGGCTCGTTGGGTGCGACCGTCACCTCGATGCGGGCAATGCGCTGCACCAGCGCATCGATCTTTGGCGAGCTGTGCCGGCCGGAGAAGTAACTGCCCACGCGATCGCGCAGTCGGGCCGCCTTGCCGACGTAGAGCAGCTCCCCGTCGGCGGCGTACATGCGATAGACGCCCGGGCGCAGCGGCAGTGTCGCCACGTAGCTCCTGGCGTCAAACACGGGCCCGGCGGGGCCGGCACCGTTCACGGCTGCCGTTTGCGCAGCTCGCAGATCTGCATCGCGAGCTCCAGTGCCTGCTCGGCGTTCAGTCGCGGGTCGACCTGCGAGCGGTAGGCACGCTGCAAATCCGCATCGGTCAGCCCGCGCGCCCCGCCGGTGCATTCGGTGACGTCCTCACCGGTGAGCTCGATGTGCACGCCACCGAGGTAGGAGCCGAGCTCGGCGTGCACGCGGAATGCCATGTCCAGCTCGCGCTGGATGTTCTCGAAGCGCCGCGTCTTGAGCCCACCGACGGCGGTCTCGGTATTGCCATGCATCGGATCGCAGCACCAGAGCACTGCATGACCGGTGCGGCGTACGGCCTCGATGGCGCGCGGCAGGAGCTGCTCGGTGTCTTTGACACCGAAGCGGTGGATCAGGGTCAGGCGACCGGGCTGATTCTGCGGATTGAGGCGTGTCACCAGCTCCTGCAGCCAGGCCTCGTCCATCGAGGAGCCGACCTTCACCGCGATCGGATTGGCGATGCCGCGGAAGTATTCCACATGAGCGCCCTCCAGCTGCGCGGTGCGCATGCCGATCCAGGGCATGTGGGTGGAGAGGTTGTACCAGCGGCCCTGGCGCGCGATGAAGCGCGTCTGCGCCTGCTCATAGGGCAGATGCAGTCCTTCGTGACTGGCAAAGAATTCCACGCGCGTCGCGTCGTGTACCTTCTGGCCGGTCATCGACTCGAAAAAATCCAGCGCATCCCCGATCGAATGCACCGTGCGCTCATAGGCCTCGCGCAGCGGCGCGCGCCGCACGAACGCGAGATCCCAGTACTCCGGGTGATGCAGGTCCGCGAAGCCCCCATCCACCAGCGCACGCACGAAGTTCAGCGTCAGCGCGGCGCGCTCGTAGCCACGCAGCAGCAGTGCCGGATCGGCGCGGCGTGCTTCGGGACTGAACTCGGTGCGATTGACCAGGTCCCCGCGATAGGCAGGCAGCGTGAGGCCATCGCGCGTCTCGAAGTCCGCGGAGCGCGGCTTGGCGTACTGGCCGGCCATACGCCCGACGCGGATCACACGGCGCTTGAGCCCCGACAGCAGCACCAGGCTCATCTGCAGCAGAACCTTCAGCTGCTTGGCGATATGATCGGACTCGCAGTCGGCGAAACTCTCGGCGCAGTCTCCGCCCTGCAGCAGGAACGCCTCCCCGCGCTGCGCGGCCGCCAGCTCATCGCGCAGCTTCTCCACCTCCCAGGAAACGACGATTGGAGGCAGGCGGGAGAGTTCCGCCACCGTGCGCTCGAGCGCTGCGGGATGCTCGTATTGCGGCTGCTGCGCGGCCTTGCGCGACTGCCAGCTCGCCGGGTGCCAGGGGTTGGTATCGGTCGAGCGCACGATGCAATGCTAACATGCGTACTTTGCCGGGGAACAAGCCATGCACACGGTATTGGTCCTGGGCGCCGGCAAGATCGGAGCACTGATCGCAGGGCTCCTGGCGCACTCCGGGTCCTACCAGGTCACGCTGGCCGATAGAGACGTCGCCGCAGCGGCCGGCGTGGCGCGCGCGCATGGCCTGCCGAGCATCGAGCCGCTGCGACTGGATGCCACCGATGCCGCGGCACTGGCGCAACGACTGCGCTTCCAGCGCGTCAACGCGGTGGTCTCCAGTCTGCCTTATCACTGCAACCCGGCAGTCGCGGCCGCCGCGCGCGAGGTGGGCACCCACTACTTCGATCTGACCGAGGATGTGGCGGTGACCCGGCGGGTCAGCACACTGGCCACCGAGGCCACCAGCGCCTTCGTGCCGCAGTGCGGGCTTGCGCCCGGCTTCATCAGCATCGCCGGCGGGGAGCTCATCCGCCACTTCGACAGCCTGCGCAGCGTGCGCCTGCGCGTCGGGGCACTGCCGCAGCATCCCCACAATGTCCTGAAGTATTCACTGACCTGGTCCACCGAGGGGCTCATCAACGAATACGGCAATGCCTGTGAGGCCATCGTCGAGGGCCGGCTCATGGAGCTGCGCCCGCTCGAAGGTCTGGAGGAGATCGAGATCGACGGCACGCTCTATGAGGCATTCAACACCTCAGGGGGTCTGGGCTCGCTGGCGCAGTCCTGCGGCGAGCGCTGCGAGAGCATGGATTACAAGACGATCCGCTACCCCGGGCACTGCGCGCAGATGCGATTGCTGATGAATGACCTGAAGCTCAACCACGATCGCGCCACACTCAAGCGCATTCTGGAAAACGCGGTGCCGCAGACGCTGCAGGACGTGGTGATCGTCTACGCCGCGGTGACGGGACTGCAGCAGGGGGAGCTGCGCGAGGAAAGCTACGTCAGCAAGGTGTATCCGCAGATGATCGCCGGGAGGCTATGGTCGGCAATTCAGGTCACGACGGCCTCAGGTCTGTGCGCGGTGCTCGACCTGGTGCTGACACACCCCGACCGCTACCGCGGCCTGGTTACGCAGGAGACCTTCCGCCTGCCCGAGATTCTCTCCAACCGCTTCGGCCATCACCTCGCCGCCGGCGGCAGCAAGGACCTGTCCGGCAACGTGGTGCTCAGTGGCGGCTCGGGCCGCCAGCGTTCCCTCGGGGGCTGACCCATGCCCCGGGACACCCGCGCGCTGCTGCAACGACTGGGCATCAGCGTGAGTGCCGAGCCGCTCACGATCCCGGGCGCCAGCTCGCCTGCCGGCGCCACCTCGGTCAGCGCCGATGGCTCATGCGCCTGCATTGCCTGTTTCAGCCCCGTGGATGGCGAGCTCATCGGATACATCGGCGCGAGCTCGGGCGCGGACTACGAGGCGAGCATGGCACGGGCCCAGGGCGCTGCCCGTGCCTGGGCAGAGATCCCGGCGCCTCGGCGCGGCGAGCTGGTGCGCCGGCTGGGTGAGCGTCTGCGCGCGCACAAGCAGGACCTCGCGGCGCTCATCGCGCTGGAGAACGGCAAGATCCTCGCCGAAGCGCTGGGGGAGGTGCAGGAGATGATCGACATGGCCGACTTCGCGGTCGGTCAGTCGCGCATGCTCTACGGCCGCACGATGCACTCGGAGCGCGCCCACCACCGCATGTATGAGCAATGGCATCCACTCGGCGTCGTCGGCATCATCACCGCCTTCAACTTTCCGGTGGCCGTCTGGGCGTGGAATGCACTGCTCGCGGCGGTCTGCGGCAACGCCTGTGTCTGGAAGCCCTCACCCAAGACTCCGCTGTGTGCCCTCGCCGTGCAGCGCCTGGCAGATGAGACCGTCGCCGAGCTGTCCGCACCGCCGGTATTCCAGCTGCTGCTCGATGCCGGCACCGCCCGCGCGCGCGCGCTCATGGCCGATCGGCGCGCCGCGCTGATCTCCTTCACCGGCTCGACGGCAGTCGGACGCGAAGTGGCGCAGGCCGTGGCCGCACGACTGGGTAGAAGCCTGCTCGAGCTCGGCGGCAACGGCGCGATCATCGTCGATGCTTCGGCCGACCTTGCCATGGCCACGCGCGCCATCGTCTTCGGTGCGCTCGGTACCGCCGGCCAGCGCTGTACCACCACGCGGCGCGTGTTCGTCGTGCACGAGCGGCTGGAGCAGCTGACGCGACGCCTGGTGCATGCCTATGCACAGGTGCGCATCGGTGATCCGCGCGACCCCGCGACGCTCATGGGACCGCTGATCGATGCGCGCGCGGTACAGGCCTACCGCGACGCGCTCGAGGCGGCGCGTGCCGCCGGCGGGCGGGTGCTGGCGGGCGGGCAGGTGCTCGAACGCGCCGGTCACTACGTTGAACCGGCCATCGTGCTGGCGCGCAACGACTGGGCGATCGTTCAGCAGGAGACCTTTGCCCCGATCCTCTACCTGATCGCGGTGGACTCGCTCGAGCAGGCCATCGAGCAGCAGAATGCCACGGCCTACGGGCTCTCCTCGGGTCTGTTCACGCAGCGACTGGCGGCGGCGGAGCTGTACCTGAGCCACCGCGGCAGCGACTGCGGCATCGCGAACATCAATCTTGGTACCTCGGGCGCGGAAATCGGCGGTGCCTTCGGCGGGGAGAAGGATACCGGCGGCGGTCGCGAGTCGGGCTCGGACGCCTGGAAGGCGTACATGCGCCGCCAGACCAATACGATCAACTGGGGCAGCACCCTGCCGCTCGCGCAGGGCATCCAGTTCGACCTGCCGGACGGCTGAGAAGGAGACACGACGCCTACGAAAGGCGCGTGCTCTGCACACGGACAGGATGTATGTCACGGACTACGTCAGACAAAGTCCGTGATAGTCGTTCTATCCACGTCCGGGTACGGTCCCCTCCGGCGTGTCTCGCCCCCTTCCATCAGCCGTCCGGCCTGGCAACTGCAACTCGATGCGCGCGCCTCCGAGCTCTGCGGATTTGCCGATCGAGAAGCGCCCGCCATAGAGCGCCACGGTCTCGCGCACGATGGAGAGGCCCAGGCCGTGACCGGGTATCTGCTCGGAGCTCGCCCGCACGCCCCGCTCCATGACGCGGTGGCGGTCCGCGCTCGCAATCCCGGGGCCATCGTCCTCCACGATGACGCCCAGACGGCGCGATAGCTCGCGCTCGGGATCCAGCTGCGCACTCACGCGCACGTGCGACTTGCACCACTTGCAGGCATTGTCCAGCAGGTTGCCGAGCAGCTCGAGAATATCGCCGCTGTCACCGAGGAACCCGGCATCCGCCGGCACGTCGATGTCGATCCGCAGATCCTTGCGTGAATGCACCTTCAGCAGCGCCACACGCAGCTCCGTCAGCGGCGGCAGGATCAGCACCGGCGCCTGCCCGAGCGTGACACCGCCGCCGGCGACGGCCCGTTTGAGCTGGTGTTCGACGATCTGCGCCATGCGATCGACCTCGCGCTGGATATTGGCGGCCACCGCCTCGGGCACGGCGGCGCCCGCCGCGGCCACGCTCTCCCCGGACGCGTCCGGAGGGCCGAGACTGGCGCGGATCACGGCCAGCGGAGTTTTCAGGCCATGCGCAAGATTGCCCAGCGTGTCGCGGTAGCGGCTGATGCGGTTGCGCTCGGATTGCAGCAACGCATTCAGCCCCTGGGTCACCCCCACCAGCTCTCGCGGGTAGCCCTCCCCCAGCAGCAGCGCCTCGCCGCTCTCCACGGCCTCGATCTCCAGCTCCAGGCGGCGCACCGGCGCGAGCGCACGCCGCATCATCCAGGCCATCACGGCGATCAGGGCCATTGCCAGCCCCCCGAACCAGCCCGCCATGACGCGCCGGAATGCCCAGAGCTGATGCGTCTGTGGATCGGTGCTGTCGGCCGCCGTGAAGATCAATCGCCGCGTGACCTTGTTGGGCCCTGAACCGATCTCCCATTGCAGGCGACGGCTCAGCTCGGCGACCTGCGTGCCACCCGGTACCCGTAAATAGCGCAGGCTCTCCTCCTGTGTGGCCGGGACGTTCTCACCGAGCGTCAGATTCACACCGGTCAACGAGGGCGAGCGCCACAACAGCTTGCCGCTGTCGTCACGCAGTGTCGCGTACTGACCTGAGCCCGGCAGATCCAGATGCAGCTCCGGATCGCCGATGGCCTGGGGCTGCACCTCGATATTGCCGTTTGGATCCAGGTCCACCGCATTGACCAGCGCCACGACCTGTTCCTCGAGCTGATTGTGCAGGGCGCCTGCGATCAGGCGGCGAACCTCGAAATCCAGGGCGACGACGGTGAGCGTAAAGAACAGCAGCAGCGGCACCGCGACCGCCACCAGCACGCGGCGCGAGACCGACGGTGGAAAGCGCGCCACCATGTCAGCGCGCGTCAGGCCGGGTGACGCGGCAGACTCAGCCGGTAGCCGCGGCCCCGCAGCGTTTCGATCGGCTTGAGCGTCTCGTCGGGATCGAGTTTGCGGCGCAGGCGCCCGACCAGCACCTCCACGACATTGCTGTCGCGGTCGTAGTCCTGCTCATAGAGCCGATCGGTCAGTTCGGTCTTGGAGATGACCTCGCCGGCGCGCAGCATCAGATGCTCGAGGATGCGGTACTCGAAGCTGGTGAGCTCCACGGGTCTGCCGTTGACCTTCACCGTCTGCGCGCGCGTGTCCAGCTCGATGGGACCGCAGGCCAGTTGCGGTGTCGCCCAGCCGCCGGCCCGACGCAGCAAGGCGGACAGACGCGCCTGGACCTCGGCAAAGTGAAACGGCTTGGCGACGTAATCATCGGCACCGGCGCTGAGGCCCTCGACTTTGTCCTGCCAGCGGTCGCGTGCAGTGAGAATCAGCACACCGTAGGTCTTGCCGCGCGCACGCAGCTTGCGGATCAACTCAAGTCCCGAGAGCTTCGGCAGGCCCAGGTCCACGATGGCGACGTCGATCGGAAACTCCAGCGCCGCATACAGCCCCTCCTCGCCGTCGACGGCCAGATCGACCGTATAGCCGGCTGCAGAGAGCTCGGTCTTCAACGCCTCGCGCAGCGCGGCCTCATCTTCGACGACCAGGACGCGCATCAGTGAGGCGCCGTACGCTCAGGGCAGCTCGGCGCCGCTATAGGCATCGATGCGCACGGTCCAGACCTTTCCCCCGGGGGACAGCAGGCGAAATTCGTACATCGGGCGACCATTGGCGTCCTGCAGAAAATGCGTGCGCACCACGCGCGCGTGGTAGCGCCGCTGCACCAGCGCCACGGCCTCGGCGCGCGAGAGCTCGTGCCGGCGCTGGTCCACGTTACTACGGCCATCGGCGATATTCCGCTCATCCTGGACTGGCGCCGCAGGGGCGCTGCCCGGCAATACCACCCCCTGCGCCGGATGTGACAGCAGCGCAAAGGGAACGATCAATGCCAGCATCAGTGACAGACCCGCGCCCGTCAACGCGATGCGCGCGCCGGCGACGTGTTGCCCCTTTGTGTGCCTGCCTGGGAGCCCTCTCATCCTTTGTCTCTGCGCGGCCATAGTGTAACGAAACCAAGAGGCTACGTAGAAAGCAGTGAACGGGGGCTGAATCGGCTATCGCGCTGCGACAGCCGCCTTGGCCTCGCACCAGAGCGTCTCCCACTGCTCGGGGGAGAGGCTCTCGAGGCTCTGGCCACGACTGCCCGCCAGCTGCTCCATGCGCTCGAAGCGCTGCTCGAACTTGGAGGCGGCCGCGCGCAGCGCGGCCTCCGGATCGATCTGCAGATGGCGCGCCCAGTTGGCCACGGTGAACAGCAGATCGCCAAGCTCCTCGGCCAGCTGCCCGGGTTGGCCGTCGGCCAGGGCCGCATCGGCCTCGGCGAGCTCCTCATCGATCTTGGCACGCACCGCGGCGGGCTCGTTCCAGTCAAATCCGACCCGTCGCGCGCGCCGGCCCAGCTTGGCTGCCCGCGTCAGCGCTGGCAGGCAGCGCGGTACATCCGACAGCACCCCGGTCAGACCCGACTGGGCGCGCTCGCGTGCCTTTTGCTGCTCCCAGGAGACGTGCAGATCGGCGACGGCCACCTCGCGCGGTTCGGCGAACAGATGGGGGTGGCGGCGCACCAGCTTGTCGCGAATGCCGGCGGCCACCCCGGCGAAGTCGAACAGCTGCTGCTCCTCGGCCATGCGTGCGTGGAATACCACCTGGAAGAGCAGGTCCCCGAGTTCATCGCGCAGCCGCGCACTGTCGGCACGGTCGATGGCATCGGCCACTTCGTAGGCCTCCTCGACCGTGAAGGGGGCGATCGAGGCGAAGGTCTGCTCGCGATCCCACGGGCAGCCCTGTACCGGATCGCGCAGGCGGCGCATGAGTGCCAGCAGCGCGTCGAGCTCCTCGGGGGCATTCCCAGCCTTCACGCCTGCCCCTCGCCGCGCTCAGTCGCATCGCGGGCGGAGTGCAGCACATGGCGCAGCTGCGCCAGCATCCCCGCCGTGGCGCCCCAGATCACGTGCTCCCCGTAGGGCAGCTCCCAGACCTCGAGCTCGACGTCGCGCAGTGTGCGGCGCCGCGAGCGAAAGTTGGTCGCAGCCAGCGCGAAGTTCAGCGGCACCTCGAACGCTTCCGCCACCTCGGTCCGATCGAGCGTCAGGGCAAACCCGGCGTGCAGCAGCCCCACCACCGGCGTGATGCGAAACCCGGTGCGCACGACGTGGTCGGTCAGATAGCCGAGCGGCTCGATGAACGCCGGGGCGATGCCGAGCTCCTCGGCCGTTTCGCGCAGCGCTGCTGCGGCCGGGTCGCGATCCTGCGCTTCCATGCGGCCGCCGGGAAAGCTGATCTGCCCGGCGTGGTGGCGCAGATGGCTCGCACGCACCGTCAGCAGCAGTGTCGGCCCATCGGGCCGCAGCACGATCGGCACCAACACCGCTGCGGCCTGCAGCGGCTCGGGCAGCGAGGCTGCGAGCTCGGCGCGCAGTCGTTGCGGCATCTGCGCGAGCGGACCGCCGTAGAAGCAATGCGACAGCTCATGGTCCGGCGCGCCGCGCAGTTGCCGGCGCAAGCGCTCCAGCCAGTCGCTCGGCAGCGACTCCCTATTCTCTTCGAGCAGTTGCGCCGCCACGCCTGCGGTCTGCCTGCAATCGCCTGGCAGGGCTCACCCGCCCGCGCCCCCGCCCGCACCCACTCCGCCCCGGGTGAGCTCGGACGGATCGAGCAGCCGGTCGAGCTGCTCGCGTGGCAGGCCGGTCATCGCTGCGGCCACCTCGCGTATCGGTTTGCCCTCGGCATACGCCTTCTTGGCGATGGCGGCCCCCTTCTCGTAGCCGATCACGGGATTGAGCGCCGTGACGAGGATGGGGTTGCGCTCGAGCGCCTCGGCGAGGCGCGCGCGATTGACCGTGAAGCCCGCGATCGCCTTGTCCGCCAGCAGCCGCACGACGTTGCCGAGCAGGCGGATGCTCTCGAGCAGGTTGTATCCGATCATCGGCAGCATCACGTTGAGCTGGAAATTGCCCGACTGGCCGCCGACGGTGATGGCCGCATCGTTGCCGATGACCTGCGCGGCCACCATGGTGGTGGCCTCGGCGATCACAGGATTGACCTTGCCGGGCATGATGCTGCTGCCAGGCTGCAGCGCCGGCAGCGCGATCTCGGCCAGCCCCGCGAGCGGTCCACTGTTCATCCAGCGCAGGTCGTTGGCGATTTTCATCAGACTCACGGCGATGACCTTGAGCTGGCCGGACAGCTCGACCGCCGCGTCCTGCGTCGAGAGCGACTCGAAGTAGTTGCGGTTGGGCTGAAAGGCGATGCCCGTGAGCCGCCGCAGCTCCTCGCACGCATGCGCAGCGAAATCGGCATGCGCATTGATGCCCGTGCCCACCGCTGTGCCGCCCAGAGCCAGGCACAGCAGCCGCGGCTCGCAGGCCTTCACGCGCGACACGCCGTTCTCGATCTGCACCCGCCATCCGGACAGCTCCTGTGCGAACGTCAGCGGCATGGCGTCCATCAGGTGCGTGCGGCCGGTCTTGACGATGCCGGCGAGCTCGCGCTCCTTGCCGTGCAGCGTATGCGCCAGGTGATTGAGTGCCGGAATGAGCTGCTCGCTCAGCAGCAGCGCTGCGGCGACATGAATCGCGGTGGGGATGACGTCGTTGCTGCTCTGACTCATGTTGACGTGATCGTTCGGGTGCACACGGGGACCCGAGCGCGCCGCCAGGTGCGCGATCACTTCATTGGCGTTCATGTTGGTGCTGGTGCCGGAGCCGGTCTGGAAGACATCCAGCGGGAAGTGTGCATCGTGCTCGCCTGCCGCCACCTGTGTGGCCGCCCCTGCGATGGCCACGGCCAGCTCGGTATCGAGCAGGCCCAGACGTGCATTGGCCGCGGCCGCGGCCTGCTTGATGAGTGCGAGCGCGCGGATGAAGGCGCGCGGCATGTGATAGCCGCTGACGGGAAAATTCTGTGCGGCGCGCTGAGTCTGTGCTCCCCAGAGCGCATCGGCGGGAACCTGCAGCTCCCCCATGCTATCGCGTTCGAGACGAAACGAGGCGGCGGTCATGCTGATGCTCCGATCTGCGTTATCATCAGTCTAGCATTCCGACGGCGTCCTCCATGGAAGCATCCAGCCTCTCTGCCCTCTCTCCCGTGGATGGGCGTTACGCCGCGGCCGCCGCGCCGCTGCGCCCGTACTTCTCCGAGGCGGCGCTCATGCGCGAGCGCGTGCGCATCGAGGCGCTGTGGTTTCAGGTGCTGGCCGATCCGCAGCGCGGATTGATTCAGCCGCCGGTGCCCGACGGGGTGCTGGCAACGGCCGCAAAGCTGGCGCAGGAGCCGCCCGCCGACGCGGCGGCTTCGATCAAGTCGATCGAGGCGCGCATCAACCATGACGTCAAGGCGGTCGAATACTACCTGCGCGATTGCCTCGCGGTGGCCGGTGCCGGCGAGGCGGCACTGGAGCTGGTGCATTTCGGCTGCACCTCCGAGGACATCAATAACCTTGCCTACGCGCGACTGCTGTCTGCATCGCGCAGCGCGGTGCTGCTGCCCGAGCTCGAGCGCCTGGGCGCGCTGCTCGAGTCGCTCGCACGCGAGCACGCCGCGCTGCCCATGCTCGCGCGCACACACGGGCAGCCCGCCAGCCCCACGACCTTCGGCAAGGAGATCGCCAACGTCGCGGCACGCCTGACGCGTGCGCGGCGGCGGCTGGCGGCGGTGCAGGCGCTGGGCAAGTGGAATGGCGCGGTCGGCAACTACAACGCACACCGCATAGCGCGTCCCGATATCGACTGGCTGGCGCTGTCGCGCGAGTTCGTCAGCGCGCAGCAGCTGCAGTTCAATGCCTACACCACGCAGATCGAGCCGCACGACTGGATCGGCGAGTACTGCGATGCCTGCGCCGCCATCAATGTCATTCTCATCGATCTGTGTCGCGATCTGTGGGGATACATTTCGCTCGGGTACCTGCGCCAGCGCGCCGCGGCTGGAGAAGTCGGCTCCTCGACGATGCCGCACAAGGTCAACCCGATCGACTTCGAGAACGCCGAGGGCAACCTCGGCATGGCCAACGCGCTGCTGCGCTTCTTTGCCGACAAGCTGCCGATCTCGCGCTGGCAGCGTGACCTCACCGATTCCACCGTGCTGCGCAACCTCGGCGTCGCGCTGGCGCACACGCTCATCGGCTGGAAGGCTCTGCAGCGCGGACTGGCCAAGCTCTCTCCCGACCGGGAGCGGCTGGCCGCGGATCTGGCCGCGGCGCATGCCACGCTGGCCGAGGCGGTGCAGAGCGTGCTGCGGGCCGCCGGTGTTCCGGGCGGCTACGAGCTCATGCGTGACCTCACGCGCGGCCAGGAAGTGGACGCGCAGGCACTGCGCGAGCTCATCGAGCGCCTGCCACTGCCAGCCTCCGAGCGGCAACGGCTGGCCGCCCTGACTCCGGCAGAATATGTCGGATTGGCCGCCGAGCTTGCGCGCCGCTATGCGGCAGAGGGAGCCTGAGGGCCGCGCGAGCCCCCGCGGGACAGGCATTTGCGCGCATCCGCGCGTCGCAGCGCTGATATCTGTGACCCGCTTGGCAATTTGCGGGCCGGCCTGTCTCTACCATGGCCCGGCAAATGGCAGCCACCCGGGGAAATCCGCTGAAGACCACCAGCGCGCGGCTTGCGAGCTTTGCGCTCGAGGACGCGCCGTCGGGCACGCTGGCCGGTCAGCCCAGCCGCGAGCGCGAGCCGGCGGCCGAGACCCTGCACGTGCTCACCACGCTCGAGGAGGTGCGCACCGCGACCGAGACCGTGGCCGCCAGTGGACAGCGCCTCATCTCGATCATGACCCCGGACCTCGAGCCCGACATCTACGACCAGGCACCGCTGCTCGACATTCTCAAGCGCTTCGTGCTCGGCCACAGCTTCGCCAAGGTGCGCGTGCTGATCCGCGATCAGGCGCGGCTGGTCAGCGGCGCCAATCACTTCATCGCGATGGCGCACCGGCTCACCAGCTACCTGGAGATCCGCGTTCGCGCCCCGCAGTATCACGCCCTGACGGCCGCCTACTGCATCGCCGATGACCGCGCGATCGTCTACCGCCTGCGGGCCGATCGCTCCGAGGGCATCGCCGGCTTCAACAACCCGCCCATTGCACGGCAGTTCCTGCAGGAATTCGACGCCGTCTGGTACGCCAGCGGCGGCGAAGAGCCCGAGGTACGCGTCGCACGCCGTTGACGTAGCCGTCGACGCCGGGCCATGCGCTATGCTTTCGCATGGTCTGGAAACCCGATGTCACCGTCGCCGCGCTGGTGCAGCGCGCCGGACGCTTTCTGATCGTCGAGGAGCGCATTGGCGGTCGGGTCGTGCTCAACCAGCCGGCAGGTCATGTCGAGGACGGCGAGTCGCTGCGATCGGCGGTGATCCGCGAGACACTCGAGGAGAGCGCCTGGCACTTTGAGCCCGACGCGCTGCTGGGCCTGTATCTGTGGCGCAGCGCCCGCGGTCATAGCACCCTGCGCATCGCGTTCACCGGCTCGGTGAGCGCGCACGAGGCGCAGCGTGCGCTCGATCCACCGGTGCTGGCCGCCCACTGGCTGTCGCGCGCGGAGCTCGAGGCGCGCCGCAGTCAGCTGCGCACCCCGCTGGTCCTGCGCTGCATCGATGACTTCCTGGCAGGGCAGCGTCTGCCGCTGAGCGCCGTGGCCGATGACCTGCTGCAGGGGACTGGCGCACGCAGCGCGCCCGCGCGGGCGGATCCATGAATGTCACCGCCATGCCGGCGCCCGGCACACGCGTCATCGTCGGGCTCTCCGGCGGAGTGGACTCGGCCGTGGCCGCACTGCTGCTGCGTGAGGCCGGCTATGCGGTCGAGGCGCTGTTCATGAGCAATTGGGACGAGGAGGACACCTACTGCACCTCGGCCCAGGATTATCAGGATGCGCGCAGCATCGCCCGCGAGCTCGGCATCGTGCTGCATCGGGTAAGCTTCGCCGAGCAGTATCGCGCGCAGGTGTTTGCCCAATTCCTGCGCGAGTATGGCGCCGGCCGCACGCCCAATCCCGACGTGCTGTGCAATCGCGAAATCAAATTCGGCCTGTGCCTCGATTACATCCGGCGACTGGGCGCCGAATGGTTTGCCACCGGGCACTATGCGCGGCGAGTGTCCGATGTGGATGGTCCACTGCTCGCCCGCGCCGCGGACGAGGCCAAGGACCAGAGCTACTTTCTGCATGCCGTACCGCGTGCGCGCCTGGCACGCGTACTGTTTCCGCTCGCCGAGCTGCGCAAGAGTGCCGTGCGCGAGCTCGCACGCCGCGCGGGGCTGCGCATTCACGATAAGCCGGACAGCACCGGGATCTGTTTCATCGGCGAGCGCCCGTTCGCGCAGTTTCTGGAGAAGTACCTGCCGGACACCCCCGGCCCGATCGAGAGCGCGGACGGACGGCAACTCGGTACGCATCGCGGACTGCCCTTCTACACCCTGGGCCAGCGCGCCGGCCTCGCCCTCGGCGGGGCGCGCGGCCTGCCCGCCGAGCCCTGGTACGTGCTCGGCAAGATAGCCGAGCGAAACGCATTGATCGTCGTGCAGCGGCACCAGCAGCGCGAGCTCGAGGCAGGGGCAGTGCGCGTGGGCGAGCTCAACTGGCTGTGCCGGGAGCGCACGAGCCCCTTCCGCGCCAGCGTACAGCTGCGCCACCGCCAGCCCCCCCAGAGCGCCCGGGTCGAGCCGCTGCCGCAGGGCGGCGCCGCAGTGCGCTTCGAGGAGCCGCAACGCGCTGCCACGCCCGGTCAATACGCCGTGCTCTATGAGGGGCGGCGCTGTCTTGGCGGCGGGGTCATCGAGTCAGTCGAGCCCCTCGCCGTCCACGCCGGTGAAGCCGCAGGCACCCTCCTGACGCACACCGGCACCCCATGAACACGCTGCCGGCACTGGCGGGCTGGGACAATTTCTATGTCATCGTCGGGTCGGCCGCGGCGGGACTGACCGGGCTCACCTTCGTCGTCGTGGCGCTCGCTGCCGATGCCAACATGACGCACCTGTCGGGACTCAAGACCTTCGTGTCCCCTACGGTGATCCATTTCAGCTCCGCGCTGTGGATCACCGCGATATGCAGCGTGCCGCGGCAGACGGTGACGAGTCTCGGCATCATCGCTCTTGCCAGCGGGAGCTTCGGTGTCGCCTATACGCTCAGTACGATGTATCGCATGGCGAGCATGGACCGTCGCGATTACGTGCCCGTGCTGCAGGATTGGATCTGGAACGGTGCGCTGCCCCTGTTTGGTTATGCGCTGCTGGGCAGCGGCGGTGGACTGCTGTGGTTTGATCCGGCCGCATCCGGCTATCTGATCGGCCTGTCGGCTCTGCTGCTGGTGTTCGTCGGCATCCATAACGTCTGGGATCTGGCGGTGTGGATCCTCGCCGAGCGGCCTTCACGCCGCCGCGAGCTGGAGGCGGCCCGACACGCCCATCACCAGGCGCAGGCGCTCCCCCCGGGCAGCGCCGAGGACCCGGAGGCGCAGCGCCAGCACCACGAGCAGCGTGAGCGTCACGAGTGATACGAGAGACACGAGAGACACGAACAGCACGGAATGGCGGGGAGCGGTCATGCAGACGCTGCGTTATCGGCTGCTGAACGTGTTTGCGTTGGCAGGGGATGCGCTGAGCGGTAATCCGCTGTGCGTTTTCGAGGATGGCCGTGGCCTGTCCGATGAGCTCATGCAGCGCCTGGCGCGGCAATTCAATCTGTCCGAAACCACGTTTCTGTTGCCCTCCACGCAGGCAAAGGCGCAGGCGCGCGTGCGCATCTTCACCCCGAGCTACGAGATGCCCTTCGCCGGGCACCCCACCCTGGGAAGTGCCGCCGTATGCCGCAGCCTCGGCCTGGGCACCGACGAGCTGACGCTCGAGACGGCAGCTGGCCTCATTCCGGTCAGCGCCCGGGGGTCGCAATGGACGCTCACGGCCCGCCCCGCGCGCTGGCGCGAGATCACGGTCGCGCGCGAGCGTCTGGCGGCGGGCCTGGGACTGTCGCCCCAGGACCTGGCGGAGAGACCGCTGTGGGTCAATGCCGGCAAGGAGCAGCTCATCGTGCCGTTGAAGAGCGCCGAGGCCGTGCGGCGCGCCTCGGCACGGGCGGATCTGTTCGAGGATTGCCGCAGCGAAGACGGTCAGGGGATGGCCTATGTATTCGCGCTGGAAGGCAGCGATAGCGCGGTGGCACGCTTTTTCTTTCCACAGGGCGCCGCGGTGCTCGAAGATCCAGCCACCGGCTCCGCGACCGCAAACTTCGGGGGATGGTGGCAGGCGATGGGACGTGCGCTCCCCTGCCAGCTGCAGATTGCCCAGGGCGCGCAGACGGGCCGTCCCTCGCGCCTGCAGCTCGATGTCGATCCGGCTGGTCGCATAGGCGTGGGCGGGGAGGTCATCGAGCTTGGACAGGGAAGCGTGAAACTCCCGCTCGAACTGGCAAGCCGCTGACTTCCCGACCGGCTCTCAGCCTGTCAACGAACGCTCAGCGCTGAGCCCGGCGCTGCCAGCGCGCGCGTGCGTGTCAGCAGCCCAAACGCTGCAATCCAGGCGTAGCAAAGGATGGGCACGAACAGGAAGTAAGAGAGGCTGGTCGCATCGGCCACGCGCCCTGCAATGGGCGGGATTACGGCACCGCCCACGATGGCCAGACACAGCAGCGCTGCGCCCTCCGGCGCCTTGGGCCCCAAGCCCTCGATCGAGAGCGAAAAGATGGTCGGAAACATGATGGAGTTGCACAGTCCCACAGCGAGCGCTGCTGCGGCCGCCACGGCGCCCGCCGACAACGCAGACAGCATGGCCAGCGTGGCCGCTCCGAGCGCACAGAGGGTCAGCAGCACACTCGCGTTCACGCGCCTGAGCAGCGCCGACCCCAGCAGCCGCCCGACCATCGCCCCGCCCCAGTAGAGCGACACCATGCGCCCCGCCGTCACCGCCGCAAGACCGAGCGTGTGCGGGGACATCAGGTAATTGATCATCAGGCTGCCGATGGTGACCTCTGCACCCACGTAGACGAAGATGGCCAGCGCACCAAGGCCCGTGCGCGCACGACGCAGAAGCACGAACGTTTCACGTATGCCGGCCCTCGCATCGGTCGCGCCCGCGCCTGGCGCACGCTTCCAGAATGCAGCGAACACACCAGCCGCCAACGCGAGTACCAGCGCGAGAATCAGGAACGGCGTCTGCAGCGCGTGCGCCTGAAGCACACGCTCGGCGGGGTTCAGCGTCGTGCCTGCACTTGCGACCGGCACTCGAGCAAGAATCAGCCAGGCGCCGATGTAGGGGCCGATGAAAGTGCCCAGCGAATTGAACGCCTGCGCCAGATTCAGCCGACTGTGAGAGGTCGCGGCGGGGCCGAGCTGGGCGATAAAAGGGTTGGCCGCCACCTGCAGCACGCTGATGCCCGCGGCAACCACGAAGAGGGCCACCAGAAACAGCGCGTACAGCACGCTCGCGGCGGCGGGCACAAACAGCAGGCAACCCGCCGTCATGGTTGCCAGCCCGACGACGATGCTGCGCACGTAGCCGATTCGCGCCACCAGCAGCCCCGCTGGCACCGAGCAGAGAAAATAGGCCAGGAAAAAGGCGAACTGCGTCAGCAGGGCGTCGGTGTAGCTCAGCGCGAACAGCGCCTTGAAGCGCGGCACCAGCGTATCGTTCAGAACCGTGGAGAAGCCCCACAGAAAAAACAGTCCCACGACGCACACGCGCAGCACGCCGGTGCGCTGGCTCAAAGGCACGTGGTTGTCGCTGCTCATCGGGGGCCGTATTCTGGGCTCCTGCACCGCACTCTCCAATGTCTCAGTCTGATTCCCGCATCCGCCGTCCGTCCGACACCGGCGCGCCGGGGCAGCGCACGTCGCTGCCGGCGCGCCTCCTGACAATCGTCCTGCTCGCGATGGTCCTGTCCGCCTGCGGCGGGCCGGCGCAGAGCGGGCACACCGCGCTGCCCATGAGCACCTCGTCCGCCGCGACCGCGAATACCCCGGGTGCGTCGACCCCCCGGCCGCTGCGTGAGGTGCAGCAGGAGTCCCTCACGATCGATGCCCGCGCACAGACGACGCCCTTTCCGCATTTCTGGGAGCAGACTTTCGGCTCCGGCCGCGCCATTCTGGCGTTACGCGCCAGCTATCGCCAGGATCTTGCGACCGTGAAGCAGGCGACCGGATTTCAGTCGATCCGCTTTCACGGCATTCTCGACGATGACGTCGGGCTCTACGATCCGGACCGCAGGACGCACAATCCGGGTCGGGCGGCGGTCGCGGCCGATGATGCCTCGATCTACAACTTCTCCTATGTAGATGAGATCTACGACGGACTGCTCGCTCAGGGCGTACGGCCCTTCGTCGAGTTGAGCTTCATGCCGAAGAAGCTGGCGTCGGACCCGCAGGCACAGCAGCCATTCTGGTACCACCCGAATCCTTCTCCACCGAGCAGTTACCCGGCCTGGGACGCACTCATCCGCGCCTTCGCGCAGCACCTCATCGCCCGCTACGGGCTGGACGAAGTGAGTCGATGGAAGTTCGAGGTCTGGAACGAGCCGAATCTGGATTTCTGGCAGGGCCTGCCGAAGCAGTCGAGCTACTTCGAGCTGTACGATCACACCGCACGGGCACTGAAGTCAGTCTCCCCACGGCTGCAGGTCGGCGGCCCGGCTACCGCCATGGCCGCCTGGGTGCCGGCTTTTCTGGATCACACGCATCGCGGCGGCGTACCGGTCGACTTCGTGTCCACCCACGTTTACGCGAACGACAGTTCGCACGCGGTCTTTGGCGGCCTGCAGACCATTCCACGCGATCAGTTCGTCTGCCGCGCCGTGCGCCAGGTGCACGAGCAGATCCAGCGCTCCGCCTATCCAACACTGCCGCTGATCTTCTCCGAGTTCAACGCCAGCTTTGCCAACGAGCCGGACGTCACCGACACCGACTACATGGGGCCGTGGCTCGCGAACACGATCCGGCTGTGCGATGGGCTCGCACAGAGCATGGACTACTGGGCCTTCTCCGACGTGTTCGAGGAACAGGGCGTGGTGCGCACGCCCTTCTACGGTGGCTTCGGCCTGGTGGCCGCCGCTCATATCGACAAGCCCGTGCTGAATGCCTTTCGGCTGCTGCACAAGCTCGGGGATCGGCGCATCGCGCTGGATTCGGAGTCGGCGCTGGCGACCAGCAGCGCCGATGGTGAGCTGGTCCTGGCGTTATGGAACTACGCACCGCCCTCGGGTACGGGCCCGACCTATACGACGCCTGACACTCCAGCGGGCCCTGCCCGTACCTTCCATCTGCTGATACGCAACGCACCTTCCACCAACGTAAGCATCTGGCGCGTCGATGACGATCACGGCAATGTGGTCAAGGCCTTCGATGCCATGGGGCGCCCGACCGGCGATCTGACGCGCGAGCAGGTGCAGCGCCTGCAGGCTGCGGCGGCGCTGGCTGCCCCCGAACATGCCAGGTTGCATGCCGGCAGGCTGGATGTGACGGTACCGGCGCACGGGCTGGCGCTACTGAGCTTCGGAGCTGCCGCGAGCAGCGCGTCGAAGGCCGCAGACGCCCAGACCCCGGTCGCCCGGACCGCCGCCGCCACCACACGGGGGTCAGGCGCATCGTTATAATTGCAGATCTCAATGCGCGGCCCTCTGCCGCGCCGCCAGCGCGGAGGATCTATGGCTGACAGCTTCAAAGCCCGCACGACGCTCAAGTCCGGAGCGGACAATTTCGAGATCTTCAGCCTGCCCGCGCTCGGTGCCGAGAAGGTCGCCCGCCTGCCCTACTCGCTGAAGATTCTGCTCGAGAATCTGCTGCGCTTCGAGGACGGCGTAAACGTGACGCGCGCCGACATCGAGGCGCTGCTCAACTGGGATCCCAAGGCGCAGCCGCACTACGAGATCTCCTTCACGCCCGCACGCGTCATCATGCAGGACTTCACCGGCGTACCGGCCATCGTGGACCTGGCCGCGATGCGTGAGGCCATGCAGCGACTCGGCGGCAGCGCCGATGAGATCAACCCGCTTGCGCCCGCAGAGCTGGTCATTGACCACTCCGTGCAGGTCGACAGTTATGGCACGCGTGATGCGCTCGCCGAGAACAACCGCATCGAGTTCGAGCGCAACGGGGAGCGCTACGCCTTCCTGCGCTGGGGTCAGTCGGCGTTCCGCAATTTCAAGGTGGTGCCGCCCAACACCGGCATCGTGCATCAGGTCAATCTGGAATACCTCGGCCGCGTGGTATTCCACAAGGACGAGGGCGGCCATCGTCAGGCCTATCCCGATACCCTCGTCGGCACCGATTCGCACACCACGATGATCAACGGTCTCGGAGTGCTCGGCTGGGGCGTGGGCGGCATCGAAGCCGAGGCGGCGATGCTCGGCCAGCCGGTCACCATGCTCATCCCGCAGGTCATCGGCGTGCGCCTCAGCGGCAGCCTCGCCCCCGGGGCCACTGCAACCGATCTCGTGCTCACCGTCACGGAGCTACTGCGCAAGAAGGGCGTGGTGGATAAGTTCGTTGAGTTCTTCGGCGATGGACTGGCGAATCTGCCGCTGGCCGATCGAGCCACCATCGGCAACATGTCGCCGGAATTCGGCAGTACCTGCGCCATCTTTCCGATTGACGAGGAAACGCTGCGCTACCTGCGGCTCTCGGGCCGTCCCGCCGAGCAGGTGCGGCTGGTCGAGGACTATGCGCGCGCCCAAGGGCTCTGGCGCACCAATGGTGCGCCCTCCGCGCAGTACTCGGACCTGCTGGAGCTGGACCTCGGCAGCGTCGAGCCCTCGCTGGCAGGTCCGAGCCGGCCGCAGGATCGAGTGCCGCTGCGCACGGCCAAGGGCGTCTATGAGAAGCAGCACACGCGCATGGCCGAGGATCGCAGCAAGCGCCACGCGGGCAAGGATGCCGGCAAGGCAGGCAGCGATCGCGCGGGAAGCGCTGAGGGTGCGCTCGGAAGTGCCCCCCTCACACTCGACGCGACTCAGATGCAGCTCTCGGACGGCGCCGTCCTCATCGCCGCGATCACCAGCTGCACCAACACTTCCAACCCGTCGGTGCTCATGGCCGCGGGCCTGCTGGCGCGCAACGCGCATCGCCGCGGGCTCACCGCGCGTCCCTGGGTCAAGACCAGTCTGGCCCCCGGCTCTCGCGTGGTCACCGACTACCTCAAGCGGGCCGGACTGCTCAGCGAGCTGGAGAGCATCGGCTTTGACATCGTCGGCTACGGTTGTACGACGTGTATCGCCGCAGGAACCCCGGTTTTGCTGACCGATGGCACCAGCCGGGCAATCGAAACGCTGCCGCAGGCCGGCGGCGCCAGCGTCTATGGCCCCAACCGCGACAACCGCCTCGGCATGGCGCTTCAACGCGAGATGATGGTTCAGGGGCAGCGGCAGTGCGTTTCGCTGGTGCTTCAGGATGGCCGCACGCTGGATTGCACTCCCGACCACAAGCTGCTGCGCTCGGATGGCTGCTGGGTGCGCGCGGATGAGCTCGTGCTCGGACACGATCGGGTGGTGATGGGACTGGAGGCGCCGCTCGATGCGCCTGCGGCGGATGAGGCTGGCTATGTGGTGCAGGCCGGGGAGCTGAGCTTCAATTTCGCCACCGCGCATGAGCGCCGCCGTGCACTGGCGTTCGCGCGCCTGCTGGGCCACGTGCTGAGCGATGGCTCGATCAGTGTTGCGGGTCAGGGCCGGATGAACGTCGGGCAGGCCCTCGACCGGGAAGCGGCGCTGAACGATATCGAACTGCTCACCGGCCAGCGCCCGCAGGGCAGCCGCTATGACGAACGCAAATGGAGCATCGTGCTGCCACGGGAGCTGACACGCGCCATCGCGGCACTGCCGGGCGTCGTGGTGGGCCGTCGCATTGACCAGCCGCCCTCGCTGCCGCAGTTCGTTCAGGCAGGGGACTGCCCGGTCGCGCTGGTGCGTGAGTTTCTGGGCGGCCTGTTCGGCGCCGACGGGCACGCCCCGGTATTGCATCGTCAGGGGGTAGCTGAAGAGGATGCCCTCCTGCGCGCTCCTGCCTTCTCGCACAGTGCCAAGCCCGAGCACGTGTCGCAGCTGAAGCAGCTCATGCGCTCGCTGATCAACCTGCTCACTCGCTGCGGGGTCAAGGCGCAGGGCGCGAAGGTTTACGAGTTCGGCACACGACATTCTTTGTCGAGTTATCCGCCCGCACGCGATGCAGTTGCGCGAACGGAGGTGCGACTGCAGCTGACTGACGGCCTCTCCTTCGTCCGGCATGTGGGCTTTCGATACTGCGTCGACAAGGCACTGCGCGCCAGCGCTGCGGCCGTGTACTGGCGCACCATCGATAGCATCAACCGACAGCGCCTGTGGATGGCTGACCGGCTGGAGGACCTGAATCCGCAGCACGACTTTTCGTTTGCGGACGGTCGCCGCATCGCTGCCGCAGAGCTGATCACGCGGGACACGCCCGTGCTTGCGCACGATTCGCTGCTGGAAGGTCCTGACCGCTTCGAGCGGCTGCCGAGTCAGCAGACGGCGCGCTTCAAACCCCTGCACCGCGACAGCTGCGGCTTTCCTTCGCCCGTACAGCTGCTGCGGGATATCGGCGCACGCGATTGGTTCGCAGCTCTGCAAGCTCGAGACGATGAGGCGGCTTCGTCCTCAAAGCGCTACTGCATCGAGAAGGATGCGATGAGCCTGCCGACCTTCGCGCTGCAGGTCATCGACCGGCGTGCGATCGGAAGCCGTGCAGTGTTCGATATCGCCGTGGATGATCTGCATAGTTTCGTGGCAGGCACGGTTTGCGTGCACAACTGCATCGGTAACTCCGGCCCCCTCAAGCCCGAGATTTCCGCCGCGGTAAAGGCCGGCGACATCATCGGCTGCTCGGTGCTCTCGGGAAATCGCAATTTCGAGGGACGCGTGCATCCGGATGTGCGCATGAACTTCCTCGCCTCCCCGCCCCTGGTGGTCGCCTATGCGATCGCCGGCACGCTCGATATCGACCTGAACCAGGAACCGCTCGGTCAGGCAGCGGATGGCAAACCCGTCTACCTGCGCGACATCTGGCCGCCAGCCAGCGAAGTCGCCGAGGCCGTGCAGCGCAATCTCGACTCCGAGATGTTCCGCCGCAGCTACGCCGGCGTATTCACCGGTGATGAGCGCTGGCAGGGCATTCAAGTGCCGCCGGGCAAGCTCTACGCCTGGGATGCCAGGTCTACGTACGTCAAGAATCCGCCCTACTTCGAGGGCATGGGCATGCAGCCGGCGGCGGTCGCTGCGATCCGTGGCGCGCGTGTGCTGGCTCTGCTTGGCGACTCGGTCACCACCGATCACATCTCCCCCGCCGGCAACATCGCGCGTAACAGCCCGGCGGCGCAGTACCTCATGCAGCAGGGCGTACAGCCGGCGGACTTCAATCAGTACGGGGCACGGCGCGGCAACCACGAGGTGATGATGCGCGGCACCTTCGCAAACATCCGCCTGCGTAATCTCCTGGTGCCCGGCACCGAGGGCGGCGTGACGCTGCATCTGCCCGATGGCGAGCAGATGAGCATCTTCGACGCCGCCATGCGCTACAAGGCCGAGGGCATCGCGCAGATCATCCTCGCCGGCAAGGAGTACGGCACCGGCTCTTCACGCGACTGGGCCGCCAAGGGTCCCATGCTGCTGGGCGTGCGCGCAGTCATCGCCGAGAGCTTCGAGCGCATCCACCGTTCCAACCTCATCGGCATGGGCGTGCTGCCTCTGCAGTTCACGAACGGGCAGAACGCGCAGTCGCTCGGCTTGACGGGCCGGGAAACCTTCGACATCACCGGCTTTGATGCACGCGATGCGCGCACGGCGCAGGTAAGCGCCCACGGCGCGCCGGGCGCAAAGCCCGTGCAGTTCGAGGTTCGCGTGCGCATCGATACACCCAAGGAGCGTGACTATTACCGCCACGGCGGCATCCTGCACTACGTGCTGCGTCAGCTCGCCGCACAGACGCGCGCCGCCTGAGACCGGTCACGCGGGCGCCGAGGGCGCGGCGCGTGCGGCGCGTGCGATTCCGGGGGCACCCGCGCGGTGAGCTCGAGCGGGCTCCCGCCGGGACCGCCCGTGGCGGTCTTCGATCTGGATGGCACGATCACCCGGTTCGATACCCTCGGTCCATTCCTGATCGCCTGTCTGGCGCGCCGTCCATGGCGACTGGTGCGTCTGCTCCTCGTCGTGCCGGCCGCGGCGCGCTATCTCGTCCAGCGCGATCGAGGCGCTCTCAAGGGGGCGCTGCTGCATGCGGCGCTGGGGGGGCTGCCGCGGGCCTGGCTCGCACAGCGCAGTGCGCGGTTCGTGCGCTGGCTGGTGCACCGTGCGTTGTACCAGGAGGCGCTGGAGGCCATCGAGACGCATCGCCGTCGGGGCGAACGTCTGATGCTCATGTCAGCCAGCGCCGACCTGTACGTTGCGCCGCTCGCCGAGGCGCTCGGCTTCGAGCTGGTGCAGTGCTCGCGCGTGCAATGGCGTCACGACGGGCGACTGGACGGCCGGCTCGATGGCGCCAACTGTCGTGGGCTGGAAAAGCAGCGGCGGCTGCAGGCCCTGATCGAACGCGAGCGTCCCGCGCGTGTCTATGCTTATGGCAACAGCGCAGCCGACGTGCCGCACCTGCTGCTGGCGCAGGAGGGATACCTGGTGAACGGTCCGCGGCGCCTGGCGGTCCCGGTTGTCCTGCACCGCGTGAACTGGTCGCGACACGCGCAGCCCGCCCTGACAAAGGGCGGCATTCGCGCGTAAGATGTGTGCAAAGACAAGGGGTTGGCAATGCTGATCAAGAAGCGTGCGGATATCAAACCCTCCGAGATCACCCCGGAGTCCGTTTTCCTGCAGCGCCGCCAGTTGCTGGCGAGCGCGGTCGCCGGCGGCCTGGTGGTCGCCTCAGGGCCGGTGAGCTCCGCATTCGCCGATACCGCGCAGCCACAGCCGCCGCCGCTGAAGTACACGCTCAATCAGCGTTACTCGGTGTCACTGAAACCCAACACCTACGAGCAGATCACCAACTACAACAACTTCTATGAGTTCGGCGAGGAGAAGACGGACCCTGCCGAAAACAGCGGCCGCTTTCGCAGCAGTCCCTGGAACGTCACCATTGCCGGAGAGGCGGAGAAGACCGGCACCTTCCCGATCGAGGATATCCTCAAGCCCCATCCGCTCGAGGAGCGCATCTATCGCTTCCGCTGTGTAGAGGCCTGGTCGATGGTGATTCCGTGGGTCGGCTTCCCGCTGGGTGATCTGATCAAGCGATTCAACCCGACTTCGGCGGCCAAGTACGTGCAGTTCACGACGGTCTACGATCCTTCGCAGATGCCCGGGCAGCAGACCAACATCCTGCCGTGGCCGTATGTCGAGGGCCTGCGCATGGACGAGGCGATGCATCCGCTGACACTGATGGTCGTGGGACTCTACGGGCGCGAACTGCCGGCCGTGGACGGCGCCCCGCTGCGGGTCATGTCGCCGTGGAAATATGGTTTCAAGGGCGGCAAGTCCATCGTCAAGATCACCTTCACCCGCACCCAGCCGGCCAACACCTGGAACGTCGTGGCGCCGAACGAGTACGGCTTCTACGCCAACGTGAATCCGAACGTGCCCCATCCGCGCTGGAGTCAGGCCACCGAACGGCGCATCGGCGCAGGCTTCTTCGAGGAGCGCCAGCCGACGCTCATGTTCAACGGCTATCCCGAAGTTGCGAGCCTGTACCGCGGCATGGATCTGCATCGCTATTTCTGAGCGCGGCGGCCAGCAGATCCGCACACCCAGCACGCCGACGCGCCTGCCGCCAGCATCGCTTCCCGCCAGCACTCGCTTGCCGCGCCACCGCTGCCACTGACCCGCGTAACGCCCGTGCCAACGCGTCCCATCGATCGGCGTTATCGCTATTTCTATAAGCCAGTCGTGTTCTGCGCCTGCCTGGTGCCCTTCGCCGGCTGCCTGGGCGGGATCCTGGCGTTGCAGGGCTTCGGCTGGGCGCGCGGCTTCGATCTGGGCGTCGACCCGGTGCGCTACGTGCTGGATGTGCTCGGCAAGACCGCCCTGAACCTGCTGCTGATCACGCTGCTGGTGTCCCCGGCGCGGGCGCTCACGGGCTGGTCCAACCTGCTGCGACTGCGACGCATGCTTGGCCTGTTCGCCTTCTTCTATGCCCTGATGCACTTCACGATGTACATCGGGCCGTTTCAAGGCTTCTCCTGGCGCGCCATTACACAGGACATCGCCAAGCGTCCCTTCATTACCATTGGCTTCGCGGACCTGCTGCTGCTGGTGCCGCTGGCCGTCACTTCCACGCAGAAGATGATGCGCCGACTCGGACGGCGCTGGCAGCAGCTGCACCGGCTGATCTATCTGATCGCCGCGCTGGGTGTGCTGCACTACTGGAAGATGCTCAAGCTCGGCTGGCGCGAGCCACTGCTGTACGCCGGCATCCTCGCGGTGCTGCTGGGCTGGCGGCTCTGGCGCCGCTGGCAGAACCAGCTGCGCAGTGCCGCGATCCGTCCCGCGGCGGCCGCAGGCAGCGTGGCTACATCGAGGTCCGCAGTTCCCAAAGCTCCGGGAAAAGCCTGAGCCGCAGCGCCTTGGCCAGATAGGCGACGCCCGCCGTGCCACCGGTGCCCGGCTTGTAGCCGATGATGCGCTCCACGGTCTTCATGTGCTGGAAGCGCCAGAGCTGGAAGCGGTGATCCAGATCGAGCAGTCGCTCGGCGAGCTCGTAGAGATCCCAGTCCTTGTCGGCGTTGTGATAGACGCCCAGCCACGCCGCGGTGACCTGCTTGGACGGGGCATACGGCTGGGAAAAATCGCGCGTCAGCAGCGCCGGTGGAATGCCATAGCCACGCTGCGAGAGCAGTCGCAGCACCTCATCGTACAGGCTCGGCGCCGCCAGGGCGCGCAGCAGCGCGCTGCTGGCCGCCGACCCGTCCTTGTGCACACCGACGTAGCTGGCGTTGCGATTGCCGAGCGTGAATTCCAGCAGCCGATACTGCAGCGACTGAAAGCCCGAGGCACGCCCGAGCAGATTACGGAACGCCGAGTAGTCGGCCGGCGTCATGCTCGCAAGCACGTCCCAGACCGCCAGCAGCTGCGCCTGCACGCGTCCGATGCGATCGAACATCTTGAAGGAGGGGCCCAGGTCGTCGCGCCGCACGCAATCGATGACGCCACGCAGCTCGTGCAGCAGCAGCCGCATCCACAGCTCCGAGACGTGATGCACGATGATGAAGAGCATCTCATCGTGCTCGGCCGACAGTGGCTCCTGCGCCGAGAACAGCCGGTCCAGGTGCAGATACTCGGCGTAGGACTGCGAGCCGCCCAGATCCCAGTGGACCTGCTCATCGCTCAGATCCACACGCGATTCGACCTCGGGTACCTCGCCCTGGGGCGTGTCGCCCCCGGCTGCGCCGCCCGCGCGCGGCGCTCGACTCATTTGAATATCCAGGATGGGACGCGCCGCCATCCCTGCAGCAGTTCGCGATCGAGCGCCTTCCAGTCGGGCTCATGGCGCGCGACCTCGGTCCAGAAGCGCGCCGAATGGTTCATGTGCTTCAGATGCGAGAGCTCGTGAATGATGAGGTAGCGCAGCACCTCGGGCCGCTGAAACAGCAGACAGGCATTCAGGCTGATCGTCCCGTGCCGCGAGCAGCTGCCCCAGCGCGTGCGCTGGCAGCGCACCTGCAGGCGCTCGGGCACGACGCCCATGCGGGTTGCGAGCGCGGCGAGCGGCTCCTCGAAGCGCAGCAGCGCTCGGGCGACCAGCCAGCGCGTGAGCGCCTGCCGTAATCGGTCGCGCTGGGTCAGATCGCCGTCGAGAATCAACTGACCGCTCTGCTCGCGCACGCGCAGGCGCTTCCCGCTCGCTCCAGGCACGCAGGCCCACTCCTCTCCCAGCGCGCTGAGCACCAGCGTCGGCGGGGGCAACGGCCACTGCATCGGCGGGGCCGAGCGACGCCGTTGTCGCTCGATCCATTCGCGATGCTCGGAGACGAACGCACTGACGCGCGCCGCGGAGGTACGCGGCGGCACGACGATCTCCACGCCGCCATGACGAAACACCCGCACCGAGAGCCGACGGGCGCGCGGACTCTGTCGCACCGACCAGCCGTGCTCGTCCCCGTTCGCATTCCAGAGCTGCAGTTGTCTCATCATGTGTCGTGTACGTTGGGGCTCCAGCTGCGTCGACGCATCGATGATAACAGGCAACGATGCGATCGGATGCATCGCGCGCAGCCGCGCGCCGTGCATTACAGTACCGCCATGCAGTGGATTGACATCGGTGCGAATCTGACGCACGACAGCTTCGATGCCGACCGCGAAGCGGTCATCGCGCGCGCGGGCGCTGCCGGCGTGGCGCAGATCGTCGTCACCGGTGCGAGCGTTGCGAGCAGCCGCGCCGCGGTCGAGCTGTCGCGCCTGCATGCCGGTCGCCTGTTTGCGACAGCGGGCGTGCATCCGCACCACGCCGCGGAGCTCACGCCGCAGCAGCTGCCGGCGCTGCGCGCGCTGCTGCAGGAATCCGCCGTCGTCGCCGTGGGCGAATGCGGACTGGATTATTTCCGCAATCTTTCCCCTGCCCCGGCGCAGCGCCGGGCCTTCGAGCTGCAGCTGCAGCTCGCGGCGGAATGTGGCAAGCCGGTGTTCCTGCACCAGCGCGATGCGCACGCCGACTTTGTGTCGATCCTGCGCGAGCACATCGGTGCGTTGAGCGGCGCGGTTGCCCACTGTTTCACGGCCGGTGAGCGCGAACTCGAGGCATATCTGGCGCTCGGGCTGTCGATTGGCATCACCGGCTGGTTTTGCGACGAGCGGCGCGGCAGGCACCTGGCCGCACTGGTTGGCCGCATTCCGGTTCAGCGCCTGATGCTCGAGACCGATGCGCCGTATCTGCTGCCGCGCGACCTGTCGCCACCGGCACCGACGCGCCGCAATGAGCCGATGTACCTGCCGCACATCGGCGCCGCCATCGCGCACGCGCGCGGCGAGGCGCTGGCAGACTGCGCTGCGCACACCAGCGCGCATGCGCGCGCATTCTTCGCCCTGCCCGGGTGTTAGATGGCGGCCTTGGGCGCAGCGAGCTTGCTCGGCGTCACGGCGGCCTTGAGGCTCTCCCACGGCGGCGTCCAGCGGGCCAGCAGCTCACTGACCGCTTCGCGATCGGACACTGGAAACTCCGCCGACAGCGACTCGAGCGAGAGCGTATGGCGCGGCAGCCCCTTGGGAAAGCGCCCGCGCGCGGTGAAGACGATGCGTCCCTCGACCGGCAGTTCCTGCACCAGCGCGCGCACTGCCGCGATGCGGTCATACAGCGCGGTCTGGGGATTGACGAAGGTGTAGCGCTGCGAACGATTCATCACCGTCCAGGCATTCATCTGATCGCCGCCGAAGATATTGCCGGCTACATCGCGCAGATCGATGACGACCACACCGCGCACCGTCAGCAGAAGAAAATCGACGTGCAGCGAGCCGCCCTGCCCGTCCGGTACCAGCACATCGCGCACGTGATCGAAGCCGCAGCCGGTCACGGCTAGCATGCGCGCGATGCGCTGCCGGCGCCGCCGGTCCCAGCGCCACACCCAGATGAGCAGCGCGATCAGGACCGCCGAGAGCAGCAGCCACGCGGCCAGCTGCAGCTGCGCGGGAGTCAGTGACACTGGCAGGGCTTGCAGGGGCGAGGATTGCATCGGCGGCTTCAGGGTGCGTCAGAGCGAGTGCTTCAGCGCCTGCAGCGTAGGATCGATCTGCTCGCAGCGCACCGGGCGCTCGTACAGACGTGCCAGCGTCGCAGGCATCGGCACCGGGCTGCCGATGAGTGGCTCGATGATCTCGCGGAACTTCGCCGGGTGCGCAGTTGCCACCAGGCTCCACACGCCCGCCGGGCCGCCTGCGCCCGAGGCGCGCACACGCGCCAGGGCCTCCGCGGCCACCGCGCTGTGCGGACACCAGATGCGTCCGTGGGCGACGAAGTCCTCGCGGATGCGCGCACGCGTCGCCCCATCATCGATGCTGACCGCCAGCAGCGCACCGCCGAGCGCCGCAGCGTCCGGAAACAGGGCGCTCAGGCGCTCGAGATTGCTCGGGTCGCCCACGTCCATGGCCGAGGAGAGCGTTGCGATGCTTGGCCGTGGCGTGAACACGCCCTCGCGCAGGTAATCCGGCACGGTGCTGTTGGCGTTGTGGGCGAGCAGAATCGTGCCAATCGGCGCCCCCAGGCGTCGTGCCCAGACGCAGGCGGTCGCGTTGCCGAGATTTCCGCTCGGAATCGCAAAGCAGGTCGGCAGTCCGAACTGGCGCTGCACGGTCAGGCTCGCGGCCCAGTAGTAGACCATCTGTGGCAGCAGCCGCCCGAGGTTGATGCTGTTGGCCGAGGACAGGCGAAAGCGCTCGGACAGCTCGGCATCGGCGAACGCCTGCTTGACCAGGCGCTGACAGTCATCAAAACGTCCGCGCACGGCGAAGCTGCGCACGTTGGCATCCCAGCAGGTCAGCTGCCGCTCCTGCGTCGGGGAGACCAGGCCCTGCGGGAACAGCACCGCGACCTCGACGCGCTCGCGCCGATGGAAGGCCGCCGCCACCGCCCCGCCGGTGTCCCCCGAGGTCGCCACCAGGATCTGCAGCTCTCGCGCGCCCGGCAGCCGTGCCAGTGCGGCGGCAAGAAAGCGCGCGCCGAAGTCCTTGAACGCCGCCGTGGGCCCATGGAAGAGCTCGAGCACGTTGGTCCCTTCGCGGCTGATCTGCTTCCCGGGAGAAAGCCCGGTCAGCGGCGCGGGAAAATTGAAGGCCTCACGCACGATCGCCGGCAGCTCATCCTGCAGGACGTCACCGGCGGCGAACGGACGCAGCAACTCCAGCGCCAGCGCCGGCAGGTCCTGCGGGTCGGCGGCGGGCTTGAGCTGCGGCCATTCGGTGGGCATGTAGAGACCGCCGTCGAGAGCGAGTCCGCGCTCGAGCGCGCTGCTCAGGGAGACCTGCTCGGCCCGGTTGCGCGTGCTGGCGAAGCGCATCAGTCGATGACGCGTGCGCCGGTGGGCTGCACGCGCGTGATCCAGGGATCGGAGCCCAGGTCGTGACGCGCAAACGCCTGCGTCATCGCCGCACAGACGGCGTTGGCCTGCGCCTCCAGACACCAGGCGAATACCGTGGGGCCGGCCCCCGAGATCGAGCAGCCGATGGCGCCCGCGTCGAGTGCGCCCTGGCGCACATCGGCAAAACCCGGGATCAGCGCAGCGCGCTGTGGCTCGATGACGACGTCCTCGAATGACTCGCGCAGCATGTCCAGATCGCTGGTGTAGCAGCCGGAGATGAAACCCGCGAGGTTGGCAGTCTGCCAGACGAAGTCGGCCATCTGCACGCTGCCCTTGAGGATCGCACGTGCCTGGCGCGTGGAGAGGAACATGTGCGGGTGCACGACCACCGCGCGGATCGAGGCAGGCACCGGGATCTGCTTGACGCGCGGATGATCGATGCCGACCGTGAGCACCAGGCCGCCGTAGAGCGAGGGGGCGATGTTGTCCACGTGCATCGAGCCGCTGGCGACCGCCTCTCCCTGCACCGCGAAGCGCAGCAGCTCGAGCAGCGGCCGCGGCTCGGACAGCAGCGCATTGGCGGCGACCACCGCAGCGACGGCCGATGCGGCCGAGCCCCCGAGCCCGGAGGAGAGCGGAATTCCCTTGCTGAGGGTCAGCTCGAAACCGAACGGCAATCCCAGCGCCTCACGCATGGCAATCAGGGCACGCCCGGCGGTATTGCGCTCGGCCTCGCGCGGCAGATCCGCGATCACGCCCTCGACCGCCGCGATGCTCACGCCCGGATGCGCGGTGCGCCGCACGGTCGCCCGGTCACCGATCGCCTCGATGGAAAAGCCCAGGATGTCGAAACCGATCGCGACGTTGCCGACCGAGGCGGGTGCAAAGGCGGTGGCCTGCGTGCGTACGCCGGCTGCGGCCGCTGCGCCGGGTGCCGACTGCGCACTCACAGGCGCGCCCCGAGGTAGGTGGCCAGGCGCAGCAGATCGGCAAACACGCCGCCGGCCGTGACGGCGGGCCCGGCCCCCGGCCCCTGCACGATCAGCGGATTGTCGCAGTAGCGCGCCGTGGCAAAGCGCACCACATTGTCGGTGAGGGCGATATTGGCGAACGCATGGCGCGCGTCGAGCTCGGCCAGCCCGACAGTGGCATGTCCGTCGGCGCGCACGGCACCGACATACCGCAGCACATGGCCGCGCGCACGCGCAGCCTCGAAGCGCTGCTTCATTGGCTCATCGTGGCGCGACAGACCCGTCAGAAACTGCTCGCTGTTGCCGGCGACCAGCTCCTCGGGTACCAGGCTTGCGACCTGCACATCGCTCATCTCCAGCGCCAGACCCATCTCGCGCCCGAGAATGATGAGCTTGCGGGCCACGTCCATGCCCGAGAGATCATCGCGCGGATCCGGCTCGGTATATCCGCGCTGCTTGGCCTCGCGCACGATCGCCGAGAAAGGCGTCGTGCCGTCGTAGATATTGAACAGGTAGGCGAGCGTGCCGGAGAAGATGCCCTCGATGCTCTGAATGGCATCGCCGGTCTCGCGCAGATCGCGCAGCGTCTGAATGACCGGCAGTCCCGCCCCCACGGTGGCCTCGTACAGATAGTGCGCGCCGCTGGCACGACGGGCGGCCTTCAGCGACTCGTAGTAGGCGAGCGAGCCGCTGTTGGCCTTCTTGTTCGGCGTCACGATATGGATGCCGGCTGCGAGCCAGTCGCGATAGTGCGTTGCGATGTGCGCGTCGGCGCTGCAATCGATGATGACCGCATGCGGCAGATAGTCGGCATGCACGTGTGCAGTGAAGCGGGCGATGTCCGGGGTCACGCCGCGCCGCTCGAGCTGCTCGCGCCAGCTGCCGAGCCCGATCTCCTGATCGGCAAGCAGCATCTGGTTCGAGCGCAGGATTGCGCGCACCCGCAGGTCGATATTGAACTGGCGTTCGAGCCGCTCGCGCTCGCCGGCCAGCTGATCGAGCAACACGCGCCCCACCGTCCCCGGCCCGATGATGCCGATCGAGAGGGTGTGCGGCGACAGATAGAAGCTCGAGTGCGCGGCGCGCAGCGCGCGCGTGGCATCCTTGCCGTCGACGACCACGGAGATGTTGCGCTCGGAGGCTCCCTGGGCGATCGCGCGCACATTGATCTGCGCATTGCCGAGCGCGCCGAACACCTTGCCGGCCACGCCGGGCATGCCCGCCATGCCATCGCCCACCACCGCGAGGATGGCCAGCTCCTCGGTCACGTCCACGTCCTGGATTTGTCCCCCGGCCAGCTCGCGCGCGAACGCCGCCTGCAGCAGGCTCTTGGCGCGTGCGGCCTGCTCACGCGGAATCGCACAGCAGATCGAATGCTCGGAGCTGCCCTGGGAGATCAGGATCACCGAGATCCCCTCCTCACGCAGTGCGCCGAACAGCCGGTAGGCGGTACCGGGCACGCCGATCATGCCGGCGCCCTCGAGATTGATCAGGGCGACGTTCTCGATCGTCGTGATGCCCTTGACCGGTTGGGCGGAGGCCGGACGGGCACAGATGAGCGTGCCGGGCTTCTCGGGCGCGAAGGTGTTGCGGATCCAGATCGGGATGCTGCGGCCCACGGCCGGCGCCATGGTCTGCGGGTGGATGACCTTGGCGCCGAAATAGGCCAGCTCCATCGCCTCGTTGTACGAGAGCGAATCGATGATGGTCGCATCGGGTACGCGGCGTGGATCGGCGGACAATACGCCGTCCACATCGGTCCAGATCTGGATCTCGGCCGCATCCAGCAGAGAGCCGAAGATCGATGCCGAGAAATCCGAGCCGTTACGCCCGAGCGTCGTCTGCACGCCGCGCGGGTCGCTGGCGATGAAGCCGGTAATGACCAGCGTCCGGGGCTGCCGCTCCGAGCTCTGGGCCTGCTCGCCGAGCAGCGCCTCGAGGCGGCGGCGCGACTCCTCCCACTGCACCGCGGGGCCCAGCGCACTCCACTCCACGACGACGCAGCGCCGTGCATCGATCCACTGCACACCGTGACGGTGGCCGCGACGTGCGAGGTAGCGCGTGAACAGCCGTGTCGACCAGATCTCGCCAAAGCCCGCGACCAGGTCATGCACGGTCTGCGCGGCCGAGCGCATCATGCGCGTGGTCTGCAAGACGCCCGCGATACCCTTCAGGTCCTGGTCGAACTCACTCAGGTACTCGGCAGCGGCGGTCGGCGTCAGCAGCGCCTCGGCAATGTCGGCATGCCGCTCACGCAGCGGTTCGAGCCGCGTCTGCCAGCCATCGTCCTGACGCTCGGCGAGCGCGACCAGCTCGAGCAGGCGGTCGGTGACGCCCTTGCAGGCTGACAGCACGATGCCCAGGCGCAGCGGCGCCGAGTCTGCGCTGCCTTCATGGGCCCGTTCGGACTCCACGATGGCCGCGACGCGCTCGAAACAGGCCGCGTCGGCCACACTGGATCCACCGAATTTATGTACCACCCAGGCCGGGAGGTCGGTCTTGCTCATTGCGGAAATCGGGATTGTACGCTGCATTCGCCGGCGCACTCATCGCCGTTGGCCGGGCGGCAAAAAAACCCCGGCACTCTACTGAAGACCCTCCGCCGTCGCAAGGCGACTCATCACCCCCTGCGGCACAGATGCGTGTGCTCGCACCGCCTTCCGGCTACCATGGCGAGGTCAGACAGCACAGGGACCGCAGGTGAGAGGGCTCGAACCTCCCGGGGGTAGCGGCACACGGCACGCCTGCGGCTTCGCCGCGGGGGTCCTGCTGTGGCTGGGAGTGCCTGCGCTCACCGCTCTCGCCGCGCCGGCGCACGGCGCGGCACCCGGCGAGTCCGGCCCGCCGGCTGCACCGTCCCGGAGCGTCGCGCCGGCGCTCGTGGTGCAGGTGGACGGAGCCATCGGTCCTGCCATGAGCCGCTACGTGCAGCAGGCGCTCAGCCGCGCCGCCAGCGCGCACGCGCCGGTCGTGATCCTGCAGCTCGACACGCCCGGCGGCCTGGACACCGCGATGCGTGAGATCATCAAGGCCATCCTCGCCTCGCCCGTGCCGGTGGTCGGCTATGTCGCCCCGAGCGGGGCACGCGCCGCCAGCGCCGGCACCTATATCCTCTATGCCTGTGCCGTGGCGGCGATGGCGCCGGCGACGAACCTCGGGGCCGCCACCCCCATCTCCCTCGGTGGCGAGGAGCAGCCGAGCGCCCCCACCTCACCGACTCAGTCACCGGCCGCCGGCTCGCACTCGCCGGGTGCGACGCCCGCGTCCGCCCCCGCACCGTCCACGGCCAGCGAGCGCAAAGCCGTCAATGACGCCGTGGCCTATATTCGCTCGCTGGCACAGCTGCATGGGCGCAATGCCGACTGGGCCGAGAGCGCGGTGCGCGGCGCGGCGAGCCTGCCGGCACGCGAGGCGCTGCAGGCGCACGTCATCGATCTCATGGCTCCGGACGTACCGACGCTGCTGATGCGCCTCGACGGCCGCCAGGCCATCGTCGCCGGTCAGCCGACGGTGCTGCATACGGCCGGTGCGGGCTTCACCGAAATCAGCCCGGATTGGCGCACGGGGCTGCTGCTGTTCCTGAGCCATCCGACCATCGCCTACGGGCTGCTGCTGGCCGGGATCTGGGGACTGCTGCTGGAGGGATATCACCCGGGCGCCGTGCTGCCGGGCGTGGCCGGCGCCCTCGCCCTGCTGCTGGCACTGTACGGGCTCGAGCTGCTGCAGGTGGACTTCGCGGGCCTCGCGCTGATGGCACTCGGCGTGGGGCTGATCGTCGGAGAGTTCTTCATGCCGACCTACGGATCGCTCGGCATCGGTGGGCTCGCGGCCTTCGTGATCGGATCGATTATCCTCTTCAGCAATCACGGGGCGGGACTACAGGTGGCTTTGCCCTTGATCATCGGGGTCGCCATTGCCGGAGCGCTGGTCATCGCTGCGATCGCGGCACTCGCGGCGCGCGCGCGCCGCCGTCCCGTCACGACGGGCGCAGAGGCCATGATCGGTGAGCCGGTCGAAGTCGTCAGCGGCGCACCGGAAGAATATCTGGTGCGCTACGGCGGTGAGCTGTGGCGCGCCCACAGCCCCGTGCCGCTCTCGCCGGGCGAGCACGCGCGCATCGTGCGCGTCAGCGGGCTGACGCTCTGGCTCGAGCCCCTCTCCATTGCTGCATCCGCAGCGCCACTGTCACGGGGTCACTCATGAATTCTGCCCTGGTCATCGTCATCGTCATTCTGCTGGTGCTGATCGCGAGCTCGCTGCGCATTCTCAAGGAATACGAGCGCGGCGTGATGTTCACGCTCGGACGCTTCACCGGCGTGAAGGGTCCGGGCGTGCGCCTGGTGCTGCCGGCCGTGCAGCACATGCGCAAGCTCGAGCTGCGCACCGTGGTGCTGAACGTGCCCAAGCAGGACGTGATCTCGCGCGACAACGTCTCGGTCAAGGTCAGCGCCGTGGTGTACTTCCGCGTCGTCGATCCCGAGAAGGCGGTGCTGCAGGTCGTGAATCCCTATGAGGCCACGAGCCAGCTGGCACAGACCACGCTGCGCTCCGTTGCCGGACAGCACGAGATGGACGAGCTGCTCGCGCAGCGTGACAAGCTCAACGCCGCAATCCAGCAGGTGCTCGATCAGAACACCGCTGCCTGGGGCGTGAAGGTCACCAACGTCGAGATCAAGGACATCGACCTCGATGAGACCATGATCCGCGCCATGGCCCAGCAGGCCGAGGCCGAGCGCGCCCGGCGCGCCAAGGTCATCCACGCCGAGGGCGAGAAGCAGGCAGCCCAGACCTTGACCGAGGCGGCACAGCTGCTTTCGAGCAACCCCGCCTCGATCCAGCTGCGCTACCTGCAGACCCTGGCGGACATCTCGAATGAAAAGAGCTCGCTGGTGGTGTTTCCGCTGCCGCTGGATCTGATTACGCCGCTGCTGCGGGGACCGGGAGCGCGCTGACCATCGGCCGTCGGGCCGTTACTGTCCCAATGCCCGCTCCAGCAGCCACGCAAGTCGCACGCCGGCGCGGCTGAGCTGCAGCGCCACGACCGCGCGGCTGTCGCGCATGTAGCGGGCCGACAGCCGGTAGCGGCCGCGCCCCGTCGGCTCGGGCAGCTCGCCGTAGGCGACGCGCTGGGCGAGCCCGAAGGATTCCAGTGCCCAGTCCTGCGGCCTGCCACGCTGCCAGGCCGCCAGCTCACGCGGCCCGATACGCTGCCAGAGCTCGTACGCCACCTGGGGGGCGCCGTCGCCGAGCTCTGCGACGAACACGGTGTCCCAATAATGGTGCAGATTGCCCGCGCGCTCATCGCGAGCGCTGACGTGCACGCGGTTACCGCCCGCGTCGTGATCATCGGCGGCATGCAGCGGCTGGTGCAGATCACCAACGAAGTGCAGCAGGAACTGCAGCGCCCGCAGCCGCTCGGCAGCCGGTGTCAGAGGCGACGCCAGCTCCTCCTCGAACTCATCTAGCTTGTCGACGACACAGTCGCGCGCCGGACCGTCGCTGGCCGCCAGATGCGGCGCCAGGCGTGGCTCGCCAAAGCAGGCACTCGCGAGGTCCGGGGAGTCGAGCTCCAGATCGATGAAGTGCCAGCGCCAGGTGCGCTCGTAACGCACGCGCGCTCCATCGCGGTCCGAGTCGCGGTAATGGTCCGCCCAGGTGGCCTCACTCGCCATCGAGGTGTCCACCGTGAGCCCACTGCCATCCTGCGCCAGCAGCGCCTGGACGCGTGCCCGTGTGCGCGCGGAAAGGAAGTGCTGCGCGACCAGCGCCACGATGCGGTGGCCCTCATCCCCCCAGGCATGCGCCCGCTGCGCCGGTGCCAGCAGCAGCGCTGCACCGATCAGCCAGCCGGCCCGGGCCCCTACCCTCCGATCCATGCAGCTCTCCCTGGTCGCGGCGTGTACCGAACTCGCCGCCAGTCTATGGTCTAATGGCTCGGCTGCGCCGGGCCCCAGTACGAGCTAACCACAGTCCGCGCGCCGATAGGGAGATGATGAGCTGATGCGATCCGCCAGGTTTCGGGCCACCGTGCAGTTGCTGCTCGTCCTCTCGGTCGCGCTCGCCTGGCCGAGGCAGGCCCCTGCCGCCGACAGCCTGGTGTTCCGTCCCGTCGTCGTAAATCCGCGGGCCACTGACCGCCTGATCGTCAAGTGGCGTGCCGACAGCGTCGCCTCCCTTCAGATCGCGACGGTCGGCGGGCGCGCCCTGCATCTGCGCTCGGTGACGGGCGTGGATGTTTCCCCGGTGCGTAATCTCTTCGGGCAGACCGACGTCATGCAGTTGCCCTATGTGCCCGGCAGGCGCGAGATGTCTGACATCCTCGCACGGCTCAACAGCGACCCGGCGGTCGAGTATGCCGAGCCCGATGCCTGGCGCTACATCGCCGACTTTCCCACCGACGCGCCCAATGATCCGTCCTTTTCGGCCGGCTCCGATGCCAATGGCAGCTGGGAGGGTCAGTGGTATCTGCAGCCGAGCTCCTCGGCGACACCCGCGGCGATCTCGGCAACCACCGCGTGGCAGAACGGCGCCCTGGGCTCCCCCAACATCGTCGTGGCCGTGATCGACACCGGCATCATCGAGCAGCATCCGGACTTCCTGTATCCGGCAGGTACGAGCGGCCCCGCGAAACTTCAGTGCAATACCGGCGGAGCCGGCACCGGCTGCGGCTATGACTTCGTCAGCTGCGATCAGGGCAACCTTACGAGCACCACCGATGGCCACACCACGGCCGACTGCAGTGCCACTGGCTCGGCGGCGACCTATGATTTCGCCAACGATGGTCATGGCTGGGCGCCCGATGCGGCCGATCCGGGCGACTGGATCGATGCGACCGATGTGGCACTGCCGCTGTTCCAGCAGGCCGGCTGTACCACGCAATCGCCCAGCTCCTGGCATGGCACCAAGGTGGCCGGCGTCATCGGTGCGGTCACCAACAACGGCGTCGGCGTCGCCGGAATCGCGCCGCTGACGACGATCCTGCCGGTGCGCGCCATCGGCAAGTGCTCCGGCCGCATCTCCGACATCGCCGCGGCCATCCTCTGGGCCTCGGGGGTCGGGGTGACGACCGATGCCGGTACCATCGCCTCGAACCCCGCCGCCAACATCATCAACCTGAGCCTCGCAGCCCAAAGCCCCTGCTCGCAGACCGAGCAGGACGCCATCAACCAGGCAGTCAGTGCGGGTGTGCTGGTCGTGGCCGCCGCCGGCAATGAGGGCGGTCCGCTCGATGCACCCGCCAACTGCAGCGGCGTGCTCTCGGTCGTGGGGCTGCGCGCGGCCGGTACCAAGGTTCCCTACAGCAATTTATCCAGCAGCGCTGCCTCCGCCACGCTGGCTGCCCCGGGCGGCAACTGCGTCACGACGAGCACGACTGCGGGCATCACCGTACCCTGTACCTACGCGATCATCACGACCACCGATGCCGGGGCGACCTCGCCCGCGGCGACACCGGGCTTCTACACCTATTCCCTGATGGATCAGGGATACATCAACGCCGGCGGCAACCAGGACAACACCGCTGTGGCTGGCACCAGCTTCGCAGCGCCCATGGTCGCGGGGGTTGCAGCACTGATGAAGGCGGCCGTGCCGACGCTGACCCCCTCGCAGATCATCGCCCGCCTGCAGTCGAGTGCCCTGCCGTTCCCCACCTCCTCGTCCACGACCAAGACGAGCTGCCAGATGCCCTCGACCAGCACCGATTCCAACGGCGATTACACCGACACCAGTGAAGATGTGGAGTGCGTGTGCACCACCGCGACCTGTGGTGCGGGCATGCTCAATGCCGCCGCCGCCCTCGAGACGACCGAGAACATGTACGTGCAGATCAACGCCTCGAGCACCTCGGGCAGCCCGGGACAGCGCATCCGCCTGGATGGCAGTGGCAGTACCGCCGCCGCAGGGGCGAGCATCGTGAGTTGGCAGTGGACGACTGATCCGGCCACCAGCGACCAGCTCATCAATGCCAATCAGGCGGTTGCAACGCTGGTGTTTCCCGCCTTCAGCACCATCACCGCCATCCTGACCGTCACCGACGATACCGGCCGCAGCGCCTCGGCGAGCGTGAAGATCGAAGGTGCATTCGCGGCCGCCAGCGGGACCGGGACGATCGATCCGCCGACCCTCGCAGTGCTCGCCGCGGCGGCGGGATGCTGTCTGCTGCGGCGCCGTCGGCGCGCCGCCATCGGTTGAACTGAATCCGGGCGCGACTGTCGCTATGCTAAGCGCCCCTGCCGGGGGCCAGAACCAAGGACCGGCCCAGCCGGGCACCGTTCGCTAAGGAGAAGTCGTTGCGTTTCACTCTTCCTGGGTCGCGCCGCACAGGCGCCGCGGCCACTCGCCTGCTGTTGCCCTTCGGTGCCGTGCTTGCCACTGCCGCGCTGGCGGCGTGCAGCAGCGACTACAACCTCGGCATCAATCCTTCCCTGGGTATTGCGGTCGACGTGGCGCTGGCGGTTTCCGGCGGGGTCACTCAGCTCTACCAGGGAGAAAGCACCATCGTCACGGCGAGCGTCTCCAACGATCCGACCGGCGCGGGGGTCAATTGGAAGCTCGATGGCCCAGGCACCCTCATCGATGCCACCCCCACGTCAGTGGTGTACGAGGCGCCGCCCGCGACCCCGACCTTCGCTGGAGCCGAGTCCGCCCTCATCACCGCCATCTCGAACTACAACGCGACCCAGAACGCCGCCGTCACCATCGTGACGCTTGGCACGCCGGTGATCACGCCGGCCACGCAGTTCCCAGGCAACGTCAACGTCCCCTACGCCACGAACATCAACGTGGTCGGCGGGGTGACGCCCTACGCCTGGACGCTCTCCAGCGGCACCTTCCCGCCTGGCCTGACCCTGACCAGCGCGACCAGCGCGATCGCGACCCTGAGCGGGACTCCCACGACGGCCGGCACCTACGACTTCACCCTGCAGGTCGAGGACTCCGCCGGCAATTACCCGCAGTCGCCGCAGCAATTTGAAATCATCATCAAGCCCTATTCCCCCTGCATCCTCAGCGGTCAGTTCACGCTGGCCTCCAACGGCTTTCGCGGCGGCGGCGAGTACGTGCACCTGGCCCACATCGACATCGACGCCAGCGGCAACATCACCGGCGAGCAGGATTACAAGGATGGTAATCGTGTGACGCTCGCGGAAGCGCTGACGTCGGGCAGCAAATGCACCACCCGCACCACCAACAGCGGCGTCCTGACGCTGCTGGCCCCGAGCGGGGAGCTCGACTACAACTTCTCGGCGACACCGCCCGATACCAGCGGCGCGTTCCATTCCGCGCGCCTGGAACTGATTGCCCCGGCCAGCAGCACGGTGCCCTTCGAGGACTCCGGGTCCGGTGAGCTGCTGCTGACCGATACCACAGCGCTGACCGGCACAGCGCCCACGGGCAACTTCGCCTTTGGCCTGCTGGGCGTGGACAGCCAGACGCTGCACTATGGAACTATCGGCGCGTTCAGTGTCTCCGCCGGCACCTTCACCGGCAGCGTGGACTCGAATGCCGGCGATTCCAGGGCCAAGGCTCCGCTCGGTGCGGACCTGGCCAATGCCCCCTCGACTGGCACCGTCTCTGCTCCCGACGGATACGGGCGCGGCACCGTGTCGCTGCAGGCAGGCGCCGGCGCCACCACGCTCGTCTACTACATCGTCAACGCCGGCAAGTACGAGCTCATGAATGCAGATCCTACGGTGGGCACCGCGCGCGAGTTCGGCTACCTGACGGCACAGACCGGGGATGCAAGCCCGACCACTTTCGATTCCGCCGCACTGGGCTCCCCCTCGATCCTGAGCCTCTGGGGGCGCCAGGGCACCGTCGATCCCAGCGCCGTCGCGGCACTCGGCCGTCTCTCGGGCGCGGACACGGGCGCCGGGACCGTCAACGTGGTGCTCGACTCGTCCGACCAATCCACCGATACGGACAATGTCCCCTACGCCAGCCAGGCCTACAGCGTGGCCGCCAACGGCCGCGGCACCCTGTCGCTGATCGGCGCCAGTACGCGCAACTTCGTGTTTTATCTGGACGGCGTCTCCAACGGTTACCTGCTCGAGCTGGGCAGCAGCTCGGGCAACAGTGGCTTGCTCGAACTGCAGATCCCGCCAGCCGGCGGTTTCACCGACAGCCTCAGCGGCGCCTTCGTCAGCGGGACCCAGTTCGCCATGGCCAACGGCCCGATCACTCTGCAATCGCTCGAGGAGCTCACGTTTGGCTCTCTTTCCGGAGACTACCAGAGCGGCACCTTCGCCATCGACAGCACCGGTCGTGGGTTTGGAACGGTGCTCCTGAACGGCGTGGCCACCACGGCCGATGTGCTGTACATCGTCTCGCCGACCAAGGTCGACCTGATGAATTTCGGCACCCCCAACGGCGTCAACAGCTCGATCTCCTGGCTGATCCAGTAACAGAGGCGATCTGTAAGGCTGGCCGAGGCCGGGGCGGACACGCAAGGCCATGGCGCAAATCCCTCACGGCACACCTTCGGCGGTGCGCTGGACCGGGTAAACGGCTATGCTAGAATCGGCGCCGTTCGCCGACGGTCGGTTGTGTCTCCTCCCTATGCCGCTGAGGCCTGGTTGAGTCCGAGTCGAGCCGCTGCGATCAGGTAACAGGATTTACGGTTCGACGGCCTGCGAGACATCCTCTCCCTAGACCTCGTGACGTTCCTGCTGTGGTGGGGTGGCCGGATCAACTCCTTGGAATCGCGTCCGGGTCACTCGATTTAATTGTTTGAGAGAGTTCATTGCATGGCCAAGATCTATGTCGGCAACCTTCCCTTTACGGCCAGCGAGGCGGATGTCCGCGCGCTGTTCTCCCAGCACGGCACGGTTGAATCCGTCTCGCTGCCCACCGATCGTGAGACCGGCCGCCCGCGCGGCTTCGGCTTCGTCGAGATGAGCCAGGCCGATGCAGCCCGTGCCATCCAGAACCTGAACGGCCACAACATGGGCGGCCGTCCCCTGCGCGTCAACGAGGCGCAGGACAAGCCGCGCACCGGTGGCGGTCCGCGTGGCGGCGGCGGCGGTGGTGGCGGCGGCTACCGCGGCGGCCCGGGTGGTGGCGGCGGCGGCGGACGCTGGTAACAACGTCCCGCGCGACGCGCTTTTGCACCAAGCCGTCGAAAATTAAAAGCGTGTAAGGAAGGCCCGGAGAGATCCGGGCCTTTTCTTTTTGCAAGACGCTGCCTTAAGCGGCACAATTCGTGCGCCTCACACACACCATGTCGGCCGATGCCGACCCGCTTTGCCAGTTTCGGCGACGGGGCTGTCCGCTTGTCTGCGCTCAAGCGCTGTGCAACGCTCCACTGTCGAATCAGCACGCGAGCTTACAAAGGAGTCGCCATGAATAAGCTGATCTGGGGCCTGACTGTCGTGACTGCAGGTGCCCTCGTTGCGTGCAGCTCGTCCGAGTCGGATTGGAATCAGGCCAATACGCAGGGGACGGTTGCGGCATACCAGGCCTTCCTGAGCAAACACCCCAACGATCCGCATGACGCGGCCGCCCAGCAGCGCATTCAGACGCTGCAGGACGACCAGGCCTGGATGACGGCGCAGAGCGCCAACACGCTCCAGAGCTATCAGCAGTACCTCGCGAGCGAGCCCATGGGCGCCCATGCCCAGGATGCCCAGACCCGCATCACCGATCTGCAGCGGGCCGCCGACTGGCAGCAGGCCAAGAGCACCAACACCGAGGCGGCGCTCCAGGCCTTCCTGCAGAAGTACCCCACCGGCCCCGAGGCTGACCAGGCCAAGAGTCAACTGCAGCAGTTCGATTACGTTGTAGATCTGGGAACCTTCCGTAGCGATAAGGCCGCCAATGAGGCGCAGTCAAAACTGCAGGATAAGTTCGGCAACGACCTGCAGAGCGTGGTGGTCGTGCCCCCGAGCGGCAAGAGCAAGATGTACCACGTCGCTTCGGCGGG